>NZ_SRYM01000009.1 GCF_004793765.1 Parabacteroides distasonis | reverse complement strand
TGTGAAGTTAACAGTTTCCCCTTTACCCCATAAGCATCCGCTATGGGGCTTATGCTGGTGGCGGCGGTGGTTTCAATCTTATTCTTTAAAAAAAGCAACGAACTCAGGAGTGAGTTTCGTCCCTTCGGCCGCAAGATCATCGTAGGTATAGGAAAAAGTTTCCCCGGCAGCTTTGTCATACCAGCGACGACGTCTTACGTGGGGATAAACAGGTTTACCGCGCAGAGGAAAGTCCTGAATCACTTTCCCATCAGTAAAACCATGTGAGATCACAGTTCCACTCTTGTAATCTGAACGTTCCATGTAGTGTTTTTCATCAAGCCAGACTTCGATTTTGACAGAGTCGTCATGCCAGCCGGAGATCTCGAAATACTCCATTAAAACCTCGGGGAAGACGACTCGTAGTAACTTATGCGGGTTGCGATTGGAAGGCATTGGGCAGATAATTTTAATTTGAACGCAAAGATAGCTCTCTTGTGCGTATTAACATAACATATCCACAGGGTTTTCGGACTGACCCCACAATGTGGGCACATTTTGCACATATCAAGCAAAATAAAAATCGCTAAATAACGTAATATCAGCTATTTAGCGACCATCCATCGTGGTCCCACTTGGGCTTGAACCAAGGACTCCCTGATTATGAGTCAGGTGCTCTAACCAACTGAGCTATAGGACCTGTTCAGAGCTAGGCTCTGAAATCGGGTGCAATATTACGATTTATTATCGAGATATGCAAATGTTAAAGGGAAAAACTTATTTTTCCGCACTTTCTTCTCCAGCAAACTCCATCAAGTATGCTTTGATGAAATCGTCAATCTTTCCGTCCATCACACCGTTCACGTCGGAAGTCTGGTAATTCGTACGATGATCTTTCACACGACGGTCATCGAATACGTAACTACGGATCTGTGAACCCCATTCGATCTTTTTCTTTCCGGCCTCCACCTTAGCCTGCTCGGCCATACGATGCTGCAACTCCTTATCGTAAAGGATGGAACGCAATTGACGCATAGCGTTCTCACGGTTCTTGGGTTGATCGCGCGTCTCGGTATTCTCGATCAAGATCTCTTCTTCCTCACCAGTATATGGGTCCTTGAACTGATAACGCAAGCGAACTCCGGATTCCACCTTGTTCACATTCTGTCCTCCGGCACCGCCCGAACGAAACGTATCCCAAGAGATAGCCGCCGTCTCTACCTTTACCTCGATCGTATCATCCACCAACGGGGTAACGAATACGGAGGCAAAAGAGGTCATTCGTTTACCTTGGGCGTTGTAAGGAGATACACGTACCAAACGATGCACGCCATTCTCACTCTTTAGATAGCCATAGGCATAATCGCCCTCAATATTGAAAGTCACGGTCTTGATACCAGCCTCATCCCCTTCCTGATAGTTGGCGATAGAGATCTTATAACCGTTATTCTCAGCCCAACGCTGATACATACGCATCAACATGGAAGCCCAATCTTGGCTCTCGGTACCACCGGCACCCGAGTTGATCTTGAGCACGCAACTCATTTGATCGGCCTCATCACGAAGCATATTACGAAACTCCAAGTCTTCCAGTAAATGAAGAGCCTTCTTATAGGCCGCATCCACCTCCTCCTCGGTGATAATCTCTTCTTTTACATATTCGTAAGCCAGCTCTAGCTCTTCAGCCGCCGCATGTACCTCTCCGTAAAGCTCGATCCATTTCTTTAGCTCCTTTACTTTCTTCATCTGGACTTCCGCACGTTTAGCGTCTTCCCAGAAACCGGGGTCTTGCGTACGTAGCTCCTCCTCTTCTAACTGAATGGTTTTGCCATCGATGTCAAAGATACCCCCTCAGCGCCTTATCGCGCTCCAACACGTCATGTAGTTGGTCTGATGTAATCATATATTCTTTTTTAAAAATTTACCACAAAGATACAAAATAGTTGATAGCCGACAAACTCGTTATTCCTCGTACATCGCCTCTATCTGAGCGGCGTACTTCTGCAATACGACCGGACGACGCAACTTAAGCGTATCCGTCAGCTCACATCCCATCATAAAAGCTTCCGGCAACAACGTAAAGCGCTTGATCTTCTCATAAGAAGCCAAATTCTTTTGGTGCTCCTCCATCCTAGCCTCGATGAAACGAACGATATCCTTGTTATTCACCAACTCCTCCCGGCTCTCAAATGAGATACCTTTTTCCTCGGCGTACTTTTCCAACAAAGGATAAGCAGGCACGATCAAAGCGCTCACGAACTTACGTTGATCGCCGATAACCGCAATTTGCTCGATATAATTATCACCGCTCATCAGCATCTCGATCGCTTGCGGGGCAATGTATTTTCCGTTTGAAGTCTTATATAAATCCTTGATACGCTCCGTGAAGAATAGCGTATTGCCTTCCAAACGACCAGCGTCACCGGTACGGAAGAAAGCATCTTCGGTGAAAGCCTTCTTCGTCTCCTCCGGTTTATTATAATATCCGGACATCACGGTCTTGCCTTTCACCAAGATCTCATTATTCGCCGGATCTATTCTCACCTGAACACCCGGCATTACCTCGCCGATAGAGCCAAACTGGAATCCGATCTCAGGATAGAAACATACCGTAGCCGTCGTCTCACTCAATCCATAACCATAAACAATCGGGATATTCACGGACTGCAAGAATTCATTAATCGCATCCGACAAAGGAGCTCCCGCCACCGGGAAAAGCCGTCCACGCTCAATACCCAATACCTTCTTCAATAAGGTGAAAACCGTTTTATTGTAAAATTGAAACTTCAACTTCAAACCACACGGGGCCGGAATACCTTTATTCTTATACTCCAGATTATACTTCCGCCCCGTCTCGATCGCATCCAAGAAAATCTTCTTCATGGAAGGAGAAGAAGAATTGATCTTCTCATGTACGCCAGCATATACCTTCTCCCAAAAACGAGGTACGTTACACATCAACGTAGGATGAACCTCAGGCAATGTCTTCTGGATCATTTTCGGGTCTTGGTTGATAGCGATCGTAACCCCTTTGTGAAGACAATAATAGCACCAAGCTTTCTCAAAAATATGAGTCATCGGCAAGAAACTCATGGACAAGTCCTTATCCGTTACCATCGGCAGGCGGATATCATGTATCCGCATCGCCTCCAAATAACAGGAATGAGGAAGCATCACTCCCTTCGACTCTCCCGTCGTACCGGACGTATATATAATGGTAGCCAAATCCTCCGGAAGGGCTTCCGTCATACGTATTTTTACCGTGCTCTCCGCATGCGCATTATCTCCCAAGCGCAAGAAATCATCAAAATAAATGGACGTCTTATCTTCCGGATTCATCTTGACCGCCGGGTCAAAGACAACCAGACGCTCCAGATACTCAGAGTCCTTCTGTACCTTGAAAGCGTTATTATACTGCAATTGCTCACCCACGAACAACGTGTGGATCTTAGCGTCATTGATGATGTACTCGATTTGTCCCGGAGAATTCGTCGCATACATTGGGATGGAAACCACCCGGTTGCCATACGCACCAAAGTCCGTATATAAACACTGAGGCATATTCTGGGAATAAACCCCGATATTCTCTTGTACTTTTATCCCGAACTCAGCCATCGCCTTGGCCGTAAGCATAACCTTATCAGAAAACTCCCTCCAAGAAATCCTCAACCATTTCCCGGTAGCGTTATCTCTATGTTTCAACGCTGTACGGTTCCCATATTTTTCTGCCTGACGGTGTATTAACTCGGCGAAATGATAATAAATCATAATTCCTTATTTTGAATTGATACCGCAAAAGTACGCTTTTCTCTTCTAAAAGACACGAAACCAGTCTTTTTTTTACACATAATTGCTCTTTTTGTGCAAGCATTCAGTTAAATAATGATAATTCAAAGTAGTATGTATTGCATAGTACATATGTAATACATACATTTGTGGCATAAAATTAAGAGAGATGAATGCAGAGAACGTAAAATCACAAATGAGGAAAGGGACGCTGGAATATTGCATCCTCCTGCTTCTCAAAAAAGAACCCGCTTACACCTCTGATATCATTCAGAAATTACAAGAAGCGAAGTTGATCGTTGTAGAAGGCACTTTATATCCTCTTTTAACCCGATTAAAGAATAGCGAGCTATTAAGTTATCAGTGGATAGAATCTACGCAAGGACCGCCACGCAAGTATTACCAGCTGACTGAGAAAGGAGAACTATTCCTCGGCGAGCTGGAGACCTCATGGCAGGAACTAAATAATACAATAAACCACATCAGAAACAATTAAAAGGAAAGAGTGATGAAGAAGACACTTACTGTTAATTTGGGAGGCACAGTTTTCCACATTGACGAAGACGCATACCAATTATTAGACAAATATCTATCGAACCTGCGTATTCACTTCCGCAAAGAAGAAGGTTCGGATGAGATCATGGATGATTTCGAGATGCGTATCTCGGAGCTTCTTAACGAGCGTGTCCGCTTAGGCTACGAAGTCATCACGATCGAGCAGGTAGAGGAAGTGATCAAACGAATGGGTAAGCCAGAAGAAATTTTCGAGGAGGAAGAGAAAAGCACCGATCACGAAGATAATTACCGTACGCAACAACAGGAGACTCATACCCAGACGAGCAAAAAACGCTTGATGCGTGACCCGGACAACCGCATTCTGGGAGGTGTCGCCGGAGGTTTCGCCGCCTACATGGATTGGGACCCGACTGCCGTACGTATCGTATTTTTCCTTCTGATGTTCTTCTATGGAATCACAGTTCCGCTTTACTTCTTGTTGTGGATTATCGTACCAATGGCACGCACGGCGACCGAGAAACTCGAGATGCGCGGACAAAGCGTGACGGTGGAGAATATCGGAAAGACCGTGACAGATGGATTCGAGAAAGTCAGCAATAACATGAACGACTTCATTAGCTCGGATAAGCCGAGAAACTTTTTCCAAAAGCTGGCGGATGTTTTCGTCTTGGTAATCGGTTTCATCTTGAAGTTTTTCATCATATTAGCCGGAATCTTCTTGTTGCCACCGCTAGTACTAGTCGTATTCATTCTGGTAGTCGTAACATTCGCGTTGCTCATGGGGGAAGCTGGATTCATCTATAATCTCTCCCCGTTCGGAGTGGACCTGATAAACGGAGCACCGTTGTCAATGGCAATCATGGGATGTATAGGGACAATCTTATTCATCGGTATCCCCATATTCTCCTTGATATACGCAATTTGCAGCCAATTGTTCAAGGTACGCCCCTTACCGACGCAAGCAAGATGGATATTATTAGCCTTATGGCTTATCTCTTTTGTATTATGCGGCGTATATATCCAGCAATCCGGTATGCTATATGACTGGCATAATTACTGGAGCGGTGTACACGGATGGAACAGGCATGCCGTTTGGCTCCCTTAACCTTATCGGAGATGTAAGATAAAGATATAAATTTAGTAGTTTAAATGTTTATTGTGTGTTTAAAAAAGAAGGCCGCTCTATCACAGAGGGGCCTTTCTTCTAAGGTTAACAAATTTATGAGTAAAAACCACTAATGAATCATATTAATGATTTGCTGTTCCCTTTGCGTGATATTGTCACGCATAAAACAACGGGTACAAATATAACCAATTTTTTATAATTAAAAAATTATATTCAATTATTTAAATTCATTTCTAATCTTAGCGGCAATCTCAGCCAACTCTTCTTGACTTACAGCTAGTTTCTTCCCGCCGAAATACATATCGGACTCTTTCGTGATAGGAATCAGATGGATATGCGCATGGGGCACTTCCAAGCCCATAACAGCTAATCCTACACGCTTACACTTGATAGCGGTCTCTTGAGCACGAGCTACCCGCTTAGCGAAAGCGACCATCCGTCCCAGCATCGGATCATCGATATCAAAGATATAATCGACCTCCTTCTTGGGAATTACCAAGGTATGCCCCAAGGCTACCGGATTGATATCAAGGAAAGCAAAAAACTCATCGTCTTCCGCAACCTTGTGGCTAGGGATCTCACCCGCCACGATTCTACTGAAAATAGTTGCCATACGTCGTTTCTTTTTTAAATTGAAATATCCATAATCTCAAATGTCATCAAGCCAGAAGGCACACGGATCTCAACGACATCCCCCACCTTCTTCCCCATCAAACCTTGGGCGATCGGCGTGCTTACTGAAATCTTACCCTCTTTTAGGTTAGCCTCCGAATCCGATACCAACGTATAGGTCATGACAGCGTTATTCTTTGTATTCTTAATTTTCACCTTGTTCAAAATCTGAACCTCGTCTGTTTTCACACGACTCTCATCGATCAGACGGGCGTTCGAGATCAAACCTTTCAACTGCGCAAGCTTAGCCTCCATGATACCTTGAGCCTCTTTAGCGGCATCGTACTCGGCGTTCTCGGATAAGTCACCCTTATCCCTCGCCTCAGCGATCTGAGCCGATATCTCAGGGCGCTTCACAGTCTCCAAATAGTTGATTTCAGCTAAAATCTTATCGTAGCCGTCTTTTGTCATATAACTAACAGCCATATTAAATCCTCCTTATTCTTTATATTAATATTGATTATTGCATAATAAAAAAGAATCCCGACCACGTCATATGGCCGGAACTCCCCTTTTTTATCATTTCAAGACTTCGCAAAGTTAGATCATCTTTCTAAGATAGACAAGTTTACGAAAGTGCTTTATAACATATAATTCTGATAATTAAATCATGAACAATTTACAATACGGACTTGATGTCAGCCTCAAGTTTCTTCACATCGTCCACCCGTTTAACCAAGTTTCCCTGACGATCCAAAATAAAGATCGCAGGAAGCTGTTTCACGTTGTACAACGCCGCGGCCTGGGAGTAAACCGACTGTGGATCACGCACGCAAGCCCAAGGTAAATTAGAAGCGGCATTCTTCCAGAAGTGGAGATCATTATCCAAAGAGATCTGATAAATCGCCAAACCCTTGTCGTGATACTTCGTATATAAATCGCCAAACTCCATATTCAAGGCAGGAGACCATTCGGACATATAGGCCGTGAAGTTGATCAACACCACCTTGCCTGTAGCGACAGAAGACAATTTCGTGTTTTCCCCATGTATATCCGGCAACTCGATTTCCAAGAAGCTAATCTCTTTCTTCTCCACCTTATCCAAATCCATCGGGCGCTGGCTACGAATCACCTTTATAGATTGAAGAGCCAAGTTATACAGATGCTTAGCACGAGGGCTTTCCGGATAATAATGATCAAAGCTGGTGGCGACGGCACCATAAGCCTTCGAGTCGTTCTTGTCATACAAATCGAAAAACAACAAGCCGTCAATTTGCTGGAACAAAGCAAAGTAAGCGGCAGCGGACATCGGGGCGGAATAAATATACTTATGAGCCACCTCCTTATAGGCCTCGGTGGCCTCGAGCACCTGACGGGAATATACGGAATCCGCCACTAGTCCGGACTCTAACTCTTTCCGTAAACGATGGATCGCTTGGTTAGCGTCTAATTGAGCCAAGGTAATATTCTTGATCGCCTTGCAATTCTCAGAACCCTCCACGCTATAAGAAGTAGCGAAAGTCCCGGCATCGGCCACAAACGAGATCGTCTCCGTAGAATCGACCGAGAAGTTTATCAATTGATTATTCAGGCGCAAGCGATAAAAATCAGGGAATGCCGGACGAGGCTTCGTAAAGCAGAATTTACCCGCCGCCGTCAGCTTTACGGAATCGATCAACTCTACCGTCGACACACCTACATTCTCCAGATACATCATCTGGCCGTCAGCGCCGGATACCACACCTTCCACCGTAAAATCAGAATTCTTCTTACAAGCCGTGAACAAAAGCAATATAACACACAGCACAGCGAGTAAATTCGTAGATATTTGTTTCATTATTCCAGTTTGTCTATATTACTAATTCGGTGCAAATATACATTATTTTACAATTGTGGCACTATTATTCCGTATTTCTTCAAGGCTTTTTTCAAAAAAAGTGCTTTAAGACTGTTATTTCTTTTCATTTTCATGCAATTACAGGTAAACTTTCATTACATTTGCACCAATTTTTGACAGATAGAAAAATAAGAAAAAAGATTATGCTTAATCCAATTAACAAGACGATCGAGTTAGGTGATGGAAGAACCATTACCATCGAAACCGGGAAATTGGCCAAACAGGCAGACGGAGCGGTTACCGTTCGTATGAACAACACCGTGTTGCTCGCCACTGTTTGTGCCGCTAAAGATGCGAACCCGGGTGTTGACTTCATGCCGTTGCAAGTAGAATACAAAGAGAAATATTCCGCTTTTGGACGTTTCCCCGGAGGTTTTACAAAAAGAGAAGGAAAAGCTTCTGATTATGAAATCCTCACATCTCGTTTAGTAGACCGTGCGTTGCGTCCTCTTTTCCCGGACAACTACCATGCTGAGGTATATGTAAATATTATATTGTTCTCTGCGGATGGCGAAGATTTGCCAGACGCATTAGCAGGTTTGGCCGCTTCCGCCGCTTTGGCTGTCTCTGATATTCCTTTCAACGGACCGATCTCTGAGGTTCGTGTAGCTCGTACGGATGGAAAATTCATCGTCAACCCGACTTCCGCAGAATTGGAGAAAGCTGATATCGACATCATGGTTGCCGCTACCATAGATAACATCATGATGGTTGAGGGTGAGATGAACGAGGTTCAGGAATCTGAGATGCTTGAGGCTATCAAGGTCGCTCACGAGGCTATCAAGGTACAATGCAAGGCTCAGCTGGAGTTATCCGAGGCTTGCGGCAAATTGGTAAAACGTGAATATTGCCACGAGGTAAACGATGACGAGTTGCGCAAGGACGTACACGACAAATGTTACGCCAAGGCTTACGCCGTAGCCACATCCGGTAGCGGCAAACACGAACGCAGCGAGGCATTCGAGAAAATCGTAGAGGAATACAAGGCTCAATTCTCCGAGGAGGAGTTGACGGACGAGAAACTGGAAATGATCGGTCGCTACTATCACGATGTAGAGAAAGAAGCTATGCGCCGTGCCATCCTTGATGAGGGCAAGCGTTTGGATGGTCGTAAGACTACCGAGATCCGTCCGATCTGGATCGAGACAGATTGCCTGCCGGGTCCTCACGGTTCCGCTATCTTTACACGTGGTGAAACCCAGTCTTTATCAACGGTAACTTTAGGTACGAAGTCTGACGAGAAAATGATAGACGACGTATTGAATCATAGTTACGAGCGTTTCCTTTTACATTATAATTTCCCCCCGTTCTCCACAGGCGAGGCTAAAGCAACACGTGGCGTAGGCCGTCGTGAGATCGGACACGGTAACTTGGCTCACCGTGCGCTGAAACGTATGATCCCGGACAACTATCCGTATGTAGTACGTGTAATCTCCGATATCTTGGAGTCTAACGGTTCTTCTTCTATGGCTACGGTTTGCGCCGGTACCTTGGCGTTGAGAGACGCAGGTGTCCCGATGAAGAAACCGGTATCCGGTATCGCTATGGGATTGATCTCCGAGAACAAGGGTACGAACTATGCGATCTTGTCTGATATCTTAGGCGACGAGGATCACTTGGGTGATATGGACTTCAAGGTAACGGGTACGAAAGACGGTATCACGGCAACTCAGATGGATATCAAGGTAGACGGTTTGTCTTACGAGATCCTTGAGAATGCTTTGGCTCAAGCGAAAGAGGGCCGTATGCATATCTTGGGCAAGATCTTGGAGGCTCAACCGGAAGCTCGCGAGGATTTGAAACCTCATGCACCTCGTATCGAGACGATGATTATCGGTAAAGAATTCATCGGTGCGGTAATCGGCCCGGGCGGTAAGATCATCCAAGGTATCCAAGAGAAAACGGGAGCTACGGTATCTATCGATGAGGTAGACGGCGTAGGAAAGATCGAGATCTCCGGCACGAATAAGGCTACGATCGACGCGGCTGTCAAGGCGATCAAAGGTATCGTGGCTGTTCCTGAGATCGGAGAGGTTTATGAAGGAAAGATTTCCTCTATCATGCCTTATGGCGCGTTCGTTGAGTTCATGCCGGGCAAGGATGGTTTGCTTCACATTTCCGAGATCGATTGGAAACGTCTGGAGACCGTTGAGCAAGCCGGCTTGAAGGAAGGCGATACGGTTTCTGTCAAGTTGGTTGATATCGATCCGAAAACAGGCAAGTTCAAACTTTCCCGCAAGGTATTGCTTCCGAAACCGGAAGGTTACGAGGAACGTCCGCCAAGACCAGAAAGAGGAGATCGCGGACCTCGTCCAGACCGTGGTGATCGTGGAGACCGTGGTCCCCGTCAGGATCGTGGTGATCGCGGACCTCGCAGGGAGTACAGAGACTAAGATAAGGTCTTATACATTATATATTATCCCGGGTAGATTAAACACTATCCGGGATTTTTTTTATCAAATCATCTACCACACCTACAACTATAGCTATAATCAATTGGTCATAAGTTATTTATCGAGTGGTGGTAGATAAATAGCATCTACCACTATCGGCTCGTATCTACCACCATTTACTACTTTTCAATCACAAAACACCACCGTCCCCTACTCGCCAACCGCATTATTAGTCCTATCTTTTTCAAAAAGCGGCAGAAGACGTAGACATTGCTTAGCCGGCAAGCTATCTATTTGGTCATGCTTCATATATCATCTAAAAACTGATTAATTGATATTTATAGTTTTTCTTGGTATAAAACAAAAGTTTTCTGCTATGGAAACATTTGTTTCCTCATGAGGAAACCTTAGTTTCGTCCTTACGAAACTTCTGTTTTCCCATGTAGAAACTTTTGTTTCCCTAGGAGACAAAAAGACAGACAGACTAAGATAAGTTCTTATAATTATATATAGGGTGTGTCAAAACTCCAATTGCTATTTGCAATTGAACTTTTGACACACCTCCTTTTCTGTTTATAAAAGACAAGAATCTATGGTAAGATCTTCCGAAGAGGAATATAAATCGATAGCAGGAATTCCTTCTTCCGGTTCCTCTCCAACAAGTTCTCCACGGAATGACGCAACAATCCTATTTTAGCGGAACCCTCTATACTGACACAGCCTAAATCGTAACCGATCTTCAAGGTAACGGGCAGATCGAATCCCATGCCGCTATCTATACTCCGATAGAAATAAGCGGTAGGTTCAGCACCCACTCCTGCGTATAATCCTTTATAGATAGAAGCATTGAGAGAAGGTGAGAGTGCTATATAATAATTCAAATGCCGTTTTCCCACTTGATATTGCGTATAAATCTCACTGAAATCCAATAATCTCCCCTTCTGTATGCTTTTCATTCCCAACAGAGCATCCAAGTCCCAAAACAACCAATGATTCTGCCGTAAACGAAAACGATACCCCAAATGGAGATCATAGTTATATGTATCATCGAAAGATTCACCAAGCCGATCAGGCTTCAAATCATCTACAAACTCGTAATCCAATGTTCCTGCGCCACCACTCAACAATAAACCGGATGAAATCAATCTCTCTTGCGAGAAAGAAGAGATCGCAACCAGAAACAAAACAATACAAAACAAAGAAACTCTCAATACTTTCATTACTATACTTTTATATTATTCCTGAAAATTACCGGATAGTAATAGATATTAACTCTTCATGTACTATCGCCCCTTTACTATTTACTACCTGTATCAACAACTCATCAATAGAGGTCATAAAATGAAGCATTACCTCATCATTTAGCATCTCCACTTCTACCGGAGCATGAGAAATAGAACGATCTTCTTCTTCATCTCGATCCCCTTTCTTCTCTTCAGCCATCACATGTGTGCACAGCCCCACACAACTCAATAAAGTCAAAAATAAAAATTTTCATCCCATTCATTTTTTGACTGCAAAAGTATCCGATAAGGTTGGATTCGGGGCTAAAACTTTGTTCGCTTTTTGTTCGCTTTTTGTTCGCAGAGTCGTATAAGGCTAAAGATCAGTGATTAATTCATCCAGTTCATTCGGGGTTCCATCCTCTCCCTTTATTTTTTTATAAAGCCGTTTACGGGATGAGGATACGGAGGGTTTGGAGCGGCCCAAGATTTTTGCCATGTCAGTTACCTTGACTGATATCTTTATCAAGTAACAAATACGGAGTTCTATCAATGACATTCCCGAGTATAGCTGATATAAGCGATTCGTAAAATTATTGTATGTCTTATCTAACTCCTTCCGTAAAGCATTCCAATCTTCTTCCCTGATTATCTGATCTGCCTCATTCGTGGAATGGAATTTCATATAGATATCCGAATGCCTTAAATCCGACTCTAACAAATCACGCTCGGTACGCCGCAACTGTATTTGCTCATTGGTCACTTGCAAAAGTTCTTTTCGCACATGAAGCAATGAATTTGTATCTTCATAGTCTTGAGATAGTAAGGTCCCCAATTCATTCAATTTCGCGTTATTCGCTTCTACATATTGAAAACTTCTCTCATATTGTTCTTGCTTTTCCCGCTGAAGCGCCTCAAACTGCCTAGCCAACCGCTCTTTCTGTCGCCTCAGTCTATATATAAACAATAAGGTTATCGAAAGCCCCAGTCCGAACAAGGATAATATCCGGTAAATACGAATCTGCATCCGGTCATTCTCGCTCTTTAACCGTACATTCTCAGTTTCCCGCTTCTGATAATTATACAAAGAGGTCATTTTACGGATTTCCTCCGAATCGGTTATCTTGCGGATGGAATCTTGCACTTGCTGGCCAAGACGGACATAGCGAATAGCCTCCCGATAATTCAACCGACGCTCATACAAAAGCGACAAGTACTCATAAATAGCGTCTCTCACATATAAATTAGGACTATCCAAGCATCTCCTTAAATAGTAGTCGGCAGAGTCCAATCTTCCCACCTCTAAATAAATATGTCCCAATGTAGAATAAGTTGGATACATATTTCGGTCAATGGAATCTTTTAATGATTCAAACAAACATTCCAAAGCCTTATCATAAAGTCCCATTTCCTGGTGAAGATCTCCTAATTCGGTCAAGATACCGGAATGACGACGCCTTTTTCCACCCCTCTCCGCAAAATTAGCAGCCTTCTGATAATATAAAGCAGCGCTATCATTCCTATTAATAGCTTTATATACCCGTGCGATGTCTCTCATCACAAGAGACAAGCTAGTGCTATCCCCTTTTAATAACTTATATTGGGCCACTTTCTCATACATACGGATCGCCTCCTCATATACATTCTGATAATCATAAAGCATCCCCATCTGCGAGTAGACCTTAGATAGCAATATATATCGTTTCGTATCCCCCGCCACATCCAATGCCTTTTGGAAATACTTCAACGCTTCCGGAGCATCGTTCAGATCCCGGTAGACACGTCCCATATAGTAATAAGACTCCAGTAATTTATCCCGATCGCCATATACCTCATAAAAAGCGGTGATTCGCTTGATCAGGGAATCGGAAGTATGCCGGACATACATCTTATCATTGACCTTCAAGTCGAGCAAGTCATAATACATACGCTGTTCCTCATCAAAGGACGAAAGGCTATCCCGCAATCGATCCAACAAAGGGCGGGCTTCCTCCGGATTCGTATCCGCAAGGGATTCGATCCGCAACAAGGTAGCGGGGTAAGGCTTCCCCCGATGATCGCAAGCATAAAAAGCCGAGATCAAGACTGACATCAAGAGGATGTATATGCGAGGCATTGGAAATCTGTTTTATCACTTAAAATTACAAAGATAAAAAATTAAAGTGTAATGGTTTCATTAATATTTGCACAAACTTTCAAGTTTCAACCCATAAAAAAGCGGTATCCAGTCTGCTACCGGATACCGCTTTTCATTTATCTTTATCGATCAAGAAATCAGCAACGAGGCTTGATCTGCTTGAAGAAGTCATTACCCTTGTTATCTACCAAGATAAACGCAGGGAAGTTCTCTACCTCGATCTTCCAGATCGCTTCCATACCCAATTCCGGATATTCCACGCACTCGATGCTCTTGATATTGTTCTGAGCCAGGATAGCCGCGGGGCCACCGATAGATCCTAGGTAGAAACCACCGTGGTTCTTACAAGCGTCCGTAACTTGCTGGCTACGGTTACCCTTCGCCAACATGATCATGCTACCGCCATGGCTCTGGAACAAGTCAACGTATGAGTCCATACGACCCGCCGTCGTCGGGCCCATAGAGCCACAAGCCATACCTGCCGGAGTCTTAGCCGGGCCCGCGTAATAAATAGGATGATCCTTGATGTATTGGGGAAGATCCTCGCCACGATCCAAACGCTCCTTCAGTTTAGCGTGAGCGATATCACGGCCCACGATGATCGTTCCGTTCAATGACAAACGAGTAGATACCGGATATTTATCCAATTCCTTCAAGATATCCGCCATCGGTTGGTTCAAGTCAATCTTGACAGCGTCGCCCTCACCCGCTTGGCGAAGTTCCTCCGGAATCAATTCACCGGGATGGCTATCCAACTTCTCGATCCAGATACCTTCCTTATTAATCTTACATTTAATATTACGGTCCGCAGAGCAGCTTACACCCAAACCTACCGGGCAAGAAGCACCGTGCCGAGGCAAACGGATGATGCGAACATCATGTGCCAGATATTTACCACCGAATTGAGCGCCCAAGCCAATATTCTGGGCAGCGGCCAATACCTCTTTCTCCAACTCCACGTCGCGGAAAGCGCGGCCACCCTCGCTACCGGTCGTAGGCAAGCTATCGTAGAAACGAGTAGAAGCCAACTTCACCGTCAATAAATTCTTCTCAGCGGAAGTACCGCCAATCACGATCGCAATATGATACGGAGGACAAGCGGCCGTACCCAATGTCTTGATCTTCTCTACAAGGAAGGGAACCAATGTACCCGGATTCAAGATTGCTTTGGTCTCTTGGTATAAATACGTCTTGTTAGCGGAACCACCTCCCTTTGTCACGCAAAGGAACTCATACTCCATGCCTTCCGTAGCCTCGATATCGATCTGGGCCGGCAAGTTACATTTCGTATTAACCTCGTCGTACATCGTAAGCGGTGCGTTCTGGGAATAACGAAGGTTCTCTTCCGTATAGGTCTTGTAAACACCTAAAGAGAGCGCTTCCTCATCGCAATAGCCGGTCCAGACCTGCTGGCCCTTCTCGCCATGGATAATAGCCGTACCGGTATCTTGGCAGAAAGGAAGTACGCCTTTAGCCGCTACCTCGGCGTTGCGAAGGAATGTCAAAGCCACGTACTTATCATTGTCCGTAGCTTCCGGATCGCTTAGGATCTTAGCGACCTGCTCATTATGAGAACGGCGAAGCATGAAAGATACGTCGCGGAAAGCGGCGTTAGCCATAGCGGTCAAACCTTCTTTAGCGACCTTCAGGATCGGTTTTCCTTCAAACTCAGAAACGGAAACATGATCTTTTGTAAGCAAATAATACTCTGTTGTGTCCGGTCCCTTTTGGAACATCGGCTCATAGTGAAACGGAGGTGTTGCCATATCTTTAGAATTTAATTATATATTGATTTTATTTAAGTTTGTCCGTACTTTTCGATTGGCAAACTTAGCGAAAAAACTTGATATATAGATCATGGGGTAAAGAAATATAGTTATATTTGCCCGATATGAAAAAGTTGACCTCTTTATACATTGTATTCCTGCTAACGATGCTCGGTTTTCAAGGAAATCTGAAAGCGCAGGTTAGCCACGGAGGCCGCCCGCTTCCGCTATCGCTCATGCGAAGTACAAACGGACAGATGTTTAAAGAAATGCCTTCGTTCGACGTCCAAGAGGAATTGCGTATCGACTCACTGAATGAGAGTGACCTGAGAAGCGGTTTCCGTTTCGCCTATAAATTCATGACGAATTATAACCGGTACAACTCGGGGGTCACCTTCACCGGGCCGGATGGGACACGTGTATGGAGACTCGGCATCTACTCGCCCGGAGCCCTTTCCATCAACGTGCTCTTCACGGAATATGAACTGCCGGAAGGCGCCCAGCTCTTCCTATACAATGAAGACCAGACACAGATACTAGGCTCGTTCAATCACCTAAACAACTCGGAGTTAAACCTATTGCCGGTCTCTCCCATCCGAGGAGATCGCCTGATCATTGAATATCAAGAACCGGCCAACGCCTCTTTCCAAGGAAGACTGACCGTCGGGGAAGTCAACCATGGCTACCGGAACTTACGGGGGTTAGAACCGGGAGACAACACCTCACAAATCGGTAAAATCCCACCCTTAGCTTGTTATCAAGATGGGACAAACGATTACGCCCAATGGGGGCAAAGCGTCGTTCTCTTGATCATAGACGGAAGCGTAGGCTGCACGGGCACCCTGATAAATAATACGGACAATGACGGAAAGCCTTATCTACTCACCGCCTCCCATTGCCTGAACAAGCAATTCACGATGAAAAACCCCGATTATGAGAAAATAGCCGGAAGTATCGTCTGCTTTTTCAACTTCAACAGCCCTTTCTGCGACCCGATCCTAAGGGGAACGGAAGAGATGTCTACCGCATCCACTTACTTCAAGGCGGTTAATGAAATGGCAGACATGGCCTTGTTGGAACTTACCGCTACACCTCCGGTTTATTACAGGCCCTATTATGCGGGCTGGAACGCACAAGAGGTAGGACCTGCCCCCTACACGTGCATCCAACATCCCCAATACTCAGTAAAGCGAATCAGTATATCCGATGAGGAACTGGCTCCCTTTACCTTGACCGACCCAAACATGATTTTTTACGAAGACGCTCATTGGCATGTCAAGACTTGGGAAGTAGGTTATACGGCCAGCGGTTCCTCCGGATCTCCTTTATTCAATGCCGACGGAGAGATTATCGGAGCGTTATCCGGCGGGCAGTCCAGCGAGAATAGCCCGAAGGATGATTACTTCTTCTCTTTGATGAAACCCTGGGACACGATCGATACCCCCGAGAAACAGCTCAAATATTGGCTGAACCCGTCCGATGACGAGACCAAGATTTGCGAGGGACTCAATCCGTATAAATCGGCCCCTTGTTTCCGGTTGAGCAACATCTATGACTCCGGTAATCAAGAAAACGCCGAATGTACGCTTTACCCCGGGTCTGAAAAAGCGTATTTGTTCGGAAACAATCCCGCCAATATCACAGAATATGCGGAAGCTTACCAAGTAGCCGAACCGGGTACCTTATACGGAGCTTATTTCGTAACACCCCCTGCCGGAGCGAATTACAAACAAATGGAAGTGGAAGTTACCGTTTACAGCGGCGACTCAAAGCCTTCCACTTTAATATATACGGAGACATTCCAACCCACCTACAGCAATAAATCGATATTGGACGATACGTTTATTGAGATTGCCAAATCCCTGAATCGGTCACAGGAAAGTTATATCCACTTCTCCAAGCCCGTGAACGTCAGCGGAAAGTTCTACATCGGCTATAAGCTCAAGAGCGTTCCGGAGAACACGTATTTCTCCGCTTACAATTTGCCCAAAGGCAAAACGACCCGGAATACGGCTTGGGTTCATGATAAAAACGGCTGGAGACAAGCTACCGAATATACGCAAGCAGGTTTTAGCACCTCCTTGTTTATCGATCCCGTCATTCAATACGGTAACCCCGTCAGCAACGAAAAGCTCGAGGCGAACGAGCAGGTACTCATTCATCTCGGTCCGGAGAAAGGCATGGTACACCTTGTTTTGCCGGATGGAATAGAGAAAGCGACTTATACATTGCACTCGGCACAAGGAAAAGTGTCGGAAAACGGAGAGATCACGGACAGGCAAGCTACACTCCATTTCCTAAAATTAACATCTGGAGTCTACTTTCTAACCGTGCACTATGGCGAGGAGCATTATACACAAAAGATTATATTTTAATCAAAAAATATACAATAAGACTTCTGGGAAACCATCCATTGAAAAGAATGGCAAGAGGTACACAGCCATATTTTTTCAATAATTCTACCCATATTTTATGTATAAAACAAGCCTAGGATTCATTAATAAGTATTAATTAAAAAGATTTTATCGCTTCTTTGCTATCCATAACAAAAAAATACTTTAGTTTTGCACGATAATGGCTAAGGGATAATTTGGAAGTGAATATATTAACATAGTAACATTTTAAACTTACATCAAGATTATGAACAAAAAGTTTTTATTGCCATTCTTCGTATTGGCAGCCATTTTAACTCTTTCTTCTTGTTCAAACAAGTTGAAACCGTTGGCAGAACAGTACATTAAAGCAGAGCCGCAGCCGCTAGAGGCTATCGGAGGCAAAGTTCCTGTAACAATCAACGCAACATTCCCCGCAAAATGGTTCAACAAGAAAGCTGTTGTAACTGTGACTCCGGTATTGCGTTACCCGGGTGGCGAAGCTTGGGGAACTTCTTACACTTACCAAGGTGAGAAAGTAAAAGGCAACAACCAAGTAATCCCTCAAAAAGAAGGCGCTAACGTAACTATGAAG
Organism: Parabacteroides distasonis; assembly: GCF_004793765.1. Lineage (GTDB taxonomy): Bacteria > Bacteroidota > Bacteroidia > Bacteroidales > Tannerellaceae > Parabacteroides > Parabacteroides distasonis_A. The sequence continues at coordinate 86,287 of NZ_SRYM01000009.1, read as the reverse complement.
TCTTCTTTCACTTACAAACCCGAGATGAAAAAGTCAGAATTGTATTTGACTTTCGACGCTAAGATCAAAAACAAGACTGTTAAATTACCGGATGTAAAGATCGGTGAAGGCGTTATCGCTACTTCCGAATTGGCTGACGCAGCTACTGCTACAGCAGCTATCGCAGCTGACAAATTCCAACGTATCATCAAAGAGGCTCATAACGCTAATATCATGTTCTTGATCCAACAAGCCAACCTTCGCGCTAAAGAATTGAATTCTGACGCTATCAAAGAATGGAAAGATCTTGTTAAGAACGCAGACGAGGCTCCGAACCAGAATGTAGCTATCGAGATCAGCGCTTACGCTTCTCCTGATGGTGGTTTCAAATTGAACAACACGTTGGCTGAGAATCGTGAAGGTAACACTTCTAAATATTTGAACAAGGAATTGAAGAAGATGAAAGTTGACGCTCCGGTTGACGCTCGTTACACAGCTCAAGACTGGGAAGGCTTCAAGGAATTAGTTTCTGCTTCTAACTTGCAAGATAAAGACTTAGTATTGCGTGTGATCTCTATGTACCAAGATCCTGAGACAAGAGAGAAAGAAATCAAGAATATCTCCGCTGTTTACTCTGACTTGGCTGAGACTATCCTTCCGCAATTACGTCGTTCTCGTTTGACCGCTAACATCGAGATCATCGGTAAGTCTGACGACGAGATCAGCGCTTTGGCTAAGAGCAATCCTTCTGAGTTGAATATCGAGGAAATCCTTTACGCCGCTACATTGACTAACAACGACGGTGAGAAGATGGCTATCTATACAAAAGCTTCTGAATTGTATCCTAACTGCTACCGTACTTGGAACAACATCGGTATGATGGCATTCAAGGCTGGTGATTTGGCTAAGGCTGAGCAAATGTTTAACAAGTCTAACTCTGTTAAGAATAACGCTTCCGCTAACATGAACTTAGGTTTGATCGCATTAACGAAGGGTGACCAAGCTAAGGCTCAACAATTGTTCGGTAACGCTGCCGGCGTAAACGAATTGAGCGAGGCTCTTGGCGTTCTTTACTTAGAGCAAGGCGAATATGCTAAGGCTGTTAACTCTTTCGGTTCTGTTAAGACTAACAACGCTGCTTTGGCTCAGATCTTGGTTAAGGATTACAGCAAGGCTTCTCAGACTTTGAACGGTGTTGCTAAACCTGATGCTATCACCTCTTACTTGAAGGCTGTTGTTGCTGCTCGTACAAACGACGCTAACGGTGTAGTAAGCAACTTGAAGGCCGCTATCGCTGCTGACAAGAGCTTGGCTAAGGAAGCTGCTATCGACTTAGAGTTCGCTAAATACGCGACTAACTCAGACTTCGCTGCATTGGTAAAATAATCCAATTAAAATAGCTCTATAGAAAGGCGGTTCTAAATAGAACCGCCTTTTAATCTTTCAATCTCGTCCATCCTAATCAATAGAAGATTCTATTTTTCAAATAAAACAGCAAGTAATGACATACAAGTATCTCATAATATTATTCACCTTATTATTTACGTCTTGCAATAAAGAAGATTTTATGATTGAGACTATCACTATAGCTTCTGAAAAAGCAATAGGGATTGAACCTTCTGGATTATCAAAGAGAGAATATTTTCTAATTAAACAAAAAGCGTCTGCTAAATGGGAGTATCTTTCTCAAAACATTCAAGGATTTGAGTATGAAAGAGGCTATGAATACACCTTAAAAGTAAAAGTTCAAACAATAAAAAAACCGAAAGAAGATCAATACTCTGAGAGTTATATACTCTTAGAAGTTTTATCAAAAGAGAAGAAACAATCCGAAAATTTACCTATTTAGTTAACAATATAATATTTATCAAATGAAAAAAATAGCTTTTATTTTTACACTACTATCAATAATACTAACATCTTGTAACTCTGATATTGTACAAAATTCATTTATCGAAGAAACACAAACGACTTTCCATACACTAGACATCAAAGAAAATAGTATGGAGACAACAGAGTTAGCATACAAAACAACCCCTAGACAAATCATAACATTTAACAATGGAATAAGCATAGAAAAAACAATAGACGGAAAATACATTTATCAAGGGGACATTGAACTAAATGAGGAACAAGTAGAAGCTCTAAGAACAACAGGAGAGTTATCTTCTAACAATAAAAGCGTGGCTCAAACAAAAGCATCTTTCATAAACAGCCACTTATTAGCAGGCAAGAGATGGAGTAAAAGTACAGTTCACTATATTTTAAATCCCTCTATGACACAAGCGACACAACAATATGTAAAAGAGGCAATAGCACATTGGCAAAACGTAACCGACATTAAATTTGTCGAAGGTAGTAATTCGCATATGATAGTATTCTATAATGGAGACGGCTGTCATTCCGCTTTAGGCATGCAATCTGGTCCACAAGAGATTAGCATAGATGCCTCATGGGGAACAAGAGGCAATGCCATACATGAAATAGGTCATGCCATAGGACTCATTCATGAACATTGTAGTCCTTGCCGAGATAAATATATAAATGTAAACGAAAGTAATATAAAAAGTAATTGGAGATCTCAATACAAGAAACAAGATGCAGCCGATTTTTATGGAGATATTGATTTCAACTCAATCATGATTTACGGCTCAACAGCCGGATCTGACATTGCAATTAATCCGAATATTCCAATCATGACACGGAAAGACGGATCCACATGGAATGCACAAAGAAATGGTTTATCACCAAGAGATATTGAAATGATAAATGCCATATATTAATGACCATTCAAAGGGGGGGGAGTCAATAACCTTGAAATTAATCATTGTTACTTTTAGGGTTCAAGGAAGACTAAAGAGAAACAGCAAGATTAGCTCAAATATTAAAAAAGTTCGGTGTTAAATATAACAGAGATTACCCACTCCACTGACAAACAAAAACCGGCTGTCCCTTATCACGGAGACAGCCGGTTTTTGCTTATATATACGTAAATACTAGGATCTACCTTGGCGCTTGCGCTCTGTCTCATCCAAAATGATCTTACGCATACGCATATTATTCGGGGTGATCTCTACGTACTCATCGCCCTTGATGTACTCAAGCGCATCCTCTAGGCTGAATACGACAGGGGGAGCCAAAGAAACCTTATCATCGGAACCGGAGGCACGCATATTCGTCAACTTCTTGGATTTCGTGACATTTACCACCAAGTCATTGTCCTTGGTATGCTCGCCAACCACCTGTCCGGCATAAACCTCCTCACCCGGAGCGATGAAAAAACGCCCGCGGGACTGCAAGTTATTCAGGGCATAAGCGAAAGCCTGGCCTGTCTCCATAGCGATGATCGAACCATTCATACGTCGTTCGATATCACCCTTCCACGGTTGATATTCCAAGAAACGGTGTGCCATGATAGCCTCACCGGCAGAGGCGGTCAATACAGCGTTGTTCAAACCGATAATACCACGGGAAGGAATCGTGAACTCCAAGTGCATACGACCATTCTTGCTTTCCATCATGGTCATCTCACCCTTACGCTTCGTTACCATATCGATAATACGGCTAGAGCATTCCTCCGGAAGATTCACCGTCAATTGCTCTACCGGCTCGCACTTCTCACCATCGATCTCCTTGATGATAACCTGCGGCTGACCTACCTGCAACTCGTATCCCTCACGACGCATCGTCTCGATCAATACGGACAAGTGAAGCACGCCACGACCATATACCAACCAAGAATCAGCAGAATCGGTAGGGACTACACGTAAAGCCAAGTTCTTATCCAACTCTTTCTGCAAACGCTCAAAAATATGACGGGAAGTAACGAACTTACCATCCTTACCAAAGAACGGGGAATTGTTGATCGTGAAAAGCATAGACATCGTAGGCTCGTCGATAGCGATCGTTGGCAATGGCTCCGGCTCGTTCACGTCGGCGATTGTCTCACCGATCTCGAAACCATCGATACCGATAATAGCGCAAATATCCCCGGACTGCACGGAATCAACTTTCGTACGTCCCAAGCCCTCAAAGACGTCCACTTCCTTGATCCTTGATTTGACCATGCTACCGTCACGCTTACAAAGCATGACATCTTGGCCCTCTCTCAACTCGCCACGGTGTACACGTCCTACGGCGATACGACCTACATATTTAGAGTAATCCAAAGAAGTAATCAACATCTGAAGCGTACCCTCCAACATCTGCGGTTCGGGGATATATTTAATGATCGCATCCAGCAAAGCGGTGATATCCTCAGCCGGTTTCTGCCAATCCTCTGACATCCATCCCTGCTTAGCGGAGCCGTAGATAGTCGGGAAGTCAAGCTGTTCTTCAGTAGCGTCCAGACTAAACATCAAGTCGAATACCATTTCCTGCACTTCCGACGGGCGGCAATTCGGCTTATCCACCTTATTAATTACCACGATCGGCTTCAAACCCAATTGAATCGCTTTTTGCAAAACAAAACGAGTCTGCGGCATAGGCCCTTCAAAAGCGTCCACCAATAGCAAACAACCATCCGCCATATTCAAGACACGTTCCACCTCGCCACCAAAGTCGGCGTGGCCCGGGGTGTCAATAATATTGATCTTATATCCTTTATAATTGATAGACACGTTCTTGGCAAGAATGGTAATACCTCGTTCCCGTTCCAGATCATTGTTATCCATGAACTGATCCGGTTCTGCCTGTCCTTCACGGAAAAGCTTACCGGCTAATAACATCTTATCCACGAGCGTCGTTTTGCCGTGGTCTACGTGCGCGATAATCGCAATGTTTCTGATCTTTTGCATTGAAGACTAATTTATTGGCTGCAAAAATACGATATTTTTACGATATATATATGACATTCATGCTTCAAAACACAAAAAAGATAGTAGAATCTATTGCAAATCAAAAAGGAATGTCTACCTTTGCGACCGCTTAGATAACATAGTATTAATTTATTAAAGTAAAAAAGAATCATGTATTTAGATTCAGCGAAGAAAAAAGAATTATTTGAAAAGTATGGCAAATCAGCTACTAACACAGGTTCTGCTGAGAGCCAAATCGCACTGTTCACATTCCGTATCTCTCACTTGACAGAGCACTTGAAAGTGAATCACAAAGATTACGCTACGGAAAGATCATTGAAGATGTTGGTAGGTAAACGTCGTCGTTTATTGGACTATCTGATCAAGACTGACATCGAGAGATACCGTACTATCATCAAAGAACTTGGTATCAGAAAGTAAGAAAAAGCTTACTCGAGAATATTAAAAAGGGCAATCCCAATCGGGAATTGCCCTTTTTATTTGCCTTAATCCTAGATATAATAAAATATTAATGTAAATTTGCGCCGTTTAGTATCAATTTATCAAACATTACAGGACTATAAATAACAAATCATACACATGGGAAACAACAAAATTATAGGCGCGAAAATTAAAAATATCCGAGAATCGAAACAACTCTCTATCGAGGAAGTAGCCGAACGCTCCGGGTTAGGTATCGAACAGATCGAGCGTATCGAAGGTAACTTGGACTTTCCATCTTTAGCTCCTCTTATCAAAATAGCACGGGTATTAGGGGTACGTTTGGGTACATTCTTGGACGATCAAGCGGAGCTAGGCCCAGTCGTATGCCGCAAAAAGGATAGCGAGGCCGATGGTATCGGGTTCACGAACAACGCGACACAAGGACACAAGCATATGGATTACCACTCGCTCTCACAAGATAAGTCCGGCCGTCATATGGAACCCTTCTTGATCGAGATCGCTCCCTCCGAGGAAGGCGAGGATTTCATTCTGTCCACACATGAGGGAGAGGAGTTTATCTACGTACTGAGTGGTGTCGTAGAGATCAATTACGGGAAAAACACCTATATCCTAGAGGAAGGCGATAGCATCTATTATGATTCTATCGTGGCGCATCATGTACATGCGGCAGCCGACAGCAGGGCTCGAATCCTAGGAGTTGTCTATACACCTTATTAAATCCGGCATTTTATGGAATTACATAACAGAACCCTTGGCCAATGGCTGGAACATTGGGCCGAGACTACACCGGATAAGGAGTATATCGTTTACTCGGACCGCGACTTGCGTTTCACTTGGAGCGAATTCAACAAGCGTGTGGACGACATGGCGAAAGGCATGTTGGCGATCGGTATCACACATGGCACGCATGTCGGCGTATGGGCGACAAACGTTCCGGATTGGCTGACATTCTTATATGCCGGAGCCAAGATCGGCGCCGTACTGGTCACGATCAATACCAACTATAAACAAAGCGAGCTGGAATACCTAGTAGAGAACGCCGATATCCATACGATGTGTATCACGGACGGCGTGTTTGATGGAAGTTACGTAGACATGGTCTATACCATGTTGCCGGAATTGAAGACCTCTCAACGGGGGTATTTGAAAAGCGAGCGTTTCCCTCGCTTGAAAAACGTAGTCTATATCGGACAGGAGAAATACAGGGGTATGTACAATACGCCCGAGATGTTGCTCCTCGGACAAAATATCAAGGATGAGACCTTAGAGGCCGCCAAAGCGAAGGTCAATTGCCACGACGTGGTTAATATGCAATATACGTCCGGTACGACCGGCTTCCCGAAAGGGGTCATGCTGACTCACTACAACATCGCCAACAACGGTTTCCTGACGGGTGAGCATATGAAATTCACCGCCGCCGATAAGCTTTGTTGCTGCGTACCGCTCTTCCATTGTTTTGGCGTAGTATTGGCTTCCATGAACGTATTGACGCATGGGTGTACGCAAGTGATGGTCGAGAAATTCGATCCGTTGGTCGTATTGGCTTCTATTCATAAAGAACGGTGTACGGCGTTATATGGTGTTCCTACCATGTTTATCGCGGAGTTGAACCATCCGATGTTCAGCATGTTCGACCTTTCTTCCCTACGTACCGGTATCATGGCCGGCTCCTTGTGCCCGGTAGAATTGATGAGACAGGTGGAAGAGAAGATGTTCATGCGTGTCACCAGCGTGTACGGACTGACCGAGGCATCACCCGGTATGACACATTCCCGCATCGACGACCCGGCAGAAGTACGTTACAATACGGTAGGCCGCGACTACGAGTTCACGGAAGTACGCGTGATCGATCCCGATACCGGCGAGGAATGCCCCATCGGCGTGCAAGGCGAGATGTGCAACCGAGGCTATAATACCATGAAGGGCTATTACAATAACCAAGCCGCTACGGACGAGGTGATCGACAAGGATGGTTTCCTTCATTCCGGCGACTTAGGCGTGAAAGACGAGAATGGCAACTATCGGATCACCGGCCGTATCAAGGATATGATTATCCGCGGGGGCGAGAATATCTATCCACGTGAGCTGGAGGAGTTCCTCTATCATTTCCCCGGCGTGAAAGACGTGCAAGTAGCCGCTGTCCCTTCCAAGAAATACGGAGAGGAAGTGGGTGCCTTTATCATCCTTCACGATGGTGTGACGGCTACGGAGGAAGAGGTGAAAGACTTCTGCCGCGGAAAGATCGCCCGGCATAAGATCCCGAAATACATCTTCTTCGTCGATACCTTCCCGATGACCGGAAGCGGAAAGATACAGAAGTTCAAGTTGAAAGACCTCGGGCTGAAACTATTGCAAGAGCAAGGTATCACGCCGGCCTGACGATTTAGTGGACAGCTAACAGTTGACAGTTACTTTAAAATCTTCATAATGGGCGGCACGATCTTCCCGTGTCGCCCATTTTCCTAAAGAACGATGGACGGAATCAACACACTGCGTTACTCGGATTTATTTTTAGCGATGTATTTCGATGGCGGAAAGAGCTGCCTGCACCGGAATCATTCGCATGTGTTGGTGTATGTATATTCCGGAGAGATGGTAATCGACGAGAAAGGCCAAATCACCCGGTTACATAAAGGAGAATGCGCTTTCATCCGCAAGGACTTCAGCGTGCAGATGACGAAACAAGCATGGAATGGCGAGCAGTTCAAGGCGATCTTCTTGATGTTCACCATGAAGTTCCTACGCGACTTTTACAGCAAATTAGATCGAAATACTCTCCCTAAAGATGCCAAGCGAGATCAGGTAAGCCTTTACAAGCTACCGTCCAACCGTCCCGATATCGTAAGCTTGTTTGAGTCGATGACCCCTTATTTCAATTCCAAGATCCAACCGACAGACGAATTGCTGCAACTAAAAATGGTCGAGGGCGTTTATGTGTTGCTCAATACCGACAAGAATCTATATGCCTCTATCTTCGATTTTACCGATCCATGGAAGAAATCGCCAACTATACGGGACGCAGCCTCTCCACATTTAAACGTGATTTCAAGAAATGTAGCGCTCTCTCGCCCCGGGAATGGCTCATCCAACGCCGCCTTGAAGCCGCACACGGGCTGATACGTAAAGGGGGGCGTAAGGTCTCGGAGATTTGTTTCGAGGTAGGCTTCAAGAACCTTTCCCATTTCTCGAAAATCTATAAGATAGCGTATGGCGTACCGCCAACCGAGGATATATAATATTTATAATGGCCCACACAACAAAGCTATTTGAACCACATAACAAAGCCTCCATACCACTCCCTCCTTATCTTCGCGACATAAATAATAACAAAATGTAAATCAAATGATCATGACAAAGACAATGGAAGAGAAAGTAGCTTTAGTAACCGGTTCAGCGATGGGTATCGGACTCGCTTGCGCTGAAGCCTTCGCCAAGGCTGGATACATAACCGTATTGGCAGACATCCGTGAGCCGAGAGAACAGGTAGAGAAATTAATAGCCGAGGGACATAAGGCCGTAGCGTATCGGTGCGACGTATCAAACACGCAAGCCGTAAAAGAGATGATCGACTGGATCGTAGCTACTACGGAAGACTGGACGCGGCTCTTAACAACGCAGGCATACAAACACCGCAACGCCCAATGGCGGAAATCACCGACGATGAATTCGACCGTACCGTGGCTGTGGATTTGAAAGGTGTCTGGAACTGCATGCGTTATGAGATCCTGCAAATGCTGAAACAAGGCGGCGGCGCCATCGTCAACACCTCATCGCAAGGCGGAGTCACGGGATTTCCGGGGCAAGCGGCCTACATAGCCTGTAAGCATGCCGTTATCGGACTGACACGTACCGCCGCTATCGACTATGCGGCAAAGAACATCCGCATCAATGCCGTATGTCCGGGCGTTATCCGTACGCCGATGGCGGAAGACTTAATGCGGCGTGACCCTTCCTTGGAGAAAGAGCTGGTGCGCGACATTCCCGCAGGGCGGCTCGGTAAACCGGAAGAGATCGCCAACGCCGTACTTTGGCTATGCAGCCCGCAAGCGAGCTTCGTAGATGGCCATGCGCTATTGGTAGATGGAGCCTTCAGTATTCATTAAATCACAAAACTACAGAGAACCCAATACTGCAACGGCGTTGCAGTGTTACCGCAATGCGGGTTGCAGTAATGCTGCAAGGCTGTTGCAGAACTACTGCAAGGCAGGTTGCAGTAACAAACCCACCGTACCCCTCGGCAAGCCTCCGCCCTAGATGGAAATTCACAGATAAAGGACACCTACTATCAACGCTTTTTCGTACCTTTGCGCTTCAATCATTTATAGTATTAATTTATGTCACAATTATTTCCAACTCATCTGCCTTATAAAGTGGCAGATATGAGTTTGGCCGAGTTCGGTCGCAAGGAGATCGAGATCGCCGAACACGAAATGCCGGGATTAATGGCGCTACGCCAGAAATACGCCGATCAGAAACCCTTGAAAGGCGCACGTATCACCGGCTCACTGCATATGACTATTCAGACGGCGGTGTTAATCGAAACATTAGTTGCGTTGGGAGCGGACGTTCGCTGGGCCAGCTGTAACATCTTCTCCACACAGGACCATGCGGCGGCGGCTATCGCGGCTGATGGCGTACCGGTATTCGCCTGGAAAGGCGAGACGCTGGAGGAGTATTGGTGGTGTACGGACATGGCGCTTCGTTTCCCGGAAGGCAAAGGCCCTCACATGATTGTTGACGATGGCGGTGACGCTTCCTTATTGATTCATATGGGGTATCGTGCGGAGAACGACGCAGAGACCATCAACCGCAAAGGCGGAAATCATGAGGAACAGGTAATCCTGGATACATTAAATCGTATCCTTCAAGAAGATAACGGCCGTTGGCACCGTACGGTAGCCGAGATGAAAGGGGTATCGGAAGAGACGACCACCGGCGTTCACCGTCTGTATCAGATGATGGAGAAAGGTGAGTTGCTGGTTCCGGCTATCAATGTTAATGACTCCGTGACGAAATCCAAGTTCGATAACCTATACGGTTGCCGTGAGTCTTTGGCAGACGGCATCAAGCGGGCTACGGACGTAATGATCGCCGGCAAAGTGGTAGTCGTGGCCGGATATGGTGACGTAGGTAAAGGCTGCTCTCACTCCATGCGCTCTTACGGAGCCCGTGTACTCGTGACCGAGATCGATCCGATCTGCGCCCTGCAAGCCGCTATGGAAGGTTTCGAGGTTACGACCATGGAAGAGGCCGTGAAAGAGGGTAACATCTTCGTTACGACCACCGGAAACTGCGATATCATCACGATCGAGCATATGACACAGATGAAAGACCAAGCGATCGTATGTAATATCGGTCATTTCGACAACGAGATCCAAGTGGACAAGCTTGTCAACTATCCGAATATTAAACACACGAATATCAAGCCGCAAGTAGATAAATATACGTTCCCGAACGGAAACTCTATCTTCCTGTTGGCAGAAGGCCGCTTAGTAAATCTGGGTTGCGCTACGGGACACCCGTCATTCGTAATGAGCAACTCATTTACGAACCAAGTGCTTGCCCAGATGGATTTATGGCAAATGGCCTATGAGGTAGGCGTATATCGTTTGCCGAAACGCTTGGATGAGGAAGTTGCCCGCCTGCACTTGGAACGTATCGGCGTGAAATTATCTACATTATCACAAAAGCAAGCTGATTATATCGGCGTACCGGTAGAAGGACCGTACAAGGCCGATCATTACAGATACTAATTAATTGAAAATTGAAAGTTGAGAATTGAAAATGAAGGGAGGACAGCTCCTGTAGTTCTCGATTCTTAATTTTCAATTTTCAATTCTTAATTTTCAATTACCATGCGTTTCGCTATTCTCTCCCCCATTTATCCCTATCGTGGCGGTATCGCCCAATTCAGCGGGATGCTTTATACGGAATTAGTAAAGGAAGGCCATGAAGTGAAAGCTTTCAACTTCAAACGCCTCTATCCGGATATCTTATTTCCCGGCAAGACCCAATATGTAGAAGAAGGAGACCGTGCGATCAAGATCAAGAGCGTGCGAGTATTAGATAGCGTCAACCCGGTTAGTTATTTCAGCACCGTAAACGCCATTCGCACTTATGCGCCGGACGTACTGATTATCTCTTACTGGATGTCCTTTTTCGTTCCCGGATACGCCCACATAGCGAACCGGATGAAAAAGCATTGTAAGGTAATCGCGCTTATCCACAATGCGATTCCCCATGAGCCACGCTTCTTTGATAAACCTTTAGCTTCGTTACTTTTCAGGCAGTGCCATGGCTTTATCGTAATGAGCGATAACGTGCGGCATGATTTGTGGAAACTCTATCCGGGAGCTAAATATATCCAGAACCCACACCCGCTTTACAATCATTTCGGTAATAAGATCGAAAGAGACGAGGCGTGCCGGAAACTAAGTATCAGTCCGTCCCAAAAGAACCTCTTATTCTTTGGATTGATACGGGACTATAAAGGATTAGACCTGCTGATAGAAGCGATGGGACAGCTTAACGAGGATTACCATCTCATTATAGCCGGCGAATGTTACGGTAGTTTCGAGAAGTATCAGGCTCTGATCGACGCATCTCCGGCAAAAGAACGTATATTCGTCCACTGTGAATATATCAGCGACGAGGAAATCCCCATTTATTTCTCTGCGGCGGATGCCTTGGTACTCCCCTATCGCTCCGCCACTCAAAGCGGTGTCGTATCCGTAGCCTATAATTACGATTTACCCATGCTAAGTACTCCCGTAGGTGATTTCAAGAACAGCATCGAAAAGCCGGGTACAGGCATCGTAGTGCCTGAGATATCCGCGACGGCCCTCGCCCAAGGTATCGAGGAACTTTTCACCCCCTCACGGCAAGCCACCATCCCCGCGAACATAGCCAAAGAAAAAGCAGCCCTCTCGTGGGAAACCCTAACGAGAAAACTGCTCGATTTTATCAATAGCGGTTTCATCTAGTTGTAGATACGGGCGTGCCCCGTATCTACAACCAACCGGAATTTATATCTCTTTTTGCTTTCTAGCTTTCCAAACCGAATATCCTACCGCACCAATCAATAACAACAGGATAATCAATGAACTGAAAGAAGTAATATACGCCGCCGTAATATAACCTTGCGGTCTGAACTCAAATACGATCTGATGCTCTCCCGCAGGAACTAACATAGCCCTTAATATCCAATCCGCCCGGAAATGCGGAGCGGGCTTACCATCAATCGTAGCTTCCCATCCCGGTTGATAATAGATCTCGGAAAATACCGCTAATCGCTCAGAATTCGTCTTCGTCGTATAAACTAACTTATTCGGGCGATAACTATCCAATGTTATCGTAGCGGTAGAGTCCAATTGAGGCGTGAAACCTTTCACCTCATCAGCGAAACGTTTATCAACAACCGCCGTCGTTAACGGATTGATCGTATTCAACGCCGCTATTTCCGCATCCGCATTCTCCACGACCTCCACTTTATCCACAAACCAAGCGTTGCCGAAAGCAAACGGATTCCTCAAAGGCGGTTGCTCCGGATTATAGATAATATAACGTGTATTGAGCATATTCAAGGACGGACAAGCAGCGAACGCCCCCATCAAATCCTCCGCAGTCTGCGCTTTCTGGAAAGCCCCGATAACCGAGTTAAGCTCTCCTTGCAGACGGTGGTCGATCAGTTCTTGGTACCGTCTCAACTTCGCGGCATAGTAACCGCCGATGGAGTGGTGATAATACGAGGTCGTTGTCTCCAAAAAAGGATTATTCAAATTCAAGACACGATAAGAAGGGTCCTTGTCCTTCATGATTTCTTGATCGGCTACCGTCTCTTTATACACCTCGGTAGGCTTCTGGCGGATAAAATTGCTATCGTTCAAATATCGTTTATCCACCGTCCATAAGTCAACCAACATCAAGACCGCAACGCCGATCCCTACGAAGGTCGCCACTTTCTTCCGCTCTTTCGAGGTATAGAACCAGAACAACAAAGCCGCCCCTAATAAGATAAAGACCAAAGAGCGCAACGCATCCGCCGAAGCCAAGGAAGCACGATCCATTAACAAGGCATTGTAATACCAATCCGGCAGCTGATATTGAGCGTCGAAAGAAGAACGGAAATCCAACAGCATACTCGGCATCAACCAAAGGATTAAAGAAAGCCCCCCCGTGATAGCCAAAGCAGCGATCAATCCTCTCTTCAACAAGGCATCACTCACGGTCTCCGATAGCACCTCTTTCAATCCCCATATAGCGATAATAGGAAACACCATACCCGGAATAACCAATGCCATCTCTACGGTACGGAACTTATTATACATCGGCAAGTAATGGAACATAAAGTCATTGAAGCTATCAAAATTACGTCCCAATGCCAGCAATATCAAAAAGACAGAACCTCCGAACAACCACCATTTCAACGGATTCCGGATCACGAACATTCCCAGAACAAACAAGAAGCAGACCAATGCCCCGAAATAAACCGGCCCGGAAGTAAATGTCTTCTCTCCCCAATAGGTAGGAGCCTGTACCTCTTTTCCTACTTGAGCACCTTTCGCCCTTAATTCCTTATATAACTCAGAATCCGGGCCTAGCGTTCCACCCGAACTTCCACCATAGGCATTCGGGACCAACAAAGTCAACAACTCCCCTTTTCCATAGCTCCATGCGAACGCATAGTCCTTATCCAAGCCGGAAGAGATCTTCTCGCCCGAAGGGGTCGTTGTCGTTAATTCCGTAGCCCCACGGATAGAGTTCTGTCCCAAATCCCATTGAGCATACATATTCTGAGCATTCGGCAACACTGCCAATACCACGCATACAGCCATAATAGCGGTTACCGTACCCAGTTCTTTATAAGCTTTTTCCTTCAGTTTATTGAATAAATATCCCAAATAAACGAAGAAGCAAAGTAATAATAAATAATAAGTGATTTGCAGGTGCGTATTCGCGATAGAGAATGCGACACCCAACAAGAACACGACCGCCCCCCATAAATACTTACGCTTGAACAACAGGGCCATACCCGCCAACGTTAATGGCATATAAGCGATTACATACGCTTTCGTGACATGGCCAGCCTCAATAATGATCAGATTATAAGACGCTAAAGCGAAAGCGATGGCACCAGCGATCGCCAACCACCAATTTACGCCCATGACACACATCAAGATATAGAAACAAACGAATCCGGTAAACACCATCCCCGCATCCATATATCCCAACGCTTTTAAAGGCTTCTCCACTAAAAGATATCCGGGAAACCATGGAGCCGGATTACCATATCCCGACACATAAGGCATGCCGCCAAACATAGCATCGGACCATGCGCTGAATTCTCCCGGTTGGGCCGTCTTCTCATATTCATCCATCTGGCTATTCCCCATACCGATAGCCTTTTCCGTATCTCCTTGCCGGACTACCTTACCTTCAAATACGGCCGGAGAAAAATAAATCACCGTCAATACCAAGAATACGGCTATCGCTGCGATATGTTTTCCCCATTTACTCATTATACTCCGCATAAAACTTATCTATAATTTATTGTTTATACTCTACCTTTAAACCATTTGGCAAAATAGAATCTCACGGCGAACCAACCATGCAACAGAATCGTCGACACCTTGCCATAATACTTACACATGACCTCATATCGCTCCTTTAAGGAAGCTTTCCGGTTCACACTACTTAACCCTTCCTCCAAAAAATTAGACAGGATCAAACGTGTATTATGTATTCTTTTCGATCGTCTCAGACATTGGATACACCAATCATAATCCGCCGTCAAACGGTATTCCGTATTATATAACGGAGCGATCTCCCGTTTTGATATAAACGACTGGTGACAAACCAACATTCCCATCCGGAAACTTTTCCAAGTCAGTTTCTCCGGTGCTTTCAATCTGCGCATCCCTAATGATCTACCCTCCGCATCAACGATCCGGGTCTCTCCGTAAATCACGTCAGGCAAAGATACTTTCTTTTTCAATGATGCCACAATTCTTTGCACGGTATCTGCTGTATAAAGTGTATCGCCCGCGTTCAAGAACCACACATAATCCCCCGTGGCCCGCTTCAATCCCTTATTCATAGCATCATACAAGCCTTTATCAGGCTCGCTTATCCAAGAAGCGATACCGGATTCATATTGCTTGATGATCTCTACGGTCTTATCCTTCGAGGCTCCGTCAATCAATATGTACTCGATATTCGGATACGACTGGCTAAGTACGCTCAATATCGTACGCTCCAACCATCGCTCCGCATTATAGGTGATCGTTATGATCGAAAATGTAGGTTGCTGATTTACTCCCATTTCTTTTATAAATTTCCAACTTGTCTCACACGATATTTTTGTAAAGGATGCTTCGGAGAAGATGGATATAGCCTCTCCAGCAACCCATCCTCTAACATTCTTGGTATAACTCGGTTTATTAAATAAGAGGTCTCTCTATGAACAGACTCAGCTATTATTTCCAAAGCCACATAATCCTCGCAGACAGAAAGTATTAACCTCGACAAATCCTCATAACGCATATATTTCTTGCTTTCATCCTTTTGAGGCTTGCTTTCATCCTTTTGAGGCTTGCTTTCATCCTTCTCCCCAAACACCAACTGATACCTAGTTCCCCGACCATTTCCTATAGACTCCAAAAAACCAGCATTACACATATTCTTTAATAACTTTGTAATATCCGAGCTATGTTGATTCAAAATATATTGAAGCCTTTCATTAGAAACTTGTTTCTCTGAGTAACAAAGAGCCAAAACTGTGAATTGATCATAGGGTATTCTTTCGATATCTCGTCCAAACAAACGCTTCAGTTCCTCTAAGACTTCCTTCGGATACAAACTTTCCATCGGTAAATTCAACACGACCCGATCCGGATGACTTTGTTCTTCCACAAA
Organism: Parabacteroides distasonis; assembly: GCF_004793765.1. Taxonomy (GTDB): domain Bacteria; phylum Bacteroidota; class Bacteroidia; order Bacteroidales; family Tannerellaceae; genus Parabacteroides; species Parabacteroides distasonis_A. The sequence goes on along the minus strand of NZ_SRYM01000009.1, from coordinate 70,133 downwards.
TGGAGGCCTCCAATTAGCATTTTTCCAGCCCATGAAAATCTTATTCACCCCGCTACCTGCTTTCTCTGAGAAACCTATTAGCATAAACATCTTTTGCAAGCTCTTATTACGGCATATGCTTTCGCCTCCGGTATAATACTGAGCCTTGCTCACTAGCAGTGTCCCGGGATTTTTAAATACATAACGATCTTTCCATTGTTCTATCGTTATATTTCCTTCCTCCATATAATCACAATGTATCAATGTATTTATAAACGCCTCTCGTAAAGCGACATGCGTAGTAGTATCTTTCAATCTCACACCATTCTCCAAACGGAACGGCTCAGGCAGCACAGATGATAATCTAGGATATACACGCCGATAAAATTGAAAAAGATTCGCTTCCCAAGTTCCATCCATGCAAATGCGATCTGTCCATCTAACATTTTCATCTACCGACATTTTTTCCTGATAATCCGGAAAATAAGATGGAGCACATTCATTATCTGTTATACTTTCTGTCTTACCGAACATTAATATGCCCGCTAAAGTAAACCCTTCTTGGCCGGTCTGCCTATCTTGTCGATATCCTCCCAATTTTCTCAAAAAAGCTATATCCTCTAGTGTCAACCAAGGGTGATCCGGCTGACGGCTGGAAAGCAACAGTCGATATTGTTTAAGTGAATCCAAATCAATATCTTCCATTGTATAATTACATAAAATACGAGAATCCCTAGGATGTTCCTCATCCGCATCGGCAATCATTCTTCGAACTTCCGTATCCGTACATTTATAATCTCCCTCATTATTCCGTTTATAAGTATGCCCATTCAAAGGGTTTCTCGTCAAATATACAGGGCGTTGCGAACGAGAAGCTCTTGGCACATTAATCAGTAAAAGTGATTTTCCCCTATAGCCTACCTCTTGAATATTCTTATCTGTAAGCAAATTAATATTAACGCAATCCGGATTATTCAATTGGTTACAAATGATTTGCCGATAAGACACAATTTGCTCTGGAAGAAGTCCCTCCACAAATAGCACTCCTTTTTTCTCCTTTATTCCCAAGACGATAGTTCCCCCATCTGTATTCGCAAATGAAGAATACGTTTCCCACACACTATTTGGAAATCCTGAACGAGCGGTCTTAAACTCTAAATCGACAGACTCCTGACTACGTAGCAAGTTCTCCACATATTCTACAAAATCCCATTCGTCTACCTTAATCCATTCAGGCTTATACTTATCGTCCATTTATTCCATTTTTTCGCAAATGTAACAATTTTCATTTGCTTTCAATCACTTACCAACGAACATTCATTCTATTCGCACCTATTACATAGGCTCTGATACAAAGCTATATATCTTTCGGCAACAACCGATTCCTTATAACGATCATGTACCTTGCAGATACAAGCCTCATCTAATCGCAAAGGCTCTCGATTATCGATTATCCATTTGATACCCGTAACCAAGTCATCCGTATCCTTATATTTAGCTACATACCCATTCTTCAAATGATCTATCATCTCCGGAATCCCGCCTGTCTCAAATCCCACACAAGGCGTACCGCATGCCATCGATTCCATAATCGTATTGGGTAAGTTATCCTCCAACGAAGGAATAACGAACATATCGGCACAGGCATAAGCGGAAATCATAGAGTCTTGATCCGATATATATCCCAGCGTATTCACCTTAAAAGGAAACTGGCTAATCAATTCTTCCGAGCTATTTCCCATCAACACGATTTCTATGCGATCTTGGTATTTCTCTTTTAGTTTTTCGCAAGCTTCGATCAAAAAAATCGCTCCTTTCCGGGTATCTGAAAGCTTAGCGGCGGCAAAAAGAAGGAGGAACTTATCTTCCGGCAGGCCGAATCGTTTACGGGCCACCTGCTTTTCCATACGCTTAAAGGCTGTCACGTCAATCGGGTTAGGAATCGAGGTAAAACAGGCAGTTCTCAACCAATTGCCTTTTTTGGCCTCTTCCATTATCCATCGGCTGCAACCGACAAACGTAATCTTAGATAACCCAATTTTCCCTTTCTCCTTAAAAACAGAAGCCGCTAAATCAAAAAACGGATTTCGTTTCAGCATCGGGCACTGATAACAATTCGATATATACTTCTCACATCCTCCCGGATAATGACAAATAGCCGTAGCTGGCCACAAATCATGCATAGTCCACACAATTGGCTTTCCGGTATCGACTAACTTCTTAACATCAGAAAGAGACAAAAATCCTTGATTCACCCAATGCAGATGAATCACATCCGCCTGTTGCACTAATGGGTGCTTCGATAAGTCCGTGCCTGTATTGGCTATGGAAACTTGAAAGAGGTTCTTCTTGCTAAAGAAGTTACAGATAAAGATTATCAGTCGTTCCCAAATGAAGCGAAAAGAATTAAGCCTATGTGAAGTCCATGAATTATTTACAGAGAAAACTTTTATATGGTCTGTTTTCCGATCACGTACTAACATAGAAACCTCTACACCAGATTTACCCAATGCTTTCGCTAGTCGGTTCGCAGCGACTGCCGCTCCACCGGTTAATTCAGAAGTATTTAATATCAATATATTCATGGCTTCTCTATTATTTTCCAATAACCATTTTTATCTACACCTATGCGTTCTATGTAATTCTTATCTACCTATTTCATTAAAAATAATCTATCTCATCCTCTCAATACAGCTCGAATATACTTATTAAAATCAACAAGAAACGCAACTAAAGCAGATGTATGATCTGGTTTTTTATCATAATTCAGACCTTTAGTACGAAAAAAGTCATTTTTATCCCTAAAAATGACTTTCCTGTTAACAGGAAAAAACCATTTTTCAGGCTTTCCATACTCTGTTCCTACTATTTTTACTTTTTTATTCAATAAATACTTATTTAAGTGAGATTCATCATTCACAAATGCCACAACACCTTTTTTAGAATCTATTTCAACATCACGCATACAAGCTTCTATCAATTGCAAGTATTCAAATGTTCGTCCACCATTAAACCCTCCTTGAAAGTAATAGAGACCTTGACCATAAGGGATATAGGCCATTGAATCCGGATTCCGATCATAAGGAAAACTGTCCCGATCTTTTATTCTATATATATGCCAAACTAAACCAACTAAAAAGCCATCCTCCGCAGAAGGTTTCAATTCCTCCAGATGGATTGTCCGTTTAAAAAGAGTATCTCCATTGAAAAAGAATAAATAATCACATTTATCAAAATCATCTTTATGCTCATAGAACATTTTAAATCTATACAATGTATTATTATATCCACCTAGGTCTTTTTGATAATAAACAGAGACAGACTTAGATACAGACAATTCTTTATCTGTAAACAGAAAATACTGTTTATCAACATTCGGGAACAAATACTTCTCTGCAGATTTAAAAAAATCTTCCCACAATAATGTATAATTACCAATACCTATATATAAAATGCCAACTTTCATCACAATGTCTTATTCGCTTCAGTCACCAATCCTGTAATTTCTTCCAGAGAAGACTTATACATTTCATATAACTTACCTCGATTTTTTATTTCTTGAAAACCCATTAGTCCCTTATTCCAAATACGCATTCCTCCTGCGACCATTGACTTGAAACCAGCATTATACCACCCGACTTTCAAACCATACAACCATGCACGTAAACATAACTCACAATCATCGCATTGAAACGGAGCAAAAGAAAAATCAATATGCTCCAAATGTTCAATAAATAATTTTTTATTCAACAACATCGGTGCCCGATTCACTGCATGCACAAAATAGAAATCTTTATCTTCCAACAGATCATCCTTATACAAATCTACATATCCCCACTTTTCCTTATCATCTATAATAAACTCCAATCCATTCAGCCCTCCTAAAATAACCATATCCGGATATTTTTTGAAATAAGAGATACCTTTATCAATCCAACCTAAATCAGCAATCTCATCATCATCCTGCATTAAGACAATATATTCTCCATTCGCAAAACGAATGGTTTTATCATACATCACATTCTCATATAAATCATTAGCTCGTACTAAAAATTCATTACCACGAGTAAGATACCTCATAAGAGACTTAGTATGTCTGTACTCAGAACCATCATCTATTACTACGATCTCAGCATTCGGATACTCACGTAATTTACTGACAATACATTTGACTCCCACACTTTTATTGTGAGATTCTATAATAAAGCTGACAAGCGGTTGATTGGTATATCCTTTCGCCAACCAATCCTCATAAGTTTTCTGCTTTCTTTTAAAGACACGTTTCGCTAACGCCCAATAAACTTTCTCCCAATATAAACGAATATCCATTCTTACTTATCTATTATAGAATTTAACTGATTGAAAAAAGAGGTTATATACTGATCGTAACTATAACACATCTTATTCGCTTTCAACGAAATTTGTTTAAGACCTTCACAATCCTTCAGACTTTGCGCCAATTTCTCCGCAAGATATGTTTTAGATGCCGGATCAAATAGATCACCATTTTTTTGCGGCTCAATCAAACAAGCCGCTCCCGCAACAACAGAGCATAAGGTATAACAACCTGCCAATAATGCCTCATTCACCACCGCCCCAAAACGCTCATAATAACTTGGCAATATGAATATCTGACCGACATTATAACAAGCATATAGATCCTCACCTTGCTTTTTCCCAGCGAAAATCACATGGTCAGCCAATCCATTTCTCTCCGCATGTCGCTCTAAAGCCACTCGCTGATCACCATCACCTACAAATAAAAGAATAGCCTTAGGATACCTATTTACAACCAAGGCTAAAGCATCCAGTAAAAAGAATAAATTCTTGATATCTATTAAACGACCAACAAACAACAAGACTTGCCTTCCTTCCAAATGATACGTATCCTCCAATATCTTAGAAACAGGCAACGCATTCTCCAATAGCAACCTAAAATCTTGATCTTTTTGGATAATCGGGAAAAACAAAAATTTCTGCTTTACCCGAAAGCGTTTAACATACCAAGACAGCACATCATCGTTTGTCAAGATAATGCCACTGTAAAACTTAACCGCGATAAAACGCATACATCTTTTCACAAGACTTGCGCTTTCAGCAATCTCTTTGCTATCATCACAGATCGTAAAAATAGACAATTTCCAGTTGAATAGAAATTTATAAACCAACAATAATAAACCCAATATATTATACTCACTACAAAACACCACATCCGGCTGTTCCTTCCTCAATATTGAGAAAACCTGTGTCCTAAGATTCTTAATCCCGAATAATCCCGAAGCCAGAAAGCGAGGTGCAAATTCCAATCGCCCTCTCAACTCATCTTGAGCGAATGATTGCTCCAATACATCTCCAAACTCAAAATAGAATATAGCATCAAACTCCTTATTCAAAGAATTAAAAAAATCTACTCGATAAGGAGCTATCGCCGGATGAAAAACCACAAGTTTCTTTTTCATTTCAAAATGCGTTTTATTCTTTCGGAGTTCCAGACCTCCCTGTTCGTCTCTAGTTTCATTTTCCAGTAAGCCCCTCTTTTCCGATTTCCCAACAAAAGAAACTGAAAAATCCGAACATAACTCTTCAGTTGCGTAATGGCAAAAATCAATCGACACCCAAATTTACCATAAACCTTCCGGAAATAAATATATTGTCCCTCATACAAGAAATAAAGACGAGATTGTTTTATATAAGAGGCACGCCCCTCCAAATGTGTGATTTGAGCCAAAGGCACTGAATATATATCCCAACCCGACCGATGAATCCGAAGACATAATTCTGTCTCCTCATAATTCATGAAGAAATCCGCATCAAAACCTCCTCCTATCGAAGATAACACTGATCTCCTCACCATCAAATCCGCACCAGTAACAGAAGCCACCTTTATCGGTTTCCCTTCGTGATTGAAAAACAAAGAACGCCCAGACGAAAAACATAGTGAAGGTATATATAAGATCCCCAATAACTCCCATAAAAAAGACGGATATTTACGGCTAAAAGAAGTGGTCGCATTTCCCTTTTCATCGTATAGGTTCCCTCCACAGGCCCCTACAGACGGATGATCTTTCATGAAACGACAAAGTATATCTATCGCATTATTCCGTAAAACTGTATCTGGATTCAAAAAAAAGATATACTCTCCTGACGCATACTCAAGACCAAGATTGTTTGCTCGTCCAAAACCTAAATTTTCAAAAGCTTGTACACATACCGTTTGGGGACAATACTTTCGTATCAACTCTAGATCACATTCTCCAGAAGCATTATCGACAACAATAAACTCATACTCAAACTCCTTCGTATTTTTCTGCACAGACTTAATGCTATCCAGTACCAATGACGCAGTTTTATAGTTCACATAAATGATAGATACATCCATTTCACAAACTATTTGATTCAAAAAATCTTTTTATTATAACACGCCAAGAAAGTTGCACGGGATCAAAATCCGCAAAAACATCCAAGTTTGTCTCACCCGCTATCACTGATTGTAGTCTTGAAGCTAACATATCACTATTATCTTGCTCTACGAAAGATCCATACTTACCCTTTATCAAATCTTCTGCCGCACCGACTTCTGTTGATATTATATAGTTTTTAAACCTTAAAGCCTCATTCAAAACCAACGCATAACTTTCAGATCTAGATGTTAAGACAAAAATTTTAGATCTGTTATAAAAATCCCACAATTTCTTCTTATCATAGATAGCATCTACAACAATCACAGATACCTTTTTTTCCGGATACTGTCGAAAGAAATCATTAATCCTTAGTCTAAAAGACTCTTCTACTGGACCAATCAAATAAAATTTCCAATCTTTTAAATCAACTTTAGCTAAGGCATTCAACAACATTTCAGTATTTTTCTCAAAAGTGCCCAAACGCCCCACTGTTATCATTATATTTTCTTTAATATTTCTTTCTTGAAACCTCATTGAGATCAATTCATCCTCATCGAATCCATTTTCTAGAATCCTTAATTTCCTCTTAAAACAATCTGACAATAAATTACTAGTCATTAATTTCTTATAGTAAGTAGATGTTTCACAAGTTAATAGATCTACCTTTTCCAATGATTGAAGCAAAATATATTTCTTGATCTTATCCCTTAAAAAGCGACTTTCTGCCAAGAACAGCGCATCTATATAGCCATCAAGCTTTACATATACCTTTCCTCTCTTATTAAAGAACTTATATAGCAATATCATGATCGCTGTCATTAATGTATAATGAAAACGAAATAGAATATCTATACTTCTCGCATTTTTGAGTAAGTAAACAACAAAGTTCCATTCTCTATAAAGGAAAAAGCTCGTCGTATTACCTAAGCTTCTCAAAGCCGAAAGCTTTACACCTTTTATAGAAGATGGAAAATCTTTATTCATGGGGGTACTAGGATAGACAATCTCTACTTCATCCCCATATTCTTGTTTCCAATAATAAGGAAAAAGATAAACATCCTTACCCAAATATACCTCCTCAAAGTGATTAAATATCAACACAAATCTTCTCATACCTTACCTTTCCGCAAATACTCCAATATTTCCTTAAATATGATCGAGTTACCCAGCCACATAATTATCATATAAAAAATTACTGATAATACAATCTTCAAAATTAATAGTACCAGTACATGCTCTATCTGAGAAGTTACAAACCAAGCGATAAAAAACGACAGGAAAGTCGCCAACACATAAGGCAATATATCTTTTATTATATGTATTAAGTGTAAACCTATAAGCTGTGAGGCAATATAATGCCAAAACAAAAGTCCTAGAAAGTAAACGCTGATGTAAGCCCCTAACATATAATATATACCATAACGCAGAAAAGCAAACACACAGAGAAGTTGTATCATCCCAACAAAAACAATACCCCACATATACAAATCAGACTTCCCATGAGAGATCAACAGGTTTGAATATAGATTCCATAAGAAACTCACCGCTCCCCATATGCAAAAAAGTTGCAGGAAGGGTACGCTGGGTAGCCATTTATCTCCGATAAGCACACAGATAAATTCTTTTCCGACAAAAGCAAGACCAAGCATCACCGGAAAGGATACGAAGGAGCCAAAACGGACCATTTTCCTGAACACATTCCTTTGCCGGCACAAATCATCCCCCACCGAGACTAGAACCGGTTGAGCGACACTATTGATCATCCCTGAAATAAACGTATTACCCATACCCTGCCATTTATTACCTTGAGAATAAAATCCTACTTGCCGAGCATCATAGAACCGCCCTAATAATACAGAAAATATATTCGTATTAATTTGGGTAAACACATTGGTCAAGAAGAGCTTCACGCTAAAAGAGAACATATGCTTCAATGGGGAAAAATCAAATTCAAATGTAGGACGCCACGGAGAGACATAGCACTTCAGCAAAGAATTAATCGTCACGTATGACATACTCTGCAAAGCGATCGCCCAATAAGCGAAGCCATTTAAGGCGAGACTAACCCCTATAATCCCCGAGAAGAACAAAGACAGAATATCAATTTTGGCCTGTTCCTTAACCATCAGCCTTTTAAACATGACCGTATAAGGAACGGAAGCAATCCCAGAGACGAAAAAGCTAATGAACAAAACACGGGATAAAGCTGTTAGTTCCGGTCGGTGATAGAACTCAGAAATCAACGGCGCAGCCAGAAACAGCACTAAATATAAAATCAAACCGATAAAAAAGGTAAACCAAAACACCGCATTATAATCCTTATGAGTCGCATTTTGATTATTTGTTAGCGCTACCGTAAATCCACTATTGATAATCGTACTAGCAATTCCACTAAATATCGCCAACATCCCAACCAATCCATAATCCTCAGCATTAAGTGTACGTGCCAGATAAATACCAAACAACATCCCCAACAACTGTTGCACACCATTACTTACCCCTCCCCAGAAGAGCCCTTTCGCTGTCTTATCTTTTAATGATTGTTCCGCCATTTGATATTTATGGTAAATTATAGATTACGGATGCGTCCAACTTAATTTCACGCCATTGGAAGATAACCATTCTGAAATGGAAATATGATCAATTTCTAAGAAATCGCAAATAACAGGTAACTTTTTGAAAAGTTTCCCGTCATTGCTCTGGGGAGTTTCCTCCGTAATTATGATTGGCTTTAATGATTTATTGTTCAAGGCATACAAAATCATTTTTACGTCCCCAGTCTGCATATATGCTTCTTTTTGTTGTGCATACAGTTCTTCGGTCAAACGCTTTTTTTGAAGAGGGATAGAAAAATTATTATCTAATTGGTTACTGAACTTTTTAGGAGCAGGCGGCAACATTTCAGTATCATTAGTAAGCAACTCTTTGTCATTCAAAAAAGTCATTCGCGAAAGGATGATCCCTTTTTGAGTTTTGGAAGCTTCTCCGTGGATCGAGCTTAATAAAATCAATTCTCCATACCGGAACTTAAACTCTAAGAAGCGCAACAATTTAGCCTCGTCCTTAATCGAGAGGTAATATCGCACGATCGCCAACAAAGAACTTGTATCAATAATTCCAATCATAAATATTTATCTATTTTATTTTGAGGAATTCTCAACCGCTCACAGAAAGATGCTTCAGAAACCAAGCCATTGTAATAAGCATATTGCATGGTTTCTAAATACAACGGCGATATAATCGGCCTAGGAACACTCGCCCTCGATTGCATTTGTTTCAGTTCTTCTTTTTTCTCGCGCTGTTGTTCCTCATACTCATCCTCCAATTGACTAATAATGGAATGATAATGAGGCATAGATACTATCTTTTCATATGCCAATTTGGTATACCATGCCATTCTGCTAATATGAGTGGAAGAAGCTAACGCATCTATCGCTTGGTTTAAGCCTTCAGAATATTCCTTGAATTTATATAATTCATTTACAGCATCTCCGGCTATCAGATAAAACGCAAAGTCATTACACCAACGCTCAACACTATTGGTAACACGACTATGTTCAACCTTTGACATATCCAACGCTTCAACATCCTCTATCCCTAATAAATAGTGTCCAATCTCATGAGCGAGGGTAAATATCTCGCGTTTATAGGATTTCTGCCGTTTAAGCACAATCACATTGGGTTCAATATAAAAACCGTCGATTGTCGCTTTTTCACGCTTGTTCCAAGTTTCTACAAACTCAAAAACATACACATTCAAATCTGCCAATTTTTGAATGACCGCTTGTAGGAACTTTTTATGCTCGGTAATATTCTTTTCAGGCAAAAGGCGATCTCTAACTTTATCCGCAATTGCTTTAGGACTTACACGTATAGTCGCCGTATTCTTTAAGGGATATTCAACATTTGTCGTATCAGTTAGTACCCGATATCCATCCAACAAACTTTTCAAGGATTCAAAAGAATCAACTATACGCTTGTCTTCAATTGTCAGCTCGGATTGAAATTTTTTCTTTCTAAAGAAGACTTTTGCTTCTTGATTGGTATCTATCGGAGAAAAATCAAGATAGAATGACAATCCTTTTTTAAAAATGTCATCTATTTTTTTCAGTAACGATACTCTTATTTCATCGCCACTAATATCCTCTAATGTAAAAACTCTCTTTCTCCCCTCGTTCAAATAAGACAATAACTGTTCCTTACTCATACCATACAGCATAAGCAGATAATCCAGTTTTTTTATGTTGAACTCAGTTATTGTCATCCGGTATCGTTGAAGCCTTTATAAGGTTGCGAAGTTAGCTATTTTTCCAGATATTCACAATCGCATTGTTCATTAAACAGGGCAACCATCACCAAAATTCCCTTGTCAGCAAAGTATCTTAACTTCATCGACCAAGTATCTTAAGATACTTTGCCAACGCAACTAAGATACTTGGTCGATGCACTTAAGTATTGTGAAATCCCCTATTTTTGTTCTGTATACAAAACAAGATAAGTCGAGGTAATCCCTGGGAATGGCTCTTTACCCCTTCAACGCATAAATCCTCCGTATAATATCCACCACCTTCATACCTTCCAAGACGTTGGTCGTTATGATCTCGCCGGGGGCACCGGAAAGGACATTGACCACGTTACGGATCACGAAGTTGTGGTTTTGGGCGGAGCCTTTGTAAGGGCCATAATCATTGCCGGGGTTGGTAGGGGCCAATTCCGGCATCTCATAATCCTTTATATGGCAATATTCTACCTCGTTCATATATTGACCGCCGATTTTCACGCTACCATTCTCGGCCACGATCAGCATGCTGCTTTCCAGATTTTTGTCCCATACCGCCGTAGAGTAGCTCAAACTGCCCATTCCACCGTTCACGAAATTAAAATTCACGAAACCGGAATCCTCAAAGGCGGTCAGTTTCTCGTGGTTGAAGTCGGCGAAACGGGTCTGGATATTACAGATATCCCCGAATAGCCAGTACATAATGTCAATGAAATGGGAGAATTGGGTGAATAAGGTACCACCATCCAAGGCAGTGTCGCCATGCCATCCTCCGGGTTTATAGTAGCGTTCGTCACGGTTCCAGTAGCAATTCAGCTGCACCATATAAATCTGGCCTAATTTTCCGGACTCAACCATCTCCTTGATCCAGACCGAAGGCGGGGAATATCGGTTTTGCATCACGCAAAATACCTGCTTACGGAATCTCAACGAGGTATAAACCACTTTCTCGGCATCCGCCAAGGTCAAGGCCATCGGCTTTTCTATGACCACATGATGTCCGCTTTCTATCGCTTGGATCGCCATCTCGGCATGTAAACCGTTGGGTGTACAAATATTCACCACATCTATATCCAATCCCAAACGGAATAGTTCATCTATATTCCGGGCGAAAGGGACTGCGTAAGCCTCGATCCCCAGCTCCTCTTTCGGACGGATATCACACAAAGCGACCAACTCCGCCCCTTCATCCCGGGTAATCATCTCGGCATGACGCTTACCTATATGACCACAGCCGATCACGGCGAAACGTATCTTCTTATTCATAAAACACTCTTTATAGATTCTATAATATAAGCCTGCTCCTCTTCTGTCATCTCCGTATGAATCGGCAAGGATAATACGGATCGGCTCAAGCGAGAAGCGACATTCAAATCTCCGGAAATCCGGCATCGCCCCCTCATCACCTCTTGCTCCTGCAAAGGCAATGGATAATAAATCATAGAAGGAATGCCTCGTTCTTTTAACACCGCTTGTACCTGATCCCTCTTATCTACAGCTAGCTGTATCGTATATTGATGATAGACATGCGATGAAAAGGCTGATTTTAGCGGTTTGCGTACAGCATTCAATCCGGAAAAGGCAGCATCGTATCTAGCGGCCACTTTACAACGAGCGGCGGCAAATTCATCCAAATACCGAAGCTTAACATCTAAGACAGCGGCCTGCAAGGTATCCAAACGGGAGTTGCAGCCCACCAAAGCATGATGATATTTTACCTTTTGCCCATGATTGGCGATCATTCGCAGTCGTTCGGCCAATCGTGCGTCGGAAGTAAACATCGCCCCACCATCACCATAACAAGCCAACGGTTTCGAAGGGAAGAAGGAGGTCGTTCCTATAGAGGCGATCGTACCGGCTTTCTTCACCGTTCCATCCGAGAAAGTATAATCAGCCCCGATGGACTGGGCATTATCCTCGATCACATATAGATTATGGCGGCCAGCGATACGCAAGATCGATTCCATATCACAACATTGGCCAAAAAGATGAACCGCGATAATAGCTCTCGTCTTTTCAGACAAGGCATCTTCTATCTTTTCCGGGTCTATATTGAATGTTTGGGGATCTACATCCACTAATACCGGCACTAGGCCAAGAGCCAAAGCCACCTCAGCCGCAGCGATATATGTAAAAGCAGGAACGATCACCTCATCGCCCGGATGTAAGTCTAATGCCATCAAGGAGATTTGCAAGGCATCTGTACCGTTGCCGCACGGGATCACATAAGGAACACCTAAATAATCTGATAAATGGTTACAAAATCCCTTCACCTGAGGGCCATTGATAAAGGCACAAGCATTTATCACCGTTTGCATGGCGGGATCGATCTCACTACGCAAACGTTCATACTGCTTCCGCAGATCTACCATCTGTATCTGTTTCTCAAGCATCTTATCCATTCAAAAAATAGGGCTATCCCGTCGTTAAAACGGAATAGCCCCCTCATTATTGCGTTTACCTTATTATTTCACCTCGCTACCCGGTTTCACCTCTTTCTCCGGAGTGATAACGGCCAGCTTTCCATCGAAATTCTCGGCGGAGAGAATCATGCCCTCGGAAACAATGCCTTTCAGCTTACGGGGAGCTAAGTTAGCGATGAAGCAAACTTGCTTGCCTACCAATTCCTCGGGTTTATAATGTTGGGCGATGCCCGATACGATCGTACGTTTCTCCAGACCATCGTCTATACGGAACTGAAGCAGCTTATCCGCTTTCGGAACCTTCACGCATTCCAGCACCGTACCCACACGGATATCCAGTTTCATGAAATCATCGAACTCGATATTCTCACGGATCGGTTTCGCCTTATAGTTCGCCTCCTCATTCGCTTTCTTCGTATCCAATAATTTCTGCACTTGAGCCTCGATCACGCTATCTTCTATCTTCTCGAACAGCAATTCTGCCTTGCCCAATGGATGACCGGCCTCCAATAGATCCGTAGCACCTAGGCGATTCCATCCCAACGGCTCTACATTCAGCATCTTGTTCAGTTTCTCCATGCTAAACGGCAAGAACGGTTCGAAAGCGATCGCCAGATTAGCCGTAATCTGCAAAGCGATATTCATGATCGTAGCGACACGAGGCATATCCGTCTTCGCCAACTTCCAAGGTTCCATATCAGCGAGATACTTATTTCCGATACGGGCTAGGTTCATCGCCTCTTTCTGCGCGTCACGGAAGTGGTAGGTATCCAACAGGCGTTCCACGTTCTCTTTCACATCCGCGAAATCCTTCAAGGTCTGACGATCATAATCCGTCAACTCGCCAGCCGCCGGCACCTTACCCTCGAAATACTTATCCGTAAGGACTAACGCACGATTCACGAAGTTCCCTAAGATAGCGACCAACTCATTATTATTACGAGCCTGAAAATCTTTCCATGTGAAATCATTATCCTTTGTCTCCGGCGCGTTGGCCGTCAAGACATAGCGCAACACGTCTTGCTTGCCCGGCATATCCACCAGATACTCGTTCAACCAAACCGCCCAGTTGCGGGAAGTAGAGATCTTGTCGCCCTCCAAGTTCAAGAACTCGTTAGCGGGGACATTCTCCGGCAAGTTATAAGAACCTTCCGCTTTCAGCATGGAAGGGAATACGATACAATGGAACACGATATTATCTTTACCGATGAAATGGACCATTTTAGTCTCCGGATCCTTCCACCAAGTCTCCCAGCTATCCGGCAGCAACTCTTTCGTATTAGAGATATAACCGATCGGAGCGTCGAACCATACATACAACACCTTTCCTTCCGCCCCTTCCACGGGAACAGGGATACCCCAATCCAAGTCACGGCTCACCGCACGGGGTTGCAGTCCCATATCCAGCCAGCTCTTACACTGCCCATATACGTTCGGTTTCCATTCCTTATGATCCTCCAAGATCCATTTACGCAAAAACGGCTCCCACTTGTCCAAAGGCAGATACCAATGCTTCGTCTCACGCATCACCGGCTTGCTGCCACTGATAGCGGATTTCGGATCGATCAAATCCGTCGGGCTAAGAGACGTACCGCAAGCCTCGCACTGATCGCCATACGCCTTCTCGTTTCCACAATGCGGACAAGTACCCGTGATATAACGGTCGGCCAAGAATTGCTTCGCCTCCTCATCGTAGTATTGCTCGCTTGTTTTCTCGATGAATTCGCCTTTATCATACAATGTACGGAAAAAATCCGAGGCCATCTGATGATGCGTAGCGGAAGTAGTACGGGAATAGATATCAAACGTGATACCGAACTCCTCGAACGATTTCTTGATAATACCGTGGTAACGATCCACCACATCCTGCGGCGTGATCCCCTCCTTCTTCGCTCTCAACGTGATGGGTACCCCATGCTCGTCCGAACCACCAATCATCAACACTTCCTCTCCCTTCAAACGAAGGTAACGGGCATAAATATCAGCAGGCACATACACCCCGGCCAAGTGGCCGATATGCACCGGTCCGTTCGCATACGGCAACGCCGTAGTAATCAGCGTTCTCTTAAAATGTTTTTCCATACCTTGTGTTCTCTTTTTGAGGGGCAAAGGTACGGAATAATTTGATTTATTGAAAAAGAATGGTTTTCTTTGCCACAAAGTATTCATTTAATCAGCAAATATGATTACACCAGCAGTCGCAGTATTCGGCACATTTGCTATTATTGGCATAATCGGCTGTATCATCATCAGCACCAAACGAGGGAGAGAGTGGTTA
Source organism: Parabacteroides distasonis (assembly GCF_004793765.1). GTDB lineage: Bacteria > Bacteroidota > Bacteroidia > Bacteroidales > Tannerellaceae > Parabacteroides > Parabacteroides distasonis_A. The sequence goes on along the minus strand of NZ_SRYM01000009.1, from coordinate 54,773 downwards.
AAGAGGTTCGATTAATCGTATACCCATCCGTCCTCAAAAAGGATGAGAGCGGGTGGCAAATGCCCCCGTCTTTATTTAAATCCAAACCTATACACCAGCGCCAGCCGGAAATTCAGCATGAAATGGGTCAGAGAGAAATTATCCACGGTCTCGCTCACCTGCGTGTTATAATCGCGGGTATAGGTAGAGGCATCGAAGGTGATCCGCGTACCGAAGCCCAGCCCGGCCTCGAACGCCCAGCCTCCGGAAATCGGTTGTAAATAGTTCAGCATAGCACCAATCCCAAAGAATTGCCCTGTCTCACCATGTCCTAACGGCTCATTGTCTCGCACATTGAAATTACCGTATTTCATTTGCAAGCCCACGTTAAACCCGCAATACGTACCATCATCATTGAACCAAAGACGAGGTTCGAGCATCAACGCCGATATACCCCACAAATTATCCGGATTGCTTTTATAACCGAACCGCGAATAAGTACCGCCCAAAACAACAGATCCCCACCCCCCAAACATATACTCCAATTCCAAGTTGGGCATGATAGCTCCGGTCTTAAACTCAGCACCTTTTGTTCCGATACTTAATCCGGGCGACAAGGTAGCCCAAGGCAAGAGATTCGTGCGTACCGTCAGGTTAGCCGTTTGGTAAGTAGGATAGACTTTCTGCACGGCACGAGTTGCCTCTTGTCGAGGTTGGTACACAGCAGATCGCTTTTCTTGCGCTTGCGGCTCAGGTGCTACGTCTACCGTTGCCTGCCGGACAATTTTTGGCTCCGTCCGGACCGGTTGAACAACTTCCGAAGCTTGTCTCACTTTTTCCTGCGTTGGCGGAGCCACCGGAAGCATCGCACCTTCCTCATAAGGAAGGTCTGCCTTATTGTTTATCACCACATAGGCAAAGACCTCATCATCCACGCAAAGATCGGGATCGTTGAGTACATAAATATAAGGAACCTCCGCATATCGTTTTAGGCTCGATGAGATAGCGGGTACAGACTGATCCGTGGAATAAAAGATCTGTTTATTAGCAAATTCCGGCATAGCGAAATAAAGCAGATATACATGCACACTATTCCCCCACTCCCCGCTACGATCCACGTAAAAGGATATCTGTTTGTTATCAAGTTCATATTTATTTTTCAGGTATTTCCGTACGGTATTCCCTCTCCACATTGCCGTATTCACGGCAGTCTTGGATACCGCCCCTGTCTCGGTATAGATATGCGAGACGATCAACACATGAAACTCCCCATCCATCAAAGGGTTCATCACCGGCCAGATTTTCCGGCTCAAGCGTTCCATCTCTATGGAATTATTCCCGTATGTAGCTTGAATATCAGCCTCTCCGGGTATAAAAGAGAACAAAAATGAATCACCCTTGGATTTCTCATTCTCCGGCTGCCCATGGGCCATAAAGATTGAGAGAAAAGAAAAATAAAATAGAATAATCAATAAATGTCTCATGTCTTGTCCTTTACGTTAGAGATTAATAATTTCCCATGTCTTACAAACCTTCCCGGCCGCTATATACACCACATACGATCGCATGCGATAAGCGGGGAATTGCCGATTGATATCAGCGGCATATCTTCTCACCTGATCAGCATCCTCGGAACGAACAACCTCCAAGGCCTCTATCATGGCAGCGTCTTTCGCCTTGAAATACTTGAACTCCACCACCCGGCAATCATTGTGGAAGGCGGTGCCCGGTATGCCCGTCAGCACCAAATCCGCACGGCCGCTTGGCAAGTTCTGCTCCACGGCAAAGGTATAGCAATTGCTCAAGTAACGACTCAACACCTCGAAGAAAGAGCAACGGATAAAGTTCTCGTTGATCTTGTCGAATACTTGCGCCGGGAACTGACCGAGGTACTCCTTGAAATAATTTTCCACCAGCGGCTCCAGCTTCCGATGATCCATGAAAGACTCATAAGCTGGCACAAACCGGCGAGCATCGTCACTTATGCGGTTTAACTCGTTGTAATAATTCATGTAAATACTATGCGCTGTCAAATTAGGCAACACCATCTTGAATTGGTTTTTCAACGTTGTCATGCCCAAGTAATATAAACTGACGGGATAAAACTCCGGATCGAAGAACTTCTGCTTGTTGAACTTACTCCTCAGATCCGGTTGAGAGTAGATCAACTCGCCATCGATCACCAAGGCATCCAGCATCTCCTTCGCGTTCTCCAAGGTGATGGTAAGGCGGCGGATCCAATTCACATCCGTGCGAAGGTTCTCGTCCACCATCTCATCGGGGACACCTCCAAACAGCTCGGCGAAGTTCTTGAAGAAATAAGTCAATATAGTGGAATTAAATAACGGACGTGCGTTGGGTAGGAAGCGATAGCCATCATAGTTGTTTACGATAAGCGTCCACAGCTCGTCGAAATGATCCTCGTTATTGCCATATTTACGGATAACATAGCGCAGATACTCAGCAGCCTCCTCATGATTGAAACCTAACATCTCCGTGAAATCAGGCTTCAAGGTAAGAATCTCGGCGATATTATAGCCACTCGTCAAGTCATCCATCGTAACAGGCAACACACCCAAACAAAAACAAGTACGGATACTTCCCTCGCCGATACCGGCCTTGATAGCCTTGAAAAAAGTACGCAAGAAACTCTCGCCAGTGGTGACAGACTCGTAAAGCGGATCCTTATAGGCCGTAAGCAATTGGTTTGTGAAATTATCGTACTCATCGATAAGGATATAAACCTTGGGCAAATCGTGCGCCCGGGCATAAGCCAAAGCCTCCTCCAGCATCTGCGTGGCGTTGCCCTTGGTAGAGAACTTGAAGTCTCCAAAGAGATTGCGATTATGCTCCACCATAATCTCCACGGGAGAACAGTTCAATATATTAAAGTTACGCTCCAACCCCTCCATCGTCTCATCCAGCACCATCTTCGAAAAGTCATAGCGGATAATCATGTATTGGTTATGCTCCGGCGTAGGATTGGCACCGATCCACGTTCCCCCGAAAAGCTCCTCAAAGCGATGAGACTTACTCCGATCGTAGTAATGGGCGAGCATAGAGACCAAAAGGCTTTTCCCGAAACGCCTCGGACGCAAGAATACCGGTGCGTTATAACGTTCCAGATAAGGAATAAAACGTGTCTTGTCCACATAATAAAAACCTCGCTTGCGCAAATCAGCGAAGTCGGCCACGGCATAGGGGATGGTAATATTGGGTATCATACGGCTCTATTTTTCTTTATCTTCCACGTTATACAATAGCACAAAGTTACTACAAAAAAGCGAATATCTATGATATCTGAATACAATTGGCACATTGAGAAGATGACACATCTTACACCAACAATATGTATCATGTTATCCATGTAAGATGTGTTATGTCGCGGGTGTAAGATGATACATCCTTCGCAGACTCGCTACAATCACTCGTAAGGATTGACCTCTACCGGTATCTCGACAATCTCCACTGTTCCGTTTACGTTGATGGTCAACGTTAATGTGCCTTGCGTGTTCGCAAGACTGTATTGTACGCTGTAGTTCTTGGTGGCAGCGGTGATGGAAGTCTCTTCCGATTCTCGTATCTGTGACGAGATGGAGAATATCTTGGTCTCGTCTGCGATCAGCTTGCCTTCTATACGGATAAATACATTTGAGAGGCCGGGTTTCACGAACAAGGTCTTGCCGGTTTCTAGGGTATTTGCGGTGGATAGCAGGGTATATTCCGGGTTCTCTTCCGTAGGGTCATCGGCGGTACCAGTGTACACATAAAGCTTGGTGATCGTAGCCATCTTCTGCAACTTAGCGAACTCTTCCGTATTGATCGTGATGATCGAGTTGGTGAGCGTGGCTGTAATAGAAGCGGAGGCAGCCGCAGCGTTAGGGGTAATGGTTACGCTTTCCGTTGTCTTCCCCGCAAGCGTGGGGCTGTCGAACTGCAAATCGCCAGTCATTTTATCGTAAGTGGCTGATAGTTCTGTATAGGTACCGGCGGGAACGGCCTTTGTGGCCCCATTGGCGAAATCGGAGGATTTGCCTAAAGTAATAGGGCTGCCATCTTTTGTACCGGTGATCACCAGATTATTTTTAACTTCGTCGCTGATCGTTACAAACGTAGTTGATGTGGCTTTCGTTGTTACACAGACGGAGGCATCTGCCTCAAGGGCAAGGCCGAGTTTACCAGTCTTGGCTGTCGCCAAGGAATTTCCGGAATCCTCCAGGATGTTGCTACAAGAGGAAAAAAGAGCGAAAGCGGTTATTAAACCCAACAAAAAATTTCCTTTCATATTGAATGAATCCATTATACTCTTATCTATAACTAATCTTTACATAAAAGACTTCCGAATGCGTCCTTCCTGATCCATAGCTATTATTACACTTGACATAGTTATTAGAGGAAGATAGTACAGAAGGACGCTTATCCTCAACTGTCTCACTTTTATAATTAAAAAGAGCTCCTTCAACCGTCGTTTTAAACAACTCATTAGTCCCTATAAACAAACTAAAAGTAGTTCCAACCGCCCCTCCCTGTACATAATACCTCGTAGCAACTTCCACATTCACATCCTCTGGAATATAAAAATTATTTGAGATTATAGAATGCGGTTGGGAAGTAGAAATGTTGCCTAATCTTACATGGTCACTATTCCACTTAATATCTCCTTCCTCTTTTCTCCATTTATCTTGTGTTGGAGGCTCCGCCTTATACGGTAGCCCTGTGACATGGCAATCAAACGGAGTTGAAACATTTTCTGTTCCATCAAAAGCAACTGTTGCGGTCAACACATGCTTTTGCCATGCAAGAGAGGTAAATTGTGTTTTTATTCCATACACTAACTCTCCGGAATCTTTCCCGGTATCCGTTTTATAACTGCTCTTCAATAAATTCCGATAATTCGGATTATTCAATATATCCTCAGATATACTTGCCGTAGCCACTATATCAATAATGCTTGATCCATTTATCGCATTCGCAGCGATAGTATTGTGCTCATTCGCATAGACCGAATAACTCGTACGACCGGACACACTCACGGAGAACTGCGGTTCCGAAACTGTAACATCTGCCGGGGAAAGTTCAAATTCCTCGCCTGTTCGAAGCCTGATAGAAGCTAACAACTTACATCCTTTAGGAACATATGGCCACCCCTCTACCTCTGTCATGGCATCGGTAAGATTATTGCCTGAATAAGTCCGGATAGGCGTGTCATTGTATAAAACACTGATCATCCAATTCTCCACCAATTCAATAGGGGCCCCATTCGCTTGACAGCCTAACGTTATGTTAGAGCCCGTCAGCAGATCCCCTTCATACGTTGGCATAGCGACCGCCTGCAATTGTACGTTCGAGAAGGTCGACAAATCTGGATTACATCGAACTATATATACCTTGCAAGCCTCCACCTGATCTACCAAGTCCCATTCCTTTGAGGTTTGCTTACCTAATAGATTCGTACCTTCAAACAGATTTTTCACAGCCTGTCCAGACCGTGCGAACAAGACTCCTTCCGGAGCTTCATTGGATACTAGGATCTCTGAAGTCTCTCCAACCTTTACCTTCAACCGCCAATCTGTATAATGCTTTTTCAGATGGTCATTCACAACAGACACCAACATCGTATTCCCCAAAGAGGTTTCAATAGATTCCTCCAGGCTCTCTCCCGGCACGATACGCACCTCCTTCGAACCATAAAAATAGGGATTCTTTTGAATGATCTCATTCGTTCCTGCGTACGCCTCTATGGTATAAATACTTGTAGATAACTCCAAGGTCTGCCCCTCTACCTCTGAAAATGGTTTCGGATACCCCTCAAGCGAAATGCCTCCTTGTTTAATATCAATCATAAAATCCGTTGTCGCAGGCATATACGCCTCGGGCAAAGTAAGCGTTCCCGCTTTCGTTTCTACCTCAGCAGAAACCGCAGATGAAATATCTCCCAATGCCAACCGAAGATATCCCATTCCTTTACCTACGGGACGGCTAAGATCCTCACTCACGCAAGCTGATAAGCCTAACAATAGTAACAGAAAAGGGATGCTATATATCAAATTCAATCGTCTCATATTTCTATTTTAATCATAAATCAATTCACATTCATCCAGCCAAAGCTTACTACCCTCGCCGCCCGTGAAGTAATCGCCATACTTGCTGGCAGAAGCGACTACCACGATGTATTTAGGCGTACGGTTCGTGTAGCGGTAATCCAGCACGATATCCGCTTGCGTCCACGAGGAGACAGACTCGCCCTTCGTCAGTTCGCCGTAAGCGATCACCTTCGGATCCGAAGGGTCGAAGAGCTGACGTTCGGAAGGCCGGGTACGGATCTCCAGTGGAGCATCCCAGTCGGTCAGAGCGATATAGATTTGGCACGAGTCCGGACGACCTATCAAATACTTGAAATCATCATCGCCCGACTTGTTGATCGGGACGCAATTGTATTTATAATGGATCCGCAGCTTCGAGGGGAAGCTCGTGAAGGGGCGGCCGAATTCCAAAACACCGTTCGTCCCGTCTGTCCGCACGTAAGTACCCGTAAAGATGTTGCCGGCGGCAAACTTCAGGACGATATATTTCGACTCCAGCGAGGCCGCCTGCCCGCTTCCCGTACTCGTCTCTGTAGTAGGCGTGGAGTTGCTGTTGCCCACGGTGGTAGCCCCTTTGTTTCCCGTATCCCAAAAAGAGGTTCCTCCTTCCGCCCAAGGCTGCCAAAGTGTATTCTTGCCCGCGGCCACGGAACTCCAGTCATCGAAGCCTCCGTTTGTCAAGGGCATCGGCTCTGCCGTGTTAAAAGATTGCTCCTCTCCCGCTATTCCATCCACCGATACCCGGTATTGATAGGCAGTGGCTGCCTTAAGCCCCGTCAGCAAGGCCGTAAAAGAGGTACCGGATACCTTCACAGCCGAAGCCGCCAACGTGCTCCAAGCCGCATCCGCCTGGCGCTTATACTCCACGATAGGCGTCTTCCCGCTCTGGATCTTTCCGGAAAGCGTAGCACGGGTTACCATCGCGAATGCTTCCGCCCCCCCCGCATTACTCTCCTTATGATACACGAAGACATTCCATTTCGACATTGTCTCTTCCCAGTTATATCCAACATAAAACTGCCGGGAACCTTTCGAATAATCTCTCTCCGCCGGATCGGTAGGATCCGGTTCCACACGCCCGAACTCCCCGCCCAGCGTCATGCTGTTCACTTGCAGGTTGTTCAACGATTGATCCGGAGAAACATAGATAACCACGTTACGGTTCACCGGATCGATCACGGCATCCGCCACTTGACCCGTCACGTCTACCTCCCGTTTGATCAATTGCGTCACCGACACCTTCCAAACATATTCCTGATACGTTTTCACCGTAAAGGTAACCGGCTTGGTAAAATCCACCCGCGTATTCGCATCGGAAGAGACACTGTCCAAAGAGGCGAAACCCGCTGTCGGGAAACGGCGTATATCCACACATGCGGTCGAATCAGCCATCAAGGTAGCTCCCTCTGTCACTTTCAAGGATTTGATCTTCAAACGGGAGAGATCCACCGAATCATTCACGAACAAGGTCACCGTCCTCGCCTTCACATCGATCGTTGCCTCCACGCCCTGTCCTTCCTCAGCGGCACGCTGCCCTTCCACCGTCATCGAAAGGATAGCACCCTCCAACAACGGATAAGGGATATCATCTTCAATCACGCAAGCGGTCAACGACAACAGGCATATTATATAACAGATTATATTTCGATTCCTCATCTTCATTCCTTACAGATAAAACGTCATACCAATATTGATCGAGAAGAGATTGATCTTGAAATTCCCGGAAGAGACCCGCTGCCGTCCCTCCTCTACTTGGTTTGTCTCTTGATCGATCCACTTGAAGTCGAAGCCCATCACGCCGACCGACACCTCTACCGCCGACCAATCCGTGATAAACGCCGTCATACCCGGGGCGAAACCGATCTGCATATTCTGCACTGTCTGATACGAGCCGTCATACTCCGCACCGGAACCGGTAGAGTTCTTTCCCGTGCCATACCCATACGTCAACCGAGCCTCGTTGAAAAGACCGAAGATCTTGCTTTTGCCGATCGGCATATACGTCCGGATAAAGCAAGAGGCCTCATATTTATGCTCCAGATAATACAAGTTCTTTAAACTGATATTGAAATCCTCACCCAAGTTCAAGTCGAAATTACCCAAATCCAAGAAATTCCGCTTATAGGCGAAACGTGCGCCCATAGAGATATTATCGCGAAAGAAATAACCGAAATAAGGGCTTACGCTAAAGTCGTATCCCTTCCCCTCGATATCCTTGAGGACGAGGAAATTCAAGTTACTCTCGTTATGCTCCGAATAAGATACCGTACCACCAGCCATCCATGTTCCTTTAGGAATAAAGACTGTCTTCTGTATCTCGCGGTCGATACGTTGCATACGCCGTTGAGCCTGTGCCTCGCTGGCACCACACAACAGCCATTCAACCAAAAAAATTGTAATTATAGAAACTTTATATCGCATTGTTTTTTTAATAACGCTTATTTCTTCTTGTTTGCACATTCATGTAATGCTCTCATTTCGCCATCTTCTCCCACATCTTATCCAATTCCGCATCGGGATCGAAGCCCTCCGGAGCTGGGGGGAAAGTCATTTCCAACACCTCCGGAGAGATCGGATGATCTTTTTTCAAATGGGGGATTACGATTAATTCTGTCATAGATCACATCCTCCTTAAATCTCATCCGGCGATTCGCTGTCTCCGTCACCCAGTTCCGTCAGTTCCGTTGGATCGACGGGATCGAGGGCACCGACCTTGCCACCCCGGGCACGCACCACCTGGCGTAGCTGCACGAAAAACTGGTTCACGCCATCGATCACGGCGGCGAGGGCGGTCTCCTTGGCGGCGTCCTTCGTCACGAGGCTGTTCACCGTGTAGGCGGCGTTGATGCCCTCGGCCAAGGTGCGGAAAGCCGTGTCGGAAGCCTTGCGCAGCTCCTTCGACGAGACCGGAAAACAAAAATTTACCAAATAGCAGGCTCTCCCTCGTAAATAAAAGAAAAATCGTCTACATATAATATACTGCCAACACCTCCAGTCATATAATCACCATACTTACTGGACGAACATACCACAATAATATGAGTAGGTTTATCCGTCAAACTCTTATATTTCAACGGGATGTTGAACTCCACGTAGCCATCACCCTCCGTAGCCGCCCCAGAGAGAAGCTCGCCATAGGCAATGATGTCTGGATCATCCACATAATTTATATACTCATCTTCATTCTTGTTATTGAAAGTAAACGACTTTTTTGCCAGCGCAATAAAGATAGCACATTGATCCAGCGTCTCGCCTGCTTTTATTGTTACTCCATTAGGAACTCTATCAACCTTATTTATAACAGCAGGTATATATTTATAATAGCCTTTCAAGGCAATCGGACGAGCATTAAAGCCCTTTCCAAACTCCATATTTGCGCTCATCCCATCTAGTCCCAAGAAACTTCCAGTATACAAACTGGCTGCGGCGAAAACACTCACTTTCTCTGTTGATTGCAATCGTGCAGCATAAGTTCCCCCATGAACAACATCGGTGACTCCTGTTGTCGGATTTACAGCACCTCCTATCGCACCCAGGCCTTGAGATGTACCCGGATTGCTCGTATTCCAAAAAGATGTAGTATTTCCAGCTTCAGCGGAAGAACCCGGATACCAGGTTTTACCGCTTTGACTCCAAAGCTCAAAAGAGCCGTTATACAAGGCTACCTCTGTAGCGGTCGTAAACATCACCTCATCGCTCGCATACTGATCACTTTCCTTATTATAAACAAGACGATACGTGTACGCCGTCCCCGGTTCCAAACCAGTCAAGATAGCTTTATAATTCTCCCCCTCCTGCGTGGAAGCTAAGGTATTCCAATTCACATCTTCCTTCTTTTTCCACTCAAATCTCATCGCACTCGGATCCGGCACGAAAGATTCCGACTTAGACAGGATACTGCCTTCCAAATGGGCGAACCGGCTCCATAACACAGCCGGAGTCTCCGCACCCAGTCGCGTGGAAGCGACCGTAGGTACCTCGAAGGTATAGGTATATTCCTTCTCCGAGTCATCCGCCTCCACGGTAATCCCGCTATTGCCAGAATCACCCAACTTGCAATTCAAGATATAATGATCGCGCGCCTTGACACCCGTAATCGGTCTCTCCAACGCCGGGAAAGTAGTCCCTGCCATATTGGTCACAGCAGTTCTCACGGTCAAATCCCCCACCGGGAAATAGACCACCCGCTCAGTCGAGGAGCAAGTTGCCGACTGCGGAAGCACCCCTGAGACAGAGGAAACGACCTCCATCGCTAAGCTCTTAAACACATTCAACACGGAAGTATCGAAACGGAATGTCACCTTCACGTTTGCCAACCGACAAACAATCGAGGCAGACACCGAACTGCCATCCACAGGAATGGTCACCGTTGTAGAACCCGTATAATAAGGGATACCCTCGCCCGAGGCGTTCCCGTCAAAACCGTTTGAAGAAGCGGCTATCGTATAATTCCCCGGGGACAGCATCACTTCCTTCCCTTTCCACTCCAGATCAAAATTGTCCGTGCGTTTCACGATGTTTCCACTCGCATCCTTGATCTCCACATGCAGTTGCTTCGGATTATAGTTCTCCGGGACAGCCGACTTGGTATTCGTACTTGACACCGCAGTCACATCCAATCGCAAATAGCCCATCTTACCCTGTAAAGAAGTATCTTCCTCTTGACAGGCAGACAAAATCACAACGGACAACAACAGAAAAAATATCTTTTTCATACGATACTCCCTTACTCAGTTATTGTTAATGTCAGAGAACCGGTAGCGACCTTGCCATTTGCGTCAGTCAATTCAAGATAGAATGTATGCGTACCCGCAAACTCCCCTAAGAAAGTAGAAAAAGCCGATATCGGAAACTCATATTCGGTCTCACCCTTTTGAGGTGTTTGCTTTGGATTATCTCCCCCTATCGCATCAAACAATTCCTGCATTGCAGAATTATTAACCAAATCCGCACCAGTCAATAAATCTCCTGGTTTTTTATCAAATGAAAGATCTTTCAATATCGCATTAAAACCTGCATTGCTGGTCTCAATCCTTACAGTCGCACTCTCCAATCCAGTAGGTGCTTTCAATACGGCATTCAAATCAGCCGGTATCGCAGTCTTAGAATAAGTACCTCCGGCAGGCAACACCATAGAAGGCTCTTGTTCACCCGGAGTCGGGTCCGGATCCGGATCTGTTCCCGGATCTGTAGGCTTATTCTTATCATTCACCTCGATCTTCACCTCCGTATCCGAGTTGGCGAAAAGGACATTCACCGTAACATCGATACCAATCGTACCACTCGTCGGTGCGTCCGGAGCTTTAGGATCCAAGGTGATAATCAACGCATCGCCTCCCTTGAAATTAGAGTCATCTCCCTCCTCATAGCCCGTCTCCGCATCAGCCTTGTAATAAGGCTGGGAAAAAGTAACCGTATTACCCGTAACGGTAGTCGCAAGGATATTCAACGTAACATATTCAGCCCCGTTCTCCTCGAAAGCATAGTAACCGGCTTTGGGAGTTGTTCCCACCGTATTGTCGTGTTCCACACTATACGCTATACCAGAACCATCATCCAACGTAATCGTCCACGATTGAAATGCGGCCAGGAATTCCACCGTATAGTTCAATTGGATCCGGCTGTTTCGCATCTTACACTGCACGTTGGCCTGCGTATCCTTATCCTTCTCGATCAGCAACTCCTTGTTACCCAAGTAATAAGGGTGATCCATCCGCTTCTCCAATTTGCCCGGTGTATGCGAGACCACATTATACGTACCCACCGACAACTCAATAGAAGTGGGCAAGTCGCTCACCCTATCGAAATCCTTCGTATAATCCTTCACCTCATCGCTTACCCCCACGATACTCACCGCAAAGTTATCCGTAGCGACCGCCGACTTCGTTTGTACCTTCGGGGCGATCGCCTCCACGGACAAGCGTAACAAACCCGAACCTTGCGATTCCTTCTTACCCAAGATCTCTTCCCGCATCTCGCAAGAAGCCAGGCCCACCAACAGGCAAAAGGCCATTCCTATCTGATTCAATGCTTTCATTTCCTTTTCTTATTTATTTCCAAGTCGGAGGGATTACAATATCGATCGGCTTGTCCTCTGTTGTCTCATCTATCGTGATCTCCAAGCCTAACTGGCCATGGTTGTAATTCGGCTTCACCTTCAATGTCCAGCCTTGGTTCGGACTTAACGTTTTTGTCTGGACGACCGAGGCCTCCTTGGTCTCATACTCCGCCTTTGGAGTCAAGGTGATCGTAGCCTTGACCGTCTCACCCGCCTTATCGACCTTCAGGTACCAAGGTTCCATATCACCTTTCGCCCACGTAGCCGTGGTAGATCCGTTCAACGCCTTGGTATCATACACCACCTTATAGTCGCTGAAATAGGTAGCCATCGTCACATCAAAATTCACTTGTACCTTGGCGCAAGTAGGCACACATTCAACGGAGACCGATTTGTCCTGATCGCCCCCTTTCACACCAAACGCCTTCTCTCCATACACGTAAAACTCATTTCGGGAAGCCACTTGTTCCTTGCCATAAAAAGCCTTCAGCTTATATGCGCCCTCCTCCAGCTCTATCGAGGCAGGCCGATCCTTAAATAAGAACTCATCCTTAATCCTATCACCAGAAAGGATCTGCAACGTATATCCATTCTTATCTTTATAGGCAGCCTCATCCACCGCCTTCGTCTTGGAACCGGAAGCGAATCCCGGCTGCGCATTCAGTTCGAGCGTGATCGTCCCCGTCCCTTTCGCCACAGGCACTCCTCCCAACTCCTCCTGTTGGCAAGAGGCCAGCGACAGGCATCCGCCCAGCAGACAAGCCATCCCCCAACTCATAAATCTCATTTTTCTCATATTAATATCTTTAATATACTCACTCCTCAACAATAAGGATATTCAAACCCAAATTCAACTGCAAAAGAACAACATCCCAACAACACACACAAGGTCTGTTTATATGATTACCTATTCTCTTTTTTAGATTTCACTTCTCACTCCCACACATACAGAAGTGTTTAAGAAAACAATTATGTCCGATTTTTGTAAGCCTCTGTTCTCTTTTTCAAATAGCACAAAGCAACAAGCCATCGCCTTGACCGTGGAAGAAAGATCGTTACAAAATGACAATTTGTAATCTTAACTCCCGAAGAATCGATTATTCCGGGTAAAAGTACGTGCCGTTCCCAAATTTTCAAGAAAAAAACCACAATCCACTGTTTAATAGTTCTATATCCCAAAACGGCCTTTTATTCTAACGAAAACAATTCATACTAATTCATATTCGGAGCGTAAAAAAGGGAAATCCGGGGGACAAGAATCGGGTTATACCGGTATACGAATGCCCATTCACGACTACTCACGATCCAGTTCTCGACTACTTACGATGCCCAACGGCAGTATCGGCATTGCCCAACGACACCTATCGCATACACTTTTGCCGCCTAAAAGGTATCCAAAATACGGTTTTCTCACAAAAAAGGCCGTGTATTACCTGTGTGCTCCCGCTATTTTGGCAAACCAAGGAAACAGCCTTATCACGATATGCGGCCCCTTTTGATCAAAACGTCACAAAAGACAGGATTACAATAACAAATATGCTTTCCAGGAAAAGCGAAGCTCAATCCTACCAAGCACAAGAAATATTCCGCGAAAAGACACGACAAATCTTTGAAAATATCTACTTTTGCCAAGTATTCATGCTTAAGGAATGATAGGAGAGACATGGAAAAAGACATCCCTAAAATAGACCTGCCCCAAGATTGGGTCATCGGGAAGCTCACGGCCGGAGATATCGGTCTGCTGAGCCTCTACGCCAATTACCCCTGCCGACTGAAAGCGGGGATCTTCGTGTTCTGCCTGAGCGGAGAGGTGGAGGCCTCCATCAACCTGACGCAGTTTAAGGTAGAGCCGGGAAGTTTTATCTCGATCTTGCCAGGCAGTATTTTCCAGATTCATAAGATAGGTGGAGACCTGCAAATCTATTTCATAGGATTTTCGTCCGATTTCCTTGAAAAGGCTAACGCAAATAAATCGGTCATAGATATGCACTATATCGTGAAAGAAAATCCGATCTATAAACCGAAAGACAAAACACTGTCTCTATTGAAAGACTATTTCGAATTGCTGATCAAGACCTATGAGTTGTGTGGCTCTCAGCTGAGCAGAAATGTTATCAATCATTTATTCGCTGGTATATTAATGGGAGTTAGCACCATGTATAAAGATCAAACGGCTGATAAACAAAACCTCTCCAAAGCGGAGCAAATCAGCAAGAACTTCACGCAATTAGTAATGCAAAACTACACCATGCAACGATCCGTTGCATGGTATGCCAAGCGGCTTGGCATCACACAAGCGCACCTAAGCAGCATCGTCAAACAAACAACCGGCAAAACTTGCGTAGAGATCATCACCTACATGGTCATCATGGACGCGAAAGCGCAGCTGAAATCAACGAATCTTTCCATCCACGACATCGCCTATGCGTTGAACTTCACGAACATGTCTTTCTTCGGGAAGTATTTCAAGCGGCATGTAGGCATGAGCCCGCAGGAGTATAGGAATAGTTAGTCAATACTCACATCCCCCAATTCTCCCTATCCAAGCTCCTATACTGTATCGCCTCCGCCAGATGCCGTACCTCTATACGTTCGGAACCTTCCAAGTCCGCTATCGTACGGGAAACTTTCAAGATACGATCGTAAGCACGGGCAGAAAGGCAGAGGCGCTGCATGGCCGTTTTCAAGATGGAGAGGCCTGCCGCATCAGGGACAGCGTATTGGTGGAGCAATTTAGAGTTCATCTGGGCATTGCAATGGATACCCTCGTAAGCGGCGAAGCGTCTCTCTTGGATCGTACGAGCTTTGATCACACGTTCGCGGATGGCGAGGCTCGGCTCAGAGGGTTGTCGTTCGGAGATCTTCTCGAAAGGGACAGGGACAATCTCTATCTGGATATCGATACGGTCCAATAAAGGGCCGGAAATGCGGTTCATATATTTCTGGACGGCTCCGGGAGAACAGAGGCAAGGACGGTCCGGATGGTTGTAGTAGCCGCAGGGACAAGGATTCATGGAGGCCACAAGCATAAAGCCGGCCGGATATTCCACCGTGAAACGGGCACGGGAGATATTGATCACTCGATCTTCCAATGGCTGCCGCATGACTTCCAAGACACTCCTGTTAAATTCCGGCAACTCATCCAAAAAAAGGACACCATTGTGAGCCAAGCTGATCTCTCCCGGCTGCGGGAAAGTGCCCCCTCCTACCATGGCGACATTAGAGATCGTATGATGGGGAGAGCGGAAAGGACGTTGTACCATCAAGGAGGTGCCACCTCCTATCTTACCGGCTACGGAATGGATTTTAGTTGTTTCCAAGGACTCATGCAAGGTAAAGGGAGGCAAGATCGTAGGGAGACGTTTCGCCAACATGGACTTGCCACTTCCGGGAGGACCTACCATGATCAGATTATGTCCGCCGGCGGCGGCCACCTCCATCGCACGCTTCACGTTCTCTTGTCCCCGGACATCGGAGAAATCGCAATCAAACAATTGCTGGCGGTCGTAAAACTCCTTACGGGTATCAATGACCGTAGGCCGCAATGTAGGTTTCCCCTCCATAAACTCCAGCACCTCTTTGATATTCGAAGCTCCATACACTTCCAGATCGTTCACCACCGCAGCCTCACAAGCGTTTTGCTTGGGTAAGATAAAGCCCTTAAAGCCTTCTTCCCTAGCCTTGATAGCAATAGGCAATGCCCCTTTTATCGGTTGGAGGCTCCCGTCCATAGAAAGCTCGCCCATCAATACGAATTTGGATAAGTTGGATGAATCTATCTGCTCTGCCGCCGCCAGAATACCGATCGCCAAAGGCAGATCATAAGAAGACCCTTCCTTACGGATATCTGCGGGGGCCATATTAATAACGATACGATTACGGGGGAATTTATAACCACATACTTGAAGAGCCGAGATAATGCGTTCATGGCTCTCACGAACAGCCACGTCCGGAAGACCGACTAAAAAGAATTGGATACCTTTGGAACAGTTCACTTCTACGGTAACGACCGTAGCGGAAATCCCCTGCACGGCAGCGGCATAAGATTTTACTAACATAGTTAAGAATTTTGAGTTACTAATTACAAATTAAAACCGGAACCTCCTGTTTTCAATCGCTCAGTCTTCGAACAAGTTCTCCAGTGTTTGCTTGATCTCGATTCCATTCTCTGTTTTCATCAAGATCTTATGATCCTCATCTATCAAGAAACAGCGTGGCAATACGCTTACGTTATACAGATCTATCAACATAGCCGCTTGTCCGGCCGAATCCGTTACCAGATTCCACGCTATACTATCCTTCTTCAGTACATCCCGGACATTATCCGGATTATCGTCCAAGCTAACCAAAAGAATGTCCAACTGATCTTTCGGATATTTCATCGCTACCTTATCCAGATATAGATCCTCAGTCTGGCACATATCACACCAAGGAGCGGTAAACGTCAGCAATAAATATTTCTGCGGAAAAGAGTCCAAACTAACCGTATTTCCATAAATATTCTTTACGGAGAAATCGGGAGCCTCCGCACCCAAAGCCGTGCGTTTCGCACGGGCACTATATTGCTCCAGCTCCTTTACCAGATAAAAGTCTTTCAACCTCGGATTCAATAACGCCAACAATTCATCAATTTTACGAGTATCATCGGGATCTGAAAAGAAAGATTGAATCAAGACAGCAGAAGCCTCTTCATCCGGGTTCTCTTTAACATACCGAATCGCTTCCTCGCTCAGTTGCATATTCACATTTGCCAAACGAGCAGCGATATCTGTCTCCTCAATCGTATCATTCAAATCCTTACTATTTAAAGAATTTGATAAATTTGTTAATTCAGTCAACAAAGGAGCGAGTTTTTTCTTAAAAGCGGTCAACTTATCATTTGTCCGTCCCCCCTTTACCTGCAATAGCAATGGAGAGTTAGCGTCGCCCGTGATTTTCACGGTTTCTCCCGGTTCCAGATAAGCCGTAACCCAATGCTCTTTATCCGCAAAGAAGATAGTCACACAATGGAAACCCGCTTCATGTTGATCGATCTGGAACTGCCCGGGTTTCGTACAAGCCACTGTATCAACCACTTTATAATTATCCTTCTCAAATACAGCATATACGGTTTGATCTTCCAGATTAGAAAGTTCCCCTTCAATCCGATAGACATAATCCTTGCCACAAGATGACAAACAAATTATAAAGCCAATAATAAGTGCCAATTTTTTTATCATTACTCCTTTTTAAGCTCTTCTTATAACAGATAATCCGGTCTAAAGGTAGGAATATTTTTTAAAACTACTTCACATTTATAATAAAATTAACGCAGTTATCATAAAAAAAGCGCAGAATTAGTAATTCCACGCTTTTTTATAAAGATATTTTTAAACCTTGACCTTTTTTGATCAAGGTTTTTTAAGCAATTATAACTGAGGACCAGCAGCAACCAATGCCTTACCAGCTTCGTTACCCGTGAACTTAGCGAAGTTCTTGATGAAACGAGCAGCCAAATCCTTAGCCTTCTCATCCCATTGAGCAGCGTCAGCATAAGTATCGCGAGGATCTAAGATATTCGGATCTACGCCCGGTAATACAGTCGGAACCTCGAAGTCGAAATACGGGATCTTCTTTGTCGGAGCCTCGTTAATAGAACCATCAAGGATAGCATCGATGATACCTCTTGTATCTTTGATAGAGATACGCTTGCCAGTACCGTTCCAACCTGTGTTCACCAAGTAAGCCTTAGCACCAGTCATTTCCATCTTCTTAACTAACTCTTCGCCGTATTTTGTCGGGTGCAATGACAAGAAAGCAGCACCGAAACAAGCGGAGAATGTAGGAGTCGGCTCTGTGATACCACGCTCTGTACCTGCTAATTTAGCGGTAAATCCAGACAAGAAGTAGTATTGAGTTTGCTCCGGAGTCAAGATAGATACTGGAGGCAATACACCGAATGCGTCAGCAGACAAGAAGATAACTTGTTTTGCGTGCGGGCCTTTAGAAACCGGCTTAACGATGTTCTCGATATGATAGATCGGATAAGAAACACGAGTGTTCTCTGTAACAGACTTATCAGCGAAATCAATCTTACCATCAGCGGCAACTGTTACGTTCTCAAGAAGAGCGTCACGTTTGATAGCGTTATAGATATCCGGCTCGCTCTCTTTGTCCAAGTTGATAACCTTAGCGTAGCAACCACCCTCGTAGTTGAATACACCTTCGTTATCCCATCCATGCTCATCGTCACCGATCAACAGACGTTTCGGGTCTGTAGACAAAGTAGTCTTACCTGTACCAGACAAACCGAAGAAGATAGCGGAACTCTTGCCTTCTTTATCCGTGTTAGCGGAGCAGTGCATAGAAGCGATACCACGCAACGGGTTCAAGTAGTTCATGATAGAGAAGATACCCTTCTTCATCTCACCACCGTACCAAGTATTCAAGATAACTTGCTCTTTAGTCTTCAAGTTGAAAACAGTAGCAGTCTCAGAGTTCAAGCCTAATTCTTTGTAGTTGTCAACTTTAGCCTTAGCTGCGTTGAAAGAAACGAAATCAGGTTCGCCGTAGTTAGCCAATTCCTCAGCTGTCGGACGGATGAACATATTAGTTACGAAGTGAGCTTGCCAAGCAACCTCCATAATGAAACGTACTTTCAAACGAGTAGCCTCGTTAGCGCCACAGAATGTATCGACAACGAACAAACGTTTGCCAGACAATTCTTTTACGGCTTTAGCCTTCAAGTCTGCCCAAGCAGCCTCAGAACAAGGCTTGTTATCATTCTTATATTCATCAGAAGTCCACCATACAGAATCTTCGCTGGCTTCATTCTTTACGAAAAATTTATCTTTAGGAGAACGACCTGTATAAATACCAGTCATCACGTTTACAGCACCTAGCTCAGTTACTTGGCCTTTCTCGAAGCCTTCCAAACTCGGTTTAGTTTCTTCTGCGAACAGAACATCATAAGACGGGTTGTGAATGATTTCTTTCACATCTACAATTCCGTACTTGCTTAAATCTAAATTAGCCATCTTGAATTTAATTTAAATGATTGACTTTATATAACTTTTCTCTCTACTCTAGTTCGACACGGTGAGGCTTTCCGACCTTTTGGAGCTTGCTGCAACTCCACCTTGTTAACCGCGGTACAAAAGTAATATTTTTTTTTATCGCACACACCTTATTAAGGAAATTTTTCAGTAATAATTACTCTTTTCCATGCAATTAACAAAACTCCTAGTCTATTTGTAATATAGAGTTTACAAATCATATCCTAAATGAAAAAAGCCACAACCCCATTTTTCACTTGGGCTTGTGGCTTCTTGTAGCAGAAGAGGAAATGATTATTCTTTCACTTCCCAAATATCATTTGTCATCAGCAATTCTTGGAAATTATGGTATTTCTTCTTACCGGAAACCTCCTCGATCTGCTCATGAACAGCCTCATTATAGGTTGGAGCTTCCACATCACGGATCACACCTAAGGCAATCGGGAAATCCGGACCTTCCATCAAGGCTAGCTTCAATTGCAAAGTATTATCCATACAATGGGCATCATGTACCAATATGTCCTTCTCAGTGATACCATTCTCTCCGATCTTCACCACTTTCAAACCAAAGCCTTCTTGCATCAAACCGAACTCCTTGTTCTCGCCAAACAACATAGGTTTACCATGCTCCAAATAAATCGCATTCTTCGCACGGCCGGCCTTCGAATAAACAGACTCATGCGTCCCGTCATTAAAGATCACACAGTTCTGCAAGATCTCGCAAACGGAGGCTCCTTTATGCTTAGCTGCCGCCTTCAAGACTGCCACTGTACCTTGGGCATCGGTCGCTACGGCACGGGCAAAGAAACGGCCGCGGGCACCGAAACAAAGTTCTGCCGGATGGAATGGGTCCTCAACCGTTCCATAGGGAGAAGATTTACTGACAAATCCACGCGGGGAAGTAGGTGAGTATTGCCCTTTTGTCAATCCATAGATACGGTTGTTCAAAAGGATCATATTAATATCGATGTTGCGGCGCACCGCATGGATAAAATGATTACCACCAATAGCTAATCCATCGCCATCACCAGAGATCTGCCAAACCGTCATATTCGGATTCGCCACCTTAAAACCGGTTGATATGGCTGCCGCACGGCCATGGATCGTCTGCATAGCATACGTATTCATATAATAGGGAAGACGGCTTGAACATCCGATACCGGAGATAACGGCCGTATCATGCGGAGCTACTCCCAACTCAGCCATCGCATTGTGCAGAGAGGCTAAAAAGAAATGGTCGCCACAACCCGGACACCAACGCGGTTGTCCTTTCTTGAAATCTTTTGCTATATATTCGCTCATTACCTTTACGTTCTTTATGGTTATTATTTATTTAGGATATCGGTGAAAGCCTCAACCAACTCACTGACAACAAACGGTTGACCTTTCACTACATTGTATTGATAAGGAACAAATCCGTCTACTTTCATACGGAGATAGCCGGCAAACTGACCTAGATTCTGCTCAGCCACCACGACCTTCTTATATTTTCTCAATACCCCGGCCGTATTCTTTGGCAGCGGGTTCAAATACGTGAAATGAGCCAAAGCCACTTTCTTACCGGCTCGGTTCATTTCCTCCATAGCAGAATACAAGTGCCCATATGTACCTCCGAAACCGACAATAAGCAAGTCCGCATCATCCACACAGCCTTGCACTTCCACGTCGGGTACAGGGATCTTCGCCACTTTATCCGCACGTAAACGGCACATTAAATCATGGTTTTCTGGATCCGTGGAGATCGCACCTGTATTACTATCCTTCTCCAAACCGCCCAAAATATGCATATACCCCTCTTGTCCCGGAATAGCCCAATAACGGACTCCTGTCTCCGGATTACGCTGGTAAGGCGTGTACTGTCCCTTCATCTCCGGAGTCACATAAGGTGGATTGATGGAAGGATAATCCGCCAAATCCGGTAATCGCCAAGCAGATGAGCCATTAGCCACGAAAGCATCCGTCATCAACACAACCGGAGTCATATGTTCCAATGCGATCTTACAAGCCGCATAGGCCGCATCAAAACAATGCGTAGGTGACGCGGCAGCCACTACCGGCATCGGAGACTCACCATTACGACCGAACAATGCCTGCAATAAATCCGTTTGTTCCGATTTAGTAGGCAGACCCGTTGACGGTCCTCCACGCTGTACATCTACAACAACCAGCGGCAACTCAGTGATAACGGCTAAGTTCATAGCCTCAGACTTCAAGCAAACACCCGGACCTGAGGTAGAAGTAACCGCTAAAGCTCCCGCAAAAGAAGCACCGATAGCGGTAGCACAACCGGAAATTTCGTCCTCACACTGAACCGTAGTCACACCCAATGATTTATGCTTAGATAATTCATGCAATATATCCGTAGCCGGAGTGATTGGGTATGAGCCGAGGAACAAACGTAAACCAGCCTTCTCCGCAGCGGCGATCAAACCGTAAGCAGTCGCTTTGTTACCACTGATATCCATATATTTTCCAGAAACTTTCACTTTAGTATCCACCCGATACGTATGATCTACGGAGGCATGCGTATTATGTCCATAATCATAGCCCGCATGTACCACTTTTATGTTAGCTTCCGCTATGGCCGGTTTTTTGGCGAATTTCTCACGCAAGAAATTCTCGGCGATAGATAAGTCCCGGTTGAATAACCAACAAACCAATCCCAACGCAAACATATTACGACATTTCAGCATAGACTTGTTATCCATACCAGAGTCTGCCAAACAATCTTTCACCATTTGGGAGATCGGAGCAGAAATCACATCTTGCTTGATTCCCATCTCCTCAATCGGATTATCTGTCTTAAACGCAGCCTTATCTAAATCCGTCTTCTGGAAGCAATCCGTATCGATAATGATGCAAGCCGTAGACTTCGCAAATTTGTACTGAGTCTTCAGGGCGGCAGCGTTCATAGCAACCAACACATCGCATTTATCACCCGGAGTAAACACCTTTCCGGTACCAATATGAACTTGGAATCCAGACACTCCGGTAAGAGAACCTTGCGGAGCCCGGATATCCGCCGGATAATCGGGGAAAGTACTGATTCCATTTCCCACTGTCGCAGAAATTGTAGAGAAAATGTTTCCCGCCAACTGCATACCATCACCAGAGTCGCCCGAAAAACGAATAACAACCTCATCTAGCGAGGTTACTTTTGAATGTTCTACCATAGTATTATATAAATTAACGTATTTATCTACATCCTATTTAGATCGTCCGCAAAGTAAAGCATAAACTTCGCGAGTTCAAAACTTTTCCACATCAAAAAGCGGAGAGGTATAGATCAAGATTATTAGATGATAGATTAAAGTGGTTAGACACATAACTATTCACAGTCTTCCCATAATACATATAAACTCCTGCCCTAAAACCCTTATCTGATTTGATCATTCCTTGCACGGAACCGGCGTCGCCCAACGACAATAATAGAGGTACGAATATATTACTATAAGCCATCGAGGTCGTACGAGCCACCCGGTTGCTGATATTCGGTTTACAATAATGCAATACCCCATATTGCTCGAATACCGGCGGATCTTCCCTTGACAAGCAGCAGGTCGTCTCAAAGCAACCGCCTTGGCTTACCCTCAGATCGATCACCAAAGCTCCCTTTTTCATCGTACGCACCAAGTCCGTAGCGATAATATAGCGATGCCTCGTATTAATATAACGCATCGCCCCGATCACCACATCGGCGCTACGAAACGCATTACGCAATACATTCGGATGGAACGTGGAAGTAAAAAGCCTCTGTCCCAAGACCTGTTGTATCATACGCAACTTATTGATATCATCATCGAACACTTTCACGGAGGCCCCCAAGGCCAATGCGGCGCGCGCAGCTACAGTCCCAGCGTTTCCGGCCCCGATGATCAACACTTCCGTAGGGGATACGCCCGGAATACCGCCCAATAAGATCCCTTTACCTCCTTGGGTATTGCTCAACAGCTCGGAAGCGATCGTTATGGAAGCCGCCCCCTCGATCTCGGAAGTGACATTCAGCACCGGGAAACGATTATCATCGTCCGCCATCAACTCATAAGAGATAGCGGTAATCCGTTTCGCCATCATCAACTCGAAAGCCTCCTGAGCGAATAAACTAAACTGTACCAATGAGAAAACGGTCGTGCGAGGTCTCATAAAGGCGATTTCCACAGGTAACGGAGGCAATATCTTCAAGATCAGATCCGCTTGAAAAACTTCCGCAGGCGTATCGACAATCTCCGCCCCCGCCTCCGAGAAATGGTTATCGGAATAGTTGATGCCTAATCCGGCACCACTTTCCACCAACACCCGGTGCCCGCAATCGGTTAGCATATCCACCGCCTCCGGAGTCAACGGCAAGCGTTTTTCCGCCTCGCATCGTTCACGAGGAATACCGATAAGCAAACGGTTATTCACCTTGCTGATCTCTTTCAATAATTCCTGCGGGATATAGGCCCCTTGTACCTGCTGGCCGTCATTCGCTTCCATATGCTATAGGATTTTCATTAATGCATTCGATATGTCATGTACATCAGATTCTGTTAACATCTTCTCGGCATCAAAAGTTATGGACGCCTTCGTATAAAACGGATTCCTTTTCTCCAGACTCTCGGCAATGAACGCCCTCAGCTCCTCCCCGGAACGTCCTTTTAACACCGGACGGGTATGTTTACACAACTCCAGACGCTTCGCCAGCTCCTCAACTGACACCTTCAAGTAAACCGTCGTACCATAAGCGTTCATAAACTCCATGTTATCGAAAAAGCAAGGAGCGCCTCCTCCCGTGGAAATCAACACGTCCTCAAACTCAGCGACCTCGTGAAGCATATTCCGTTCTATCTCCCGGAAAGCCTCCTCCCCTCTCTCGGCGAATATCCGGGAAACGGCCTTATGATAACGCCCTTCGATATAGTAATCAAGGTCTATGAACGAAAGACCGGCGAGCTTGGCGAGATCCTTTCCCACCGTAGTCTTACCCGCCCCCATATATCCGACCAAAAAGATACGTTTCATACGTTATTATAATAGTTTTCGCAAATGTAAACTTTTTCTAGAAACTCTATCTTCTTTATTTCTAAGAATCAATAAAAAATCATAGGCCAATGGCTTTTACCGTCTGAGTCGCACGATCCACTACCAATAAAGTATGACGAGCACCGGCTATTTTCTCAGGATAGACCATCGAATCCGTAAAATCCTGCAACAATTTCCCATTCTTAGGGCTGATCTCCCACAGCTCCGACCGTTTATCATCGACACGGAGTGTAACGAACAAACGGTCTCCTACAAACGCTATCGACTGAGGTGACTTCTCAAATCCCAATGCCACCAGATACGGTGCGAAACCCGCGTTCCCTACCCGAATGTCCGCAGGATCGAATAAATAGATCACGTTTTTATTCTGGGCCGTCACATACAAAAAGCCATCATTCCGCGCCGCTACCGCATAAGTTCCCATGGCCTCTTGCAAATTTACGCTACGGCTATATATAGGTACTCGGGCGGCAGAGCCGGGCTGTACATCTTGCTCTAGGACTACTACCAGCTTTCGTTTATCCCGGATAAAAACAGCCCCTTGGCTAGCCGTGACATCAAACGCATGAACGGTCTGATAGGCACCCTCACCCCAAGTACCTGTACCGATACAAGTAATGAACTCATATGTTTCCGCATCAAACACATCCGTACGACTTCCCGTATTCGTGACATATATTTTCCCATACGAACGAGTCACACCGTTTGGTTCCCCCGCGAAGGTCTCTTCCTTATCTCCATTCATCCACCCAACTATACTTCTCACATGACGTACGTTGCCGGAAGATACATCAAAAACCTCCAAGCTATAATGTCCAGGAGCATTATTCGCTACATATAGCGTATTTCCATAAAGATGGACCGCTTTCGGACAAAAAGTTTCCATCGTAGTGCCGGGAATATCCAAGGAGGAAAGCGTAAACGAGAGAGGAGAACCCTCATCGCCGACCCTATCTGTCTCCATCGGGGCAAGCCCAAGCCCGCCGTCTATGGCATCCAGCTCCGGATCATCGATAATGTATCTCGAGGAGGTATACAAACTTTTATTCTCTACCAGATTCTTATTCCTCCGAGTATGCAAGAAACGGCGGGAATAAACCGGTAATTTCTTACTCACGGAAAGCTGTGAGTAAACCTTCATACAAATCGTAGGGAAGCCTCCTTCCGCCGGATAATACGTCATATTCCCACTATGCCCATATCCCAGGCAGTGCGCCAACTCGTGATACGGCGTGTCGGAACCATTGGCATCATCTGCGTAATGGGTAAGATAGACATATTCGCCTAGCCCAAAGGTATTTCCCCCACCCAGGCCGACCACATTCACCACACGCCCATAACATAATCCGCTATGATTCATGATTTTTTTCTTCAATACGTCTATATCCACGATTTGCTCGTTATTTATCAGCTTACCACGCCACTTCTCCAGCTCCTCGTCAAAAAGCGAGGAAGAAAACATCGCCGCCATATTCAAGGAAAGAGCAACCGCCTCACGAGCTAGGTGTGGCCTGAAGTTACCCCAGTTTGAACCGGAATATTTGCCAAACCAGATATTCCACTTTGGTTTCACGTTAATCATTCCTTGATAAACCGGATCTCCACATTCAACCCGCAAACTTATATTCTCGGCCACGATATCCGGATGAGCCTCTATGGTGACCTCCTGGCCAGAACGTGTATAATAAACCTTCGCCCGCTCCCAAAAAGGCAACTTCATTTTAAACTCCTGAAAAGGTAAAACCGTAGTGAACTCCGCAAACCGTACCTCATCCTCATAGCCTTCAATCGTAGCCCAGACAATCACATTACGTATAGCCCTGGGAGAATAGAAACGGAGCATCAACTCCTTCTGCCCGGTAACTGATACCTGCAAAGGCTCATTCACCTTGAATTTCCGCTGTGACGAATCGAAAAGAACCTCGTCCGGTTCCTCATCTTGAAGGATATAGGCAGTATTCGACGGATCATAATCCTCCTCCGCCATCCGTATCAAACCATATTTGCCCGTTCCTCCACCATCATTCACGTCATCTTCATCCGAACATCCGAGAACAAGAAGGCCTCCCATCATGAACAGAATGACACGAAAAATCGCATATCTCAGCATTTCACCCATAGCATAATCTCTTATCAGTTTCGGTCGCGAAAATAGTATTTTTACGGCGTAATCGCGA
Organism: Parabacteroides distasonis; assembly: GCF_004793765.1. Lineage (GTDB taxonomy): Bacteria > Bacteroidota > Bacteroidia > Bacteroidales > Tannerellaceae > Parabacteroides > Parabacteroides distasonis_A. The sequence goes on along the minus strand of NZ_SRYM01000009.1, from coordinate 28,420 downwards.
CAATCGGCGGAAAAAAGGCAGCAACAAGCAAGGAGACGAAAATGTTCACCGCTCCCCGCCCATGAAAAACGGTTCATCACGAACGGCTTAATTATTCCTAAAGATCCTTACCCGTATTTAACACGAAAAGGGCCGTTCTACCTCCGTAGTAAGTCCAATGCAAGTCCGATGTAAAATCCGCATTTTTTCGTAATTTTGCCCCGCAGACAGATCATAGACTCAATGACACGATTTACAGATAAGCTCAATACGATCATCCATAAGCCCTTTCTCAGCAGATATAGCACCTTGGCGGGGCTATGGACTTTGCTGGGGATTATCGCATGGATCACTAAGTATTTCCCCGGGAAATATAACAACTTTTCCATCTTCAGGCAATCCTTTTGGCATACATTGAATGAGTTGCCGCTCTACGCCGCTTACCCGGAAGAATACAATGACATTTTTCATTACGGACCGGTATTTAGTTTGGTAATCGCTCCGTTCGCCATTACCCCGGTCTGGTTGGGTCTGCTTACTTGGTCGGTGACGCAAAGTCTTTTCTTATTCTGGGCGATCAAGATATTACCGGGAATCAAGCGAGAGCACATTTTTATCTATTGGTTCTGCGCCCACGAGTTGCTTACCTCGCTTTTCATGTCGCAATTCAATATCAGCATCACGGCGATCATCGTTCTCTCCGATACGTTGATCGAGAAGGAAAAGGATATATGGACAGCGTTCATGATCATGCTTGGAACCTTCACTAAATTGTATGGTATCACGGGATTGACCTTTTTCTCCCGCCATAAGATAAAATTCAGCTTATCATGTGTCGGATGGGCGCTGGCCATGATCGTGGCCCCCATGATCCTGTCGGGACCGGATTACATTCTCTCGCAATATACCGCTTGGTTCGTGGATCTAAGTGAGAAGAACTCCGATAATTTATTCGCCTTGATGCAAAACATTTCCTTCTTGGGGATGGTCCGTAAGATATCGGGATTGGCTAGTTACCCGGACATTTATCTGATAACCGGAGGATTAATAGTATTCGGCTTGCCATATCTACGCATCGGTCAATATAAATATGAGGCTTTCCGGAAAACGTTATTGGCCTCGGTGTTGATGTTTGTCGTACTGTTCAGCACGGGTAGCGAGTCCAGTACCTATATCATAGCGTTTATCGGAGTCGCTATTTGGTATACGGCTGTACCGTGGAAACGTTCGACATTGGATATTGCCTTGATGGTCTTCGCCTTTCTATTGACCAGCATGTCTCCGTCCGATCTTTTCCCGAAATACATACGAGCGCACTATGTATACCCGTATGCGTTAAAAGCATTGCCTTGTATGCTGATCTGGTTAAAGCTGGCATTTGAAATGTGTACGAAAAATTATAACCCGGTAAAGGTATAACTGGAATGAACGCACGAGCAGACATAGATTTGGTATTACCTTGTTACGACCCGCCTTCAGGCCGGGAGGAACAAGTAGCCACTCATTTCCGTGAAGTGGAGCGATTATTCAACCCAGTACGTTTCCACCTTTTTACCACCTGCGTTGGTTGGATACGGGATTCAAGGTTCCGCAGCAGGAAGCGTTGAACTTCTTATCCATCTTATTTCATAGAGATTAATTAACATTCATGATATTACTTAGTTTTGATATCGAGGAGTTTGACGCTCCATTGAAACACGGCGTGGAATTGCCGTTCGAGGAACAAATGCGTACTTCCGTGGAAGGAACCCGGAAGATATTGGCATGTCTGGCCCGTCACCAGGTAAAAGCGACTTTCTTTTGCACGGCAAACTTTGCCCTTCACGCTAAAGATTTGATCTTGGACATCCAAAAGGGTGGACACGAGATCGCTTCGCATGGTTTTTATCATTCGTCGTTCGAGACAGCCGATCTACGCAAGTCCAAAGAGGTATTGGAGGAACTGACCGGGCAACCGGTGAACGGTTTCCGTATGGCTCGCATGATGCCCGTTGAAGAAAAGGATATATATAAGGCAGGTTATTTATACAACTCGTCCTTGAACCCGACCTGTATTCCCGGTCGTTACAATCATCTAGGGCAACCCCGTACCTATTTCATGAAAGCGGGCGTATTACAACTTCCCGCCTCGGTGACTCCAATCGTGCGTTTCCCCTTGTTTTGGCTCGCTTACCATAACCTTCCAGCCTCCTTGTACCGTAAGCTGGCACTTTGGACGTGGAAAGAGGACGGTTATTTCCTGACCTATTTCCATCCGTGGGAGTTTACCTCCTTAAGTGACCGGAAAGAGTTAAAGTTACCGTTTATCATGACTAACCATTCCGGTTGTGGTATGGAAAGAAGGCTGGATGCCTTGATCCGTTTTTTCAAGGATAAAAGAGCGTCGTTCGGTACCTATACGCAGTTCTCACAAAAAATCTTGAGTAAGAGCCATGGCCAAGAATAAGTTTTATGTCGTATGGAAAGGGTTGAACCCGGGAATCTATGATAGCTGGGCGGAATGCAAGGCGCAGGTAGACGGGCAAGAGGGAGCCAAATATAAATCCTTCGAGAACCGGGAGGAAGCCGCCAAAGCTTTCGAAGCCGGCTATACCCATTACCTAAAGACCGCCTCTTCCCCGAAAGCCGTGGCCCGTCTCGCACCGAAAGCCCCGATCGGGAACCCCATCAATGAGAGCCTTGCCGTAGACGCCGCCTGTAGCGGCAATCCTGGGGATATGGAGTACAGAGGCGTTTATACCGCTACCGGACAAGAGATCTTCCATATCGGCCCACTGAAGGAGGGTACGAACAATGTCGGGGAATTCCTCGCCTTAGTACATGGCCTCGCCTTGCTACAGCAAAAGGGAAGCGACCTGCCGATCTATTCGGATAGCCGCAACGCCATCAGTTGGGTCAAGAAAAAGAAATGCAAAACCCTATTAGAACGTAAACCGATCAACGAACCGATCTTCGACCTCATCGAGCGGGCCGAGAAATGGTTGAACACCCATACCTATACCACCCGGATCCTCAAATGGGAAACCTCTGTATGGGGAGAGATCCCGGCGGATTTCGGAAGGAAATGAGGTAAAGGTAATTAAAATTATATCGTATATTTGTCCAATATATCGAACTCAAACCTATGAAGATCGCTTTCGACGCAAAAAGGATTACGCATAACGCTACCGGACTGGGTAATTATAGCCGGTTCGTAGTGAATAGCTTGTCCGCTTCTTTTCCGGAACATACGTATCAACTCTATACGCCGGGCAAGGGTAAAGAGGTGTTACGGAAACGGATCGAGGAGCGTCCAAGTGTCTCATTCCATTATCCGGAGGGCAGGTTCAATAAACTATTTCCGTCTTTATGGCGTACCTCCGGTCTAGCGACTACGCTTCGAAAAGAGCATGTCGATCTGTTCCATGGCCTGAGTAACGAGATTCCGATGAATCTAAAACAGAACGAAATCCCAGCCGTCGTAACGATACATGACTTGATCTTTTTGCGTTATCCGCAGCTTTACAAACCGATCGATCGTTCTATTTATACCTACAAATTCAAGCAAGCTTGTTTACGGTCAGACAAGATCATAGCGATCAGCCGACAAACGATGCGAGACATCCGTGATTTCTTCAACATCCCGGAAAGCAAGATCGAGGTGGTTTACCAAGGTTGCGACCCGGTATTCGGGCAAGCGATTCAAGAAAACGTAAAATCGACCATACGCAAGAAATATCAGATAAATGGACCTTATATATTATATGTAGGGAGTATCGAGGAACGGAAGAATCTATTGCTCCTGATAAAAGCCCTAAAAGAGCTGAAAGAAGATATTTCCGTGATCGCTATCGGTAAACATACGCCTTATACGGATACGGTAGAGACCTATATCCGGGAAAACAACCTGTCCGATCGTGTCCGTATCTTGACCCATATACCTTTTAACGAATTAGCCGCTTTCTATCAGATGGCGACCTTATTTGTCTATCCCTCGTTTTTCGAAGGATTTGGTATCCCGATCTTGGAAGCCCAGCTTGCCGGTATTCCGGTGATAGCGGCTACCGGTTCTTGTCTGGAAGAAGCGGGTGGACCGTCCGCTTTATATACCGATCCGAGAAACGAGCAAGAGCTGCGCAGCTTGATAGAGTCCGTATTGAACGAGCCGAAGCTGGCCGAATCCATGCGTTCCGGCGGACGAGAGAATATGCGGCGATTCATGCCCGACGTATTGGCGGCTCATTTCATGCGAGTATACGAAAGTGCCTTACGATCATAGAATGAAATTTGTTTTTCTCAAAAATGCTATATACTTTTGAGTAATATATAATCTAACAATTTATTTACATGGGTATTTCTGTTGTCATTAATACATATAATGCTGACTTACATTTAGACAAAGTACTAAGTGCCGTCCAAGATTTCGATGAGATTCTTCTTTGTGACATGAATAGTACCGATAAAACAATTCAAATCGCTCAAAAACACAATTGCAGGATTATCTACCATGAGCATACAGGAATCGTTGAACCCGCACGCAACAAAACAATCCAAGCTGCGTCTCAAGAGTGGGTATTAATTATCGACGCAGATGAGATCGTAACACCTCAATTAAAAGAATACCTCTATCAACAAATCAATCTCCCCAATCCTCCAGATGCCATCCGGATCCCCCGAAAAAACTATTTTATGGGGAAATTCATGCGTGCGACCTATCCTGATTATTTATTGCGCTTCTCCAGAAAAGAAGCGATAGATTGGCCTCCGTTCGTTCACGCAATTCCACATATAACCGGTAAAACCGCTACAATCCCTGCGCATAAAACAGAACTCGCACTTATTCATTTAGCGAATGAGAGTGTCGCAGATTTCATAAGAAAAATAAATACTTATTCCGATAAAGAAGTTGAAAGGCGAAAAAACAAGAAATATGCGCTATTTGATATCGCCATGCAAGTGAGCTTTCGCTTCTTCAAACAATATATCCTCAAGAAAGGTATATTAGATGGTACACCCGGATTTTGCTATGCGATCCTTTCGGCCTATTACAAATTCGCAACAATGGCTAAAGTGTACGAATATCATCACAAAAAACAGCCTGCTCCCCGAACAGGCTTATAATCAAGAGTTACTCATTCTCTTATCCTTGAAATAGCAAATCCGCTCAATCGCATATTGAGGGTTAAACCCGCGCGCTAAAGCGTAATTATAAGCTATTACTTTATATGTTTCATCTGGTAGCCAAAGACGATCAAAGTTTTTATAACCCTCTTCTTCTCCAATTTTTCCAAATTTCATGCGATTTATATCCACTAAAGCGAAAGAGGGGCGATCATTCTTTACCTCAAACAAAACATTCCCCGAAGAATAATCTTTGTGTAAAATTCCCTTTTCATGCATATCTGCCGTATAGCGGGCAAAAGACTCAAGAATAGGCATTCGATCTCCTATTTCCGGGACATACCAAAACTCACGCAAATTCCGCTTGAAGGGGCATTCTAATGATACATAGAAAGAATGATTAAGACCTAGGCCCGAACAATCCTCAATAAAAGCTACAGGTTCAGGAGTATATATACCTTGCTCTAAAAGATAATTTGCATATTCAAAGGAACGCCTTGCTTTAGATCTACGCATATTCATATATACGAACCTATTAATAATATGGGGTACTTTAAAACTTTTCACCACTAAACGACATCCTTGAACCTCATAGAGCTTCAAGATATTTCGCCCTGAATAAATAAGTTCCCCTGTAAAAGTAAAGTTTTCTGGAACAGAATAAATAAACTCCTCTAGAAAACGGTATTTTGGATTGATAACGTATTTCATCAAACAAGTATTTAATATAGAAGTCTTCCCCAAATCATATTTAAGCTAGAGCCGGAAAAATTAACGATCAGACTTTATTAAATCCATTAGTAAGAATCTAATTAAGTCTGAAATAACATTCTCTACTATCTTTTAAGATAAAAGTTCCTCTAATCAATTATCCTCAACGTAAACAATATAATTAAAGCGATAACACCATAAGAAAGTTAAGGTGCGAACGGTTTACTTATTCTTTTCATTTTTATAGAGGTTATTCTATCATTCCAAGTTTTGCTCACATCCCTTCTTAAAACAACCTTCTTTAAATTAGGGCAAAAGACTCCTCCAAATTCAACATCTCTTGCCTCCCTTGTATTCAGACTAAACAATCCCCTATCCATTACATAATCTTTTGTTCCATCCACTATCTGAGAAATAAAAGAGCCTCTATAATTATCATCTTCATACATATTTAGTAACATATAATAACCACTCCGGACATACGCACAAAAAGCCGTCGTTTTATCATTCATTTCATAAGTAGGTTTTAAATGTGGAACAGCGACAGAATCAGGAGATGTAGATGGATAAAATATATGACGAACCTTTCCGGAATAACCATCATCATCACATAAATACAAACTTCCAATATTTCCATTCCAATCTGGTGCACAAGCATCATTCTCCGGGACAAAACCTCGAGAAGAGACTTGATCTATAAAATTAGCATCAATTTTACTATTTTTATCCACAATCGCATCCAAATTCGCCATTAACTCTCCCTCATTATCAAAATACTCTACAGAGCCATCAGCATATATAAAAGTTCCCCAACCTGATAAAGAGTTTAAATATGAAAGAAGAGACTTAGTATCCTCGTCCGCAATCATATTAACAACAGAATCTCCTACAATTGAATAAGTAACCTCATACGAACTTCCCTTATAAATAAAAGATTCATATTGGAGAATCGTGTCACTTTTAGTTAAAGCCTTAGTAGTAATTGAACTAGATTCATCAAGACTAGCTGAATCTATAAATTCATTTGAGCATGAGGTCAATCCCCCAATGATACACACCCAAAACAAATAACGATTAATAAATTCCATCATACTATTTCATTTTAAAAACAAGATGAAGATACATCCTAAACCGACCATAACATTCTTCCAAAAGCTATACTTATTAGTCCATTTTAAATCAAATAATAATTTATTATAAGAATCCACTCTAAAAGCATCTTATATAAGCCAAAGAGTAACTATTATAACAAAAGTCTTTTACTCCATACTTATATTGATATGAAATGATATTCCTTCCAATCCCATAGCTCATTTTTATACGTAAAACGCCTGGTTTATCTCCATTATTTCTATACCCCCGGAAACCGGCGTAATTACAATCCAACGAGAGCCCCCGGTAGGTACCTAACACGCCTGCCCCATAACAGAAAGCATCGTTCTGACGATGAACGACATCATTCGTCATCCAACAATAAAAACCAGCTAAAGCTTGCACACGGATCGAAGCGTTTACATCCTTCCGCTTCCACAATGTATGTCCCAGATTGGCGTCGAACCAATAAGAGGCCGCATCCGTATAACGAGCGTCGCATAAACGTCCGCCACTGGCAGTTTTCAGGTTGGCGCTTACCACAATATCCATCCATTTCTCGCTCCGGAGGGCTTGGAAATAAAAATTGAAGATCACATCACCCCGGCAAACAATCGGGGATTTCAGTTCTACCGCATAACGTTCGTCCCGGACTTCCGGCGACATCTCATACCATTCTTGGAATACCCAACTGACATTCACCCCTACACGTCCCTTTACGACTGGGATATACAAACGGGTAAAGATATCTTTTGTTTTATCTCCTTGCATCCTATAATACTCTCCCCGAAGTTCAACCTCCCAACGATTAGACAAACTTCCTCCAAGCAATTCCGGGATCGGAAAAGCATTTGGTCCGAAGTAACGAGGTGAATATATTAAATAATTCACTTTTTCATGCCATTCCACTGCTTTTATAGACGATACACACAAAAAAAGACTACCCAAAAGTAGACAAAATCGCACTATTTGTATTCGCTTACTAATTAGTTCAATGACCTCCTTCATCCGAAACCATTTCATTTAAAGAGGTTAATACCTTGTTTATGATTAGATCCGGATTGAGCTGTTTCAAACACGCCCAATCCTTCCGCAGGCAGGGCTTTTGGCCGAATACGGAACAAGGACGGCAAGGTAAGTCCAACTGGATACAATCCTCCGTATCCTGATGATATCCGTAAAATCCGGCATAAGGATGGGTAGCGCCCCAAATGGAAAGTACCCGTGTACCGACCAAGGAGGCGAAATGCATATTGGCAGAATCCATACAAAGCAACAGATCCAACCGGCTGATCAAGGCCAGCTCTTGGTCTAAGGAATATTTACCCACCACGCTTTTTACCCGGGGATGCTCAAAAGCCCATTGCTCCAAGACAGCCTCCTCATAACCACGACCACCGAACAGGAAGATAGTAAGATCCTCTCTCTCCGAAAGCTTGGCCACGACTTGCTCCATCTCCTCGATCGGATAAATCTTTCCCCGGTGCTTGGCGAAAGGAGCGATACCTATCCATTTGCCGGTCTTCATTCCCGCAAGAGGTTCTAAGGCTGATAAATCCGGTGCGGATGTCTCAAACAACGACGTAAATGTCTCCATATAATTCAGTCCGGCATTACGGAAAACATCCGCATAACGTTCGATCACCGGGCGAAGTTGTTTAAATTGCTTATTCTTCGCATCAGTCAACCGCACACGATCTTTCCGGGCCTTATCCACGACAAATACACGCTTGCCGTTCAAGCGGAACAGCGTACGGATGATCATAGTCCGCAATACGTCGTGCAAATCCAGTACCAAATCGAAATCGTACTTCACCAATGCGGAGGAAAAACGGAGCAGCCCCGCCAAATTCTTCTCCGTGGTCTTCGTATTGATACCAATCACGTTCACGTTCCCCGGCCGGTTCATGAATACCGGGATCAAGAAAGCTTGTGTCAATACCGTAAAAGAGTCCTCAGGATTCGCCTTGGCCGCAGAATAGATAACGGGAACCGTCATCGCCACATCCCCGATAGCGGAAAGTCGTATTACTAATATATTCGCCATTATTTCTTACCGTACAACACCGGGTTCAAAGCCGGGTCATTGTACATCTTCATTTGCTTATATACTTTCATGTATTTCTTACCGTCACGGATATCAGACAGTAATTGATCCAGCGCCGAAGATAAGTCCTTCTTCTGCTCCAGCAATACGGCCAGCTTTTGCTCGCAACGGGTCTTATGCTCGGCAGTGGCATCCGCACGGCTCGCCTCTTCACGCATATGATGTATCTTTAGCGTAAGGATAGACAGGCGGTCGATCGCCCAAGCCGGGCTTTCCGTATTGATCGTAGCGTCCGGCAACACCTTCACGTCCTTGTATTTATCCAGAAAGAAACTATCGATCAGCTCTACCAAGTCCGTACGATCTTGATTCGATTTATCGATGCGGCGTTTGATAGCCAGCGCTTCCATCGGATCGATCTCCGGATTACGAATGATATCCTCCAAATGCCATTGCACGGCATCAATCCAATTCTTTAGATAAAGATAAAACTCGATGCTTTTTACCGCATACGGGTTATGCACCGTGGCGTCTACGTTATCAGTCACGTGATAGGCTTCCGTAGCTTGCTCAAAAATCCGGAAACATTGTTCGCTGAAGTTCATAAGTTCAATTATTTTCTTTCTGTAAATACTTTGTGCGGCAAAGATAAAGATTCATTCAATAAATTCACCTAATTTCGCACTATTTATAAACGATACGTCTCTATGAATAATGATAAGATCGTCACATCCAGCTTTTGCTATATATTAGCGGCAAACTTCCTGCTTTTTTTCGCATTCTATCTAATCCTGCCAATCTTGCCTTTTTATCTGAAGGAAGAATTCATGATCGGGAAGTCCATGATCGGGCTTATCTTATCGTGCTATACGTTAGCAGCGCTCTGTATCCGTCCGTTCGCCGGATATTTGCTGGATACTTTCGCCCGCCGTCCCTTATATCTGGTAGCTTATTTCATTTTCACCGCCATATTCGGCGGGTACATGGCAGCCACGGCACTTACCCTCTTTATCGCCTTACGCATCGTACACGGTTTCGCCTTCGGCATGGTGACAGTGGCCGGAAATACGATACTGATCGATATCCTGCCCTCCTCCCGCCGTGGGGAAGGCATTGGCTATTATGGCCTGGCCAACAACATCGCCATGAGTTTCGGGCCGATGATCGGGCTATTCATGCAAGGACACTTCACATACGACGTGATCTTTTCCTGCTCGTTGCTATCCGGAAGCCTTGGTTTTATCATGGCCTATATGGTCAAGGCTCCTTATAAGCAACCGGTCAAACGAGAACCTATCTCTCTTGACCGCTTTTTCTTGGTGAAGGGAACTTGGGCGGGTATCTCCCTGCTATTGCTCTCAATCCCTTACGGAATGACGACCACTTATGTGGCGATGTACGCCGCCGAGATCGGGATCAACGTAAACTCCGGGCTCTATTTCACCTTTATGGCGATCGGACTGGCCGTCTCCCGCCTGTTCTCCGGACGGCAAGTGGACAAAGGACGGATCACGCTTGTTATCTCTCTCGGGATGTATTTGGCGGCGGCCACATTCTTTCTTCTTGCGGCGCTCAAGGAGTTGATGCGTTGGAACCCGGTATTTTCTTCCTATCTCTACATAGGTATAGCCCTCTCGCAAGGCGTGGCGTTCGGAACCATGTTCCCTGCTTTCAACACGCTTTTCGTGAATCTGGCACCCAATAACCAACGGGGTACGGCCACTTCTACCTATCTAACTAGTTGGGACGTAGGTATCGGTGTTGGGTTGATGGCCGGGGGCACCATCGCACAAGAATTGGGCGGGTTCAACTACGCCTACCTGTCCGGCGCTTGCCTTACGGTATTGTCCACCTTGTTCTTCTTACTAAAAGCGGGGCCTCATTTCAATCGGCACAAGCTGAGATAAGCACCCTATTATTAACATATTACAGTTTTTTAAAATTTCTTGCTACTAAAACTTTTGTTTCTCTTAGGTGAAACTAATGTTTTAGTAGCAAGAAACAAAAGTTTTCCTTAATAGAAACCACTGTTTCCACTAGAAGAAACTCCCATCACTTGTATATCCCCTGTTTTTTACTTAATATCGCGTAACGATAATCAAGCTAATAAAATGAAAATAATAGCAGATAACACGGTTCCTTACCTAAAAGGGATCTTGGAGCCGATAGCAGACGTATCCTACCTTGACTCCAAAGAGTTCACACCCACAAACATAAAAGACGCAGATGCCCTGGTCGTACGTAGCATAGATAAATGTACACGCGAGCTGCTGGAAGGTAGCCGGGTACGCCTGATCACGACGGCCACCATCGGCTACGACCATATCGACACCCGTTATTGCGAGAAGGCAGGGATCACGTGGAAGAACGCGCCGGGTTGCAACGCCGCCTCCGTGGGGCAATATGTATTATCCTCTTTGGTAGCCGTCGCACTCCGTAAAGGAGAGAGGCTAGCGGGGAAGACAATCGGTATCGTAGGCGTAGGCCATGTAGGGAGTATCGTAGAGAGACTATGCGAGACTGTGGGGATGCGCGTGCTTCGCAATGACCCGCCCCGTGCCGAACAGGAAGGTGAAGATGGATTCGTATCCTTGGACACGATCGCCAAAGAGGCGGATATTATCACCTTACATGTACCGTTGACCAAAGAGGGACGCTTCGCCACCCGTCACCTAGCCGATCACGCTTTTTTCGACAAATTAGAACGAAATCCTTGGTTTATCAACAGTTGCCGGGGTGCCGTACATGATACGCAAGCCTTATTGCAGGCCAAACGAACCGGCAAGGTCAGCGAACTGATCATCGATTGCTGGGAGAACGAGCCGGATATCGACCGGAAGTTACTGTCGGAAGCCACGATCGCCACTCCCCATATAGCCGGTTTCTCCGCTGACGGGAAGGCGAACGGGACACGGATGTGCCTTGAACATATCAAACGCTTCTTCGGTATTAAGATCGACAAAATAAAGGAAGTCGTCCCCTCCGCTCCATTTGATCCCGTGATCGAGCTGGGACAATTCGCCATGAATCGGGTGGAAGAAACCATCTTGCGAAGCTTTAACCCGCAAACGATTGACAGAAAACTCAGAGAAAGCCCGGAACGCTTCGAGTGGTTCAGGGCGCATTATGATCATCCCCGCGAGTTCCATGCTTACCACATAATCGGATCATCCCCAGAAGAAGACATCACGCTCAAAAGACTAGGCTTTCAAATAGCTTGATAGGCAAGAGGCTCATAATAAACTCTCGATAACATGCGGGTAATGTTTATATTCTAAAGCATGCACTTTATTGGCAACCTCTTCCGGTGTGTCCGAAGGAAGCACCGGACAAGAGGCCTGAAAAATAATGGCTCCCTCATCATAATGCTCATTAATATAATGTATAGTAATACCCGACTCCCGCTCACCGGCCTTCACGACCGCCTCATGCACATGCATGCCATACATTCCTTTACCGCCATATTTAGGAAGTAACGCAGGATGGATGTTCACGATTTTCCCGGGAAAAGCCTGAAGAATCACATCCGAGATCTTATTCATAAAACCGGCCAACACGATAAGACAAACATCATATTCCACCAACTTTTCCAAGATAGGCACACCAGCAATGAATTCCTCCCGTGAAAACACGAAAGAAGGCACGCCCAACTTGTTTACCCGTCCGTGCACACCAACATTACGGTTATTTGATAAAACAACCGCAACATTAACGTTTTCACTGTTAGCAAAATATCGGGTGATGTTCTCGGCATTCGTACCAGATCCGGAAGCAAAAATCGCTATGTTTTTCATATTTTCAGATGTTTAAATGCACAAGAAAAGAAAAAATGTGCAGTTTTCCGCATTTTTAGCTTATTAAATTTGCTTTGTAACATAAAAAATTCTTTTCTTTGCACTGCAAATTTAAAAAGTATATTCGTATTTATTAATCTAAATTGAAAAAGTTATGTCTGAAGTTGCTGAAAGAGTAAAAGCTATCATCGTTGACAAGTTAAGTGTTGAAGAAACAGAAGTTACAAACGAAGCAAGCTTTACTAACGATTTAGGAGCAGACTCTCTTGACACTGTAGAATTGATTATGGAGTTCGAAAAAGAATTCGGTATCTCAATTCCTGACGATCAAGCAGAAAAGATTACAACTGTAGGTGACGCTATCGCTTACATCGAGGCTAACGCGAAGTAATCAATCCTTTTAACTAAAGGTATGGAATTAAAAAGAGTTGTAGTAACAGGTCTTGGAGCTATTACTCCTCTTGGTAATACCCTCCCCGAAACATGGGAAGGTATTATCAACGGAAAAAGTGGCGCAGGACCTATTACTCAGTTTGATGCATCCAAATTCAAGACACAATTTGCATGCGAAGTTAAAGGCTTCGATCCGTTGAAAGTCATGGATCGTAAGGAAGCCCGCAAGTGTGATCGTTATAGCTTATTTGCGATCGATGCGGCGAAACAAGCAATCGAAGACGCGGCAATGGACTTGGATAACGAAGATAAGAACCGTATCGGCGTTATTTTCGCTTCAGGTATCGGTGGTATCAAGACATTTGACGAGGAAGTATTGAGTTATGCGAAGATCAAAGATACGATCGGTCCGAAATTTAACCCGTTCTTCATCCCGAAAATGATCTCGGATATCGCAGCCGGACATATTTCCATGCTTTATGGATTCCACGGCCCGAACTTTGCGACCGTTTCAGCTTGTGCATCTTCCACAAACGCTATCAGTGACGCATTCAATTATATCCGTTTGGGCAAGGCTAATGTCATCATCACCGGTGGAGCGGAAGCTGCTATCTCTGAATCGGGTGTAGGTGGATTCAACTCCATGAACGCATTATCAACACGTAATGATTCTCCTGAGACCGCATCTCGCCCGTTCAGCGCCAGTCGTGACGGATTCGTGATGGGTGAAGGTGGAGCTTGCTTGGTATTGGAAGAAATGGAGCACGCATTAGCTCGTGGCGCTAAAATATATTGCGAGATCGCTGGGACCGGAATGTCTGCCGACGCTTATCACTTAACCGCTTCTCATCCGGATGGTTTAGGGGCGAAGTTGGTGATGCGAAACGCATTGGAAGACGCGGGAATGACTCCGGAAGACATTGATTACATCAATGTTCATGGTACATCGACTCCCGTAGGCGATATCTCAGAGGTTAAGGCGATCAAAGATGTGTTCGGAGAGCATGCCTATCAACTGAATATCAGTTCCACAAAGTCAATGACCGGTCACTTGCTTGGCGCTGCCGGAGCGGTAGAGACGATCCTGTGTATTATGGCTATAAACGATGGAATCATCCCGCCGACCATTAACCATGCTGAAGGCGACGATGATCCTGAAATAGATTATAAACTGAATTTCACATTCAATAAGGCTCAAAAAAGAGAAGTGAAAGCCGCTTTATCGAATACGTTTGGTTTCGGCGGACACAACGCTTGTGCTATTGTTAAAAAATTCGTGAAATAACGTGTTTAGAAAGCTATACAAACAGCTACATAAAAGAATAAGGCTCCTGCTAAATAAAGGTAGGGAGCCTTATTTGTCTTTATCAAAGATTCTAGGTTTTTATCCGGATAATCTCCAGATTTACGAGCAGGCTTTGTTGCATAAATCATCATCGGTAGAGACGGGTGATGGTAAATGGATTAACAATGAACGCCTTGAGTTTTTAGGAGATGGAATCTTGAATGCGGCGGTCGCTGATATTGTCTATAAGCGCTACCCTAATAAGAGAGAAGGCTTTTTGACAAACACACGCTCCAAGATCGTACAACGGGAGACGATGAATAAGATCGCAGTACAACTCGGCCTAGATCAATTGGTAGTCTATTCAACCAAGATAAACTCTCATAACAATCATATGTATGGTAATGCGCTCGAGGCTTTGATCGGCGCTATTTATCTGGATCAAGGTTATGATGTTTGTTATAAGTTTATCCGCGACGTGATGATAGAAAAGTATATCAATGTAGATATGCTCGTCAGGAAAGAGATAAATTTCAAATCAAACTTGATTGAATGGAGCCAAAAGAAAAAAGTATCGATCTCATTCGATCTAATAGAATCTTTTACGGATCATAATGGGAATCCTGTATTCCAAAGCGCGATTAAATTGCTCGGCGAGCAAATTGGCATAGGTATCGGCTACTCTAAAAAAGAGTCACAGCAAGCGGCTTCTAAAATGGCGATCAAAAGATTGCGGACAGACAAAGAACTCCAGCAGCGAATCTCTGCCACAAAGAAAAAGAAGACTGGTGAATTAACCGATGAAAAAGAGTTTTCAGAGCTCCCCGAGGAAAAAACTGTATAAAATTTCCGACATGAAGAACTCCCAAAAGCTATCATCCTGCTTTCGAGAGTTCTTTATTATTTCCCGAATGTCACGCCCATCCGTTTCCCTTGCACGATCAAATCATGGTCCGGTGTCACCAATTTTAGTTTTCCTGCTACTTCCGACAAAGGAATAGATTCCACCGTGTCTCCTTTTATACAAACCATACGCCCGAATTCACCATTAGCGATCAGTTCCGTGGCATGGCCTCCCAAGCGGGTAGCGAGGTTACGGTCGAACGGAGAGGGGTTTCCACCCCGTTGGGTATATCCCAATACGGTATCACGAGTCTCAATACCCGTTCCCGCCTCGATAGCCCGGGTGATATAATCAGAAGGACGCTTTTTATCCGAAGTCTCGATACCCTCGGCCACCACCACGATGGAGTAAGGCTTGCCCCTGCGAGCCCGATCCAAGATCGCCTCGTTCACCTTATCGATATCGTATCCCAATTCTGGAAGTAAGATCACGTCGGCACCTCCAGCCATCCCGGCATACAAGGCGATCCATCCGGCATGATGGCCCATCACCTCCACAACCATCACCCGCTTATGGGAGCTAGCCGTAGAATGAAGACGGTCTATAGATTCCGTGGCGATATTCACGGCGGTATTGAAACCGAACGTAATATCCGTACCCCATATGTCATTATCGATCGTCTTGGGAATGCCTATCACGTTCAACCCGATCTGAGATAATAGATTGGCCGTCTTCTGCGTACCGTTTCCTCCGATACAAACCAAGCAGTCCAATCCTAGCTCCTCATAATTTCTCTTAATGATCTCAGGCTTTTCCGAATCTCCCGAGGCCAAGAGCTTACGGAAAGGCTTCTCTCTGGACGTTCCTAAAATAGTTCCCCCTAAATTCAATATGCCGGATAAACTCCGTTCATCGAAAACTTGGATGTCCTTATTCAAAAGACCTATAAAACCGCTATGAATACCGATAACTTCCATACCATAATGCATGATAGCGGTCTTGCCAACACCACGGATCGTAGCGTTGATACCGGGGCAATCGCCACCCGATGAGAGAATCCCTATTTTCATCGTAACGTTAATTTAGTACTTAGCAAAGATATAAATAAAAAGAGAATGCCTACATTTGCACTCGAACAAATAGAAAGAGCATGGATATTTTAACACAGACGATTTCGCTCCTTTTCCGCCATCGACAAACGGAGATCGGACGATTTGGGCGGGATATAGACCATATCCAGCGCAAACAATTGCATGCTCTGCTTTCGATGGCACGCAAGACGGAATGGGGGCTCAAATATGATTATAAAAGCATTCGCTCTTATTCAGACTTCTGCCAACGTCTTCCTTTACAAACTTATGACGACATAAAACCGTATGTCACCCGAATGATAAACGGAGAAAAGAATATTCTCTGGCCTTCGGTGGTGCGGTGGTACGCTAAGAGTAGCGGAACCACGAACGACAAAAGCAAATTCCTGCCCGTCACCCCCGAGATATTGAAGGGCTGCCACTATAAGGGAGGCTTCGATTGCGTGGCCATTTATCTGCGAAACAACCCGGAAAGCCGTTTCTTCTCCAAGAAAGGCTTGATATTGGGCGGTAGCCATAGCCCTTCCTCGCTAAACTCCGAGGCTCACCAAGGCGACTTATCCGCCGTATTACTTCAAAATCTCAATCCGCTCGTCAATTTAATACGCGTCCCCAAGAAACCCATCATCCTAATGGATGAATGGGAAAGCAAGATCAAGGCGATCGTGGAGAACACTTGGAATAAGGATGTAAACAGCCTATCCGGTGTTCCTTCTTGGATGTTGGTATTGATCAAGGCCGTATTGAAAAAAACAGGCGGGGAATATCTTACGGACGTATGGCCCAACCTGGAAGTCTTCTTCCATGGGGGAATCAGTTTCGAGCCTTACCGGGAGCAATATAAAACCTTGATTCCATCGGATAAGATGCATTATATGGAGACCTATAACGCATCCGAGGGTTTCTTCGGGCTGCAAGACGATCCGGCAGACCCCAGTTTGCTTATAATGCCGGATTACGGTATTTTCTATGAGTTCATCCCGGTGAACGAGATGGGTAGCACCCATCCGACCGTGTTGCCGTTGGAATCGGTAGAGACCGGGAAAAACTATGCGATGGTAATCACGACCTCGGGAGGATTATGGCGCTATCAGATCGGGGATACGGTACGTTTCACCTCGTTATTCCCTCATAAACTCGTTATCTCCGGACGTACCAAGCACTTTATCAACGCCTTTGGCGAGGAGCTAATGGTGAATAACGCCGATAAGGCGATCGCCATGACTTGCCTACGAACCGGAGCGAAAGTAAAAGAATATACCGCCGCCCCACTCTTTATGCTGGATAAGGCGAAAGGGCGACACCAATGGTTTATCGAGTTTGACAAGAAACCGGAATCCCTTGATGAATTCGCCACTCTGTTGGATCAGAACTTGCAAAAGTTGAATTCGGACTATGAGGCGAAACGGTATAAAGAGATCTCCCTTCAACCGCTGGAGGTCATTATCGCCCGCGACGGTGCTTTCTATGAATGGCTCAAGCAGAAAGGCAAACTAGGCGGACAACACAAGATCCCCCGCCTCTGTAACGATCGCTCCTATATGGAAGAGCTACTGCAAGTGGGGTTGCAGTAGTACTGCACCACTGTTTGCGGCAGTACTGCAACAAGGATTGCAGTAATACTGCAACAGGGATTGCAGCAACACTGCAAGTAGGATCGCGGCGACCTGCCTAAAATTGATATGTCAGATAGAATCCCGCCATATTCGAACTGAGTACCGGAGCGGCCACGATCGGACAGTTCTTTACGTTTCGATTGATCCGGCGTGCGATAGCGTTACGAATCGGGAAATAGATCAGATACGATAACTCTACCGACAAGATACCGAAACCCGCGCCAGCCACCACATCCGCTACCCAATGCCTGTTATTGTATAAGCGGGAACCCGCCACGAATGCCGCTATCGCATAACCCGAGTAAGCGAGTATAGGCGAGCTATCCTTAAATTCCTTATAAGCCATATGTGCCCCTAAGAAAGCATTCGAGGTATGTCCGGACGGAAACGAATAAGGCGCCCCGTCCGGGCGAGGCTCATTTACCCAGTTCTTCAACCCATGTACCATCAAGCCGTTCATCCCCTCCGCTAAAGCGACCAAGCAAAGTTGGTCTACCCAGTTATGCTTCTCTTTTCCCATAAGGTCGCAGACAAATACCCAACCGAGCATTCCCCACTCCAAGTAATTGTCGATATGGATTTGCTTCACGGAATCTTTCCGGGAAAACAGGTGAAAGTCATTCATCCCGTCGATCGCCGTGCCTACGGCTCCCACCGTTATCAATGAGGCCGGAAGAATCAGGCTTTTCGGGTTGAACTTATAGGCGACAACAGGCATTCTCTCCTTGGCAGGGAGTTGAGAACGTACGTTTAGCGTATCGAGATCACGAACGCCGGCCAGCGTAATGTTTACGAAGCCTATCAAAAGGCTTGCCAAGACAATTAATTTCCTATATATCATATCCGTTATTTTCCTCTAAGACATCCCTCTCTCGGATAAATCCTTCATCAAAATAATTGTTCTCTATTTTCGAATGGACAACCCGCTGGAAATAGAAACGATGGTTATTCCAATGGAAGGCCGGATATTCCGTATTTTGTCTGACAATGTTATTCGTGAACACCAACCCGTCCACGGACTTCGCATATACCAATGGCCTGTCGAACGTAACAAACTCGTTCGCGTCGATCACGATATCACTATGGAAATATTTCTTTTGCGACGCTAAATCCGGGATTTCCGGATAAATAGAGATAATAGCGTTCGTAAATTGGAACATATTCGTCAAGGAGTTGATAAACTTATTCTTACGGATCAACACATTCCGGCAAGCGCCGGTCTCGAACCAGCCGTTGCAATCACCGCACAGCAGGATCGCCGTCCCTGAGGTATGATCGAAAACATTATTCTCTACGACCGTTTGCCGAGGCGTGCTGAACAAGGAACCGCGGGCACGGTTATTCCGGATCACGTTATCCGAGAATAGGACCGTCGGCGTCCACTCCAGGTTCTCTATGCCGAAGCCGCTTCCCTCATGGATCGAAGGATTCACCCTATTCTCAAACCGGATCTCGAACTCCTTCGCCCCTTGGTAATCCGGTTGATCTACTGCCTTGATAGCGGCAATCCGGTTTTGCGCTCCTATCAATTCCATGGTACTCGAACAGATGAACTGCACGGAATCTCCTATCCTTCCCCATTCGAAACCATACGATTGCGGGTGCATATACCGGCCTACCAAGGTCGAGTCATTCACTCGTCTCACTACTTTCAGGTACGTTCCATGCACATTGATCGCGTCATCCATCATCCCTTCGTACAAGCCATTCCTGGAGATGATCGCACCCTTGCAACCCGAGAAGTGGGTTGCGTCCGCCTGTGTCGTGAAATACCGGGGATCATCCTCCCCTCTCAGGCAAACAGAGAAACCATCCAGCGTGATATGCTCGCTCATCTGCGCCAAGAGACCCATTCCCTCGACATAATGAACCTGGATATTCTCCAGCGTCGTATTCACGTCATGATACAGGAAGATACCGGGAGCCGGACGCTCCCCGTTACGCAGCGCGATCACCGTACCGGGCACCAAACGGTTGTCTTTCCAACGGGGAGACTTTATCAACCTTGGAGAAACCTCGATCAAACCCCGCACGCCTACCGGGATGTCGCTCGTCCGATACACCAAACGACGTGTATCCCCCTCGAAAGCGATACCGGAAGTGGGAACAATCTCCCAGCCTTCCCCCTTTGCGACGAACACGCTATCCCGTATCTCATACCGTACCCACGGAGCCACCTCAAAGGTGATCCCGCCATTCACCGTATCGTTCTCCACCACTTTCACCTGCGAGATTTGGGGATTCACGAAATCTATGCTGAAGTTCTTCAATACGCAATTCTTGGAATCCAGCAGGGATACCGGCAACATCCTGCCGTGAAAGATCAACTCCGAGCCTTGCCCGTCGAATACCATATTCTTCATCCCCTCGAAGGGCAAGCCTACCTTCTTCGGATTCACTTGGTCATGATTCGAGATATAGTAGACACGCTCCGCCGCACTATCGGGATAAAACTCATAGCGGCCCTTGGGCAAGGTCACCACAATTGTCTGGTTTTCCTCACATTGCTCCCGTATCCGCTCCAACGCCCTCGCCATGGCGGGTGCGTTATCCACATGCTCGACTGGGGATAAACCATACGCCGACAAATCATACCTCCGTTCCGTAGAACAAGCGCTCCCAAACAGGGAATAAAACAAGACAACCGTCCCCCATAGATACCATTTCATAGAAAATCAATTATATCCGCGAAGGTACGAATATAAAACCGAAAAAACGCAGTATATATTAATTGCCCAAGTAAATATATCTTATCGAAAAAGAAAGTTTATCTTGCGGCGTAACGGCTTTTCACCTTCTTTCGAGGCACAGCCTGGTGATCGGCCGACGCTTTTACATTAAGCCGTAACAGAAGCCATAGATGAAAAATCGCCCAAGGCTAAGAATTACCGTTTGCTGTCTATCTGATTACCGGGTGGATGGCAATGGAGATAAGCAAATATCTGAACAACACAAATATCCAAAAGAATGAACGCAAAGCAGCTACAACAGTAAATAAGCATCGATTAACTCGTTTATCGAACCCAACGATCGCATAAAAGATATTACAACGACTGGGCCAAATTATCGATAAGTCGACGGAATCGCCCTCTTCCTTTCTTTATGATTCTTTATTACAGGAGAATCGTGACAACGCCATCCCTAAGATCAACCAAACCAAGAGCCAAGAGGAGCCATAAAACGCCTTCCGAGGCGGAAATATCCCCGTTTTTAGGCACATTAGGCGGTGAAAGCCTACACATATAGTGCCATCAGGCTACGCCGATACTGCCGTTGGGCATCGTGAATAGCCGCGGACTGGATCATAAGTAGTCACAAATGGGCATTGTAACCCGGTTATAACCCAGTCGTAACCCTCCGAAATCGCCCAAATAAGGCCGTAAATATGAATTAGGGAGAATTATTTTCGCTAGAACGAAAGGCCGTTTTTCAGTATCGTGTTAGCTATGAATGGATTGCCGATTTTTTCTTGCGAATTTGGCGACGAGCCGCATGTTGGCCCGGAAAAAGCGATTCTCCGGGACTTCCGTTTACAAAAGGTCAGAATGTCAATGATCATTTCCTGGGATTTGGAATAATGGCTATGCAGACCGCCAAGCTGTCGCGAATTTCAGGGTTTCTCAGAACGGTTTACGCCCGTACCAAAGGCATAGGCGCAAACCAGCACAAGCAAACTAATCATATAAGCCTGTCTCTTCCTTCGCTTACCAGTTTACAGGTTCATTCAAGATCACACCGTCGGCCGCGTCGGCTGCCGTGAACGTATTACCACGGTATTGTACACAGAGCATCACGAGTGGTGCCGTCCCATTGTTGCGCACGCTTCGCTTCCCGTCGGGAGCCACACGTGCCACACTACCCTCCTCTACGGGGAACACTTGGCCATCTACCTGGAACTCGCCTTTGCCGCTCAAGAAAAAGTAAAGTTCCTCATGCGTCTTATGCGTATGCAAGAACCCCGTCTCCATACCCGGTTGGAATACCTGGAAAGAGAACTCTCCGCCCTTGGCCCCTAAAGCCGTTCCGCCAAATACCTTGCCGGGGATTTTCACCTCAGGGCCAAGTTCCAATACGTACTCATTCAAATCACTCAATTTACCCACGTTAATGGCACTGAATTGTGTTGCTGCCGCAACTTGCTCAATCTGTTTCATACTACTCGTTTTCTTTAATGGTTCGCTATTCCAAGGGGTCTCACTCCCTTTTCATGACGCAAAGATATCACCACCGTTCTATCCACGCAAGTAGGCACTTAAAGCTCAAATAGTTACCTCGAAGTAACCTTTGTTAATATTGAAACAGTTGCGAACGAATATTTTTTCAAGAAATTTTTCGTTTGCCGCTTAAATGCGGTTTGATTACCTTTGTAGAGTAATCCGAAACACAGGACATTATGGATAGAACAACGATCGAGGATGCCCTATTCCCCGGCTGCCCCATACGAAACATACTCGCAAGGATCAGCGACAAATGGTCCATACTGGTCATCTACACGCTCAACAAGGAAAACCGGGCCGTGCGATTCAAGGAATTGCAGCGCAAGATCCCGGACATTTCGCAGAAAATGCTGACCGTGACACTCCGCACGCTCGAAGAGGATGGCTACGTAACGCGCACCATCTATCCCGAGGTGCCGCCACGTGTAGAATACGCGCTCACCGAAAGAGCCCAAACCCTGCTGCCCCACATCTATGCGCTAATAGGGTGGGCCCTAGAGAACATGGATGCGATACTGAAAGACCGCAAGCGAGCGATCGTCCACAAGGCCTGAAAAAAACGTACGTGTTTTTGAGAAAGGATCATCGTGCTTTTTGGAAGACCGAGAAGTCGCCATGAAGATTTCTTGCCGATACAGGCTCACCGTATTTACGCAAATAGAAAGCATCCATCTACGACAAAAAGATAGCTATACTTTATTTTTACTTACAATAATATAATCAAGAGGGTTGGATGCCCCATTGTTAAAGATGGGGTTCTACGGCTTTTTATTCGTTTATTCCAAGGATTTTGTGTAAGTTCGCGATTACTAAACACAGACAGTATATGGAACATCCATTGAGTATTTACAACACGCTTACGAGAAAAAAGGAGCCATTCAAACCCCTGCATGAGCCGCATGTAGGTATGTATGTATGTGGTCCTACGGTTTATGGTGACGCTCATCTGGGACACGCACGTCCGGCGATCACGTTCGACTTGCTATTCCGTTATCTCACTCATCTAGGATATAAAGTACGTTACGTACGCAATATAACCGATGTCGGACATTTGGAGCACGACGCCGATGACGGGGAGGATAAGATCGCCAAGAAGGCACGGCTCGAGCAGTTGGAGCCGATGGAAGTGGTTCAATATTACCTCAATCGTTATCATCAAGCGATGGATGCGCTGAACGTACTTCCTCCTAGTATCGAGCCGCACGCTTCCGGACATATTATCGAGCAAATCGAGCTGGTCAAGAAGATTCTGGATAACGGCTACGCTTACGAAAGCCAGGGTTCCGTATATTTCGACGTGGAAAAGTATAACAAGGATCATAAATACGGCATCCTTTCCGGCCGGAATATCGAGGATATGCTGAACACGACCCGTGCGTTAGACGGGCAGGACGAGAAGCATAACGCCATCGACTTCGCCCTTTGGAAATGCGCCCAGCCAGAGCATATCATGCGTTGGCCGTCTCCGTGGAGCGACGGCTTCCCCGGCTGGCACTGCGAATGTACCGCCATGGGCAAGAAGTACCTCGGGGAGCATTTCGACATCCACGGAGGAGGCATGGACTTGATCTTCCCGCACCATGAATGCGAGATCGCACAAGCTGTGGCTTCCCAAGGAGATGATATGGTTCATTATTGGATGCACAATAATATGATCACCATCAACGGGCAGAAGATGGGTAAGTCGCTGGGCAATTTCATCACGCTGGATCAATTCTTCACGGGCGATCACGCCTCCTTGCAACAGGCGTACTCCGCCATGACAATCCGTTTCTTCATCCTGCAAGCGCATTACCGCAGCACGGTTGATTTCAGCAACGAGGCTTTGCAAGCTGCCGAGAAGGGCTTGTCACGCTTGATGGAGGCATACGGACATTTGATGAAGTTGAAACCGTCCGCTACCTCTACCGTAGACACGAAAGGTCTTCGTGAGAAATGTTTCGAGGCCATGAATGACGATTTGAACTCACCGATCGTGATCTCTCATCTATTCGACGCTACCCGTGCGATCAACTCCGTAAAAGACGGTAAAGCTACTCTATCCGAGGAAGACTTGAAAGAGTTACAAGAGGTATTCCATTTATTCTTGTTCGATATCCTAGGTATGAAAGACGAGGCTTCCGCTGGTGGCAACCATTACGAAGCGTTCGGTAAGGCCGTGGATCTCTTGTTATCTATCCGCCAACAAGCAAAAGCGAACAAAGACTGGGCGACTTCCGACAAGATCCGCAACGAATTAACCGCGATGGGATTCGAAATCAAGGATACCAAGGACGGAGCGGAATGGAAACTAAGCAAATAATCCACCAAGCGAATAGTAAGAGGTTATGACAATCCATGAATTTCTTCAAGGCGATAAATTCGCCTTGCTTGCGGGCGTTGAATTATTAGAAACGGGCAACGGTTACGCCAAGGCGCGTATGCTCATTAAGCCCGAACATTTAAATGGTGGAGGCGTATGTCAAGGTGGGGCGATCTTCACGTTGGCGGATCTGGCTTTCGCCGCAGCGACTAATAGCCACGCACGCCTGACATTATCCATTACCTCAAACATCAATTTCTTTAAGGCGGAGAGTAAGGGATACTTATATGCGGAAGCGAAAGAAGCGTTCAGCCATAAGAGACTGGCGAATTGCGAAGTCCGTATCACCAATGAAGCCGGAGAATTAATCGCTACTTTTAATGGTACAGGTTACCGCAAAGACACGGAATTACCCTTCACTCCGTTGGTTTAAAAAAGAAATTCTATAAAAAGCTCTCGCCCCAGCTCCGTGATGAGCCGGGTGCGAGAAACACAAGCCTATCTAAAAAGCTTTCATTTCTTCTGCACCACGATACGGCAAGTAAGCGGGGCACGCAAATTATAGGAATCTTTATAATAGACCTCGGCCGCCCCGATCTTCAGTTTCGCTCGGATCTTTATCGGGATATGGTTCTCGTCATCACCGATCCAGACCTCCGCAGCTTCCTTGGCTTGAGTGAAGGCCTCATCGTAGATATCGATATAGAAATGGCGGGTACGGAATTTAGCCCCTTTATGCTCGACGATCTGTTGCCCCGTATAGCGGAAACGGGCGTTTACAAGATCCCGGCCGATAGCGATTATAAAAGGGAATTCCGCCCCGTAACCCATCGTCCGCCAATCCAACGAACGAAGGTACATAGTGGCCCCTAACATATCGAATACACGCCCTTTCGCCATCAGCATCGTATCGATCTTTGTTTCCTTTAACGTATAGCGATGCGAGTGGATCTCGACCCTACCGCTTCCTTGATACTCAAACTGAAGATTATCCACCAAATAGTAATCCCCCTCATTCGTGCGCTTCGAGCTGAACAAGAGCTGAGGCACCTTTGAGTAATAGCAATCCATCGTATCACGCATCCCGAAGACTTTCTCGATCACGCCACCGGTGCGGAACAACAGGTTATAATGCCATGACGGCACTCCTTGGTATTCCGATTCTTTCACGGAAAGGGTAGCCAAACCGGCCTTCGACATGATGAGTCCCCACTTGAAATAAAGATCGTAATCCACCCGCTCCCCATGGGATAACGGCAAAGTTTGTGCCCGCAAAGACATAAGGCCCGCCGCACACAAAAAGAAAACGCATATATACAGTTTAGAAGCGCAAGCCGCCCACACCGCTGTTCCTATTGGACGAAGACTGTGTTCCCTCATTTTTGTAATCTCTTTTCTTTTTCGTTAGCTCTTTCGGTTTATTCTTCGTGATATCGATCGGTTTCTGCCGTTTCATCGGTGTAGCCTTGATATTCCACGTCTCCTCCACTTCCCAGTTCTGCATGATATTGAACATCTTCGGGCTATAGAAGACAAGCTCCGGCTGCCTTTTCTCGGCGTAATTACCGGTATCCCAGACATCGTTATCATTCACGTCTACTATTAGGCGGGCATAATATTTATCCGGTTTCAAGTCCATGAAGAGCACACCGCCATCTTTTACCTTCACCTTACGGACCGGTTGGTCGTTACTATTCAATAATTCCACGAAAGCGGTGGTATCCGCTCCCTCGACATTGATATATAGATGTCCATACTCATCTTCTTTCTTGATCTTGAATTCCCCGCTATACCCATCATTCCATTTACCATAGGCACTGAATATCGTAGCGGAGTCTATTTCCAAACGGTATTCCTCGCCATATTTCCACGGGCGCTTGATGAAAAAATTCAAGGAATTCGTCGTATCCGGGAAGAAATCGAAGTCAACGGCTTCCCAAAGCGTATCCACTTTCTGATCCAGATAAAAATGATCTTTCGTTAACCCCGCTACCGGTTCATTGAATGTAACAGTCAAGGTGTCATAAATGTTGATCGCTCCGGAAGCGTTTACATTCATTCCTAGAAACTCGATGGGTTCCGGCTCGTCGTTTTTTTTCTTTTTCTTGTTCTCCACAGGACGGCGGCGCATGGCAAATTGTACCGTATCCGTCTGTGGACGAAGTACATTCATGGAATCGCTTTTCAGGTAATTCACCTCCACTCGCAACGTATCTTGCTTCCAGATCAAAGAATCGGTCAACCAGTAATGTACGGCTTTTCCTTCTTCCGCTGTCTGCAAGAAATACCAATTACTATCTGCCGGGGTGAAATTCAAAGGAACTGGTACCGGAATGGTGTCCAAGGAGGCATTGAAACGCAAGGTTAGTATTTTCTCATCCGTACGCTCCGGCCTCAACATATACTGACGCTCTACTTTCTCCTTAAACAGACGTAACTCGATATTGTCCGGCATAAAATGGGTATAACCGACTGTCATCACCGTATCGATCGTCAAGCTATCTTTCCAAATCGTATCCTGACGGGCCGTCAACTCAAAAGCCGGTACGATCAAGGAATCGTAAAAGGCGATCTGCTGCCCTGGCTGGCTGTACTTATAGGAACGCATCACATCCTCCAAGGCATAGATCCGATAGGTTCCGGGGGCCATGTTACGAATCGTAAACTCCCCCTTATCGTTCGTACGGGAAGTACGGACAAACGGGATCGTCGTAAAGGCGGAATCCTCCAGATTCGTATGTACACCGATCGTAATACCCGGCATAGGCTCCAGATTCTCGGCGTTCAGCAAGATTCCGGACACCTCCATACTGTCTATGGATTCGCCGGTAGAGAACGCGAAGGAATAATTCTCCAATACATTCTTCTCATTATTATCGGAGATCGAATTGGTGAAGTCTATCGTATAGGTCGTATTCTCCTTCAACGTATCCATCAGCTCGATGACCGCCTTCCGGCCATTCGCCCGGATAACGGGTTGCTCCATTTGGGGCGGAGTGATGATCACATTCTCGGTAGGCTTATCGATCTGGATCAACTCATCAAAAATAATCTCCACCTTTTTTCCCTTATAGTTTATTTGGTTAGGCAACGGTGTACTGCTTACGAACTTAGGTGGAACCTCATCATAAGGCCCTCCGTTCGGAGAAGCGATATTGGCGCACGAATACAGCACGGCCAGCAGAAATACCCCTATAAAGAACCGTAAACTATTTCTCACGTATTTATCTTCCATTCAGTCTTCATATTTCAATTGAGAGACAAAAATAGGGAAAAATCCTGTGAACGATAAAGATATATACGCTAATTAATCTATCTTTACAAAGGACAAGGCTCCGCTTGATTCGTCGATTGACATTTTGACAATTTGTCATCTTATCCCCCGGAGATCCGCATATTTCGGACCAGCGTACGGTTCGCTCTCAAATATGAAAAAAGAAATTAGCAATACGCTGGTTCATAGATAAATGACAAAAAACAGCCTTTTATTCTAGCGAAACCTTTCACCGTAATTCATCCCAAAAGAGCCAAAATAGAAGTCCAATACCGCCTCAACCGGTTCATGAACCTACTTGAATGCCCATTCGCACTTACTTCCGATCCAGTTCACAGCTACTTCTGATGCCCAACGGCAGTACTGGTGTGTCCAAACAAGGGTACTTGCGCACCCTTTTTCAATTACTTTCGCATAAAAACACACTTATTTCCGGCTTCCAAACCCCATATTCACCATTTTCCACTCCAGATTTGTCCTTTTCGTTTACATCGTTTGTCACGACAAACAGCTTCTTTTCGATAAAAAGACAGCTATACCTAACCCTTCCCTAACAAAAGCACAATTTAATTAAACCTACCAATATGAATACATTCCGATTATTAGTTTTATCTTTGGCTCACTAGTGTCCCATAAAAATGGGAGCTAGTTAAAAATTAAATAAATTTGGTCCAC
>NZ_SRYM01000099.1 GCF_004793765.1 Parabacteroides distasonis | reverse complement strand
ACAGTTTTTTTGTCCGATAGTAAAACAAATGTCAGAACAAGTCTTGACTATTACAAATATGAGAACTCTAATCAATGCCTACAAGCCTGCATTATTTGTTTTTTACATATGGTTTTATCACATCAATGCTCCATGCATAATTTAGATTGGCTTGTGAGCCGTCTGCAAACGAACCGGATGTGATACCGACTACTTCTCCGTATTCATTTATCAATGCGCCACCACTGCTACCGTGATCAATTAAAGCAGGAATTTGCATTAAATTTTTGTCACGCCATTGCGATACCTCTCCTGAAGAAAAGGTATTTTCAAGTCCACGGGGGCTACCAATAGCATAGACTTTTTCACCCACATTCGGTTTGTATTTGGCAACGGGAATAAAATCTGTATTGGAAACATCTACACGGAATAGAATAAAATCTTCATTTTCACTGCTCATGATCACTTCCTCTACTTTGTACACCTTATCGCTTCCAGCTAATTTAATCCCTTCCTCACCAATGCCAGTTCCTTTTAACACATGATAATTGCTGACAGCCAAACCATCTTTGTTGATAAAGAATCCAGAACCTTGGTACATATTGTAGCCAACCGAAGTAAACACCATAAAAACTGACGTATTATATTTCGAAAAAATTTGAGAACCATCAAGCTTATTTTTATCACCACGATTATTTACAACTGATATTGTGACGTTCCTTGCTTTTTTATTAGGAGACACTAGTACTGACTGTGACTGTTGTGAAGTTACAATCTTATCATTCCTTTCACCATGTCCTGATTTATGAGCGCATGAATACAGACATATAATAGAAACTGTTGATATTATGAAATTATTTATTTTCATTGTTTTCAAAAATGTTTTTTGGCAATATATGAATAAGGAAACGCTGATTCTCTCTTTCGTCATTTGTTTCTCGCATAGAATGAGTATCAAGTTTGCCATCTCCACTGCCAGATATTAGAATTTCGCAATTACTCCCAAATGTAATACGTGAATCTTCAATCCAAAAACGCATAAGTGCTAATGCCCGTTGGTAACTTAATTCATAATTATAAAGGAAGTTGTCTTTTGACGCTTGCCCCTCTATTACAAGAATATATTGATTCTCACTATGGTTTTTTAAGAAATCTCGTATTTCGCGTCCTGCCGCAGCCAATTGACGTAATTGGGCTTCTTTATCCGTAGATACAATATCATTCAAGTCAGACTTTCCGGCAGGATAGCGAACTTGAATTGTTAGAACATATTTTTTGTAATCTGAACGATATTGAAAATAATCTCGACTTAAATCTTTTGTTGATTGCTCAACCTTTTTAATCTCTTGTAACTGAGCTTCTGTTGCCTCCATACGCTTATGTAGAAGAACAATTACAAGAATGAATAATACTAACATGACAAAAAACAAACTTGTCATCAAGTCTGAGTAACTTGTCCAAAAAAACGATTCCTTTTTCTGAGCCATAATTACTTTTTATTATTATCTTTAATAGAATCTGTTGTATTTAAGACCGCATCAGTAGTATTTTCTGCTTGTTTATTAACTATTTGCATCGGCAACTCTGTTGGCTGAATATGGATTTGTTGTGGCTGGCTCTTATCCTTTTTAACGGGGAAAAACATAAACACGATATTTAAAATGCAGGTAATGGCAATGATTACTAATGCAGCCCATCCTGAGACTTTCATCCACGCTGGTATGGAATCGCCAACACGAACACTATCATTTGTATCAAGTATTTTATTTACCTTTGTGGTCATCAAGGTTTGTTTGATAGACTGGGATATGTCATTCGCTAAATGGATGTTTGACATTTCTATTTTTTCAATCAGCTTGTCAAGTCTGACAGGAATTGCTGAAATTTCTTCCAATTGTTCAGACAATTGTGGCATTTGTGTCATTTGGGCACTAAATTGA
Organism: Parabacteroides distasonis; assembly: GCF_004793765.1. Lineage (GTDB taxonomy): Bacteria > Bacteroidota > Bacteroidia > Bacteroidales > Tannerellaceae > Parabacteroides > Parabacteroides distasonis_A. The sequence goes on along the minus strand of NZ_SRYM01000099.1, from coordinate 2,492 downwards.
GCCTTTAAATCATTTGTAAATTGTTCAAATGACTCTCGTTCAGATTTAAGAATTTCTTTGAATGACTCACTTTGTTCAATAAACCTTTTGTGCAGTTCTTCGACATTTGATGATGTAGATTCCTTTATATTTTGGAGAGACTCTTGAAGTGTCCTGTCTGCATCAGCTGTTGTTTTAGCTATTTCTCCTTTATGACGTCCAAAGAAATCTCTTATTTCTTCAAGTATGTGGATTCGATTTGCTTGTTCATTATACAATGATTCAAATCTATGTATAGCTTCGGTGTATCCTTCAATATCATTGAGATATTGATTAAATACTTCCAATTTGTCTGTGCATTGTTGTAATTCTTCAAGAACACGCACATTAGCTTTTGCCATTTTCATAACATCCATGTCATGAACCGCTTTTATTATATCCGCTTGTATTGCATAGGACTGATTAACGGCATTTAGCGTATTCCCAAGATTTGATGTGTTTTGTGCGAATGTATTGTTGAATTTATTGAGATTTCTTACGAGATTGTTAAGTGCCTCGGATGTATCAGATGGTAATTCAGGAAGAAGTTCTGATTGCATCCAAGCAAAAAAAGAATTTTTCCCGTCTTCCTCATTAAGTTTGCATCTTTTGAAGAGAAGAGAATTGACTGTCGTAAGCGGAATACCACAAATAGAAGCCAGCATTGCCCATGCGACACCACTTAAAAGAGAATTAATTCCAGAAGCGGCACTCTGTGAAGCATTATCGATAACTCCGCCACCGCTGCTCATAAGAGTCATTATTGCATTAGACTGTAACAAATCCCACAATCCCATAATAACACCAGCCATTGTACCAGCCAATCCCCAATAAAGTGGAATAGGTGTCTGTGTAGCTATGTCATTTTCTACAGAATCACAGTGACGGTCAACCGCATCTTTCAGAAGACCAAAATCAATAACTGAACCGGAGTTATTTCCAAGATATTTATTGATGGATGTAATAATGCCGATAAATATTTTGTTACCATCCCCATATATGCCATCCACAAGAGAGGTTTCTGCATTACGTCTTATTCGCCATGAAGTTGTACCAGTAAAGATGTTACTGAATTGGCGCATACGCAAAAAGTTCTTCACAAAGAAAAACAATTGCATAAATATGATAATAATAATTATTATAGGTACTATTGAATGCATAATAGTTGATTATTTTTTTAAAGTTATAACTGCTTTTTTTACAATAATCCATTTATCTCCTATTTGTTGAGCCAGTCCTTTGTAATGAACGGACATATCAGTTGCCTCATTTTTAGATACCCCTTCAAATTCTACAGCCAAGTCCATATAGTCGCTGGATTTGATAGAGGAAAGAGATGCTATAGGCTCAAAATTAGCTGAACCATCAATAATTTGTGCTGAAAATCTTGCATCACTATCTTTTGATTCAAGTACTTTTTTAAAATACCCTGTGCCGTTTTCACCACTTATAGCTGTTCCAAAGTAACCTATTATAGTTGGTTTTATCGGTGGGGTAATTGTAGATGGAGTCGGTGTTCCATGAACAAGAGTAGTCTTTTGTATTTTTGAAAGTTCATTCTCTAAATGTTGTATTTTTCGAGACAAATCAGAGATTTCATTATTGGGTATCGATGACGAGGCTGAATAATTTGTACGTTTAGTACCAGTAACATTTGGTTCAAATCGACGCTCATTTAATAGCTGTCTCAGTGATTCGATTTCTTCACGATGACGACTTAATCTATTATTACATTTCCCTGTTTTTCCAAATGCAAAAATTGATACTATCAAACCAAGCAATCCAATACCTCCACCAATAAGAATATACCATTTATTCGTTGCTTTTTCATCATTGATTTTCTTATTGTCCATTTTTACTTCGCTTAATTCCTGATAAACCTTTTCATATTTTTCGGTTAAATCCATTATTTTTTCTCGTAGATTGTTGATAGAATCAGTTATCGCTTTTTTATGCTTCTCATCAGATTGCGTTATGGAACTCTTTTTATGCTTCTCTTCCAGAGAAGTGTTGGCAGCCACATCATTGCCACAACTACACAAGCAGATGTCCGCCAAGGCTAATGTGAGTAATGAGATTATAATTTGTTTCATGTGCTCTTATGATTGTTGTAATTCGTTATATATTTCTGCTGAAATTGCATTTAACACCCCTTTTATGGGATAATAGAAGAATGTTTCCTCTATCATATCTTCCGCCTCAGTTTCTTCACAACGCTGACTTATTCCTTTTTCAAGGAACGTGAGAAGATCTTTCTTTGCCATTTCTTGTGCGATACGAATAGATGATGGTTTAACTCCGAAATTTTTATATTGCTGTCCGATAAAATTCAGAAAACGCGATACAGTATGGCTCGAACGCAGATTTTACAGTGTTCGAGTCTTCCTTTTTGTTTTTTTAAGCCCCTTATCCAAAAAGTGATGGTTCAGGAGGTGCTCCGGAAGCCTCGGAAAGAATGATTTCCCATTCCTTTT
>NZ_SRYM01000098.1 GCF_004793765.1 Parabacteroides distasonis | reverse complement strand
TGGGCCAAATTTATTTAATGTTTAACTAGTCCCTATTTTTTATGGGACACTAATGACATGAGAAATATAGGGGCGGGGTTATATAGCCTAAAACGGGCTTAAAAACGCCTTATACGCCAACATGCACTATCGTATAGCAGTTTGCCGAAAAGTACGAGATTGGTAACTTGGTTGATAGTGATCGTATTAAAAATGAGAGAGGCGAAAGATACCACCTCCTCGGAAATATCCCCCACCTCTCTAAATTTATTTGATATCCCCCCCCAATAAAGGGTTATTTTCTAAAACAATACATTGAGTTATTTACAGAGCAACCGTTCTATCTTATCCTTAAGCGGAAATAGATCTGTTTGAATGGTTCCCCACACAATCTCATCCCGAATCTGATAATATCCATGCACCAACACATGGCGCATGCCTATGACCTCATTCCATGCGATCTCCTGATGTTCCTCCCGAAATTCCTTTGTAATCAAATAAGCCGCCTCCCCTACAATCTCCAAATTCTTGATGACCGCAAAACGCAATATCTTGTTTCTGGAATACTCCTCAAAAGTCACATCTGTCGTGAACTCAATAACATTATTTATCGCCTCCAGCATATGCCGTAGACGTGTATTATCTTTAGGCTTCTCTCTCATATACCAATATTTTATCCCGATCTACAGAAGAAACGGCGAAATCCTTCAATTGTCCTTCCTCCACCAAATCAACCTTACGATGCAACAATTGGCTTAGAGCTTCCACCATACCCGCATACTTGAATAATGTAATACGAGCTTGGGAGTCAAAACGAACCAGAATATCAATATCGCTATCCTTCGTCTCCTCTCCACGTGAACAGGAACCAAACACCCATGCTTTCTCTATTGGTTGCAAAGAGAAAAAGCCTCTTAGCTTATTAATTATCTGTTGTTTCATCTTTTAGTGATTACCTCACGCAAATATAACGAACATTTTCTAAATTCCGTTTTATCGTGATTCTTTTTTTGGAAAATCATTTACAGAACAATATCCTCTAAAAACAAAAGAAGCGAGAGATACCACCTCTCCGGAAATATCCCCCACCTCTCTAAATTTATTTGACAGATCCCCGACAAGGGTATTATTTCCTACATTTTATTAGGAAAAAATTAAGACTAGATACGTTGCAAGTCTCAAATATGGGCAAAACAATGATATTTAATCAAATCTCTTTAACTTCAAAAATGACCTGAATTTCACATCAAATTCTTCTATCTCTGGGCCAACGTCTTTTCCTTGAGAAGAGAAACAACACTTCTTGATCTTTTCTATAATAGACTTGCAGGCTCTTTGCGCCAATTCTCCATCACGCACACGAGCCTTAAATCCAGACCTCAACGGATCAAATCCATTACGATTAACATAATCACATAAGGCACAATCTTTCAAAATCTTTATCCCATTTATCTTATCAAGCGGTAAAGACTCTTTACTCACCTTGACTTTGGAATAACAAGATAAGAACCGATCCAGCAAATCATTCCAAAAGCTAGGATCATATAACATTGACGCAGTAACCGATCCCCCAAAGCACCTCCTAACTTTCTTTATCCGAAACTCGCATCGAGCTATATTCTTATTATTACTCCCCTGTTCCTTTCCTTTATCGTAAAACAAAAGTTCTTTCTCTGCTGTTTGAAACGTAATTCCTGTAGAATATGAATGACACCTAAAATAAGGTAAATCTAACATCCGATTGAAATATTCTATTGGAGACCGCTGTAACTCCAAATCCATTGCTAAATCCAGTCTAGTCACAATGACCTTATCCATAGGGATGTTTAAATCCTCTCCTATCCTCTCAATGGCTTTCCGTACGTCCTCTAAAGGGAAATCGTGCATGTTGATACCGTAGTAATATTTACATAAGCTACAAGCATTGATTTTTAGAATATGAGTATTTACATACACATTATACCCCTTATATTTCCCACGTACATAAGGGAGGCCATCATTACCAATACAATCACTTCTATTCATCAAGTATGGCGACACTTCCGCTAACAAATCTATTTCTGGAACATCTTTCTGATTAAGAACAAAGTCAACCGTATCATATAACATATGACCATGTACCATATCATGCAACATACTACTATATTCAGTACATGAATCATGTCCTTTCTCACACCTTGATAGATTGACATAGATTTTAGAAGCTATCTCATCTTTCATACTCTCCCCCTTCCTTTTTTATTCATTACAACATGATTAATGGCGGCTTGCTCTATCTCTTCTACCGAATCAACACGATTTCGTTTAAGCCACTCCTCAATCTCCGAGCGATCAAAATAGACTTGCTTTCCAGATGGTTTGTAATGAGGTATCTGATGACTATATGTAAGCTTGTATATATGACTCTTACTTAAGCCAGTAAGAGTTACTACATCATCAACAGTTAGTACTGTCTTTGTCGCAAGTAGAGTATTACACTCTATTCTTTTTAAGATATTTTTAATCGAATCCATTTTTTTTGTTTTTAATTATCATATCTTAATGCTGAATGTAGGTAGATTCAGCATATTCACATATTGTCAATATGTACCTACTCAGTATTGACACAACAAAGATCATATTAAAAAACAACTAAAAAGGGTGATAATAAAAAGTATCACCCAAAATCACCTACTATCACCTAAAGAGTGTCACTTCTCTTTTAACCAACATGCAAATTTTTTTTCTATATTTTCAATATCATCTTCCTTACTGACAGCAGTAGTTAAGCTTCTATAGTTCAAAAATTTATCACCATATAAAAATATTTCACTTGCCTTTTTCCACCTATTTCGCTCTGACTTCCAAAACACATCTATAAGAACATGCAATTCCTTCAATGAAGCTAACCATTCAATATAAAAGTGCTCAGGCACATTATCGATATTCCCCAATAAATAAAGAAACGTATCTAAACTTGTATTACTATTAATATAATTTTCCTCTTTCAAATGAAGCCAGATAGCTTTTAATTTATCATCGTCATATTTTTTCGTAAACCGACTTTTGCAATTTTCCAAATATCTATCAATCTTCCCCGAAATTAAATCATTAAAATACCGCATGTTTTCTACTATATCTAAATCTAATTTTTTATCGGTTGAATCATCCCATCTGGTAGCCCCCGTTGTAGCATATCTTTCTTCTCTTTCTTTTATATAATCAGTATCAAATGCTATTTTTAATCGTGTGCTTGTTACTTCCATCACTTCCACGATTGCTTTCTTCAATAATAGAGCTCTTTTATATAACAAAGTATTAGTATTCATTCCTCTAACCTTTCTACAAGAGATATCATATTGATATAACAAATCATCAAGAATAAGAGAAATGTATATCCATCTATCTTTTGATGTCATACCAGATAACAAGATAATAGTTTCTAATTTTCGACCTTCACTATAAATACTTCTCTCTAATTTATTTAGTGTTATTAACTCATTAATAGGATCACCAGATAATGAGTTATTCATGCTTATAATATTTTCAAATGGTCTTTCTTGTATACCCATATCGTATGATTAGTTTAAGATACTTATTATTCTATTTACTAAGGATCAATCAAATACGCCGTCTTGCTTATGAACAGCAGCCTTTTTATTTGCGTCAATAACTTTTGCATAAATTTGAGTTGTACTAATCTTAGTATGTCCTAATAGCTTACTAACTGTCTCTATCGGTACACCCAAACTAAGATTCAACGTTGCTGCAGTATGCCGAGCTACGTGGAAAGTGATAGGCTGTGCAAGGAAAAGCGGACAGGTGAAGATAAAACGTAAACCGTTTGAAATGAGCTTTGTTTCAGCATTCTGCCAAGTGGAGAAAATGCAAATAATAACGGAATATTGAGGTTGTTCAGTTACCAAACCATTAGCCGGGCAGTTACCGAAACGGGAATAGGTAACGGCAGGCAATGAAAAGAAACCCTCACCGTTTTGTTTGCGCTCATACACAGCATTTTGCATATCAAAGAACGCTTATACGGCAAGTAATTTTGCACTAAAAAATATAAGCGTATGAAAGTAGAAAAATTCAAGGTGTTGCTCTACCTCAAAAAGAGCGGACTGGACAAATCGGGTAAAGCCCCGATAATGGGAAGAATCACCGTGAACCGCACGATGGCACAGTTCGGATGCAAGCTGTCCTGCACGCCTGAATTGTGGAATCCACGTGAAAGCCGTCTGAACGGCAAGAGCAAGGAAGCTGTGGAAACCAATACCAGGATTGAAAAACTGCTGTTGGCGGTAAACGCCGCATTCGACAGCCTTGTGTCCCGTAAGGCTGGTTTTGACGCCATCGATGTGAAAGACCTTTTTCAAGGTAGCATGGAAACGCAGATGACCCTCATGAAAATGACAGATGCAATCTGTGACGACATTAAGGCACGTATAGGCATAGACCGGGCAAAGGGGACTTATCCCAGCTATCACTATATGCGGCTGACGCTCGGGGAGTTCATCGAAACCAAGTACAAGGTCAAGGATCTGGCTTTCGGACAATTGACGGAACAGTTCATCCACGACTATCAAGCCTTTGTCACGGAAGAGAAAGGCTATGCGATAGATACCGTCCGCCACCACCTTGCCATCCTAAAGAAGATCTGTCGCATAGCCTACAAAAAAG
>NZ_SRYM01000097.1 GCF_004793765.1 Parabacteroides distasonis | reverse complement strand
AATATTATGGGTGCTTTCAGAAATGGAAGTGCCCATTTCTCTTTTATTTGGGTTGAGACTATCCAAGTAAGAAGAATAGGGCTATTTATGGATGCTTATCTCTTATTTGTTCCAGTTTCAGGGGATTTTTGGAAGATTTTACTTTTATATAGCCAGTCACAAAAAATCCCCTGAAAAGGAAAATACAAACCATAGGCAAGCCTTATTCTCTGATTTTTCTTTGGGCTGTAACCAAGTAAGAGAAATAGTAGTTTATTATCCGCTTCAATCAAAAGTTGGCAGTCTATCCTTTTACTTGGGTGAAGCCTCTGGATATTTGAGAGACAGGGTTCGGATTGAGACCGAACCCCGAAATTTTGGGTATGGGAACTCACCTGTCACATGAGTTCTTTTGTGCGTGATTTATGCGGCTTGTTCTTTATTTAAGAGACCTTTGCCATCTAAATATTGGGTAAATAGCTCTGTATAAATTACGTTAATATGGTCAGATGTTACCATATTGATTATTCTTACGCTTTCGCTGCTTAATGACTTGATCGTGCTAATGGTTTCTGCGATTCCAATCATCTTTTCTTTACCCTGTGGTTTATAGTTGGCAAATCGGGTAATAGCATCAATCAGATAGCGGTTCTTGATAGTTTTCTCTGTGAAGTCCATATTTTGAAGAGTTTCGATTATCTCATCGCCAATTTCCAAGTCATATTCAATAAAGTTCTCTTCCACTATGCCTAATACGGCACTGTTCCATACTTTCGGTTTTATTGTCTTACCGAAATTGTAGTATTTGGTAACAACACTGATATTCGCTTTTAGCTCAACAGCCTTTTGAAACACTTTAGTATAAAACTCATGTTGTGTAGCCAAAGCTGCGTTACCTGCTTTCTCCAATCCGTTGAAACCACGGCTTAGTACATTGTTCACTCCTCTGTATTGGGCAAACTCTTGCAAAGAATCAAACCGTTTAATTTGTACATTCTCTATGACTAATTGTTTCTCCTCTTTTACAATGGCATTTAAGTTATACTCATGATAAGTAGCCCATTGCCAATAACCGTTTGCGGAATCAACTGGAACATAGACATTGTGAGTTCCTTTTTTCACTATGTTTCCGTTCAGGTCTTTCAGCGTAATATCCGCATCATAGAACAAGTCGGCATTTGTTACATAAAGTGGGACTTTCTCAAACTTATCATTGGCTATCAATCCCTTTCCTAATTCAATATTAGTTTTGGCAACAGACATGCTGTAATCAGATGTAGCTATAATGATTTCACTTTGTCTTTTCGTGATTGTTACTTGTTCTTCAGTCTCATTTGTCAAGTCCCAGAATATCACCTGTGTAGTTGGAAGTTCCACCTTTTTAAGTGCTTCAAGATACCCTCTTTCCGCTTTTCTCACATTGACTTCTGCCAATTTCTTGATGTTGTCTTCCGCATCTGCATTATTCAACAAGAATTGTCTTTTCTCCTTTAATAACTCGTTAGCCTTTTCAACTGTCATAACCTCGTTTGCTTCTTTAACTGAATCTAAATTTCTCATTTTCTTTTACGCTTACCTTTACAGCATTAGGTTCTAATTGTTTATTGATTACACTGCAAAGATGGGGGTATGACAGTCCCGATTCCTATAAAGAAATAAAGCGAAGTTTTGGCGTATTGTTTATAATGCAGTTATACAGCGGTTTAGATTAAGTTTGAAGATTCAAAAAAAATGACATCACCAAGCTCTATGAATATCAGCATTAAATGGATTATTGGGTGATTCTTTCTGTTTGGGGATATTCCACCAACTGAATTTTGGATTGTTTTTCTTCAAGTTGTTGAGAGTGGCACGAAGATTCAACATATCATCTTTCTGGCTGTCCTCTTCTATCAGTCCTAAATACTTCATGTAATCCAATAAAAATGCAGCTTGACTTTTATTGATTTGAACATTGGCATCTGCAAAAGAGCTGAGCTGCAAAAGTTGGGAGGTCTGCCATAAAATCCAGTCTGCGACTATACTGTTCTTCTTTCTTCCTTTTCTTCCTTTAGTTGGATAATCTTCTTCCAGTTCCTTTTGAGCCTCTTCCAGACTGGAAACGCCCAAATATTTGTCCAGATAGGGAGTAATCATGTTCATAAACCAATTATCACAGTTATCTAAGGTGATAACCTCATTATTGTATTCAATACGGATTGTATTGCTTTTTATCTGTTTCTTGTCATGGAACATTTCATAGAGTTTCAACAAATCTGGACGAACAAAAGTGTTATAAACAGATTGCAAGTCATTGACCAGAAAATCACGAGAATCAAAGAATCCATCAGAGTTTACATATTTATGGTATATGGCAGCCACCATGACTAATGAATAAGCGATATTCCAATCTGTTTCTGTTACAGATTCCTCATCCACGAAATCAAAATACATCTGGAGAATCTTGTTGAAATCATAGTCTCCAAAATCCAACATGATAGCTTTTCCAACTTGCATCATTGTTTCATACATCTTCTCTGTATTTAAAGAGGTCTCAATATAGCTCTGCTTAAAGGATGGAACAGCGAGATAAGTTTCTTCCTGTTCTTTTGAGTATTTTCCATTTTGGATGTAAATATTATGAATTTCTTCAAACTCTAAGTGAAACATGGAACGCTCATAACTGAAATACTCCTCTAACAGAGGCTCTATCTTCTTTAATAATTTAATAGGGAAATTGATGTATGCCATTCTCTTGTCTTTATTTGTTTGCACACAAAAATAAAGAAAAAAGAATCCTGTCCCCATTTCTGGAAACAGGATTCTTTGGTTTAGAGTAGGTTTTTCATTGCGTCTTCCATCTGGTCATTACCGAAGCTGTCCAGATAGATTTGGGTTACTCTCTCTGAACTGTGCCCTAAAGCCTCACAGATTAAAGAGGTATTCACGCCTGATCTCTTTAATGATGTGGCAAAACTATGACGGGCAACGTATGTTGTCAAGTCTATAGGCAAGTTTAATTCTTTGCCAATGGCTTTCAAACGGTCATTCACTTTAGAGATCACCTTATGAATCCTGTTCCTTTGCTGTTGTTCCGTTTTATGGAATGTGGAAAGGATAGGAAATAGATAAGGATTATCAGGATCTGCATATTTATGGATCAGTTCGATCGCTTTTGGCTGCAATGGTAGCTTTATCAGCTTACTTGTTTTACGTCTGGAATAGATCAAACGGTTGTCAATGATATTATCTTTCGTAAGGTATGCCATATCCACGAAGTTAATGCCACCCATGAAGTAAGAGAAAGTAAACAGGTCGATAGGCAGTCTCGTAAACGGATTACTTGACTGGTAGGAAAGAACCTTGTTAATATCCTCTTTGGTAATAGCTCTTTTGGCTGTTTCTTCATGTAACTTAGATACTTTATACTTTTTAAAAGGATAATATTCTGCTTTGACAATGTTTTCTTCAATCGCCAGATTGTAGATCGCTCTCAACGTCCTGAAACGAATACCGATTGTATTTTCTTTGATATTGTTTGAGCGTAGCCAAGTTTCATATTTCCGTAGCCAAGCCGTATCAATATCAGGAAAATAGATATTCAGATGTTTGTTGAACTTGATAAGCGAGTTATACACCTGTTTGACAGAAAGCATATATCCAGTACGTTTCTCAGCTGAAAGCCTTTCCATATAGCCTAAAAAGACATCGCCAACGGTTTTCAGTTTTACAGGATTGTTTACCTTTTCCGCCAAAGTGGTTACCGTAAACTCTCGTTCCATAGCCTTTAATTCCAGAATTTTATCTGTATAGGCTTTCGTTTTCTCTGTAATCACCTTTTCGATATACTCTTTGTTGGGACATTTGGAAGTAGGTTTATTGGCTTTGAAGTCCCAATACTTAGGATCAAGCGAGATTCCAATGCTTTCATACTTCATCTTTCTGTCTTTACAGATTCTAATCATCAAAGGAGACTCATTGTTTTTCAATACTTTAGATTTGTAACATACGACATTGATAGTTGTACTCATGGTTTAAACGCTGGTTTAAACATCGGTTTAAACAAACCACGAAAAACACAGAAAATAATGGGATTTGAAGGGAAAAACCACCGAAAAGACACAAAAAAAGCAGTTACTTTTGATCGTAACTGCTTGATTTTCAAGTGGTGCCACCAGGAATCGAACCGGGGACACAAGGATTTTCAGTCCTTTGCTCTACCAACTGAGCTATGGCACCATTATATTATTTAAATATCGTTGTTTCAATTACGGGTGCAAAGGTAGGCTTTATTTTTAATCTAGCAAATATTTTGAAAGAAAAATTTACAAGAAAGTAAAACATCTATTTTTTGAGAAAAAAATCACTTTTCTCTTGCTGGTTCAAAAACAATGCGTATCTTTGCACCCGTGATCGAAACAACGACACGAGAAAACAAAAAACGGGATGTAGCACAGTTGGCTAGCGCGCCACGTTCGGGACGTGGAGGTCGGAAGTTCGAGTCTTCTCATCCCGACTCATAAGAAGGGAAGGGGAAGGAGATATGTCAAAATCAAGGCATATCTCCTTTTTTGTTTATGCGACTATTTTTTCAGTAATCTGGGGTCAGTCCGAAAACGCTGTGGGTATGTTAAATCTACACTGTTAGTTTGCATAATCTAAAAATAAAGAATGGTATATCTCCGACTCCCCTAAACTGTGCTCTGAACGCTTTAATTTTTGCATTGAATGATTCTGCAAATGCATTCGTTTCCCTGTTAACAAAATAGTTTAGTATTGTCTCATAATAGTTCTGCATGGTATTTGTTACGGTTCTGAGACATCCGTATCCAAGCTTTTCTATTTTATTGTACCACAAGGCAAGCTTTCCACGTGCCACATCCTATTATACACATCGGTCAACTCTGTAGCCAAGTCGTGAACTGATTTCAGCTCCGGATAATGTGCGAATATGATTTCCGCACGTATTCTTTGG
>NZ_SRYM01000096.1:0-2500 GCF_004793765.1 Parabacteroides distasonis | reverse complement strand
TTTCCCTCACGGTACTGGTTCGCTATCGGTCTCTCGGGAGTATTTAGCCTTACGGGATGGGCCCCGCTGCTTCACGCAAGATTTCTCGTGCCCCGCGCTACTCAGGATGCCACTAGGCTTCAATCGTCAGTCGTGTACGGGACTATCACCCCCTACGGTCGCCCTTTCCAAGGCGTTCCACTTGACTCTATCTTGCCACGTCGTGGTCCTACAACCCCCGTGTCGCCTAAACGACACGGGTTTGGGCTCTTCCGCGTTCGCTCGCCACTACTTGCGGAATCATTGTTTATTTTCTCCTCCTATGGGTACTTAGATGTTTCAGTTCCCCACGTTCGCCTCCCTTGCGGGATGGCAGGCCTTCAACCTGCCGGGTTGCCCCATTCGGACATCCCGGGATCAAGGGATATTTGCTCCTCCCCCGGGCTTTTCGCAGCTTATCACGTCCTTCGTCGCCTCCGAGAGCCAAGGCATCCACCGTCTGCCCTTGCTTACTTTCTCTCACCTCGTACATACGTACGGGTTGATATATCTTAAGCTCGCTCTACTCGTTTCTTCTTTTTGATGTCCAACATGTCAAAGATCCTCTTTCCCTCGCGGGATGTGTGGAGAATAACGGATTCGAACCGTTGACCCTCTGCGTGCAAGGCAGATGCTCTAGCCAGCTGAGCTAATCCCCCTCATTACTTCGGAGTAGTCCCAGGCAGAGTTGAACTGCCGACCTCTACATTATCAGTGTAGCGCTCTAACCAACTGAGCTATAGGACTGTCAACCTTGCCAAGACTCACGTCCCAGCGTCATCTCTCTCTCCTGACCGGAATTCCGGCCCGTAAGATCCATATAATAAACATAATACCAACAGCAGCACAAGAGACCAATACCTCGCATGACCCCGGAACGGAATCCTGAAGCTCCAGAAAGGAGGTGTTCCAGCCGCACCTTCCGGTACGGCTACCTTGTTACGACTTAGCCCCAGTCACCAGTTTTACCCTAGGCCGATCCTCGCGGTTACGGACTTCAGGCACCCCCGGCTCCCATGGCTTGACGGGCGGTGTGTACAAGGCCCGGGAACGTATTCACCGCGCCATGGCTGATGCGCGATTACTAGCGAATCCAGCTTCACGGAGTCGGGTTGCAGACTCCGATCCGAACTGAGACGTGGTTTGGGGATTCGCTCCCTGTCGCCAGGTGGCATCCCTTTGTCCACGCCATTGTAACACGTGTGTCGCCCCGGATGTAAGGGCCGTGCTGATTTGACGTCATCCCCGCCTTCCTCGCAGCTTACGCTGGCAGTCCCGCCAGAGTCCTCAGCATGACCTGTTAGTAACTGGCGGCAAGGGTTGCGCTCGTTATGGCACTTAAGCCGACACCTCACGGCACGAGCTGACGACAACCATGCAGCACCTCGCAAACGGCTATTGCTAGAAAAGGTGTTTCCACCTCGGTCCGAATGCGTTCAAACCCGGGTAAGGTTCCTCGCGTATCATCGAATTAAACCACATGTTCCTCCGCTTGTGCGGGCCCCCGTCAATTCCTTTGAGTTTCACCGTTGCCGGCGTACTCCCCAGGTGGATCACTTAACGCTTTCGCTGTGCCGCTTACCGTGTATCGCAAACAGCTAGTGATCATCGTTTACTGCGTGGACTACCAGGGTATCTAATCCTGTTCGATCCCCACGCTTTCGTGCATCAGCGTCAGTCATGGCTTGGCAGGCTGCCTTCGCAATCGGGGTTCTGCGTGATATCTATGCATTTCACCGCTACACCACGCATTCCGCCTGCCTCAAACATACTCAAGCCCCCCAGTTTCAACGGCAATTCTATGGTTGAGCCACAGACTTTCACCGCTGACTTAAAAGGCCGCCTACGCACCCTTTAAACCCAATAAATCCGGATAACGCTCGGATCCTCCGTATTACCGCGGCTGCTGGCACGGAGTTAGCCGATCCTTATTCATAAGGTACATGCGAAGCGGGACGCGTCCCGCACTTTATTCCCTTATAAAAGAGGTTTACGAACCATAGATCCTTCATCCCTCACGCGACTTGGCTGGTTCAGGCTTACGCCCATTGACCAATATTCCTCACTGCTGCCTCCCGTAGGAGTCTGGTCCGTGTCTCAGTACCAGTGTGGGGGACCTTCCTCTCAGAACCCCTATCCATCGTCGGTTTGGTGGGCCGTTACCCCGCCAACTGCCTAATGGAACGCATGCCTATCTATCAGCGATGAATCTTTAGCAAATATTCCCATGCGGGATCCCTGCTTCATGCGGTATTAGTCCGACTTTCGCCGGGTTATCCCCCTCTGATAGGCAAGTTGCATACGCGTTACTCACCCGTGCGCCGGTCGCCGGCGGCGTATTGCTACACCCCGCTGCCCCTCGACTTGCATGTGTTAAGCCTGTCGCTAGCGTTCATCCTGAGCCAGGATCAAACTCTTCGTTGTTCAAATTGTTTCTTTTATCCTCGCCCCGGAATCCGTATATCGTAGTCCAAAGTCATAC
>NZ_SRYM01000095.1 GCF_004793765.1 Parabacteroides distasonis | reverse complement strand
GTGGACCAAATTTATTTAATTTTTAACTAGCTCCCATTTTTATGGGACACTAGTGCAGGCTATAGTAAAACATGGGTATCGAATTATACTTATACAACAAATGGCGTTACAGAAAAAGTTGATATTCAAAACTCTGATGGAGAAGATTTTTCTAATGTAACCAACTATACATTAAATGATAAAGGATACGTTGAAAAAGGGGAAATGGATGATGGCGGTATCTGGAGTTATACTTATTCTGGTGATTATATGACTTCTGCCATTTTGATGTTTAACGGACGAAAGGATGTTGAAGATAAATATAATTTTAATGATAAAGGACTGATGGTTAGTAACGATTCATTTGATAAAGGAATCGAATACACTGATATACCTAATCTGGGAGGACTGTTTTTGGCTTATACAGATAATGCTTTAGGACTTGACTATTGTAATTTGCAATATGCTTCATTGTTGGGTAAAGCTCCTAAATATTTGCCAAAAGAGTGTATTGAATATGGTACTTCTGATGATGATAACGTGGAGCTAACCTTTCATTACGAATTGGATGAAGACGGTTATGTAAAAAAAGTGGAAGTTAAAAATCTGGATGGATCTGAAACGTGGTGGACAGAGACATATACTTATGAAAGAGTAAAATGAAAGGTTTGTTTCTGAAGTATATACTTTCAGAATAGACTTTTTCTTATTTAAGACCCCCACCCAGTAGCAAGGCTATAAAGAAGATCACCTAAGCGAGCAAAGAGTATTCTTGCTTACTTAGGTGATTTTGTGTATAATGAAATTGAAAATGAGATAATTAACAATAGTATTAATCTGACATCTGTTTAAACCAATACTTAAACCAGCTTAAAACCAGAATATTCTGGATGATAAAGAGGGAAAGGAAGTAACTGTATAAGGTGCTATAGCTCAGTTGGTTGCTTCGGAAACTTTGACCGCAGGTCAAGGTTTTTGAAGCGGAAAGAGCAAAGGACTGAAAATCCTTGTGTCCCCGGTTCGATTCCTGGTGGCACCACTTTGAAGAAAAGCAAAAAGCAGTAAAATCCTGATTTCCAAACGAAATCGGGATTTTTTGTTTTTCGCAGGGACGCAAAAAGCGGCAGAATGTTACCGTTTCCGGTGTTCCAATCGGTGGAGCAAGAAAGGTGGAACGCGAATCTCCACCGAACAAGATTATTTCTCTCTGATTTGCAATATTTTGCGTATCAAGAAAGCGTGTATGGTTTCCTACTTTTGTCCAACGAAAAAACTGTAGGAACATGAAACGAAACTCATTCAATGTGCTTTTCTTCATCAAGAAAGCCAAACTGCTGAAAAACGGGGAAGCCTCCGTGTGTATGCGCATCACCGTGAATGGTGCGCGAGTGGAAAACAACATCCGCATGAGCATTGAGCCTGCCCTGTGGAATCAAGCGAAGGAGTGCGCCAAAGGCAAGAGCCGCAAGGCTTGTGAACTCAATCTCTACATCGAGCAAGCCAAAATCAAGTTGCGCAAGCTGTTCGATGAACTGGAAGAGAGGAACCACTCCATCACAGCCAGAATCTTGCAAGAAAAGTTCTTTGGAGCTAACGAAGAAGTGAAGGAAGTCCGCACACTCATCCAAACCATACAGGAGCATAACGACCAATGCCGTGAACTTGTGGGCAAGGACTATGCGCTGATTACTGTCCGCCGTTATGAAAGCTGCAAACGCTATCTAGCAGAACTTATCAAACTGAAATATGACAAGGAGGATTTGCCCTTGTCGGAAATCAATGGTGAACTAGTACGTGCTTTTGAATTTTATCTCAAGACGGAAAAGGAGTGCCAACAAAATACGGTCATCCGTTATATGAAGTGCCTGAAGAAGATAACCAATCTCGCACTTGCCAACGAATGGATAACCAAAGACCCGTTTATCGGTATCAAGTTCCACGAGAAGGAAGTTATCCGTGAGTTCCTAACTATGGATGAGCTGCTCACAATCTACAACAAGGAGTTTTCTTTGGACAGGATTACGGTTGTGCGTGATGTCTTCACCTTTGCTGCGTTCACTGGGTTGGCGTTCATTGATGTACAGCAGCTATCTGCCGAACATATCGTTCAAGACAACAACGGCAATTATTGGATTCGCAAGCCTCGCCAAAAGACGAAGAATATGTGCAACATCCCTTTGCTCGATATTCCGATGCAGATTTTGGAGAAATACAAAAGCCATCCTACTTGCCAAAAGAAAAATGTATTGCTCCCTGTCCCCTGCAATCAGAAGATGAACAGCTACCTGAAAGAGATAGCCGATTTGTGTGGCATATCAAAGTGCTTGACCACGCACACAGCCCGGCACTCGTATGCGACCTCTGTGTGCCTCGCCAATGGTGTAAGCATTGAGAATGTGGCGAAAATGCTCGGTCATTCCAACATAAAAATGACGCAGCACTATGCCCGTGTGCTGGATTCTTCCATCTTCAAAGATATGATGAATGTGAAAAGTGCCTTATCAAAAAATCTTTGATTATGAACAGAGGAATAATAACAATCAGTGAAACGGGCGTAGTTATAGTGCCGACTGCCCCTATATGGATGACAAAGTTTGAGATAGCCGACATGTTCGGGGTATTCTCGTACGACATCCGCAAGGCGATACGAGCAATCTACAAGAACAAGGAACTGAATGAAGCCGAAACAATGCGATATATCAGGCAACCCGATGGTATCAGTTATGATGTGTATAATTTTGAAATGATTATAGCCATCGCTTTCAAAATATGTAGCAAAGGGACCCTTTTGTTCAGGCGGTTCGTAATAAATGAAATCTGCGCCACCAAGAAAGGGAATCCGGTCACATTGTTTGTTTCCTATGGCAAGGGCAGCAACCTATGGTATAATTGAGGTTCATCCCGTCAGCCACCTGTTCCCGATGCCCGGATGCAAAGGTAGCATGTGGCTTTGAGGGCATTGGCAAGGTCGGGCGGCAGAGCCGTTTCGGGCAGAATCTTCCTCAAACGGGTTTGAGCGTATTCAGCCCGAAAACCTTGTCACTGCCAGCCACACGCATTCGAGGCATCCGGCAACGGAAACAAGCGACTGGCGGGAAATCAGAAGAAATATAGGAACGGCTTACAGACGAAGATAAACATTGATGCTTCATCCGTAAGCCGTTCCTTTTCTTTTTGTCGAAGTTCTATTGCTGCCGCAAACATAGGGGCAGACGGTCAACTGCGCTCCTTCAAGAAAATCAAGTTGCCGCCTGTCGATAGGCGGTGCGGTAACTTTCAGTCAACATCCTTTCGATGTCGGATTCACGGTAGAGGATTTTGCCGCCCAACTGGATATAGGCTATCCGTCCCTCATTACGGTAGTCCTGAAGTGTCCGGCGGCTCACCTTCAACCGTGCCGACACCTCCTTGTCGGTAAAGAAACGCTCTCCATCCAATGTCGGGCGGTAGTTGGCTGTCAGATGCTCTACGTTGTCCAGCAGGCGGTCGAGGCTGCCCATGAAGTGGATTATCCACTCGTTGTCTTTGTTAATCAGTTTGTTCATGTTACTCTGGATTTAGTGGAATTATTGTTATTACTCTATTCGGTTATCAGATTGTCCTGCCTTTGAACCTCGCTTCCATTCGCCTGGCCTCCACGATGGAGACGATGCGCTGCACATCTTCGGGACGGTAGTACGTCTTGTGGTTGATTTGGCTGTATGATAGCGTTCCGTTGTCACGCAAGGTCTGCAACGTGCGTGGGCTGATGTTGAGCATCTGGCACACATCCTGATTGTCCATCCACTCGCTCATTCTCTTTTCTCCGTGCCGATGGCAGATGGCATCCATACGGCTGACGAAACGGTCGAACTTGGCGACCAGTTCCTCGAAGGTTTTTCTTTCGATTGCTACGATTTCCATATTGTCTTTCTTTTAGTTGTTACTGTTTCTTCTGCTGCAAAGGAATACATAATTTACTGTCCTGCAATGGATTTTCCGAAAGTGGCAGCGTGTTGCGTCAATAGGTAATCTTTGTCCGGGTTGCCGCTTTGTTGATTGTCCGTAAACAAGGCTCCTACCGTAATTTCTGCCATGCCATTTTGGACGGGTGTTATTCCTTTTGCCGCAAAGAAATACATATTCCTTTACCTGACAATGGCTTTTACTATTACTGGCAGCATGTGGCACAGGGTGGTAGCGGTTGGCATGGGCTGGAGGCTGTGGTTATTCTCTTATTTCTAAAAAATAGGAAGTTGGCAAGGGCAAAAATAAGGGCTTAATTCAAATTCGCTTGCGATTGAGCCTTTGCCCTCTCAGACATATACATCCGGCAAAACGGTGAAGTCCACACCGCTTTGTCAACCGCCATAAAGCAGAATCACACAAAATTGCCTAAGAGAATCCAAGTGCTTGACTGACTGCACTGGAGCATCTTACTTTGCTCCCGATAATCGGTCGAGGCACTGACCAAGACCACATTCAATAACTTAATCTATTTATTTTTTTACAATGAAGAGAGAACCAAACATTACAGAGCAGCAGGCTCGTGAAATCGTGGAAAAAATGGGACGCAGGGAATCCTACACTCCCAAGTCAATGGATGACCTCTACAGGCGTATCGGTCTGGAACTGGATGAGCCGGGGCAGCCCGGCAATACCGTCACGGAGGAAACAGAGACCGCTATGACGGATGAACCGTCTGGTGTGGTGGTCGAGGAGGCGGCAATACCGCAGAAGCGCGTCAGCAGCAAGCAGCGCAGATTGTCGTTGGAGGACTACCGCGCCACCTATCTCCAAGTCCCAAAGATTATCAACCGCAAGCCCGTGTTCGTCAGTGAGACGGTGCGTGACGAACTTGACAGGGTTGTCCGCTACCTAGGAGGAAGGGGCATGAGTGCATCGGGATTGATAGAGAACCTTGTCCGCTTGCTTCTCGATGCCTATCGGGATGACATTGAGCAGTGGCGCAAACTCTAATGGGATTACGGAAAGTCAGTTAGGTCGGTGGATATACTTCACCGGCTTAACCGATACCCTAGATGAGTTATTACACTCGGAAACAAATCCGACAGGCGGAGGATTTTTGTGTCTTCAAAGACACAGCAAGATATGTTTTCAGTTACCCGAATAATTCTAAGTAACTGAAAACACCTTCACCGCCGTGGGCAGAATTATCCTCCGCAGTCGGATAATTTCGGGATTCCTTAATCAAA
>NZ_SRYM01000094.1 GCF_004793765.1 Parabacteroides distasonis | reverse complement strand
TTACACACGTTCTTTTAATTGTTAATTGCGTGTGAAGTAAATCTGTATCATGTCAGAGCTTGTCGTAAGCGTACCAAACGTGTCAAAAGATCTTCTAGCAAATCCAGCCTGAGCATATTGGCTCCATCGGATTTGGCTTGGCTTGGCTCCGGGTGAGTCTCTATAAATAGTCCGTCTGTGCCCACGGCTATAGCGGCTTTCGCTATCGTTTCAATAAGGGCGGGTAATCCACCGGTCACGCCGGAGGTTTGATTCGGTTGCTGCAAAGAATGGGTTACGTCCATAATAACCGGGAAACCGAATGTTTGCATTTGCGGGATGCTCCGGAAATCGACAACAAGGTCGGTATAGCCGAATGTTGTTCCCCGCTCAGTGATCATGACATTATCATTTCCTGCGTCCACTACCTTTTGTACGGCAAATTGCATGGCACCCGGCGAAAGGAACTGCCCTTTCTTTATATTGACGATCTTCCCGGTTTCGGCTGCCGCTACCAATAAATCTGTTTGACGGCATAGGAAAGCCGGGATTTGAAGGACGTCGACATATTCGGCGGCCATGGCAGCCTCTGTTGTCTCATGGATGTCGGTAACGGTGGGAATATCAAACGTCTCGCTTACCTTCCGTAAGATCTTTAACGCTTTCTCATCCCCGATGCCCGTGAAAGAATCCAGACGGGAGCGATTCGCTTTCCGATAGGAGCCTTTGAATACATAGGGTATTTGCAGCCTTTCCGTGATACCCATTATTTTCTCGGCGATACGTAACGCCATATCTTCTCCCTCGATTACGCAAGGACCTGCCATCAAGAAGAAGTTCTCACTTTTATTTAGATCGTTTATTGTTATCATAGCTGATTATTTAGAATTCGCATGGTTGTCTCTATTTTTTCTTCGGTCGGGAGAGTGGCATCCATCCAATGAATCTCGCAACCCCGGCGTTCCATACCCCGGAACCAAGTCATTTGCCTTTTGGCGAATTGATGGATCGCTATCTCAAGTTGCGAGACCATCTCCTCAAAAGAAAGCTCCCCGATAATATATAAGGTAAGAAACTTATATTCCAATCCGTAATAGATCAAGTCCTCCGGCTTAACTCCCGTGGCCAAGATCGTGCGAACCTCGTCTACCATTCCTTCATCCAATCGAGTCCGCAAGCGTCTGGATATTTTTTCCCTACGTAGTTCCCGGTCGATATGGATACCGATGATCAGGCTGTTGATCGGATTATATTCATTTATGTCCGGTGCCTGCGTCTTATAATACTCCTCGATCTCGATCGCACGGATCGCCCGTTGGGCGGTGTCCACGTCCGTTTTATTATGCAACACCTTATAAGAGGCGAGGATGGTTTCCAGTTCTTTCAGGGTTTTATTTCTAAGGGCTTCCCTTAGTTCTGGATTTTGAGGCACGTCCAATAGCTTATAGCCTTTCAGCACGGCCTCTATGTACATCCCTGTTCCTCCGCATAAGATCGGAAGTTTACCTTTCCGCTTCATGCCCTCATAGGCTCGGAAAAAGTCATGTTGGTACTCAAATACGTTATATTTATAGCCGGGTTCGCAGATATCGATTAAGTGGTAAGGGATTTGTTTTCCATCCACGTTGTAATCGGCCAAGTCCTTACCCGTCCCGATATCCATCGAACGATAGATCTGCCGGGAATCAGCGCTGATGATCTCCGTATCCAAATGAGCGGCGAGAGCAGCGGCGAAAGTCGTCTTTCCGGAAGCCGTAGGCCCTAGAATCGTGATAAGTTCATATGATTTCATGATACAAACGTACGAAAAAAAAGGCCATCCTCAAAGAGGACAGCCTTTTCTATGTTGTGTGGTAATAAATTACTTACCAGCGATAATGCGAGCCATCTCACAAACTTTGTTTGAATAACCCCACTCGTTGTCGTACCAAGATACAACCTTAGCGAAGTTAGCATCCAAAGAGATACCAGCTTTAGCGTCGAAGATAGAAGTGTTAGCACAGCCACGGAAGTCAGTTGAAACAACTGCGTCTTCAGTATAACCAAGAATACCTTTCAATTCGCCTTCAGAAGCTTCCTTCATTGCAGCGCAGATGTCAGCCATAGAAGCCTCTTTCTCAAGAACTACTGTCAAGTCAACAACAGAAACGTCAGAAGTCGGTACACGGAAAGCCATACCAGTTAATTTACCGTTCAATACAGGTAATACTTTACCTACAGCCTTAGCGGCACCTGTTGAAGAAGGGATAATGTTCTCAAGGATACCACGACCACCTCTCCAGTCTTTCTTAGAAGGACCGTCTACAGTTTTCTGAGTAGCTGTAGCAGCGTGAACTGTAGTCATCAAACCTTTAACGATACCGAACTTGTCATTCAAAACCTTAGCGATAGGAGCCAAGCAGTTTGTAGTACAAGAAGCGTTAGAGATAATATCTTGACCTGCGTAAGTTGTATGGTTAACACCGTAAACGAACATAGGAGTAGCGTCCTTAGAAGGAGCAGACATGATAACTTTCTTAGCGCCAGCTTGGATGTGCTTGCGAGCTGTCTCGTCTGTCAAGAAGAAACCAGTAGACTCAACAACAACGTCAGCGTCAACCTCGTTCCATTTCAAGTTAGCAGGATCCATCTCAGCAGTTAAACGGATTTTGTTGCCGTTTACAACCAAAGCACCGTCTTCTACAGCAACTTCGCCCTCGAAACGACCGTGTACTGAGTCATATTTCAACATGTATGCCAAGTAATCAGCATCCAAAAGGTCGTTGATACCTACAACTTGAATGTCGTTGCCAAAGTTAGCAACTGCAGCACGGAACACCATACGTCCGATACGGCCGAAACCGTTAATACCTAGTTTGATCATTGTAATAAAACTTTTTATGGGTTTATTAATAATAAGTCTTTATTTTTATCTCTTATTCCATCGCAAGGAGTAGATATATCATTTTATCCTTGCTTTAACGACTGCAAATGTAGTCATGTTTTTTGTATTGAGCCTTATAATATAGGCAGAAAAACCTGCCCTCTAACATAAATTAATTGTTGGAGGTTATTTCTTTTTCTTGAATAAGAGATTAGAGAACCATTTTTTCGCTTTCTTGATTCCCCACGTCATGATAAATGGTTGAGCGAGATCCCAAGCGAAGGGAATCATGCCTTTCGCTATGGATAAATAGTCTGAGATCTCTAAAGCAATGGAGGGGTGTCCGGCTGCTATGGACGCCGTGTTTTTGTCGTTGCTTTTTGCCGTTGGTTTATTGCCGGGAAAAATGAGAGACGATAATCCCGATAACAACAAACTTCCGGCGTTTTCCTGTATATAAGAGAAATCCTCATTTAATTTCTGCTCTTGCCGCTTACATTGCCTCTGTATGCGTTCTTTATCAGAAATCAGTCTCTCCAGTGGGGTTTGCTGCTTGCTCATAGTTCGTCTCATTTTTATCATCATTTGCCGACAGCGCGGCTATTACCTCATTGATTATTTTCGTCCTTATCCTATCCTTCGTTAATAGAATGATACCGATAAGTAGCAAATATAATAGGGCCACGATGCCTAGTCCGGCTCCGGAGGAACCTAGCCATTCGCCCAAGAAAAATCCTACGGCCATAAATATGAACAGTATGGCGAAGAATCCTAAGAACAATAATATCAAACCATACGAGAGAACGGATATGACTTTACCCGTTCTCTCATATGCGCTCAATTTCAGGAGCTCAAGTTTTGACTCCATGTAAGCTGTAACGTCTTTTTTCAGCTCACTGAAGATTTTTCCTGAATCCTTTTCCATACAAACTTACTCTGTGGTGATTTCTTCGGTTGCCTGTATCACTTCCCGCTTTCCTTCCTTGTACTTCTCAAGAGCGGAGTTAAAGCCTTCTTTTACTTTTCCGACAACACTGTTCAATTCTTCCAGTAATTGTTCTCTCTTATCTGTCGCTGCCAAATAACCTACAGCGGCACCAACAGCCGCACCTACTACAAGGCCAAGTAATAATTTTGAATCTACGCTTTTCATAACTTTTTCTTTTTAGAAGTTTCTACTAAGATAACGTATTTATTTGGATTAAGGTTTATCCTTGTCTTAACTTTTGCCGTTAAAAAAAGTTATCCTTTTAAGACTTTCATGGCAACCCAGTTATTTCTTTCGTTATAAGAATCCAGTTTTAGTCCGTTTTTCTGACATTCTGCTTCTATCGCCGGAATATCTTCTACGTAAAAACCACTCATAAACAGGAGGCTTCCCGGTTTCATGCAGGTCGTGTATTGACAGATGTCATTCAGGAGGATGTTCCGGTTGATATTGGCGAAGACAATGTCGAATTGCCCGAATTCCTTGATTTTATCGGCGCCGCCCAAGGCTACTTGTATGTCTTCGGTATGATTCAGGCGGATATTCTCTAGGGCGTTGTTGTAAGCCCATTCGTCGATGTCGATGGCTGTTACCCGTTTTGCCCCTTTCAGCCGGGCCAAGATGGCCAGCACAGCAGTTCCGCATCCCATATCCAGTAGCTCCTTACCTTCTAAATCTAGTTTCAGCATCTCGTTTATCATTAAATAAGTCGTTTCGTGATTGCCGGTGCCGAAAGCCATTTTCGGGTCTATTATTATATTGTATGTATAGCCAGGCTCCGCCTCGTGAAAGGAGGCGCGGATGATACATTCGTTTGCGATCCGGATCGGTTTGAAATAATTTTTCTCCCATTCCTCATTCCAATCCTTGCTTTCTACCCATTCGGAGGTGTAATCGATCCGGGTATTCTCTAGCGGAAAGTCGGCCAGTTTATCATCCAATGTCTTTTTGTCATATAAAGCCTCGGATATATATCCCAGCAAACCTTTCTCGCTTTCCGTAAAGCTCTCAAAACCGATTTCCCCCAACTCGGCGGCCAGCACGTCATTTATAATCTCTTTCTCGATAGGAGAGGTGTATGTGAAACTAAATTCGTAATAGTTCATGTTGTATCTTTTTGTTTATTTTCTATATTGTCCGCAAACATACGAAAAAATCTGTTGCCTATTCAAATATCACGAAGCCTAATACAATTTCGCATATTCTTTCTCTGCGTCGAAGTAGGGGAAAGCCTTGCGAATGTTGGTGCTGAGCTGATAATGCCCTAATATTACGTGCTGACGGGTAATTGCGACGTAGCTGTCGCAAGAGATCGATCAAGGTACAACGTTGGGCGTACGTTCGGGTATCTGCGGTAAGCCCCCGCTCATCCAACCCACCCTCGTAGCAAATACCCAGACTGTGATCGTTCCAGCCCGAGGCGTGTACCCCGATCTGGTCCTTTGGCCGGCAACGATGCGGCTCGCCATCTCGGGTGATATAGTAATGATAGCCGATGTTGGCGAACCTCCTGTAATTTTGGTAAAAACAATACCTCTTGCTCATAAGCCACAAGTCGTTATTCCGGAGGCCCCCGCAATGGCGATGATTACTTTGAGAATGGTACTCCAAACAAACTTCTTCATAATAATTAATCACTAGTGTCCCATAAAAATGGGAGCTAGTTAAAAATTAAATAAATTTGGTCCAC
>NZ_SRYM01000093.1 GCF_004793765.1 Parabacteroides distasonis | reverse complement strand
AGACAACTAACATGCACCTCAATCGCCCCAAAAGGCGATTAGCTGCCAAACATTAGCATCGAAGAATAAGAAAAATGTAATATGAAGATATTTAGTACAGCACCAGAAGGAAATGAGCTTGCAGAAGCTGTTGGAGTTGATTATATAAAATTCTCCATTTCAATGATGGATGAATTTATTGATTGGATGAAAACAACCAAAGAGCCTTCTCAGCCAATATTGGCAATTATTGATATGCTGGTAATACTGGCAAAGAAATACCCCATTGATGCTAATCTGTTAATTAAAAAAGAGAAAGTTCAAGAATGGAAAAATGTTTTTAACGATTGGTTTGAACGTTGTAGCAGTAGAATTCCTGCCAAGTTTAGAAATGGAATTAAAGCAAATGGTGATGAACTTTTTAAAGAATTAGAACAATATGGACATTAATAATTTTGCAGCGGCTATTGAACCTTTCTTTTGGGTTGAACATGAATCAACAATTTCGGTATGTCTGACTGTTGGCGAGTATAAAACGGAAATCTTTCAATCAAGAGAAGATGAAGGATTTGAAGGTAATGGCTACGACTGGGAGTCACTGGCTCGTGTCTTTATTGACGAACAAGCACCAGAGCTATCCGAAAGCATTGATTTCGATTCGGAAGGAAGTATGTTCTGTGCTTATTCAAGTGATAAAGAGGCTTTAAGAAAGTTCATCTTACAGTTTAAAGAAGCATGTGAAAACAAAAAATTAATAATGGGCTTATTCTCCCATGCTGAATTGGATTAAAAGAACGATGCTAACAAGCACCTGTTCCGCCTAACGGCGGCAAGCTGCATCCCATTATGTGCAATTAAAAAAACAAGGTAAATATGAAAACTAAAAAAATTAGCGATATCCTGCAAGGAATGGATGTCAATACAGAAGATGCGATTGTAACCTTATCAGATAAGGTTTGGGAGATAGGCGAATTAAGTGAAATTAAAAATCAAGTTTCCGACACTGTATTTGCATTTCACATAGTAGCCAATGTTATAGGTATCTATAAAGGTGATGGGTGGCAAGCGATTATAGAAGAAAATACAGAATTGCTGCCTTACATATCCCATGCAATGTATGAAATTGGACTGGACAAAATTGGAGATGCAACAAAGAATATCGAACAAATTTTCCCTCTCAATATAGATGTCTTGTCTCTTGACGAAGACCAACTTTGTGAAGTTGTAAATTTCGTGCGTGGAATCAGAGAAGGTAAGTATTTTACCATAACAATGGAAGAACTTAAAGGATATACTTCAGAAGAAAGGAAACAAATAACAGCAAAATATTCAGATGCATGTGAAAAATTAGAAGATGCTACTGAAAATATATGGGGGTATAATAGTCCTGACAATGAAGGATGGGGAGTTGTAAGTCGATATTTAGAGAAACACTTGCAGGACAATTTTTGGAAGTAAATGCACATAACAAGCGGATGAATCTCCTAATGGTCGATTATCCGCCGGACATTAGCAACCTAAAAAAGAAAAAAGAAACATGAAAAAAGACGCATCCAAATTGATGTCAGAAGAAAAGTTCTGGACAATCATCGAAAATTCTAATCGCGGACGAAAACTCAAAGAGTGCCTTACCCCTCTTTCCGAAGAAGAATTGTTTGGGTTTAGATATTGGTGGGGCTATTTCTGCAATCTATCCTATAAGCAAGACCTGTGGGCTGTGGCCTATGTCGTGCTTGGGGGATGTGGCGATGACGGATTCGATTATTTTCGATTTTGGCTTATCGCACAAGGACGGGAGGTGTTTTACAACGCATTGGAAAATGCGGATACCTTGTGTGATGTATTCTCGGAACTTGAAGATCCGGAAGGAGAAGATTATCCGGAACAAGAGGACTTGGCTTATGCCGTTAAAACAGTCCTTCAAGAACGAACTGGAAATGAAGATTACCTTTACACAGTAGAAGATAATTATTCATTACCCCAGAACATTCAAGAAATAGAATTTGAATGGGAAGAGGACGATGAAGAATCTATACGCAAGATTTGTCCACTAACTTTTGATAAATGGTGGGAAAATGATGTATTCTGAAGCGGGTTGCTAACAAGCGGATTAATCTCCCGAAAGGTCGGTTATCCGCCGGACATTAGCTGCTGAAGAAAGAACAAATGAAGAAATGGAGTAAATTGCAAAAGGAACTATATCTGATAATTGATCCAACGATTGATTTTCAGATTCACTGTGTCGCTTATCCAATGAGAAGCCGATATGGTAATACAGATTTGCCCCGTTATTGGATTACGCTGGGTAAAGAGATAATTTTTGATTACCCCAAACAGTTTGTCACGCCTGATGGTAGAATACGCAACTTCAAGCCACATGGGATAACAAAAAATTACCCATATAAAAATGACGTGTCAGATATATCCGATTTAATACGGGAATATATAGATACACCCGTTTCGGAAATTGTGACAAAGCATTTTGAAAATGACTATTGGGGATTGGCAAATATCCTTCGTGCGGCTGACAGACGTATCGGACAGCGTAGATTGGATAATTTGCGTCGCAGAATCAAAAATCAGGCGGCTCAAAAAATTTTGGAATTAAGAATTAAAACCACAGCAGCTAACAAACAGCAAACCGACTGAAAAAGTGGAACACTGCCGGATATTAGTGATTATGAATTGGAAAAAGGAAATATTAGAAAAACTGGCTTTCATAAAAAGCCATATAGAATCAGCATCTTTGGGAGCAAAGGAACAAGAGGTATCTTATAATCCTTGTTTATCAGAGGAAGATATAGCAACATTTGAACATAAACACTGCATCACTCTTCCTGAAGATTACAGATCCTTTATTTCTGAAATAGGGAATGGCGGTTTCGGCCCCGGACATGGATTGTTGCCTCTCGATAAAGCCATTGTTGATTTCAAATTAAGAGATAAACCTAATATTTCCTTAAATGAGAAATTTCCATATTCAGATAACTGGAATGAAGAATGGATTGCTTCTTTTGATTGGGAGGAAGAATATCCGGAAACGGAAATTGTAGATGCTTATATTAGTACCGCCCATATTGCAGGCTGTCTGCAAATAAGTCATTTCGGACATGGATGTACATTTCTGTTGGTGGTGAATGGAGATGAAAAAGGACATATATGGTTTGACGGACGAGCTGATTATAGTGGACTTGTACCGAAAATGAAGGATGGACACAAGATGTCATTTATGGAATGGTATATAAGCTATCTTGATATGGAGATTGAAAACATAAATAAATCACTCACAGACAGCATTAACGATTAAATGCTGAACGCTGCCGGATATTAGCAACCATGTAAATACAAATTATATGTTCATTGAAAAATTAAATCAATATACAGAAGGACAGATTATCGGATTAAAGAATGAAGATAATAAGCTGAGATTGTTGATAGAAGAACAACCTAACATAGAGAAATTGCAAACTCTAAAAGAAGCTATAATCAATGAAACGACAGAAGTAACATTGGTAATGCGTTCAAATAACAACAATCTGATTGCTTTCTCCAATTTTGAATGCATAAGTGACAATATAATAGGGGTTGAATCGTATAATTACACCGAGAATATTCTGAAAACAATTGAAGGAATTTCAATATTCAGAAATTTGAGGAATATAGTTATTGATGCTCTATATGATAATAAACTATGTATTGACGAACTTGTCTCATTGGAGAAATTGGAAGAACTCTGTATGAGTTTCTATCCTATAACGAAATATCAATATCCTACATTGAACAATCTGAACAGACTGAAGCGATTAAATATAAAAGGGTTAGATTCAAATATATTGTCCTGCCTACCAAACTTGGAGACATTAACTTGTTTTAATTTAAAAGATGGGACACATTTAGGTATTAAAGTGCCAAATTTAAGAAACATACATATATGCCGTTCTCCGAAAATATTGAATCTTAATTTTTTATTGGACTTGAAAGAACTAAGATCTATTGGTTTAGACGGACTTAGCAATGTTGAAGAAATGCCGGATTTAAGTAGCCTTCATTCTTTAACCAGTATGTCTCTCGCCAATATGAAGCGGCTACAAAGTTTTCCTTTATACCACGAGAATTTAGAAAACTTACTCTTGCAATTGCCTTTTGATATATTAGATAATATAATCCCTAAAAATCTTCCTAACCTCAAGCATATAAGTGTAAATTTGGGAAGTGATAAAAAAAACGGAATGGTATTAGATAAATTCAACGGTATGTGTGAAGTTGGTATCTGGTAAAAATAAGGTTGCTAACAAACAGATGAAACTTTTAAGGTAGTTTATCTGCCGAACATTATCAATGTGCAAAATAAAAGTAGTATGGAACTGAAGCAATATCTTAAAACGAATTGCCACTGGGAAAATCGGGTAATCATAAGCCCAAATGAGCTTATGGCGATTTATTCTAACGCAAACTACCAACCGACTTCAAAGTTGATAGATTTCCTTATTTATTTCTACAATCAGGAATTTCAGTTTCCAAAAGTGGATGTGCATTTTAATCTAAGGAAAACATTAAACGATAATCCGCATTACTTATTCTACGACCAATTTTGTAAACTACTCCATGTTTCGAATATTTGTCCTTTTGGGGAATACGAACATGGATATATGGTCTTGCTTGTTGATAGTAAAAACAACATATATGGCGTAATGGATGATTATGTTGAAGGGTTTGGAAATGATTATTTCAAAATGCTAAATCAACTTTATAATCGGTAAGGCATTGATAACAAACAGCAGACCGACTGAATAAGCGGAACGCTGCCAAACATTATCGGTAAAGTTCAAAAGAATGGAAATAAAAGATATAATAACAAGCATAGGCTTTATTGGTGGACGAGATGCTATAATAATTGAACATATAAATATTATAGATTCTCGAACTATCGAAGTGTATGTTAATGTTTCGCGTAATAGCCTATGTGATTTTGTTGACAATTCTATGAGTGCTATTAATCTGAAGTTTGTATTCAATGGAGTAATGAAATTCCAGTTGTACGATTACGAAATGTTTGAAAATAATATTAAAGGTAAAGGGCAAACAGTTTCCTCTATACGAGAGATTGTTAAGTCCACCTATTCCCCAAAGGGACTTCATCACATAATCATAATTGCATACGATGATGTAATGGAACTTTTATGTACGGAATTTCATAATGAATTGATTACCGATAACAAACAGCAAACCGACTGAATAAGCGGAACGCTGCCAAACCATTATCAACAAATTAATAAATTACAATTATGGACTTTATAAACAAACTTTTAGACGAAAATTACGATTGGGGTGATGAACGTATTGATGAAGACGTTTACGATGAACTGAGTGCCGAACTCATCATTGATTACTTAAAGAAACATGATTCAGAAATTCGCCAAATGCTGGCTCTAAGCTGGAATTTTGATAATCCTAAGAAAGTTATCCAATGGATTGTCGAGCAGCCCGATACAGACAAAGGAACATGCCTACTACTTTATTGGCGGATGGCTCCAGATTTCAGCAAACAGTTTGTAAACCGTGAGGAATGTGAAAATACTCATAGTTGGTATCTTGAAGATTATGACATCATCCAAACAATTGAACAGAATTACACAGCAGGATTTTACAGGAACCAACGCTACGCTTTCAATCCTTGTCATGATTCGTATCAAGATGGATATGACTGGACTGAAAGTTTGAATCCTTCGGAATTTAAGGTTCCCATTCCCCAAGAAATGTTTACCGCTTTAGATGGTATTGCATTGGATGTGCCTTCTTGGGAAGAAGGTATCCCTGAAGACTTGCAACCTGCAATGGATCGTTTGGCTGATTTAGTAGATGAATAATATGTTGATAACAAGCACCTATTCCACCTAACGGTGGCAAGCTGCAACCCATTAGTTGTCAAATAAAAAAGGAATTAAAAATGAATGAAATAATACGCAAATTGTCATTGGCAGGAAATAAGCGACCTGTGACAAATAAAGATATGTCATTAGTGTCCCATAAAAAATAGGGACTAGTTAAACATTAAATAAATTTGGCCCA
>NZ_SRYM01000092.1 GCF_004793765.1 Parabacteroides distasonis | reverse complement strand
GTGGACCAAATTTATTTAATTTTTAACTAGCTCCCATTTTTATGGGACACTAGTGAGATATGATATATAATTGAAATTCCATTTTGTGAAACAAAAATGGTTTAAATAAGTACTTACTTTTGATCCACCTAGGTGTACATCCAAACCGAACTGATAAATTTTATAATTATTTGGATGAATTGATAGATATTACTAGAGTTCTCACCGGACTCTTTTCCGGTGAAGGATGGTATATTTATTATCTAGTATGAATAGAGGAGAATTAGTACAATCTCTTGTGGAAGAAACTGGATTGCCGAAAAATGTTGTTAGGACCATAGTGAATGCGTTACCGACTGTTGTGGCGAAAGGAATACGGGAAGGAGAATCTATTTCCATGAAAGGATTTGGATCCTTTGTTCCTTGGCAACAATCCGAGCGATTGGCACGTAATCCGAAAACAGGGGAGGAAGTAATGATTACTCCACGTGCCTCGGTCAAATTCAAGGCCGGGAGCGATTTACTTAAAGAATTAAATGAGTAATAAAAAACTATTCAAACGAAAAAACGGTTTCCTCGTGATGAGAAAACCGTTTTTTTAGAGATAATCGTATTATAATCGTGCTTTGATAGCTTCGCTTTCTTTTTCGTAT
Organism: Parabacteroides distasonis; assembly: GCF_004793765.1. Classification (GTDB taxonomy): domain Bacteria; phylum Bacteroidota; class Bacteroidia; order Bacteroidales; family Tannerellaceae; genus Parabacteroides; species Parabacteroides distasonis_A. The sequence continues at coordinate 5,741 of NZ_SRYM01000092.1, read as the reverse complement.
CCCGGCTTATTCAACAGGGCGAACATATTCTTCTTATAAGCCTCAACACCCGGTTGATTGAAAGGATTCACACCTAACATATAACCACTTATACCGCAAGCTTTCTCGAAGAAATAGAATAACTGACCGATATAGAATGCGCTTACTTCCGGCATCGTAACCTTAATATTAGGAACACCACCATCTACATGAGCCAACTGAGTACCTAATTCAGCCATCTTGTTTACTTCGTCTACGTGCTTGCCAGCCAAGAAGTTCAATCCATCCAAATCGGCCTCGTCTGTAGGAACCAATACGCTATGATCTGTAGCTTCCACGGAGATAACCGTTTCGAAAATCGTACGCTCGCCGTCTTGAATCCATTGACCCATGGAATGCAAATCGGTTGTCAAATCTACGGATGCGGGGAAAATACCTTTACCGTCTTTACCTTCACTTTCTCCGTAAAGTTGTTTCCACCATTCAGCGATATAGTGCAATTTCGGATGGAAGTTAGCCAAGATTTCAATCTTTTTACCGCTCTTATACAACTCGTTACGAGTAGCGGCATAGATAGCGGCCATATTGTCAGCGAAAGGAACGCTTGCGTTTGTTGCTTTTTCCATGGAGACAGCTCCGGCAACCAAGTCACGGATATTGATACCTGCCACGGCGATCGGAAGCAAACCTACCGGAGTCAAAACAGAGAAACGTCCACCTACGTTATCAGGGATGATGAAAGTCTTGTAACCTTCTTGATCCGCCAAGGTACGCAAAGCGCCTCTTTTTGCGTCCGTGATAGCCACGATGCGTTGTTTGGCCTCTTCCTTGCCTACAGCGTCTTCCAATTGTTTCTTCAAGATACGGAAAGCTAAAGCCGGCTCTGTAGTCGTACCTGACTTGGAGATATTGATAATACCGAATTGCTTACCTTTCAAAACTTCACTTAATTCATAAAGATAATCCTCTCCAATATTGTGTCCGGCGTATAACATAACCGGGTTTTTACGGTCGTTCTGCAACCAGTCGAAGCTATTGTTTAACGCCTCTACTACCGCTTTGGTACCCAAATAGCTACCACCAATACCAATGGCTACGACTACCTCACATTTAGAACGAAGCACGTTCGCCGTGTTCTCGATGTCGGTCAACTCTGCGTCCGTAATAGAAGAGGGGAGATGCAACCAACCCAAGAAGTCGTTACCTGCTCCGTTACCGTTATGTAATGTGGCAATACATTCCATTGCCTTGGCCTCTTGAGCGTAAACCTGTTCCTTAGAGACAGTGCCCAGCGCCTTGTCGATGTTTAAACTGATGTTTTTCATATGCTATTTTATTTAAACGTTTCCGTTAATTGACGAATGACCGTTGTCGGCGATTTCTTCTCGTACAATATGTCATAAACAGCGTCCAGTATCGGCATGTTCACTTTATATTTCTCATTGATCTCACGCATACACTTGGTCCCATAATATCCTTCGGCAATCATTTCCATCTCCAGCTGCGCTGTCTTCACGGAATATCCTTTACCGATCATAGTCCCGAAGGTACGGTTACGGCTGAACCGGGAATAAGCGGTAACTAGCAAATCACCCAGATAGACGGAGTCGGTGATATCCCGCTCCAGCCCATGTACGGCATCCACGAAATTACGCATCTCCTCGATAGCGTTCGAGATAAATACGGCTTGAAAGTTATCGCCATATTTCATCCCATGGCAAATACCAGCGGCGATAGCGTACACATTCTTCAGTACGGCGGCGTATTCGATACCAGTCACATCCTTACAAAAGGAATTCTTTAAGTATTGATTCTTGAAAACGGGGGATATCGTGCGGGCCTTCTCAATGTCGGAACAAGCCAACGTAATGTACGAGAGCCGCTCCAGAGCGATCTCTTCCGCATGACAGGGACCACCGATAACTGCTATATTTTCTGTCGGAACCTTGTAATACTCTGCGAAATAATCCGTAATCAACATATTTTCATCCGGTACGATACCCTTGATTGCCGAGATGATAAACTTATCTTTCAGTGAGGTCTTCACCTTCTTCAAGTGTTGTTTCAAGAAAGGGGAAGGCGTAGCGAAGATCAAAGTATCCGAGTCCTTGATCGCTTGGTTAATATTGGAATAAAAGTTTATCTTGTTCGTGTCGAATTTCACGGCGGTGAGGTAACACGGGTTGTGTCCCAACTGCTTGAACTCCTCGATACGATCGGGCCTACGCATGTACCAGTTGATACTATCTTGAGTTGAAAGTACGATCTTGGCTAAGGCGGTAGCCCAGCTACCACCTCCCATTATCGCGATTTTTCCGGGCAAATCCATCGTATCACGCTTTTATTCTCCTACATTGGCTATCCAAGCTTCTATTTCTTGGATCGTAGGATTTTGCAGTTCTAACTTATGTTTTTTATTAAGCTCACAAAGATCTTGTCTTAATTTGTTTGCGTTCGCATCTTTCAGCGTATCAACCGTCAAGTAGCCGGCTTTCTGCAAAACGGGAACCCACTCCTCTGAAATGCCTAAGGCCACGTATTTGTCTGCGTTATCTTTCTTTACGGTTTTCTCCGGACGCATTTGAGGGAAAAGCAATACCTCTTGGATCGTTGTCTGTCCGGTCATCAACATAACCAGACGGTCGATACCGATACCGATACCCGATGTAGGAGGCATACCGAATTGAAGGGCGCGTAAGAAATCCTGATCGATGAACATCGCCTCGTCATCCCCTTTCTCGCTCAAGCGCAATTGCTCCTTGAAACGTTCTTCTTGGTCGATCGGATCGTTCAGCTCGCTATAAGCGTTCGCCAATTCCTTTCCGTTTACCATCAACTCGAAGCGTTCGGTCAATCCCGGTTTACTACGGTGCATCTTGGTCAGCGGGCTCATCTCAACCGGATAGTCGATGATGAAGGTCGGCTGGATAAATGTACCCTCGCAGAACTCCCCGAAGATCTCATCGATCAATTTACCTTTACCCATCGTATCGTCGATCTCCATCTTTAATTCCTTGCAAATCGCACGGATCTCGTCCTCGCTCTTACCTTCCAAGTCGTACCCCGTCTTTTCCTTGATCGCCTCCAAGATAGGCAAGCGACAGAAAGGAGCCTTGAAGCTGATTGTCTTACCATCGATCGTACTCTCGCTCGTACCGTTCACGGCGATACAGATACGCTCCAATAACTTCTCGGTGAAGCTCATCATCCAGTTATAGTCCTTATATTGAACGTAAAGCTCCATGCAGGTAAACTCCGGGTTGTGTGTACGGTCCATACCCTCGTTACGGAAATTCTTACCAATCTCATATACACCCTCGAATCCACCGACGATCAATCGTTTCAAATACAACTCGGTAGCGATACGTAAGTATAGATCGATGTCCAAGGAGTTATGATGCGTGATAAACGGGCGTGCGCTAGCACCACCGGCGATGGATTGTAAGATTGGAGTTTCTACCTCTGTATAGCCGGCCTCGTCCAAGACGGTACGCATGGTCTTGATAATAGCCGCACGTTTCATGAAAATATCTTTTACACCCTCGTTCACCACCAAATCCACGTAACGCTGGCGATAACGAAGCTCCGGGTCATTAAAACCGTCATAAGCGACACCGTCCTTATATTTAACGACCGGTAGCGGACGAAGTGATTTAGAGAGAACTGTCAATTCTTGCGCATGAACGGAAATCTCTCCCATCTGAGTACGGAAAACGAATCCCTTGATCCCGACGAAATCACCGATATCCAGTAATTTCTTGAAAACGACATTGTAGGTGTCCTTATTCTCATCCGGACAAATATCGTCACGGGAGATATAGACCTGTATTCTGCCCTCGGAATCCTGCAACTCCATGAAAGAGGCTTTTCCCATGATACGACGGCTCATGATACGGCCGGCGATACGTACCGGGCGTGGCTCGGCGTCGTCTTTGAATGTCTCTTTTATTTCTTTGGAAAATGCGTTCGTTACATACTCAGCTGCGGGATAAGGCTCTATCCCCATCTGACGCAACTGCTCCATGCTATTACGTCTTATTATTTCCTGTTCACTCAGTTCTAATAGATTCATTATGCTATTATTTTGTATAATACGGCGCAAAAGTACAAAATATTTCTGATTTATGCTGACTTATGTGGTAAAAGGTTGGGGGGATGGGGCAAATGCAGACTAGTCGTTTTTCAGTTTTATAGTTGATGTTTTCTTCAGCAAGAACTGATCTCCTTCCATAAAGATTGGAAGATGGCTGATATATTATGGTTCCTGTATTCGCCAAGAAGACTGAGATAGTCCTTCCTTTCCTCTGCCAGAAACCTTTCGGCGGGGTTTTTCTTTTAATATCGATGGTATAACGTGCTTATTTTCCTGCACAGTATGATTAACAGGTTCGTGTCTTTCCTCTAGGGCAACCGCATCCAAATTCCCTTGTTAGCAAAGTATCTTAACTTCATCGACCAAGTATCTTAAGATACTTTGCCAACGCAACTAAGATACTTGGTCGATGCACTTAAGTATACTTGCCGACCGTCAAAAAGAACCGGAATCCCTTGCCGGAGGGCGAGTCATGCGCATTTAAGGATAGACAATATTGCGGAAAGAAAATATCCTAAGCCGAAGACACTCCAGCTGATCCCCAAGAAATGAGATGCTTGGGAATCAAGGGTTCCGTTGCAATCCTTTCTCCGCTTCTTCCAACATGAGTTGCATGCCCTCTTTTCCCTTGCAGTTGATGATGGAATCATACGAGTTTATAATGGTTCCCGTATGATGGTTGATGATACGGTACCGTAGTCGATCGGGGGTAGGCATACATTTTATGATGTATAGACTATCGCTCAAAAGAGTGATCGCCTCTATATAGCCGACATTCTCGTAACGTTTTTTGTTGATGAATTGGTGTGAATTTGAATAGGTTACGATTTCATTGGTGGATGCGATCGATAGATCTCCATTGGGCCATATCATGAAATGCTCAAAGTAGAGGTATGATTGCGGATCATTATCCTTTTTGGATAAGACTCGTTTGAATTTTCCATATTTATCCCAAACGATTAATTGCTCTCCGGAGCCGATGTAAATATCCTCTTGAAAGATAGCGATGTTTTTGATATTGTAAAGTACATCTATCAATGCGTCATCCCTTGTTTCCAAAGGGACATATCGGTATTCCTCAAACATTTCATCCACGTCTTTTTCTACCCGATGTGAGAGTGGAATAAAATACTCGATTATTTCATCCTTGCTATTATCCTTGGCTCGATCCGGATTACAACAGATAAGCAAAAGGGAGGCTAAAAATAGAAGATAGATCATGGTCGTTAAGCGAAAGGGTGGACGATAAGAGATGACATCTGCTAGAGCCACCCTTTTCTTTTATTGTTAACCTCCTATGGTATTGCGGTTCTGTACTTCTCCATGGCCGGAGCATTTAGTATCACATTGAGAACAACTATCAGCATCAAGTCCATATTGGAGGTCATAACAATGACAATACGCACTTCCTCCCCCTAAGATTTTCATCATTTGCTCTTTTGGAAAAACTTTACCTTGTAGGTTTAACACTACTTTTGTTAGTTTTTTCTGTCTTATGAATTGTTTTTTTTGTTGTCGATATTTATTAATCGAGGAACTTTTTGTATTCAGCATCAATTCATCTGCATAAACCAGAATGTATTGGGGCAAATGTCTAAAATTTATTCTTTGAGAGAATGTTTTGATCTGAGGAATATAATCCAAATCTCGAACGAATATGGAATCGTTC
>NZ_SRYM01000091.1 GCF_004793765.1 Parabacteroides distasonis | reverse complement strand
ACACTCTGATGTTGAAACTTTATGCAAAAATATAACGATTAAATAATATACAATGAAACATTACAACTTCGATGAGGTCATCGAACGGCATGGGACGAGTTGCGTGAAATTCGACCGCTTGAAAGAGATGTTCGGTGACGAGAATCTAGTACCACTCTGGGTGGCGGATATGGACTTCCGTACGCCGGACTTTATCGTAGATGCCCTGAAAAAACGTTGCGAGCACGAGGTCTTCGGTTATACATTCGGCTCCGACGAGTATTACGAGAGCATCATCAATTGGGTGCGCTACAAACATAACTGGAAAATACGGCGGGAATGGATCAGCTATATCCCAGGAATCGTAAAGGGAATCGCCTTCGCCATCCAATGCTTTACGCAAAAAGGGGATAAGGTCATCATCCAGCCCCCTGTTTATCATCCGTTCCGCATCGTTCCGGAAAAAATGAGGCGTGAGGTCGTTTATAATCCGCTAAAGATGGTAGACGGCATCTACGAGATGGATTTCGATCATCTTGAATCTATCATAGACGACAAATGCAAGGTGCTGATCCTCTGCAACCCCCACAATCCGGGTGGGATCGTCTGGAAAAAGGAAACCTTAGTCCGATTGGCCGAGATTTGCGCCGAGCACAATATTTTGGTTATCTCCGATGAGATTCATGCGGAAATGGCCTATCCCCAGTACACGCATTACCCGTTCGCCTCCGTATCGGATACCGCCGCATCTTGCAGCGTAACTTTCATGGCCCCCAGCAAGACGTTCAATATCGCCGGTATCGTGACTTCCTACGCAATCGTACCCAATGATCGCGTCCGGGAAAAATTTTATTCCTTTCTTGAAGCCGGAGAGTTTGGCGATGGCACGATCTTCGCTTATACGGCCACGACCGCCGCTTACACCTACGGCGCCGAATGGTTGCAACAAATGCGAATGTATATCATGGAAAACGTGCGTTTCGTGGAAGAGTTCATGAAACAGCATCTTCCCAAGATAAAAGTCTACCAACCCCAGGCTTCCTTCCTCGTTTGGTTGGATTGCAGGGAACTGAAATTAAGTCAAGAAGAACTCGTACGCCTGTTCAAAGACAAAGCCGGACTAGCGTTGAACGACGGAAGTATCTTCGGCCCCGGAGGAGAAGGCCACATGCGTTTGAACATCGGCTGCCCCCGCTCTGTTTTAGATAAAGCGATGAACGCACTTAAAAAGGCGGTGGATAAGAAATAAAATCGTATCTTCGCGAGCATTTCTATACATACTATTTAAAATACAAGACAAATGAGAATTACAGCAAACAAATACGTTGCGGTTACATACGACCTGAACGTTGGCGAAGGTGAAGAACGTGAGTTAATGGAAAAAGCGACGGTCGAGGCTCCTTTGAAATTCATCTACGGAACAGGCATGATGCTTCCGGCATTCGAGAAAGCCTTGAACGGGCTGGAAGTAGGCGGCACGTTCAACTTCTCCATCGAGCCAGCCGAGGCTTATGGCGAATATAACGAGGAGCACGTATTGGATCTTCCGAAGAATATCTTCGAGGTAGATGGTAAATTCGACGCCGAGATGATCAAGGAAGGTAATACGGTCCCGATGATGGATTCCAACGGCAACCGTATGAACGGCTCCGTATTGGAAGTGAAGGATGATATCGTGGTAATGGACTTCAACCATCCGTTGGCTGGCGAGACCTTGCATTTCAGCGGCGAGGTAATCGACGTACACGAACCGACAGCGGAAGAGATCGCTGCCTTCTCCGCTCCCGCCGGAGGATGCGGTTGCGGTTGCGACGATTGCGGTAGCGATTGCGGCGACAACCACGAGGGTGGTTGCGGTTGTGGTGGATGCCACTAAATAAAGGGAAATTGAGAATTGAAAATTGAGAATTAGGAGAAACGCCTAATCATCGGCTTTTGGTTCTCAATTTTCAATTTTCAATTTTCAACTAGACAAAGCGGTGAATACTTTTGGTAATATTTATAGATTAACATCGTTCGGCGAATCGCACGGCCCCGGTATCGGCGGCGTGATCGACGGATGCCCGGCCGGAATCGAATTAGATACGGCATTCATCCAGCAAGAGCTGAACCGTCGTAAACCGGGACAATCCCGTATCACGACCCCCCGTAAAGAGGATGATGAGGTACAGTTTCTTTCCGGTATCTACGAGGGAAAGACAACCGGTACGCCAATAGGTTTCATCATCTGGAACAAAAACCAACATTCCTCGGACTATGACAATATGAAGGCGGTTTACCGTCCTTCCCATGCTGATTATACCTATCAAACGAAATATGGAATCCGTGATCCCCGTGGAGGTGGACGCTCGTCCGCCCGGGAAACGATCGCTCGTTGCGTGGCTGGGGCTATCGCTAAACTCGCCCTTAAGCAATACGGCATACAGATCCAGGCTTATACCTCGCAGGTCGGCCCGATCCAATTAGCGGGCAGTTACCAAGATTATGATTTAAGCTTGACGGAGAAGAGCGATGCACGTTGCCCGGACCCGAAGACCGCCTCAGAGATGGAAACCTTGATCGCCGAGGTCAAATCGAAAGGAGATACGATCGGCGGTGTTATTACCTGTGTGGCGAAAGGGGTTCCCGTCGGATTGGGAGAGCCTGTGTTCGGCAAGTTGCATGCCGCGTTGGGGCATGCGATGCTTACGATCAACGCCGTGAAGGGCTTCGAGTATGGAGACGGGTTCAATGCCGCCTTATTCCGAGGATCGGAAAGGAACGATCGCTTCTTCAATGATAATGGGCATATCAATACGCATACCAATAATTCCGGCGGTATCCAAGGAGGAATCTCCAACGGACAAGATATTTATTTCCGGGTAGCCTTTAAATCGGTCGCTACGATCCTGCAGGAACAAGAAACGGTTAATATGGAGGGAGAAGATACGATATTAAAGGCACGCGGACGTCATGATCCATGCGTATTGCCTCGTGCGGTACCTATAGTCGAGTCTATGACCGCCATGACTTTATTGGATTATTTATTGATCCAAAAGACACGGGAGAACTTCTAAGACGAACTTATGGCTTGGATTCTGTTAATTATAGCTGGATTATTCGAGATCGGCTGGCCGCTGGGATTTAAATTAGCAAGTATGCATTCCAAATATTTTATTTGGTTTATAGGTTTATCAATCTTATCCATGGGTTTAAGCGGGTATTTCCTATATCTCGCCCAAAAAAGCATCCCGATCGGTACGGCTTATGTAATCTGGACCGGGATCGGGGCTATAGGGACTGTTCTTCTTGGAATCTTGTTTTTCCATGATTCCGCGAATATATTCAGGTTATTATTCTTATCCTTGATATTGATAGGGATCGTCGGGTTGAAATTAGTCCATTAATCCGGGTAAAAACACCTATACTGCCGTGGGGCTACGCCAGCATAGGCGTGAGCTTGCGGCAGTATAGGTATAGGGCTACACCTATACCTATACTGCCGTTAACCGACGCAACTACTCATGATGATAAGGCTCGTTATTCAAGATCGTCATCGCCCGGTAAATCTGCTCGATAAAGATCAATCGGATCATCTGGTGGGAAAAAGTCATCTTGCTCAACGAGATCTTTTCCGACGCAGCCTTATACACGGCCTCACTAAAACCGTAAGGACCGCCTACCACAAATACCAAGCGTTTCGGGACCGTATGCATTTTCTTTTCCAGGTAAGCAGAAAATTGCATGGAGGTAAACTCCTTCCCTTTCTCATCCAGCAACACCAAATAATCACCAGGCTGCAAGGTCTTTAAAATCAATTCGCCCTCCTTCTCCTTTTGCTGCGCCTCAGAGAGGTTCTTCACGTTCTTTATATCCGGTATGACTTCCATTTCAAAAGGTATATAATGCGTCAAGCGATTTTTATACTCATTGATAGCCTCCACAAAATAACTGGCATCCGTCTTACCAATCACAATCAATCCAATCTTCATCTACTTACATTTACAGGTTTAGAAAGGCTAAGTTACAAGAAAAATACATACCTTTGCCAGTAATTACTCAATAAAATAAAGAAAGCTTATGAAACGACTTTTACTTACATTCGCCTTGATATTCGCGTTCATATGTGCGCAGGCGGCGGATATTGCCAGTATATCAAATGCTTTCAAGGCAGGAAATGCCTCCTCTCTATCCGGAGCTATGGATAAGGAGGTGGATGTAGCCTTGCCCAGTTCCTCTAAGAAATGTAACGGAAGTGAGGCCGTCTCTATGTTGTCCTCATTTTTCAGTTCGAATAAGCCTTCCGGATTCTCGGTCGTACATCATGCGGATAAAAAGGAAAGTGGTTTCCTTGTCGGAAAACTTCCGACGTCTTCCGGTGAGTACCGTGTAAACATCACGTACCGCACCGAAGGAAATACAGCGATCATACAATCAATCAGAATAGAATAAAAGATGGACAAACTTATTGACGACTTAATCAAATTAGCGTTTGCCGAGGATATTGGCGATGGCGATCATACGACCTTATGTTGCATCCCCAAGACCGCGATGGGGAAAAGCCAGCTGATCATTAAGGAAGATGGCGTATTGGCCGGCGTAGAAATGGCGAAACGTATTTTCCACGACTTCGATCCGGAACTGAAAATGACGGTCTTTATACAAGACGGAGCCGAAGTGAAAAAAGGGGATATAGCGTTCGTAGTGGAAGGTAAGATCCAATCCTTATTGCAGACCGAACGGTTGATGCTGAATGTTATGCAACGCATGAGCGGCATCGCTACCACGACCCGTAAATACGCCAAGGCGTTGGAAGGTACCAAGACACACGTTTTGGATACTCGCAAGACAACTCCCGGTATGCGTATGATCGAGAAAGAGGCCGTACGTATCGGCGGCGGCATGAACCATCGCATCGGTTTGTTCGATATGATCTTATTGAAAGATAATCACGTGGATTTCGCCGGAGGCATCGAGCAAGCGATCACACGTGCGCAAAACTATCTGAAAGAAAAAGGTAAGAACCTAAAGATCGAGATCGAGGTTCGTAACTTCGACGAGTTGGAGGAAGCCATGAAAGTAGGCGGTATCGATCGTATCATGTTGGATAACTTTAATATCGAGAATACGAAAGAGGCGGTTCGCCGCATTAACGGACGTTTCGAGGTAGAGTCTTCCGGTGGTATTACGTTCGACACATTGCGTGATTATGCGGAATGCGGCGTAGACTTCATCTCCGTAGGAGCCTTGACTCACTCCGTGAAGAGCTTGGATATGAGCTTCAAGGCTTGCTGATAGAGCCTCTACTTTTCCATAATCAATAGATGCCCCCGCAAGGATGAGAATCCTTAAAGGGGCATTTTTACAGCCCCGCCAAACCTCGTAAAGCCTCCCGCAACATGCTACAGGAACAGCCCGATAAACAAACAGGAAACAACTCCCTAAGCAAGCCGACATCACGTCCCTAAGTAGAGCTACATCAGCTTAGTAAGTAGAGGGGTGGTCTGCTTACTAAGCTGATGCCGCTCTGCTTATTAAGTAGTTTTCCGCCCGTCTACCTAGATGTTTTTTCTTCCTTCCCGCTCTTGATACCCTCTCGCTTTCCTTTTGACAAATTGTAAACTAAACTGCCGGAGAATCTTTTTTTCGGGCCAAGGTGCGGTATGTATCCAAATCTACGTTAAAATATATTTAATGTATTATCCGTTAAGACGATACAAAAAATCATTCCAGCGAAAAAATCGCCTCGAAAAGACGATTATCAGACTTATCCGGGCGATTCCATAAGGTTACGACTGGGAAGTAACAGGCTTATGATGCCCATCCGTATGGGTTTACAACCCTATTCCAGTCGGATTACAATGCCGATCGGCACGGAAACAGGTAGCCGAAACCGCCGTTTTGCGTCCCAAAATCGCTTGTCTCATGCAAAAACGACTGGTTTAGCACCTCAAATGGCCGCTATCTCGCGATCCATCCGCAAAGAACTTGTCACGAAAGAGGCTGTAATCCGATCATAAAGTCAGCGAAAAGCCTGTTTGCCGAACGTTCCAAAGGAGTCCCGGACATTCATATAGCGTATATCTTCGCATGAAATATATCGTCCACAAAAGGGTTTCTATCCGAATAATCCTTATCTTTGCGTTGTTCCCACGCCGATCGAACAGGCGGGAACAGACATATATTGAAAAGGCGTTTATTAGCGTCTTGTCTTCTACATCTCAAACTTCGCAACTTTGAAACAAGAGGAGACAGGGCAGCGGTAGATGTCTGCGTAGGGTGTATCGTATCCTTTCGTGGGTTCTCAAAGACACACGGAAGCTTGTTACATACATATCGGCATGGGCTTCAACGTTGCTTATCCTCTTGTGAAGGCAATGCGAAGGCCTGAGGTGTGGGATAAGTGACAGACGAATCCCGCGCTTTTTTTGTATATGCTGGTTTATACGAACTATTATTAACTTTTAAATATAAATCAGATGAATACAAGAAAGATCCTTATGCTGTGCGCATGGCTTCTCGCCATCGGCCTCACGCAAGCGCAAACACCGCAACTCATCAGCTACCAAGCCGTAGCGAGAGACTTGACGGGCAAAGTATTGTCCG
>NZ_SRYM01000090.1 GCF_004793765.1 Parabacteroides distasonis | reverse complement strand
CCAACTGTCTCAATCACAGTTCACTTAAAAAACGTATAACTATGATGTTATCAAGCAAACCGACAGGCAAAGCCCGTGTGCGTGCGTTTGTCATGGTGCCAGCAATGACACTCGCGTTAATCGGTCTGGCTACCCCTGCGGTGTCAGCAGTAATCAATGAGGTATCTGCCGCTACGCTGGTGGAGGATCTGCGCTACAAAATTAGCGAAAAATCCGATTCCACCATTCGAGTGACAGAAAGAAATTCCGATGTGGTGGTCACGGAGAAAGCGGACGCGGCCGATGCCGTGCCATTCATCAGGACAGAAACCGCCCCCAACTTCCCCGGCGGCAAGGACAAACTGAGAGCCTTTATCAATAAAAACATCTCCTTCCCTGAAACCGCATACAAAGACGGTGTTCTTAACATGGATGCCACAGTGCAGCTTACCATCGCCAAAGACGGAGTTGTAAAGGATGCCCGAATCGTTAAAAGTTCCGGTAAGACACTTGATACCGAGGCTCTGCGCATGGCGCGTATACTTCCCAAATTCCACCCCGGACTAAATAGCGGACTGCCGTCTGAATCAAGCTACACACTGGAGTTCAACTATTATATCTGCAACCAGTATTGGTCATCAAACGACGAATAAAACAAGAAGAAATACCAATAGTACAAATATCTTATCTGATACTTGGAGTATGCCGTATCTTACAGTACGGCATACCCTGTATCATTAATAATGAAAGTGTCAATCCGGACAATGCAAGACGTATCACAAGAGAAATACCGCCAGTTCCAAGCAGCTCCAATAGGTAAGTTGGTGCTTCAGTATTCCATACCGGCCATAATCAATCTGGCAGCGGTATCACTGTATAATCTTATTGACAGTATATTCATTGGAAATGGTGTCGGTACACTGGCTATTTCCGGGCTTGCAGTTACTTTCCCCATGATGAATTGCCTGATTGCTTTCAATACGCTTGTCGGGATCGGCGGGACCACGCTGACCTCCATCTGTCTGGGACGTAGGCAATATGAACAGGCAGCCGATATTCTGCATACCGTGGTGATTTTGGGTTTCGTAATCAGCATCCTGACGGGATGGATTACATATCTTAATCTGGATGTTGTACTATACTTTTTCGGCGCAAGTGAAGCCACGCTTCCGTATGCATGGGAATATATTGGAATATTGCTCTGCGCCAATCCAATAACATTTCTATTTTTAAGCCTTAATAACTTGCTTCGCGGAAACGGTTTCCCCAAAAAATCATTGAAGTCCACTCTGCTGACCGTCGGGCTAAATCTGGTTTTGACACCAATATTCATATTTGTATTTGAGTTTGGCATTAAGGGGGCCTCCATGTCCACAGTCATATCGCAGGTAGTCGGACTTGTATGGGTCGTAAGGCACTTCTCTATGAAATCAAATAAAATACATTTTCAGCAAAGCCGTTTCAGGTGGAACTTCCGTCTGTCCGGAGAAATCATGAAACTGGGGACTCCGCCGTTTATATTAAATCTTTGCTCGGCATCCATAAGCATTGCCCTTATTAACAGATTCGGATTTTACGGTGGCGACTTTGCGATCGGGGCATACGGCATAGTCAGCCGAATCTACATGCTGTTCTCGATGATAATTATCGGTCTTGCTGTCGGCATGCAGCCCATCATAGGATACAACTTCGGGGCCGGCCAGACAGACCGGGTTAACAAAGCCATGAACACCGGGTTGACAATAGCTTTTGCTTTCATGTTCTCCGTGTTTTTACTGTGTGAAATGGGGGCTCGCCCGATTATACAGTTGTTCTCAAACGAAACTGCACTTAATGACATTGCAGTAGCAGGTCTTCGTATCTGTGCCTTGATGTTTCCGGTTATGGCCATGCAGACTATGATAACAAACTTTTTCCAGTCTATTGGCAAGCCGAAAATGAGTATTGTCTTGTCGCTCATACGCCAAATAGGATTTTTCATCCCGTTGATATTCCTGCTGCCTGAAATATTTGACCTGAGGCTTGACGGAGTCTGGCTAAGTATTCCTTTGGCAGATTTTATAGCCTGCATCTTGACAGTCTCAGTTTATCTGAGATATAGGCAGCGGACTAAAAGTTTTGTGGTGGGTGCACTTTAACAAATTGAATAGAATTAGATTATGGATAAAAATATTATTGCCCCATGCGGGCTGAACTGCGCTGTTTGCAGCGAAGCACTGCGAAAAGACAACCCTTGTGTCGGATGCCGGAATGAGGGTTACAAAGGTGAGTATTGCGCCAATCTGTGCAAGATTGTAAAGTGCGAAATACGGGAAACACTGCCCGACGGGTTCTGTGATAAATGTCCTCAATATCCATGCATGGAGATTGTCGATAAGGAATGTTGGTATGCCAACGCCTATCCGATGATTGAGTCGCTTATGGGCAATCTCGCTTTTATAAGAGAAAACGGTATTGAAAAGTTTATACAAAGGGAAAATGAACGTTGGACTTGCTCAGATTGCAGTGGTGTCATATCTGTTCATGATGGGATATGTTATGGCTGTGGCAAAAAACATACAGATAAAAAACATTGAATATGAAAAGTATAATAGTAAGTAAGGATAATATAGCCGCTTGTGGGCTGTATTGTGGAGCGTGTCGCAAATTCTTGTCCGGTAAATGCCCCGGATGTAAGAATAACGAGAAAGCATCGTGGTGTAAAATCCGCCAGTGCTGCATAAGCAAAGGCTATCATACCTGTGCCGAGTGTGAGCGTGACGTAAGGGAGTGTAAAATCTATTCCAACTTTATAAGCAAAGTGTTCGCGTTGCTCTTTAACTCCGACCGCCCGGCTTGTATCAGCTATATACGGGAACATGGAGAAATAGCGTATGCCGAGGAAATGAGTAGGAGAAAATGCCAGACGATAAAACGTAAATGATATGAGAATAAACACTTTTACAGTAATAATGCTTGCATTAGTCATATTGGTTGGCTCGTGCGACTCCCCGTCAGATAACATTCTGTATGGGAGATGGCGGCTTGAGAAATACAACTGCATCGCCACTTCGTCATACGGATTGACGCAGATAAACAAGGAATCAGAGTATATATTGCAGCTTGATAACGCCGGAGTGTTCTCCTGCACCACTGACTGCAATACAATTTCGGGCAGTTTTGAAAAAAGCAAAAACGCCTTGAAATTCTCTGATATATCATTTACTGAATTGGCTTGCGATGACATGATAGTGGAAAGGAGCGTAGCATCTATTCTGCCCAGTATCAAATCATACGAAATCACGGCCGATTCCATATTGGTGTTGAAAGATGATAAGGGTCATATACTGATGGAACTAATAAAATAATAGGTCGATATAATGAAAGGAATGATAATCGCAGCTGTTTTAGCCACCTGTTCCGTGCTAAACATCATGGCTTCCAATGATGATATTTCGGGATCATGGCATGGTACGTTGAAGGTAACTCCGCAAGTGGAGTTAAAGATTGTGTTCAATTTCAAGACAAGTGAAGATGGCAAACCGTCAGTTACGATTGATTCTCCGGATCAAGGAGCATACGGTATAGCCGGAGAAGTGAATTTCATTTCGGCTGATTCTGTAAATGTGACAGTTAAACGCATAGGATTGACGTTTACCGGATGCAAACAAGATGGGAAACTCATTGGGAAATGCGCACAAGGAACAATGAGTGCCGACCTTGAATTATTTCCGGGCATTGTGGAATTAAAGCGGCCTCAAACGCCTAAGCCACCATATCCATACACGACAAAGGAAGTTCGTTTCAATAACCTATCAGATGGTGTTACTCTCGCAGGAACACTTACCATACCTGAAAGTTTTACAGAGGCAACTCCGGTTATCGTAATGATTACCGGTAGCGGACTGCAAAACCGTGATGAAGAATTATACGGACATAAGCCGTTTGCTGTCATCGCAGATTACCTTGCCCGAAACGGCATTGCAACTTTACGATATGATGACCGAGGATATGGAGAATCAACCGGCGACGGTAAAAATGCCACCACTGAAGATTTTGCACGGGATGCTAAAACAGCAATGGAATACCTGCGCAAAGAAGTGAAATTCAAGAATGTGGGAATACTGGGGCATAGTGAGGGAGCGGCAGTGGCGTTCATGTTGGGAGCTGATAACAATTCGGGATTATTCTCAAATCCGAATTTCATTATAGCCATTGGCGCACAGGCTGTTCGTGGTGACTCGGTTTTAATAGATCAAAGCGCAACAATGCTGGAACAGGGCAACATGCCGGCAGATATTGTATCGGATTATGTTGAGGCATTGCGCAAGATGTATGAACTGAAAATAAGGGAGGGTAACAATATGGCGGTTGAAAATATTGAGGATATATGTGCAAATTGGAAGAATACTCCCGTTCATACATCTTTGAAAGCCAATCTGAAAAAGATTGCGGCTGACAATAACCCGTGGCTAAATTACTATATCGGTTTTTCACCGGCGGAAAGCATCGCAGAGACGGATTGCCCGGTATTCGTACTGTACGGAGAAAAGGATATACAAGTTCGCCCGGAATTGAATATGCTTCAAATGCAACGACTCGCCCCGAAAGCGACCGTGAAACTTTATCCCGGACTTAATCATCTTTTCCAACACGCTCAAACGGGCGCAGTACAGGAATACGGCACAATTGAGGAAACGATCTCCCCCGAAGTCCTTCAGGACATTGTTGATTTTATCTCTTTCAAACCTCATTAAATTTATGATTTCAATCCGCAAGCTAATATCATGTGGCTATATTCTAATATTCATACTAATAGGAATGATTATATATTGCTATCAGTATGAATGGAAAAAGCTTGAAGTATTAGAGAAGGAGAACCGAACCACTGATGAGTTGCGCCGACATGTTAATGAATTAAACTTTCGCTTAACAGGATTTTCTCTGTTAGGAGAAACAATATTGGAATGGGAAGATAAAGATATTGCAAATTATCATTTGCAGCGTATGGCTTTGGATAGTATGCTTTATTATTTCACGTCTATCTACCCGTTTGAACGCATTGACAGTGTACACTATCTTTTAGAGGATAAAGAAAAACAAATGCGACGAATTGTACAGATGCTTGATGAACAGAAAAGCATCAAAGAAAGGATAGCCCGTCAAGTGCCTGCAATCGTATATAAAAGTACGCAAGAACAACCCAAGAAGCTGAAGCGAAAGGGCTTCTTGGGCATCTTTGGTAAAAAGGAGGAAGCAAAGCCCACCGTGACTACCACGATGCTCCATTCTCTTAGCCGGAATATGATAGCCGAACAACAAGCACAAAGCCGCCGTTTATCGGAACACGCTGACAGTCTTGCTGCACGGAATGCCGAACTTAACCGTCAGTTACAAAGTTTGATTCGCCAAATAGATGGAAAAATACAAGCTGACCTGCAAAAGAGAGAGGACGAGATAGCCACCATGCGTGAAAAATCGTTTATTCAGATAGGTGGCTTGACAGGATTCGTCCTCCTTCTGTTAATCATTTCATATATCATAATTCACCGGAATACTAACCGTATCAAGCGGTACAAACGGGAAACGACAAATTTAATCAAACAGCTACAACAAGCGGTAGAGAAAAACGAGGCACTGATAAATTCTCGCAAGAAAGCCGTGCATACTATCACGCATGAACTGCGCACACCTTTAACCGCAATAATCGGTTATACCGCGTTGATGGAAAAAGGGAATGATGCGGATAAAAAAGAGCAATATGTCCGTAATATCCGGCAATCCTCCGACCGTATGCGTGAAATGCTCAACACCCTGCTGAGTTTCTTCCGTCTGGATAACGGCAAGGAGCAGCCGAATATTTCTCCTTGCAGAATTCCCGCAATTATTCACACGTTCGAAACGGAGTTTACGCCCATCGCCATGCACAAGGGACTGGCTCTGACCATAACCAATCAAACGGATGCAGTCGTCTTGACCGATAAGGAACGTATCCTGCAAATCGGCAACAACCTACTGTCAAACGCCATCAAATTCACGGAGAATGGTAGCGTTTCTCTGACAATGGATTATAATAACGATACGCTGACACTTATCGTCGAAGATACGGGCACAGGAATGACCGAAGAGGAACAGCAACGGGTGTTCGGCGCGTTTGAGCGTCTGTCAAACGCTGCCGCAAAAGACGGCTTCGGATTGGGTTTGTCCATCGTGCAAAGTATCGTGGCGATGCTCGGCGGCACGATACGGTTGGAGAGCGAGAAAGGCAAAGGCAGCCGTTTCATGGTGGAAATACCTATGCAGACAGCCGGGGAACTGCCGGAAAGGATAAATCATGCACGGATTCATCATGACCGTACATTCCATGATGTAATTGCCATCGACAATGACGAAGTGTTGCTACTGATGCTTAAAGAGATGTATGCGCAGGAAGGGATACATTGTGACACCTGCACTGATGCTGCGGAGCTGATGGAAATGATAAGGAAAAAGGAATACAGTCTATTGCTTACCGATCTGAACATGCCGGAAATCAACGGTTTCGAGCTGCTGGAACTGCTACGCACCTCCAACGTTGGCAATTCAAAGGCTATCCCGGTAGTCGTGACAACCGCTTCGGGCAGTTGCAGCAAGGAGGAACTTATGGAACGTGGTTTCTCCGGTTGCCTGCTCAAACCGTTCTCCATATCGGAACTTATGGAGGTTTCAGACA
>NZ_SRYM01000008.1 GCF_004793765.1 Parabacteroides distasonis | reverse complement strand
CATGAGTATGCTAATTATCGTTAACCGTATTCTGTTTTTATATTATAGTTCATATCTCTATTTATTATTTAAAGTTTACTCCATTTCAACCGTAAGCTGTTTAATACCACCGACACGGAACTGAAAGCCATCGCGGCGCTCGCCAACATCGGGTTCAGTAACAGTCCGTTCACCGGGAATAAGACACCCGCCGCCAATAGGATTCCGATCAAGTTATAGATAAATGCCCAGAATAAATTCTGGTGGATCGAGCGAACCGTACGTTTCGACAAGCGGATCGCATCCGGCAATAACATCAAATCCGAAGTAATCAACGTGACCATCGCCACATCCATGGCGATATCCGTTCCCTTACCCATCGCAATGCTCACATCCGCACGGGCTAAAGCTTGCGAGTCGTTGATACCATCCCCAACCATAGCCACTTTCCTTCCGGCGGCTTGCAAGGAACGGATATACTCCTCCTTATCGCTCGGCAAGACATCTGCCTTATAATGACGGATATCCAGCATGGCCGCAACGGTCTCGGCGGTCCGTTTTCCATCGCCGGTCAATAAATGAACCTCGATACCCATTTCTTTCAAGGCCTCTACCGCCTCTCCCGACGTAGGTTTCAACCGATCCGAAATAGCCATGACCGCAAGCAATTCCGATTCCCAACCGTAATAAACGATACTCTTGCCATCCTCTTCCCACCGGATGATTTCCCGCCCAGCCTCGGGCGGAACCATCGCCTTGAAGGTTTCCAAAAAGCCTTTGCTTCCTACCCAATACGTCACGCCATGTACCTGCATTTGGATACCACGCCCCGTTACGCTCTCGAAACTATCAGCGTCGATCTCTGCGGCCTCCGTTCCTTTCAACCATGAGAGGATAGCGGACGCCAAAGGATGCTCAGACTTCATCTCGGCGGTATAAAGGATATCCAGCATATCCCGGCTCGCCTCCGATATCCAGAAAGAGTCTGTCACCTCGGGCACGCCCTCGGTCAAGGTCCCGGTCTTATCCAGCACGACGGTATCCACCTTACAAAGGTTTTCCAAGGCAAAAGCGTCTTTGATCAATATATGATGCTCGGCGCCTTTACCCATCCCGACCATCAAGGCGGTTGGCGTAGCAAGTCCCAACGCGCAAGGGCAAGCGATCACCAATACCGATACCGCCGATAAGAGAGCGTACGAGAAGTACCCGCTTCCTCCTACTACCAGCCAGACGATAAAAGTGAGTATCGCCAATCCGACAACGATCGGTACAAATATACCACTTATTTTATCAACGATACGCTGCACGGGTGCCTTACTTCCTTGAGCGGCTTGTACCATCTGTACGATTTGCGATAATACGGTAGCGCTCCCCACCCCGGTCGCCTCCATCAAGAAAGCGCCCTTTTGGTTGATCGTCCCGGCCAAGACCCGGTCGCCTTGTGATTTCACGACAGGGATCGGCTCGCCACTCAACATACTCTCATCCACGGAAGAGGAACCTTGAGACACCATACCGTCCACCGGGATCTTCTCTCCGGGACGGACACTGACAAGATCTCCCACCCGCAATAACGAGATAGAGACCTCTTCCTCCTGACCATCTTGCACACGACGTGCGGTTTTAGGCTGCAATCCCATCAAGCTCTTGATAGCGGAAGAAGTACTGTTCTTCGCCCGTTCCTCCAGAAGTTTACCCAACAGAACGAACGCTATGATCACGCCGGACGCCTCATAATAGACATGCGGCTCCAATCCTCTCTCCCACCAAAACCGCGGATATACGGTATTAAAGAAACTGAACAGGAAAGCAATCGAGGTACTTAACGCTACCAGCGTATCCATATTGGCGCTACCGTGCAACGCATGGCGCACGCCATTCACGTAGAACGACCGCCCGAACCCGATCATAATCACCAAAGCCAGCGCCATCATGATCCAGTTACCGCCGGGCGTATGCATAAACACCATTCCCAGCAAGGCCAGCGGAATGGAAAAGACCCACGCCCCGATCGTATTCCGGCGTAGCTTCCGGTAATGCTCCCGTGCCATCTCCTCCTGTACCGCCGTCGGGTCCTCTACCTCCACGACCAAATCGTATCCGGCCGCCTGCACGGCCTCTCTCATTTTCTGAGGGGTAATCAAGGATGGATGGTATTTGACGGAAAGCGTATTCGCCGAGAAATTCACCGATGCCTCTTCCACGCCGGGAAGCCCCTTCACCGTATTCTCTACGTTATTGGCACATACGGCGCAACTCATCTCGAGAACCGGTAATATAATTGTCTCCAAATCTTTCATCACCTGTTTAGTTATATATAAATGAAAACAAAGATACGATAAATATGATTGCAATCAGATTGCAAACTTAGCGAAACAGTATTTACGTACGTTAAAGAAACTGAGGAACTCAATAGATTTATTTGAGAAATATGACTATTATTTAACAGGGAAATACCCGACATTTGTAACGATTTTCAAACCAATCACTAAAACTTAATAACAATATGATTCTAGACTCATTTGAGAACTCTAAGCGAACCGAATGTATCCACCCGCTGTTCAAGCAGGCTTTTGACTATGTTAAGTCTACTGATTTTTCAAAAATGGAAGATGGTAAATACGAGATAGCGGACGCAGGTTTCACGGTTAGCATCGCCAGTCTCTCCGGAAAGGAGAAATCAGAAGCGGCCATCGAGACCCATAAGAAATTCATCGATATTCAATTCCCCTTATTGGGCGTAGAGAAAATCGGATGGAAACCGGGAGATCAATTGCTAGAGGAGTCCGTTCCATACAACGAGGAGCAAGATATCGCCTTTTATATCGACAAACCTACCGCCTATACGAAAATCTATCCCGGGCAATTCGCCATTTATTTCCCGGAAGACGGGCATGCCCCGGGTATCGGCCAAGGGAATATCAGGAAAGTGGTTATCAAGATTCCGGTTCAATAGTATTGGATACCCTATCTGTTCCGTAAGAATAATCAGCTGAGCACTTATATATTCTATATCGGATCTACTTCTATTTTACAAACCACGTCGTGGTCTTTACAGATCACGGCATGGTTTATAAAGACCACGACGTGGTTTGTAGGATTCACGACGAGAATCAAAGAATAGATACAGATACGACTTCTTTATTCACCTCAAATCCACTTCAATCTCGTAAATTCTTGTTACCTTTGATGCCCGGTACAAAATAAAAGTAATACAAAGGAAGATGATTTCAGAAGAATTGAAAAACGACCTAAAGATAAAATGGGATCGGATGAGAGATGGTATGGCGAAGATGGGGATGGATGCCTGTTTGCTTACCGTAGATGTAAATCTTTATTATACGACAGGACAAATCTATAGTGGTTATTTTTATTTGCCGATAGACGGTGAGCCATGGTTCCTGATCAAACGCCCGAACGGGCTTTCAGGACATCAAGTGGAATACATCCGCAAGCCGGAAGACATCCCGCCCCTATTCGCGGAACGAGGGATCAAGATGCCGAAAAAACTCTTGTTAGAGGCAGATGAGTTAACTT
Source organism: Parabacteroides distasonis (assembly GCF_004793765.1). Taxonomy (GTDB): domain Bacteria; phylum Bacteroidota; class Bacteroidia; order Bacteroidales; family Tannerellaceae; genus Parabacteroides; species Parabacteroides distasonis_A. Next base: position 112,720 of record NZ_SRYM01000008.1, on the reverse strand, counting down.
ATAATGAATACATCCGTTTAGATAAGGTATTCCAACCGGAGGAGGCCGGTAACGCCACCGCTTTCATGCGAAACCTTCGCCGGGTAAAAACCCCTTGGGAGATCGGGCAATTCCGTATCGCCGCCCGCAAGCACGAGGCTACTTATAGCGAGATCCCGGAATGCTTCCGTCCCGGTATGACAGACTTGGAGTTCCAGTACGAGATCGAGAAACGTATGCGCAAGAACGGCTCGATCGGTCTTTTCCGTGCTTTCGGAGCCAATATGGATATCTATATGGGTAGTATTCTCGCCGGGGAAAACGCCGAGACCCCATCCCCTTTTGATTTCGCTTTGGGTGGAGGCGGCATAGACGCTTCTTGTCCACTAGGCGCTAACGGTACTTTATTAAAAGAAGGTACCGCTATCATGGTGGATATGGCCGGCAATTATACGGCTTATATGACGGACATGACCCGTGTCTTCTCCGTAGGGCGCCTGACGGAGGAAGCTTATCGGGCGCATCAAGTGGCCCTTACGATACAGCAGGAGGTAGAAAACGCTACCCGCCCGGGAACCGCTTGTTCGGATTTATATAATATAGCGGCGAATATCGCTAAGAAAGAAGGTCTTTCGGCTAACTTTATGGGAACCGAGCAACAGGCTAAATTCGTGGGACATGGCATCGGTATACAGATCAATGAGCTACCCGTGCTTACCCCTCGCTCGAAAGAGGAGCTTTTGCCGAATATGGTATTCGCCTTGGAGCCCAAATTCGTGATCCCGGGTGTCGGTGCCGTGGGTATCGAGAACAGTTTCCTTGTAACGGAGACGGGCGTGGAGAAGTTGACACGGTTCAACGAGGAGATCATCCCACTTGGAAATTAAGATTTAATAGAAGATTTTGTTATACATTATTAAATTAAAGCACATGAAAAAAACAGTAGCTTTTCTACTTTTGCTGGCTATTATCATTATGCCGGCCAATGCCGTGGAAAAGGAGAACGTGAAGCCTGTCAAGAACGTGATTCTCTTAATCCCGGACGGAACCTCATTGGCGACTATCTCTATCGCCCGTTGGTTGCAATGGTACCAAGATCCCAGCAAACCGAAATTGAACATCGACCCGTATTTGTGCGGAACGGTGCGTACGCATTCTTCTAACGCCCCTATCGGCGACTCCGCTCCTACTACATCATGCTACATGACCGGACAGCCGAGCCGTACGGGTTATGTATCCACTTACCCGGAGAACGACGGTGATAACGATATCTACCCGACCGACCCGGCCCGTGCCTTCCAACCGCTTACCACCGTATTGGAGGCTGGAAAGATGTTGCAGGGCAAAGCCACGGGATTGGTTTTCACTTGCGAATTCCCGCACGCTACCCCGGCGGACTGCTCCGCTCATAGCTACAACCGTGGTAAATACGACTGGATCGCTCCGCAGATGGTTCATAATGATATCAACGTCGTTATCGGTGGCGGAGTGTCTATCCTTACGAAGGATATGGAAGATTATCTATTGGCGAACGGATACGGCGTATATAGAAACGACCTGAAAGGTATGCGTGCCGATAATAATCAGAAGATGTGGGCTTTATATGGCAACAAGGAAATGGCTTACGATATCGACCGCAATCCGGAAGAGCAACCTTCTATCGAGGAAATGACTCGTAAGGCGATCGACAAATTGTCCAAGAACCCGAATGGCTTCTTCTTGATGGTAGAAGGCAGTAAGGTAGACTGGGCCGCTCATGGAAATGACCCGGTAGGTATGGCTACCGATTTCTTGGCATTCGATCGTGCCTGCGGTGCCGCATTGGAGTTCGCACGCAATAACGGCGAGACTGCCGTTGTCATCGTACCCGACCACGGAAACAGCGGTATCAGCTTAGGTAGAAGAGATTGTAAAGGTTACGATAAATTGACGAAAGACCAATTGTTCCACCAATTCTCCCTGTATAAATTGACCGCCGAGGGTTTCGCCAACAAGGTAAACAGTGTTCCTAACTCAGAAGTGCAAAACGTATTCCGCACTTACGCCGGCTTCGAGCTGACCCCGGAAGAGATGAACGCATTGAACAATTGCAAGGACTACAAGAACAGCCCGATACCGGAAGACCAGCGCGGTAAGGAAGACAACTCCTCCATGTACAGCGGCTCACTGACCGGATTGATGGCGCATATCATCACTTCCCGCACTTGCTTCGGTTTCACGACCGGCGGCCATACGGGCGAGGAAGTATTCCTTGCCGCTTACCATCCGCAAGGCACCTTACCCCTAGGTATGCATACGAACATCGAGCTGAATGAGTACTTATGCAATTTGTTCGGATTGACACACGATAACTTGGAAGATCTTACAAGCAAGAACTTCGCACGCCACACGGACGTATTCGAGGATTACACTTGCGAGATCGTCCCCGCCGCCGACGAGAAAGGTTCTCCAACCTTGATCGTTAAGAACAAGAAAGATAAGAAAAAACAGCTAACGATCACCCCGTTCTCCAATATCGTGAAGTCCGGGAAGAAAGGTCAAGACGAGATACGGCTAAACTCTGTCGTCGTTTATGTCGATAAAAATAACACGTTCTATCTTCCGGCAAGTCTAGTTGATTTCTTAAAATAAAATATAAAGCGGAGGCCCTTCGGTCTCCGCTTTTTTTATACATTCGCGTACATAAGACAGAATATACACAACCTATGAAAAGTAAAAGTTTAGTTTCTATCGATCAATGTTCCAAAGAGGACATTCTTCGTATTCTGGATAACGCAAGGAAGTTTGAGGAGAATCCGAACCGGAAATTACTGGAAGGCAAAGTCGCCGCCACCCTGTTCTTCGAGCCCTCTACACGTACGAGACTGAGTTTCGAGACAGCCGTAAACCGTTTAGGTGGACGGGTGATCGGTTTCTCGGACGCTTCCACGACTAGTTCCTCCAAGGGCGAGACCTTGAAAGATACGATCTTGATGGTAAGCAATTACGTGGACTTGATCATTATGAGACATCATCTGGAAGGAGCTGCCCGCTATGCTTCCGAGGTGACGGATGTCCCTATCATCAACGCTGGTGACGGGGCGAACCAACATCCCTCGCAAACCATGCTGGACCTGTATTCCATCCGCAAGACACAAGGCAAGCTGGATAACCTCACCATCACGATGGTCGGCGATTTGAAGTATGGCCGTACGGTTCACTCCTTGATCGTGGGAATGTCTCACTTCCATCCGACCTTCCACTTCGTCGCGCCGAACGAGCTGCGCATGCCGGACGAGCAAAAGAACTTCTGCGACAAGCACGGACTCAAATACGAGGAGCATACCGATTTCACGGAAGATATCATCAACCAGACGGATATCCTTTATATGACCCGTGTACAACGTGAGCGTTTCACAGACTTGGAAGAGTACGAGCGGGTAAAGAACGTGTATATCCTGCGTAACGACATGCTGAGAAACAGCCGTGAGAACCTGCGTATCTTACATCCGCTACCCCGTGTGAACGAGATCGCTTACGATGTAGATGACAATCCAAAGGCTTATTACATCCAGCAGGCACGCAACGGGCTGTTCGCACGCCAAGCTATCATTTGCGAAGTTTTAGGTATATCTATCGATGAATAAAAACGAAGTTTTATGTCAGCAGAAAAGAAAAAAGAATTGCAGGTAGCCGCTTTAGAGAACGGTACCGCCATAGACCATATTCCTCCCAGCCAATTATTCAAGGTAGCCTCTTTACTGGGACTGGAGAAAATGAACAATACGATCACGATCGGCAATAATTTCCATAGCAACAAGATGGGATGCAAGGGTATGATCAAGATCGCCGACAAGTTTTTCGAGGAGGACGAGATCAACCGTATCGCCATGATCGCCCCGAATATTATATTGAACATTATCCGTGATTATGAGGTTGTAGAGAAGAAGACGGTTACTTTACCCGACGAGCTGATTGGCTTGGTTAAATGCAACAATCCGAAATGTATCACCAATAATGAGCCGATGCTTTCCCGCTTCCACGTGATCGACAAGGAGAAGGGAACCATTAAATGTCATTATTGCGAACGTAAGATTAATAAAGAAGACATAATCATTAGGTAATTGAGAATTGAGAATTGAGAATTGAGAATTAGCTTTACGGAATCTTTAATTCTCAATTCTCAACTTTCAATTATAAAAACGCAGTTTTTATTATGAAGCACGATTGGAAACCGGGAACCATGATTTATCCATTGCCCGCTGTAATGGTGAGTTGCGGGAATGAACCTTCCGAGTACAATATAATAACAGTCGCATGGGTCGGTACGATTTGTACGAATCCGGCGATGTGTTATATATCCGTACGTCCGGAACGATTCTCTTATCCGATCTTGAAAAAGAATATGGAATTCGTCATTAACTTGACGAACCGTGAGCTGGCCTACGCCACGGATTGGTGCGGGGTAAACTCAGGGAAAGACCATCATAAATTCGAGGAGATGAAGCTCACTCCCGGAAAGGCGACTGTCGTTAACGCCCCTACGATAGATGAGTCCCCGCTTTGTATCGAATGCCGGGTAAAAGAGGTGATCGCTCTCGGAAGTCATGATATGTTTATCGCTGATGTCGTAAACGTACAGGCCGACGACCGATATCTAGATCCCGAGACAGGGGCTTTTGATATGCGGAAAGCGGATCTTTTAGCTTACTCACATGGTAAGTATTACGGATTAGGTGAATTTGTCGGTAAATTCGGCTGGTCCGTGAAAAAGAAAAAATAACGGTATGAAAAAAGTCTACCTTATAGGAGCGTTACTATCTTTCGGTCTGTTAGCAGAAGCCCAGAGCTTCATGCGTTTCGAGGACAAGGCATTCAACTTTGGAGCCAAAGTAGGATTCAACGCCACTTTCCCTGTCATAAACTCCCTTTCCATCAACGGGAAGGAAGCGGAGAATATAGACATCGAATATAAGGTAGGTTATCTGGCAGCGGCCTTTTGCCGGATCAATATCGAACGGTTCTTCCTCCAGCCTAGTTTCTCATGGCATCGCTCTGAGGGAAATATCCGTTTTTCCATACCTCAAAGTTTGCCGGAAAATAATATGATGTCCAATACACCGGCAACTACCGACCTCTTGATGATGAAGACCAGCTCCTTAGAGGTTCCCATAATGGTAGGCTATAATCTAGTGAAGAAAGGGCCTTACGGACTTAGCCTCATGGTCGGCCCCAAATTAAAATACAACTATAAGGTCGCCTATACGGTAGAGTCTCCTACCACGCATGTAGAATACGTGAATGATAACACTCCGTTCGGAGTCAATATCGCTACGGGTGTAGGGGTTAACATCGGGCGTCTATTCTTCGACTTTGTCTATGAGTTCGGACTGAATCAAGTGGAATCCGATTTCGAGAAAGTCAACAATCCAGTTCCCGAGATTAATTATGATATCAATATTGACAAGCGAACGAACGTAATGAGTATGTCGCTCGGCTTACTCTTCTAAAAGGATATTTTACCCATTTTTCAGGTACGTTACCAAGACCTTATCGATCCGGGCGCCATCCATATCTACGATCTCGAACTCAAAGTCCAGCCATTTCAATTTCTCGCCCGTTTTCGGTACACGTTCCAATATCTCCAGGATCAAGCCGCTCAAGGTATTATAATCATGCTCGGCATACAAATCCTCCATGTCGAAATATTCCAAGAAATCATAGAAAGAATATTGGCCGTCCACCAACCAAGTACCATCCTCACGTTGTATGATCTCGGACTCCTCTCCGACTTCCGGTACTTGTCCGATTAAGCCTTCCATAATATCCTTCAAGGTTACGATACCTTGGATACCTCCGAACTCATCCGTAACGAGTCCATATTTCACGTGTGTCTGCTTGAAAGATTCCAAGGCGTTATATACGCTCTGGTTCTCGGGAACGAACTGTGCCGGGCGAAGTACTTGGTTGATCGAGAAATCCGGTTGATCGATCCTTCCGAACAAATCTTTCAGATAAACGACCCCTACTATATTATCGAACTTCTCCGAGGCCACGGGATATATATTAAATAAGTTCTCCTCCACTTTCTCCCGAATCTTCTCCGTACTATCCGTCACATCCAGCCAAACCAGCTCGCTACGATGCGTCATGATAGAACCCACGTTACGGTCTCCCAGATTAAAGACCCGCTCTACGATGTCCTGCTCTACCTCTTGCACCTCGCCACCGTCGAAGCCCTCTTTCACGATCGCCTTGATTTCTTCCTCTGTCACCCTATTTTCCTCTTTCGTATCCACACCCGTCATCTTCACCGCCAATGCTGTGCTCTTTGAAAGCAACCAAACAAAAGGAGAAGATATCAAAGAAAGAAAATTCATGGGCTTGGCAACTAACATAGAAACCTTCTCGGCACAACCCATGCCGATCCGTTTTGGTACCAACTCGCCGAATATAAGTGTAAGGTATGTTACGATAATAACGATCGTCGTTTTAGCGATTCCTAACGCATACGGCTCTAAGGCAGGTATTTGCGCTATTATAACAGAGAAATTATAAGCTAACGCCTCGCCCGAGTACAAACCGGTCAAGATACCGATCAAAGTAATTCCGATCTGGATAGTTGATAGAAACTTATCTGGCTCATTTGCCAGCTTCAAAGCAGTGCCTGCAGATTTATTACCACGTTTCGCTTCTGTTTCCAACCTAGCCTTCCGGGCTGATACCAAGGCGATTTCCGACATCGCCAGAATTCCATTAAGTAAGATAAGGCCAATAATAATGACAATTTCCATTAATTAATTTATAGTTTGATTATGCTGCGAAGATATATAAATACTTTAATATATAAAACAAGACACCTAAGTGTCTGCGCTTACATTTAACTAAAAAACCTTACGAATCCCTTGCGGTTTCAAAAGAAAGGCGTACTTTTGCATGACAAATACAAAGTGTGATTAGAAATGCTCGATAAAATTAAGGCTCTGCTTCAAGAAGTAGAGAATATGAAAGCGGCAAATGCCGAGGAACTAGAAGCTTTACGTATAAAGTATCTTAGCAAAAAAGGCGAGATATCGGCGTTGATGAATGATTTCCGTAATGTAGCGGCTGATCAAAAACGTGAGGTTGGCAAATACTTGAACGAACTGAAAGAAACAACCCAGAGCAAGATCAACGAATTAAAAGAAAGCTTTGAGAACGTACAGACCGCAAACGATGATATCGATTTGACTCGTACGGCTTACCCGATCGAACTAGGCACTCGTCATCCTCTATCACTTGTAAAGAAAGAAATTTGCGATATATTCGGACGGTTAGGATTCAGCATCGCCGAGGGACCGGAAATCGAGGACGACTGGCATGTCTTCTCTTCCTTGAATTTCGCCGAGGACCATCCTGCCCGCGATATGCAAGATACGTTCTTTATCCAGCATAACCCGGATGTATTGCTTCGTACACATACTTCTTCCGTACAGACCCGAGTAATGGAAAAGCAAGAACCGCCTATCCGTATCATCTGCCCGGGACGTGTATATCGTAATGAGGCTATCTCCTATCGTGCTCACTGTTTCTTCCATCAGGTAGAAGCGTTATATGTAGATAAGAATGTCTCATTCGCCGACTTGAAACAAGCCTTGTTGTTCTTCGCCAAGGAAATGTTCAGTCCGGACACAAAAATTCGCTTGCGTCCTTCCTACTTCCCGTTCACGGAGCCATCCGCCGAGATGGACATCTCCTGCAACATTTGTGGAGGTAAAGGTTGCCCCTTCTGTAAAGGAACCGGTTGGGTAGAGATCCTCGGTTGCGGTATGGTAGACCCGAACGTGCTTGAGAACTGCGGTATCGATAGCAAGGTTTATTCAGGCTACGCATTGGGAATGGGTATCGAGCGTATTACCAATTTGAAATACCAAGTAAAAGACTTACGCATGTTCTCGGAAAACGATGTTCGTTTCTTGAGACAGTTTGAGTCGGCCAATTAAATTGAAAACCTAAATCATTTACCATCTCCCCGGGTCTTAACCTAACCCGGGGAAAACACACTAGGTTGATATGATAAAGGTTTTTCTTTTAATAATAGGAGGAGCTATCGGATCTGCGCTACGGTTCGAAGTTTCCACGTGGATGCAGCGATCGATGCTTTACTCCTTTCCCATTGGTATCTTGTCGGTCAATGTGATCGGCTCCTTTTTAATCGGCTTCTGCTGGAGTATAGCGGAAGCCTATAATTTTTCAACCAATACAAGAGCTTTCCTATTCACCGGTCTCTTCGGTGGTTTCACGACTTTCTCTTCTTTCGCTCTCGATACGATGGTACTTATGCGCACCGGAGAGTACAAGATGGCACTACTCAATGTACTTGCCAGCAATATCCTTGGCTTGATTGCAGCCTTCCTAGGGATCATACTCGGGAAGAATATCATTACGATCAAGTAAATAAATAAAAAACACGGCACCTCGATCCGCATCTACGTACCCATTTTCTCGGATCACCTCGTTTTATTTTTGGCACATCTCCGCTTGTATATTCCTATTAAAAGTTATACCTTTAGGATGCGAAAAATAGAAACCGAAAAAATAATGCGAAAAGAAGAAAGATATAAAGGCGTATTAAACTGGTTCAAGGAAAACGTACCGGTAGCCGAGACTGAACTACATTATGGCGATCCGTATCAATTGTTGATAGCGGTAATCCTATCCGCACAATGCACGGATAAACGAGTGAATATGATTACTCCTGCCCTGTTCGAGGCTTTCCCTACTCCCGAGGTAATGGCGGCTAGCACACCGGAAGTAGTCTTTGAATACATACGTAGCGTATCCTATCCGAACAATAAGGCTAAACATCTGGTAGGTATGGCAAAAATGCTGATAGAGAATTTCAAAGGCGTGGTTCCCTCCGATATTGATGAGTTACAGAAACTGCCGGGCGTAGGAAGAAAAACGGCAAACGTAATCGCATCCGTAGTATATGACAAGCCGGCCATGGCGGTGGATACGCACGTATTCCGTGTCTCCAACCGGATCGGCCTTACCAATAATAGCAAGACGCCTTTGGAAACAGAGAAGGAGTTGGTGAAGAACATTCCGGAAGAATTGATCCCCATCGCCCATCACTGGTTGATATTGCATGGAAGATATGTTTGCCTCGCACGGAAACCAAAATGTGAAGGATGCGGATTAAAGCCTTGGTGTAAATACTTCTTAAAACGAACATGAGGATCGACAAGAAAGACATAACGGCTTTTATTGTCTTGTTTCTGACTACGATCGTATGCGTGAGGTACTTTTACAAGAATATGAGCGACGAGCAATTTGTTGCCAGTGTAGATCCCTATAGCTTGGTCGTCCCGACCCCTACGGCTATTTTTTCCATCAATCGTCCTCCTGTATTCGAGAAGATGATACTACCCATGAAGAATATACATAAGGTGTTCTCGGATCATACGCCCGCTATTTTCCTCTCTTTAATACAGCAAAATCCGGAATTATCGTCTTTCTTGATCGCTTATTATCCACAAGGGAATGTCTTATATGCCCCTATGGATAGTCATACGGCAGAGCGTATTTTCAAGCAACTGGACGCCTCTTTCACTTTTCCGGCCCAGCAACGAGAGGAAACCTCCGTTCCTACTAGGTATTATCCGGATGTTGATAAGCATTTTCTAGGTTGTTACTACCACGAGGGTATATTCGTGGCGTCCTACAACCGAAAATTATTGGTAGAGACTGCGGAAAAGCAACAGACGTACCCCACACAGATCATTCCGGAATTAGCAGATCTCATGAGTAAAAAAAGCAAGAGTGGCGCAATGAATCTCTTCATCCAAAGCGCCTCTTTAAATTTACAGGTTCAAATGAATGACTCAACGGAGTGGAAAATGAAAAATCAATGGTTGGCAATCGATTTGTTCCATAATGAAGGAAATATTTGCTGCTTCAATGAGCAACCCTATGAGAAAGCCTTGGAAAACTTTTACCCTAACTTATGCGACACGATAACCAATCGGATCAATCGGCTATTCCCACAAATAAAAACCACGGCACAAGTCAGTCATGACGAGGCCGTGGCATATTTTACGGTTTGCGGGAATTAAGCTTCAGTCTCTTCTTTCTTGAAAGCTGCCACAAACATATCTTTTACGAATAAATATCCGATGCATCCGAATAAAGCGAGGAAAACAAAACCGACCAAGATAAGTGCCTTCTTCGGAGAAGACGCTTTCAAAGGTACGGTAGCCGGCTCAATTACTGTATATACCGGGGTTTCTTCCTGTACACGCAGTTTATCTTGCTCCAACTTCTGCGCCAACGTATTGTAAACATTAAACGTAAGAGTCATCTCATTCTTCAAACGTTCCTGCTCCGTACGGTAGCTGGAAGAGATAATATTACGGTTGGCATCCTCGAAAGCAGCGTACGCACGTTGCGCTTTATAATAAGCGTCACGTGACTCACCAAATACCTTCTGAGTAAATTCCAAATCTTGCTTTACTTTCTGCGTACGATAATTCGTAATATAATTCTGAAGGTTTTCCAAAACGACCTTTGTCATCTGAGCGGAAATAACAGGGTCTTGCATCTGTACGGAAGCCGTGATAACCAAAGTCTTCTTGTCTACGGAAACAGATACCCGCTCCTGCAAGGCTTTTACCACCTCTTCTTGATCCTTTGTCAAATGGTAAGGATTCAAGCCCTCAGAATCTTCCTCGTCACCGGAGATTAAACTTATTACCGCACCCAACGCCTTGAATGGAGCGGAGATGATATATCCCCACCAAGCTTTGCGTTGGTGCTCGTTCATATAATTAAACAAAGTAGTACTCAATTCCCCATCCTCATCCGTAACCTGAACCGGAAACAAATCCAATAAGAACGGTGTGCTTTGCACCACATCCGGATACAAATCCGGAGAGATAGCGTCCGAACCGACAGCAGCATTCAGATTAATCCCAGCCATGGCAGCCAAACCGCCAAGACTGGACTTTTTCGTGGCATCCTGCGTCTCAGGCGCCAACTTCACTGTAGTCGTATATTCCTTTGGAATACTGAAAGCTACAATCAAACCCACTACCACCGCAATACCACAACCTTTCAATAAGAACTTACGTTCTTTCCACAGTTTTTGCGCCAGTTCGATTAAATCGATCTCCTGCTCCTCGGGTAACTCTTGTCTTTTTATCTCGTTTATCGTATCCATGCCTGATTAGTTTTTAATCATGTTAACAATAGAGGTAATCATAGCAGCCATAGAAGTAGCGGAGCTACTGATACTCATGATCTCAGCCAAGCTTCGGCGCTCACGTTGCGTCTTCGTCGGAACTACGATCTCACAGCCTGGCTCCACTTTCGGATAACGCTTGAAAAAGATAGCGGTACGTTTCGTTGTAGCGACCTTACCATTCATATAGATTACGATCGGATACCTACGTGCGATATCATTATAACCACCGGCTTGAGACAAGCAATCCGTAACCGACATACCTTTCGTGTAGGTCACGCTGTTTGGATAAGTCACGGCTCCGCTCATCTTCACCGTACTTTGCATCTGCGGGATATAAAGCTCATCGCCGTCACGAAGCACAACGTCATCGATACTACCCGGGTTTGCCAACGCTTTCTCTAAATCAATACCTACGGAATAGTCCTTCACATTCATCAACGCTACACCGATGGAATCCCGGCTTTGCTTATTCGCCTCACTTAAAGCCAGAAGGGTTTCCATGCGTTTCAATTCATCTTCTGTCAACTGACGTTTCAAGCTAGCACCTTTTACATAAGACTCTGGGGTAACGCCTCCCGCTTTCGCGATAATATCACTCAAGCGAGCGTTCTTCGTAGCCAATACATAGCTACCAGCAAAAGTGATCTCGCCGTTCACCTTCACGACCTGTTGTTCATGATACCCCGGGGAGAAACGAACATAAACCTCATCGAACGGCTCCAATGTGAAGATCGTATCTCCGGCATTCAACTTGAAGTCCTCACTCAACGAGAACTCATATACATCGGCGATCCGGTTGACATTTTGATCAGAACTAGGATCTTTTACACGACGGGCCACCTCAACATTAATAGAAGAAGCGGACTCTCTTAACCCCCCGGCCATCATGATAGCGTCCTCTATTGTCAAATTATGACGATACGGAAGCACCGTATCCGGATAATTCACGGCTCCGCCAACCTTGATCGTATAAGGTTCACGCAAATCAAATAAGGAAGGAATGCTTAATTGGTCTTCCGCTTGCAACTCTACATCCGGAGCAGTACCGTTCAAGATACCACGAATATCCACGGCGATCATCGTAGTCGTGAAATCCGGATTCAAACGGGTAATCAAGGCACGACCGGCGAACTCGTCTCCCTTAAGACCCGCCGCCTGTTTTACCAATTGCTTTACCGTATGAACCGACGTACTTAACTCATATTCTCCCGGACGCCATACAGCTCCCGTCACGATCAAACGATTCTCATAAAAAGGAATAACAGAATCTACCTGCAAAGAATCACCATCCTGCATCACGAAAGAAGCGAACTTATCCTCCGAAACCGTAGAGATCTGATAACGACTATCCGATTTACGTTTCACTTGTACGTCCTTCGTATAAGCGTCGCCGGTAAATCCGCCGGCCATATCCAGCAATTGCTTCAAGGTCTCGCCCTTGCGCAACTCAAAAATGCGATTACGTTTCACCTTACCTCGAACCACCGCTAACTGGTCGTAAGGGCCTACCATAATCATATCGTTCTCCTCCAAGCGGACATTCGTCGTATACTTTCCGTTCAATAAATAATCATATACGTCAAGATTAGCGATTTCCTTGCTATTGCGATATACCTTGATGCTACGCAAAGAACCGATCTTATTCACACCACCGGCGGCATACAACGCATTAAATAGTGTGGCGAATGAAGGCAATGTATACGTACCGGGAGCGACTACCTCGCCGACAATATTCACCTTCATGCTACGAATCTGGCTCAAGCTGACGGAAACAAAGGTATTCCCCTCTCCCGAACCAGACAGTGTAGACATAATCTGGCTCAACTCCTGACGCAGACGAGTCTCAGCGCCAGCGATCGTCAATCCACTGACCGACACCGGACCTAAGTTAGGAACAAGGATCGTACCGTCCGGAGAAATCTTTAATTTCAAGTTTAACTCGGAATCTCCCCATACATTAATCAACAACTCGTCACCGGCGGAAAGCACATAATCCTTAGGTGTAGGGATGTTTAAATCCGGGGCAAAAGACAAGTTCTTATTCGAGAAGATTTCATGCCCGAATACGGTATTCTCCAAAGCCGAAGCAGGAAGATTATTTCTACGTTGGGCTTCTAAGGATTGTCCTTCATCGATTACCGGCATTACCCGGTCGCTAACCTTCGCATCAGTAGCGGTAGCTTGAGATCTGGCCGCTGCTCCCTCTTCTTGTTTCATACGCTTGGCTAATTCCTGCTGGATCTGTGTCTCCGACATTCCAGCGGCTTTGGCCTTGTCAATTAAGTCTTGCGGAACCTGCGCATACACAGATCCCGACAGCAATAAGCAACATACGCATAGTACGTTCTTAAACGATAAATTCATACAGTCTATTATTGTTTTTATTATATACCACCCCTGCTATAAGCGACTAACTTAAAAAAGCAGCTATTCTCTAGATTTTCAGCTGGCAAAGATAAAGAATCTTTTTTATATATGGCTTAAAAAGTCACCGTTAATCCATCATATGAGTAATGTACATGTGGAGGTAACTCTTTTTCAACGATCGCATGCAACCCTATACGATGACTCATATGGGTTAAATAGGCCTCCTTGGGCTGGATACGGGATATATTCGCCAAGGCTTCCTCCAGACTCTCATGCGATTGATGCTCTCCCTTTCGAAGAGCGTCAATAACCAAAACATCAAGGTTTTCCAACTTAGCGTACTCTTCTTCAGGAAGATATTTAAGGTCGGTCAAATAAGCCATATTACCGATACGGAAACCTAAGATCGGCAGCTTAGCGTGCATTACACGGATGGGAGTGATCATGACACCGGCGGCCTCAAACGGTTTCGTCCCAATCGTATGCAAGACCAAATTAGGCACTCCCGGATATTTATGCTCCCGGAACACATAAGGAATACGAGTCTTTATCGCCTCCACGACATTGTCTTCCGCATAAATATCCACATCCTTATACCGGCCAAAAGGACGTAGATCATCTAAACCACCTACATGATCGTAGTGCTCATGGGTCACTAAAACGGCGTCAAAATAGTAAATCTTATTGGTTATCATCTGCCAACGGAAGTCCGGACCACAATCGACCAATATCCGTTTCCCTTCCGTCTCTACCAAGATCGAGGCCCGTAGACGCCAATCACGGGGATCTTTACTTGTACACACCTCACATTGGCAACCTATCTCAGGATTGCCCGTAGACGTTCCTGTTCCTAAAAAAACGATTTTCATTATCCGACATATTTAACCTCAGGCATAAGCTCTATACCGAAACGATCTTTTACGGCGGTACGGATACTCTCCGCGACCAACGCGATCTCATGCCCCCGGGCATCTCCTAAATTCACTAATACCAAGGCTTGTTTCTCGTAAACACCTACCGGCCCATGGTTTTTACCCCTAAACCCACATTGCTCGATCAACCAACCTGCCGGGACCTTGATCTTTCCTTCCGAAGCGGGATAAGACGGAATTTCCGGAAATTGCTTTTTCAATTTCTCAAAATGCTCTGCCGTAATTATCGGGTTCATAAAGAAACTGCCCGCATTGCCTAATACTTCCGGATCGGGAAGCTTCTGCCTGCGAATCGTTATGACGGCCTCCCGGATCGTTTCCAAAGTAACTTCCGGATATTTCGTCAACTCCTCCTTTAAGTTCCCATAATCAACCGAAAAGCTAGGGTTCTTGGATAGTCGGAGCGTGATATAAGTTATGATGTGCGGGTCATGATGCTCATTCTTGAAATAGCTATTACGATACCCATATTCACAATCCGTATTCGTAAAAGTCCGTTTCTCGAATGTCAATTGGTTATAAGCCTCCACGCTCTCCACCACATCCTTGATCTCCATGCCATAAGCCCCGATGTTCTGGATGGCGGCAGCACCCGCCTCGCCGGGTATCAAAGAAAGATTCTCTATACCTCCCCAACCTTTCGATACGGCGTACGCCACGACATCATCCCAGATCTCCGCAGCCCCGACACGAAGCGATACATACTCGTCCGTTTCCGCCGAGATAGAAATCCCCTTGATTCGGGAATGGATGATAATACCATTATAATCGTTGATGAACAATAGATTGCTCCCGCCTCCTATATGCAAGGATAAACATTCCTGAAAGTATTCATCATGTAAGATTCGTTGCAACTCCTCCTCCGTCTCATACTCCATGAACCAACGTGTCTTTACCGGGAGATGGAACGTATTGTGTTTCTCCAACGAATAATTCTGCTCTATTCTCATCGTCTATTTTATTTTTAGGGCAAAAGTAGTCATAAATAACTCATCCGCAAATTATGTAGTTCCGGATTTTTTCAGTAGATTTGTATAATAAGTTGATCATATGGATGAGAACACGTCCGGCATATCCGGTGAAATACAGAAGATGATCCTCGACAAGTTAAGCACGTTCAATCGAGGAAAAACGTCAGACAAAGGGCGGTATTACATTCTTTTGCCTACCTCAAAGACCTTATATTATACGCTTTGGTTCTTTACGCCTTTGGCCACTTATCATCCGACAGTCTACTTGGCGAACCTCGATTTGAATGCCATCAGCTCGGTGAACAAGGCAATTAAGATGGTAAACAACTCCTTTCTACCTTTATACATAACAACGGATATTAAAGGCTCTCCCGATAATGGAGACGATATTATTTCTTTCGGCAAATACAGAGGATACCATTTGCATGACATCTATACGATCGATCCCCGATATGTCGTTTGGATAGCCGATAAATACGAGCCTCACGTAAAAAGCGAGATGCGTTTTAAAGAGTTAGCCGTGACCTACAGTAAAATCTACCTCGACTTACAGACCTGTAAAAAATATAAAATGCCTGTAAGCCGCTTTGTAGGAACTCCTGGAGAAAAATTGAGCGATTTGAAGTTAACAATCACTAAAGTCCGCATAGAAGACGATCCTTACAAGACTCAGATTATCCGTGGTACCGAATATTTCTATGTAGACCAATTACTCACGGCCGTGGACATCGCCGGGAATTACTTTTTATTGAGGATAAAAGCGAAAGATCGTAGTCTCACCACGCAGACATTGCCACCGGGCGCTCATGCTTTCGAAGTAGGGGAAAAATTGACTTTGACTTCCGCTAAGGTCTTAAAACATATAGAATCCCGTACTATTAAGTACACACGAATCGGGTATATCAAGATTCAATAAATGTTCCGAAATTCGCAAACTGACACATTATTAACATTTTTTGTTCTTAAAAATGTAACAAACACCCGCAGGCCTTGTTTAATAAGAAACTCATATGCAAATGTATCTTTGCAAAACGTAACTAGAAAACCAGTATCAAAGTGTACATTTGTAGTGTTTAACAATTTAAAAAATTTGCATTTATGAACAAAGCAGAACTTATAGAGGCTTTAGCAGACAAGACCGGGTTACAAAAGCAAGAAGCAAAGAAAGTATTGGATGCTTACATTGAGATCGTAACAGAGCGTATGTCTGAGAATGAAGAAATCGTACTTGTCGGATTTGGAACACTGATCCCAAGACCGCAAACAGAACGTCTTGCCAGAAATCCAAAAACAGGCACTCCGGTAATGATCCCCGCTCGTACGACCGTAAAATTCAAACCGGGTAAATTCCTCCTAGAGGCGATAAATGCCCACTTGAAATAACAAAGTCACTGAAGACGTAGCAAAAATATCCCCGGCAAGGGGATAAAAAATCATAAGTATGAAATCTTTCATTATAATAAGTATGAATGGAAAATTTCGTACTTATGATTTTTAGTGTCCGGAAATGATTACTTTTGGGCTCAAAAAAGACTCATGAGAATCGTTAATCTTGGAGACACCAATTCCATATTAAACAAGTTCGTAGCCGAGCTTAGAGATGTAGACATACAAAAAGACAGTCTTCGCTTCCGTCGCAACATTGAGCGTATCGGAGAAATCATGGCTTACGAGATCAGTAAGGAATTTCATTACAGTACGAAAGACGTCCAGTCCCCGCTAGGTATAGCCCCGATGAATACGCCGGACGATCCAATCGTGATCAGTACGATCTTGCGTGCTGGGCTTCCATTCCACCAAGGTTTCCTTCGGTATCTGGATAATGCGGAGAACGCTTTCGTATCCGCTTACCGCAAATATAAAGACCGTTTGAATTTCGAGATCCATATCGAATATATCGCCTCTCCCCGCTTAACAGGTAAAACCTTGATCATTTCCGACCCGATGTTGGCTACCGGGAGCTCTATGGAATTGGCGTATGAGGCACTGCTGACCAAAGGAGTACCCGACCATGTACACGTAGCCTCTATCATCTCAAGCAAACAAGCCTTGGAATACTTGCAGAAAAATATGCCGGATGACAAGACTACAATCTGGATCGCCGCATTAGACAACGACCTCGACGATCATTCTTATATCGTCCCCGGATTAGGCGATGCCGGAGATTTAGCGTTCGGCGAGAAAGAGTAATTAGAAACGCATTTATTCTCTGTTGGATACAACTCTATCCTTCGTTCGCCGTCACTGAACGGTCATTCGGCGACGGCGAATATATGTTCAGCGACAGCGAATGATCGTTCAGTGACGGCGAACGAAGGATATACAAGGACATAACGGACTTTACATATAGAAAGATCAAAGTTTATATGCTTATGATGAGATGTTTTTATATGGCAAGAATAAAACGTATAAAAAAAGATCACCTCCCTTGGACAGGAAGTGATCTCTTTTTATCTCAACAAGCGCCCCGCTTATTTCAACTCCTTGATACGGATATTACAGAATTTGACAGGAGAACCATGCCCTAAGAAACCGATATGGCCTTTCTTGTTGAACAAGCCCGGATGCTCTTTTCCATCCGGCGTACCGTTCTTCACGGCATCCCGAATATTTCCATCCAAGATTACGACTCCATTCACCGTCACGCGGATATGATCGCCATCCGCCACGATCTCTTCCGTATTCCATTCTCCAACCGGCTTGAACGCTTTCGGATGATCCTCACGGGCGGGAATGATACCGTATACGGAACCGTGATGTTGCAGCGGAGTGATGTTTCCTTGGTAAATAGGATGTTCACAATCCAAGACCTGCACTTCCATACCTACATATGCTGCGTCTCCTTCCATCGGAGTACGGATACCGACACCGTTATTAGCTCCCGGTGTTAACTGGAAGTCAAAACGATAGATAAAGTTTCCGTATTCCTTCTTGGTGTACAGATTACCTCCGAAGCTACTGCTTGGAACCATAGAGATACAGCCATCCTCCAAGATATAATCAACCGTATTTCCCGTCCATTCATGCATATTCGTTCCGTCAAACAAAACCTTGAAACCCTCTTTTTCCTCTTCAGGAGACAATCGGAACGGTTCTTGTTTCTCCAACTCCTTCACGTAGATATTACGGTAATAAACCTTGCTGCCATGCGCTTGCATCTCGATTTGCTCTACCGGGAAAATCGGAAGCTTGCGATCCCAATAGTTTTCCAAAATCACGTTATCTACCACTTTTTCTCCGTTCAAGACAACCGTCACACGGTCACCAACCATCTTAATATAGAAGGAATTCCATTCACCTAGTTTATTATCGGCCACTTTCGAAGGCTTGCTCTCGTTTACCTGATTGTTATACAAGCCTCCGGAACCTACTTGCGCACCGACATTTACCCGAGAAGTATCCCAGATCTGGACTTGAGGAGTACCACGCAGATAAATACCGGCATCAGCCTCAGGGCCTTTCGGATCCAACATCCAATCCACATACATCTCGAAATCACCATATTGCTTTTCCGTACATAGGTTATCGTACCCAGTACCGTCAAATACTAACAGGCCGTTCTCTACTTTCCAGTCACGACGCATATTCTCATCTGCCTTCTCCTGCGCTTTCGCCAATTGAGCCGGTTTCATTTTGGCGCGGGCGATCGGATTCTCGACCAGACCTTTCCAGCCCGTTAAATCCTTACCATTAAAGATAGAGACAAATCCGACCTCGTCCGGCATCGCATCCAAATGTTGCTTCAAGGCATCGATATCATAACGAGCGTCTTCCCCGTCGAACATGGTCAAAACACGTTTCAAGATTGCCTTCACATTGTCACCCTTATATTCCGGATGGTTACGAGCGATATTCCAAACCGCATAAACAGCCGCAGAACGAACAGCCGCATCGCTTGAATCCAAGAATTCCGACGCATACATCAATGCCAAGAAGGTATCCGCCCGTTGGATCTGACGTAAAATAAGAGCCTTTTGCTCGCTCGTCCGGGCGATCTCCATGACTTTCCGCAAGCTCAACAAACGATTCTCTCCCGTAAATGCCGGATTAGATACCAATTGCACATAACGCTTTAACGCCCTATCGAATACTTGATCGGAAGCGGCGGATTGGCAAACCGTAAATAGTTCATCGGCAGCCTCAATACCCTTCCACGCCAACAAAGCGTCAAGAGCCGCATCCTTGGCCGCTCCATTCCCTTTATTCAATCCTTCCACGATCGTAGCCAAAGCCTCTTTCTCGCCAGTCGCTGATAAGACCTTATAATAAAGATATCTCTTGCCGTCTCCCGCTTGTATCATACGACGATTCACGCTAGATACTTGAGTTGCCGCCGGTTGTTTAGAGATAGCGGCAATGATCGCATCTTGAAGCGGAGCGATAGCGGAAGCCTCCGCAGTCTCCAACATTCCGCACAATAAAGTGAAATCTTTCTCAGACACTACATCTTTCAATGCGGTATAAGCGGCTTTCTTCACCTCCGTAGAGCCGGACTTAATCTGATCCAGTACCGTATTTAGATTCGCGTCGGCCATACGTATCGCCAACAGCTCCAAACCAGCGATTTTTCCGGCATCGGAAGCGGACGGGATCACTTTAGCGACTGCTTGGTCAATATCGCCGTTAAATGCCACCAAAGCATCTTGGCCCAATAAAATCACTTGCTTGTCATTGCTCTTCAACAAATCAGCCAGCACAGGAATGACACTCTTATCACCGATTTTAACCAAGGCCCAAACAGCGGCCTGTCGCACATCGAAATCCTTATCTTTCAATTGATCCAACAGAACTTGTCTCGCTGGTAGATCAAAACGAAGTTCCAGATTCTTGATCACGTCATGTTTAGACGGGCATTTGCTTTCACGGCCTATCCAGTTCAAGATATCCACCTTGACTTCCGGCTTCGCCTTTAACATGTGTTTCATGACCTCGATATAAACATTTTGATCAGCGAAACCCGAAGCGAAGTTCAAAGCCGCATTACGGTATCCCTTATCCGTATCTTTCAAAGCCGATAATAAATTCTTCGTAGCAGCTTCCGGCTTAGCGGCCAGTAGGATCTGAAGAGCGGCCTCACGGGTCTGTGTTATGCCTGCTTTCGCAGACTTCTTCAATAAATCATTCGCTGCTTTCTCCGCATCTTTGGTATCGCCTTGTTCAAGGACACGTTTTATCAAAGCGATATATGCCTCATTCGCCCCGGTCTTTTCCATTTTATAACCGGCTTTCTCGGCAACGGCGGCTAAATCACTCAGAGAAGCTTTAGAACCTACACGGCTCAACGCATAAAGAACCTCCTTCTGCATATTCTCATCGCTGGAGCCAAGCATCGCTTTCAATACATTTTCCGCATCAGCGATTTGCACGTCAGCGATCGCACGGATAATATCCTTTTGCGTCTTCGGAGTACCGGAGCGACGCATCAAGGAAGCCACCAAAATCTTCTTAGCGTTATCGGTACGGATAGCGGATAACGCACGGGCAGCGGGACCGCTTAGACTCTCATCGTTCAAATAGCTAGCCAGTGCTTCCACGCACTCATCTTTCCCTAACAGTTGAAGTTGCCGGATAATAAACGCTTTTGTCTCCCGGTCGCTCACCTTATCCAAAGCTTTCAAATATGCGTTGGCTGTTGTTAAACGGGCATTCTCCTCGCCTTTCGCCATTACGTAATGAGTCAGTCCGCTCAACGCATAGTCCACGTTCGAGTTACTGCCTTTTCCCGGAGCGTTAATCTTGTTAATCAACATCAAGACCCCTTCCTCGCCAGTGGAGCTTAGGTCATTAATTAATTTGTTATATTCAGCTTGTTGCTCCGCCGGCATCTGTGCCAGTACATCGGCGACGATCGTCTTCGATGTACGATTAGCCGGGCTTTGAGCCATTAACATACTACCGCACAACAATAAGCTGGCAATTGATATATATACTTTTTTCATATGTGTATGTGTTTAAATGTTCCAAGGCGCTCTCATCGGCTGATCCAACAAACGATTAGCTGCCTCATCATTAATAAATTCCAGTTTTACGGGATCAAAGTGAAGCGTACGATTCAAACGAAGGGCTACGGCACCCATATTCACGATCGTAGCGGAACGGAAGCCATTACGCTCATTCAAGGCAAAAGGCTGACGAGTCTTTACGCACTCGATAAAGTCGGTAACCTGTGGCTCAGGTTCGGGATAATCGGATAACTTTTTCTCCCAATCCGGGATATCACATACGAAATTCTTATAGACATTACCGTTCGGTCCGGAAATATAAGGTGTGTTCGGATCCCCGTAATCACCTCCCCAAAGTACGATCTGGCAACCATCCTCATAGGTGTACGTAATGGAACGCCAAGTACCCACAGCGTCCGGATGCTGTTGCGGAGCATCCACCTCTACCTTAACCGGGCTGGTATTATCTTTTCCTAGAAAATATTGTACAGGGTCAATATAATGCTGTCCCATATCCCCTAAACCACCGCCGTCATAATCCCAGTATCCACGGAATGTCTGATGCACACGATGCGGGTTATAAGGTTTGTAAGGAGCCGGGCCCAACCAGAAATCATAATCCAGCTCACTAGGCACCGATTGTGGTTCCAGATATTCTTTACCAACCCAATAGAACTTCCAGTCGAAACCAGTATGTTTGCTGATCGTTACCTTTAGAGGCCAACCCAACATACCACTTTGAACCAGTTTCTTCAAAGGTTTCACGGGAGTGCCCAATCCATAGAACGGGTCAGCGAAACGGAACCAAGTGTTCAAGCGAAACATACGCCCGTATTGCTTCACGGCTTCCATTACCCGTTTACCCTCTCCGATCGTACGGGTCATAGGCTTCTCGCACCAAATATCTTTTCCAGCTTTAGCGGCCTCGACAGACATGATACCATGCCAGTGAGGAGGCGTAGCTATATGAACGATATCTACATTGGGATCCAGAATCAAATCACGGAAATCATGGTATGCGGCAATCTTATCCTTTACCAACTGTTTTCCTAACTCCAGATGATTCTTATCAACGTCACACACGGCGACAAGACGAGTCCCGGCATAGTCCACATGTCCACGGCCCATACCACCTGTACCGATAATTCCTTTTGTCAATTGATCACTTGGAGCGATGAATCCATTACCCAACACGTGGCGCGGTACAATCGTAAATGCCGCGATTCCTCCAAGAGTCTTCAGGAAGTCTCTTCTGTTTGTCTTCATAGTACGAATTTAAAATTTAGATAGAATAGATTAACTTGAGTGACAAAAATAATCATAATACTTGAAGAGACAAGAAGAATGTATATAAAAAAGAAAAGGATGCCTTTAATAAAGACATCCTTCCCTAATATTTTATGAAAATCTATTACAAAGCAAACTGCGGCTTACGGTGAATCCATTGTCCGCGGGTGAAATCCGGGAAGTCTACCAAAGCACCGCCACGAGCGATTGACATCTCTGACAAACCCGAGATTGCGCTCCAAGCGGCAGCGTCATAGCAGTCCATTGGAGCCGGTTTCTTATTACGGATAGCGTCGATCAAGTCATACATCATGATAAAATCCATACCACCGTGTCCGGCCTCAGCGGCCTGGGCCTCCAGTGAAGACCACAGCTTGTGGTCGTACTTCTTAAACCAGTCATCCGCCGGATCCCAACGGTGAGGCTTTGATTTACCTTGGATATGTACACCATTGCCATCGTTCATCCACAATCCCTCAGTTCCTTGGATACGGAATCCCAACGAATACGGACGAGGAGAGTTTGTATCGTGTGTCACGATGATCGTTTGCCCGTTCGCGCACTTAATCATAGACGTAACAATATCACCCAAATTAAATTGAATCTTAGCGTACGGATGGTTCTCGCCACCATTATCCACGATAAACTTATGCAATCCGCGAGATTGAGTAGCCATAGCGGATAAAGAAAGGAAGCGGTTACCACGGTTTATATCCAAGCAATTCGCAACCGGTCCGATACCATGAGTCGGGTAAATATCACCGTTACGATGTACGGAGTGATTCGTACGCCATTGAGCCTCAGCGAAAGCCGTCGGCCCCATACGCAAATCACCACTACCGGGTTGATAGGTATAATGTTGTCCATCGTTGAACTTCACGTCACGCAAGTCATGCTCATAACCACAAGTACCATGCAAGATCTCACCGAACAAGCCTTGGCGAACCATGTTCAACGCAGCCATACAGTCACGACGATAACATACGTTCTCCATAATGTTCAGCTGGCTACCGGTAGCCTCCGATACGTTTACCAAATCCCAGCATTCCTCGATCGTATTAGCGGCGGAAACCTCCACACCAACATAAGGAACACCAGCTTTCATAGCGGCGACAGACATCGGAACGTGCCATTCCCAAGGGCTCGCGATGATCACGCAATCAAACTCCTCGTTGTTCAACATCTTCTCAAATTCACGATCACCTCCCTTATAAACTTTCGGAGCAGGCACATTAAATTTAGCGATATGTTTCAACGTACTATCGATCGGACCCTGTTGGATATCGCAAATCGCTACGATTTTATTGCCGGGGATCGCCAATACATTATTAATATGCTCATGACATCTAGAACCCGTTCCGATGAAACCGAAACGTAATTTACCATCATCTTTACCGGCTGTTTTTTTCTTTTGGGGTTCAGCGGCGGTTGTTGTAGCTCCGGCGTTTCCAGCCATTGCCAAACCTGCGGCGCCAATACCGGCGGCAGATACTTTCTTAAGGAATGAACGACGAGTGTTTTCCATATATTTTATAATTAACTTGTGTTTTTAAAGGATACAAAAATAAAAAATAATAGAGAATGTATCGTATATCCATAAAGAAAGTTTGGATATACGATACTATTTTCACCACTTATTACGGATTCTGGGTTAATGCACCCGGATAAGCGTTAATCTCGGACTGCGGAATATACTGTATAGCCAACGGGCTAGTAGCAGGGTACTCAGGTACACCGTCATGGAATCCCGGATAATGGCGTTTCATCGTATCGCCAACACGATACACGTCAAAACCACGGTCTGCCTCATAAGCTAATTCCAGCTGACGCTCTTTCATGATCAGCTCATGAGCATTGGTAGCGTCCAAAGACTTATATTCGGCGTTAGGTAAGGAACGGGTACGAACGGTATTCAAATCGGCTAATGCTTTCGGATAGTTTCCTAATTTAGCGCTAGCCTCGGCACGAATCAGGTAGAGCTCACCTAAGCGAGAGATAACCGGTGAATAAAGGTGGGGATAACCTTCTTGCTTAGAGCATTTATAACTATAGAATTTGGGATTACCCTGACTTTCCAGCATATAATAATCATAATCTCCAACATAAGTCTGACCCTTATAAACAATTGAATAACGTTTATTATCTACATCCACCGGTGTCAACGTATATTCCTCATCTTCCACCGTAGCGATCAACTTACCGCCAACTTCTTTCGTCTCGCCCTGGCGATACACATAACCGGATACCTTACCGTCCGTATACAAATTAGCAACAAAACGGAAAGCGGGGATCTGATTCCCATTCGCATCTTCCTTATATTGTGGATGAATAAATGCCTCACGTGCATCGGTTCCTTTTCCTGTCTCGTGCAACAAGTCCATATATTTAGCGCTGGCATACACCTCGCCCCAGCCTTGGCCATCGATCTCCGCATACATACTTCCTAAAGGACTACCCCAATCGCTCCAATCCGAAGCGACAAACTTCACGGCAAAAATAGTCTCTGATTGGGATGGGTCATCCGGTGCCAACTCATTGTAACGCATAAAATTACTACGATCCAGCAAAGAGAACTGTCCGCTCTCGATCACCGCATTCGCATAATTATACGACAACTGAGCATGTTCTTTGCTCGGATTCTCGAACGTACCACTCATATACATATAAACCTTGGCCAACAATGCTTGAGCCGCATATTTAGATGCATAAGCCGAAGATTTAAAACCGGACATCAACTCCTCCGCCTTCTTCAAGTCGGACACAGCCTGCTCATACGTGGCTTTCACGGAAGAGCGATCCGGAAGTTCCAAATTTTCCATATCTTCCGGCATACCATTAACAATAGGCACACCTAGATTCTTTTCCGGCTCTTGATAATAAGGACGACCAAATACACGACACAGATAGAAGTACATCATACCGCGCATATAATAAGCCTCTCCCAATTTCTGGTTCAGTTCAGCAGTCTCGCCCTCTTTGATCATTGTCATCAAGGAACTAGTCTGTGAGATAATATTATAAGCACTGTTCCAAACCGTGGAAAGACCACTGTTGTTAACGGTATGCTGATAAGTGAAATAAGTACCGAACGGATTGGTAGTCGGCTTATCCTTACATACGTTGTCACTGGGAAATTCTCCGCAATAGTGCAAATGTTCAGATGCCGTTTTCAGTTTAGCATAACAACCATTCAATAAAACATCAACCGCCGCATCTTTATCACCCATGATCTTGTCTTCCGTATACTTATCATAAGGCATACGCTCGATATCGCAGCTTGTTATAAACGTGGCCGCCGCAGCCAAAGCCACTATAGATAATTTTTTCATTATGATTTCTTTAATTAAAATGTTACATTTAAACCAAACATGAACTTACGTGCTTGTGGATACGGGGAGATAGCAACGCCAACTGATCCAGCCTTATATGCACTTCCAACCTCCGC
Source organism: Parabacteroides distasonis (assembly GCF_004793765.1). Taxonomy (GTDB): domain Bacteria; phylum Bacteroidota; class Bacteroidia; order Bacteroidales; family Tannerellaceae; genus Parabacteroides; species Parabacteroides distasonis_A. The sequence goes on along the minus strand of NZ_SRYM01000008.1, from coordinate 86,594 downwards.
AGGAAGTTCCGGGTCCACACCTGAGAAACCAGAGAGGACAAAGAGGTTCTCACCCGAGAAAGACAGACGTACATTATCCACGTATTGAATCTTCCAAGGCAACGTATAACCTAACGTCAAAGTACGTAAACGCAAGTAGCTAGCGTCCTCCAGATAACGGGAAGATCCCTTACTAGATTGGCTCTTATTTCCATATTCGGCCTTGGGGTGCGTAGCGATATCGCCCGGTTTTTCCCAACGGTTCCAATCATCTTTCAGATTCATCTGATTATAATTCACATAAGCTCCATCACTATCATACATTGAACGGTCGTAGTTATAAATCTTACCACCTACAGAGTAACCAAATACCGCAGAAAGATCGATGTTCTTCCATGATAAGTTCGTAGAGAAACCTCCATAAAAATCAGGGCTTGCCTTGCCTAAAATGGTCTGATGCTTGGAAGCATCGCTATAGCTGGAGGTTTTTACACGCTCGCCATTCTCGTTCGTGGTATACCATAAAGGAGAACCTGTCTCCGGATCTACACCGGCCCATTCCGTTCCGTACCAAGTATCCACATCTTGACCCGGTGTCAAGATCTTATCCATATAAATATAATAGCTTGAGCCTGCGTTGGAAGTGATGATCTCACTCTTGCCTCCGTACAGTTCCGTAACCTTATTACGGTTCAAGCCCAAGTTGGCCGCAACACTCCAGTTCCAATCACCACCTTTCAAGATATCCACATTCATAGCTACCTCAAAACCATTATTCTTAACAGAACCCACGTTACGATAGATACCCGTGATACCCGTCACACCTGGCAGCGGCACCCTATAAAGCAAATCCGTCGTCTTCTTGTTATAATAATCCAAATTGATTGTCAAACGGTCGAACAAGATGGCATCGATACCCACACCGGCCGTGTACGTCTTCTCCCAAGTCAAGTTCCTGTTTTCCTTCTGGCTGATTACCGCACCTGGATTTCCATCATATCCCGCAGACAAAGAGTACAAAGTATATTGTGAATATAATTCAGTAGGACGGTTTCCCACAGAACCATAGCTAGCACGTAATTTCAACTGTTGTACCCAATCCTTAGCCTTGAAGAATTCCTCTTGGTGGATATTCCAACCACCACTGATAGAGAAGAAATTACCATACTTGGCATCTTCTCCGAAATTAGAGGCACCATCTCGGCGGAAAGAGAAAGACAACAAATAACGGTTGTCGTACGCATAGTTTGCGTTAAACAAATAAGATTGTACAGCCCATTCCACCTGTGATCCTTTCACCTTCTTAGGAGTAGTCGCCACATCTGCTACAGAGAAGCCTGGAGCGAAGCTAGCTGCGGTCTGATCCTTGATCTCACGCGTGTAAGTATTCCATTCATACGCCAAGATCGCATTGATAGAATGTTTATCAAATACCTTGTTAAAACGAAGCAATTGGTTGCTGTACACTCGATAAGAAGAGGTCGTTTTGTCCTGCAACAAGCCATTGTCAGCCATTCCCGACTGAGAACGAGGATCTTGATAGCTCTTGAAAAGAGAGTTATTGTATTTATAGTTATTTACAGATGAGAAAGTCAACCAATCCGTGAACTTGATATCAAAGTCAAAGTTACCCATGAACTCATAGGAAGTCTTCTTATCATAGTTCCACTGTAAATCATATAAATAGTTGGTAGCATCGCTATTGATCCAATTGGTAGGTCTGTATTGCTGGATCAGCTCTCCATTCTCATCATACGGGGAATCCCAAGGGAAATGGGAGAACATAATAGCTCCCAAGCTTTGCTGTTGATCCATCACGTCACTACGAGTAGCCCATACTTTCGGCTTGATGGTCAACCAATCTGTCGCTTGATATTCCACATTGAAACGTAAGTTATAGCGGGTATAATCATATCCCTTCACGGCACCATCCTCATTATAGTATCCTACAGATGTATAAGTCTTGATTTTCTCAGAACCACCGGAAACGGATACATTATAATCTTGGGCGAAGCCTAGATGCGTACCTTCTTTCCACCAATCGAAGTTACGATTGCGCAAATCTTCCGTGAAATAACTTGGGATCGCATCTTGATTAGCGAATGATTTATAATAATCATACAACTCGGCTCCATTCATCATATCCATATTACCGCGATGCAACTGGTTCACACCCATCTTCACGGAAGCGTTGATCGTAGCTTTTCCGATCTTGCCTTTCTTTGTAGTCACCACGATAACACCATTAGCGCCTTGAGAACCATAGATAGCGGTCGAAGCGGCATCCTTCAAAATAGACATGGACTCGATATCAGCCGGGTTCAAGCTACCCGCATCCGTACCAACAATTACGCCATCCACGATCCAAAGAGGGTCCGTGCTACCATTTACCGTAGACTTACCACGGATCACGACCTTACCTGCCGCACCCGGCTGTCCACCACCGGACGTTACCTGCACGCCAGGAGCCTTACCAGACAACAAATTCTCAACCGTAGGGCTTGTGGCATCCAGCAACTTATCACTGCTCACCACTTGCATCGCACCCGTCAAGCTTTCCTTCTTTTGCACACCGTAACCAACAACAACAACCTCCTCAAGGTTCTGAGTGTCTTCCTTGATACGGATAGTCATCGGAGCGCTAGTCGCCTTAACCTCATGGTTCACATAACCGATGTAAGAAACGACTAAAGTAGCTCCTGCCGGAGCTTCCAAACTGAACTTTCCATCGAAATCGGTACTGGTACCGTTCGTAGTGCCTTTCACGAGCACGTTCGCACCGATTACCGGCTCACCAGTCACAGCGTCAACAATGGTACCTGAAATCGTAATTGTCTGCTGCGCCACCATTCTCTCCGCATTTCTCAATTCATTTGAATTAGAAGATGACTTGTAAACGACAATCCTATTGTTGTTTACAACAAAATCAGCATGCTGATTTTTCAGTGCTGTCATCAAAATCTCCTCGACCGAGCGGTTCGACATGTCGATTGAGATACGCTCATTCAGATTGATGTCATTGTTACGGATAAGGAACGTGTAATTGAATTTTTCCTCAATCAAATCGAAAAGTTCTTTTAATGTCGTACTTTCCATTTGAACAGACATCATTTGTGTCTGAAGTTCGGACGCTGAAACCGTACCGGGAATAAACGGCAGTCCCGCAAGCATACATGCGGCTACCATCATCTTACCGGTCTTCTTGAAATAGTTCATTTCCATTAAAGTTAGATTTAATAAATAATTTTCTCGTTTATATTATATTTCCACACTTATACCTTAGAATTAAGGTTTGCATTTTTATTTATCTTTGATAATAATCTCATCTCCCGAACGAGTCCACATATATTTGTGATCCACGTCCACCTCACGGAGGATCTTATCCAACGAATAATCTTTCGTAAAGCTACCGGAGAAGATTTCCTTTCTTAAAGGATCGCTCTCGACGCGAATACGTACGTTGAACTTACGTTCCAAATCCTTGGCGATACTCATGAAAGGTTGCTCGGAGAATTTCAGGCTACCGTCCATCCAAGAGAGCGCATCCTTGGCATCCACCTCGCTGACTTTTACCTTATTGGTCTCCTTATTAAAGCTTAGTTTCCGGTTTGGAGTCAAGGTTACATCGCCTGCGTGGACAACCTCATCCCGCAAGCTCACGTTTACTTTTCCCGATACCAGAGTGACATCGGTCGTTTCATCCATTCCGTAAGCCTTTACGTTAAAGCTAGTTCCTAGAACCTTGATATCCAACTTCTTTGATTTTACGATAAAAGGCTTAAGGGAATCCCGGGTAATCTCGAAGTAAGCCTCACCATCCAATTGCACGCTACGTCCGTTCGTATTGAAATCACTGCCATATCTCAACGTGGAACCTGCGTTGACCCAAACCACGGATTGATCCGGCAAAACGACTTTCGTTTGGGCTCCCATAGGAGTTGTCGTCTCAAAATAAGCCAAGGCGGCAGGTTTCGGCTGATTATGTCTCGTACCTATATAATAAGAGGCAGTCCCCACCGATACCACGATCAAGACCGAGGCGGCAACTTTACCTAGAAACCGAAAATTTAGCCAATGATTCTTTTCAGAAGGAATAGCGGGATCGATAAGTGTCCCGAAATGTTTTTGGAAATCGGCTTTCATATCAGAGGCAAACAAAGGTACATGCGCCGTCGCCCAACAATCCGCCATCTCGGAAAGGCACTGTTTATGAGCGTCATCCGTTTCCAACCATTGTAGTAATTCATTTCGCCCCTCCTCGGATATATCTCCCATGAGGTAGCTATAAATTAAATCTTCTATGTGCTTATTCTCTATTTCCATGATATTAACAAAGGAGCCGGTTTCTAACCCGGTTTCTATTATATACACATGTTTTAGAGATTCCGTTTAAGGAGAATCCAATTATTTTTCGAAAAAATTAAATATAAGTAAGAAAAGAGGGTAAAGGTCACCTAAAAGCTCACGCAACTTCGCCAAACCGATCTTAATCTGTACTCGTACCGTACTGGAACTGATATGATTTGTTATCGCTATTTCCTCATATGTCTTGTTATGGTAAAGATATTGCACGAAGATATCCCGGCATTTAGCGGGCAAGGAATCCACGGCACGATAGATTTTCTCCTCGAATTCCTTATTCTCCAGATAAGCCAACGGATGGGGGTCCGCATCTATCTGTAACTCTTGTATCGACAATAAGCTTTCTTGTACATCTGATAAAGGGACTTCTCGCTGGCATTTATCTCTTAAATAATTCAGGCAATAATTACGTACCGAACGAATTAAATAAGCGTTTACCGGATGTATTAACGCTGAATGATGATTCCATACATTCATGAAAACATCATTAACGATCTCACGTGCCGCCTCCGGATTATAGACATATTTAGTCGCTACGGCGCACAAGTACACGTAGAATGTCGTATATAATTGTTCAAATGCTTTGGCATCGCCATTATTGATTCGAGATATTATGTCCTCTTTTACAATCAGCACAAACGTCAACCCTTAAGTTTCACTCACTATTCAATTGCAAAAATAATGAAATATTCTAAAGGGATGCCATTCTTGTGGCACAACTTTGCCACGCTTATGGCACGGTTATGCCACCGGCGTGGCAAAGTCGTGCCATAAGCATGGCAACAGACGGCACAATACAACAACTTAGATCACTTAGAGGAATTGGCGGCACGTTTCTTGTTACGCCAGTAGTTGCCGTCACGTTTGCTTCCGAACATATTACGGCGTTTCGATTCTTGCTTGATCGCCTCCTTCCTCTCGGCAACGGCGGCTTTCACTTCCTTGGTCTCATACATATGACCACCCGCTACGGGAACTTCCTTGCCGATCAATTTCTGGATATCCTTCAACAATGGTACTTCCTCGACGTCGCAGAAAGAGAAAGCCACACCTTCACGGCCCGCACGCCCCGTACGCCCGATCCGGTGCACATAGGTCTCGGGTACGTTGGGAAGCTCATAGTTAATGACGTGCGTCAGATGATTCACGTCGATTCCACGGGCAGCGATATCCGTAGCGATCAGCACACGGGTCGTATGATCCTTGAAATTCGTCAAGGCACGTTGGCGAGCAGTCTGGCTCTTGTTGCCGTGTATCGCCTCCGCTCCTATCTCCGCTTTCGACAAGACACGGGCCACCTTATCCGCCCCGTGTTTCGTACGGGTAAAGATCAATACGGATTCCAGTTCCGGGTTCTCCAACAGGCTTTTCAGCAAGTTGATCTTCTCGGCTTTCTCGACGAAATAAACGGATTGGTCAATCGCGTCCACGGTCGATGAGGCCGGAGTCACTTCCACCTTTCGAGGCTCGCTTAAGATCGTACCGGCCAGACGTTCGATCTCGGAAGGCATAGTAGCGGAGAAGAACAAGGACTGGCGTTTCTTGGGCAAGAGCGGTAAAATACGTTTGATGTCATGGATAAAGCCCATGTCCAACATACGGTCCGCCTCGTCTAAAACGAAATACTCCAAGGTATCCAAGTGGATGAAGCCTTGTCCGATCAAGTCCAGCAGACGTCCTGGCGTAGCGATCAGGATATCAATGCCTCTTTCCAAAGCTTCCGTCTGGGGTTTCTGCCCCACTCCCCCGAATATCACCGTATGGCGTAATCCGGCGAAACGGCCGTAAGCGGCAAAGCTCTCTCCGATCTGGATGGCAAGCTCACGGGTAGGCGTAAGGATCAATGCCTTAATATCCCGTTTGTAACCTTTCTTCTTCTGGAGATATAACCGCTGGATAATCGGGATGGAGAACGCCGCCGTCTTACCGGTTCCTGTCTGGGCGCAACCCAATAAATCATAACCTTGTGAAACGATGGGAATCGCTTCTGATTGTATAGGTGTTGGAGTCGTGTAACCTTCTTGCACGAGAGCCTTACGTATCGGCTCTATCAAATCTAAATTTTCAAATGTCATTCTAAAATAGGGTGAGCCATCACGGCTCGTTATGTAAATAATGCGGGCAAAGATAGTAAGAATTCGTGAGATTCAGGCAGATTTTGGCGGAATAAAGTAAGTGGTTGGAGACTAAAGGAATTGGGTGTTGAATGACTGTATTCTTCCTTTCTCCAAAAAAGCGGGATGTCGAGGAGTTGTGAGGTAATTTTGCTACCTATCCGTTGCCTTTTTTAGTGTCGAACGACATCGAAAATGAAACGTGAAACCACCCTAATTTCGCCTCTGCCATCTCAAAAAAAACTTGTTTGCGAGAACAAAGATACGCATAATTTTCCGTGTATCGGCCAAATATGTCTATTGTTCTCTGTTTCAGGGTTCTGTTTCTATGTTCTGCCATATTTTTCATGCTGACAGATAACTCTATACCAGTTAATTTTGCAATTAAAAGTATAGAGCTATGAATCAAGAAGATGTAAGGGTTTCGTTCTACCTGAAAAAGAGCGAAGCGGATGAGCAGGGAGAGTGCCCGATTATGGGCAGGTTGAATGTAGGCAAGTATTCCGAGGCGGCCTTCAGCATGAAGATGACGGCTCCGGAATCGGCATGGCTTTCCGGTCGTGCCACGGGGAAGAGCGCAAGGTCAGTGTACGTGGTTTTGCCGTTCTCCTCGTATTTGAACTTGAATTTTTCTTTGTACTGTTCTGCGTCCTCTTTGAAGAGGGCATACCATCGGTCGATCTGGTCGAGCGTCTTGTAGAGCAAATCCTGCTGGCTCTGACAATAGATACGGTCATGTTCCGTAATCTTGTCCTCGTTTCTTACTTGTACGCTTAAGATGCCGGATAGCAGGTCGGGAATGTTTCCTCTTTTTGCAATGTTGTCGGTCTGCATAATCTTATTTTTTTTAGTTAGTCCGGCTTATGGGGCCGGAGTTCCCATAGTCGCAGGCTTAAAAGGTCGTGTTCAGGACATGCAAGGTTTTCGAGGGAAAATACCGCAAGCCCTCCGGGCGAGGATGATTTTCCCCGAAACCCGAAGGGCTTGACCTTGCAATGTCCGACAAGAACACGGACTACCTTTGCCTGTGGCTATGGAAACTACGGTCTCTCTATGACGAGTAGCTGCATTCTACTCCACAGAACATGAAATGATAAGATTTTAGATGGATTTCCGACTGAAACAGACTGCTTTTTCCGGAATAAATGTTACCTTTGTACCCAGTAAGAGAGTTATTTGAAAGCGTGAGAAACATGGTGTTCCACAGAGGCTTACTAATTTCTTATCCGTTGCCAACACCTCACGCGAATTCTTGTTAATCTACTTACAGTCAAATAAATAACATCAGACTGTATCAAATATAGGAAAACTTTATGATATAAACTATCTTCGCGCTTTTTATGCTCGGAAAAACAATATGAAAGAATTATTACTACTACTGAAAAAGTTCTTCGGATATACCTCCTTCCGTCCCTTACAGGCGGACATCATACAGCGTATTTTACAGAAAGAGGACTCGTTGGTACTAATGCCCACGGGTGGAGGCAAGTCGATCTGTTTCCAGCTACCGGCAATCTATCTGCCGGGTACGGCCTTGGTAGTATCTCCCTTAATCGCCTTGATGAAGGATCAAGTAGAGGGACTGATCGCCAACGGCATCCCGGCGGCGGCCTTGAACAGCATGATGCCGGAAGAGGAGCAACAACAGGTGAAGCAACTTTGCGTGCAAGGTAAGATCAAATTATTGTATATCTCCCCGGAACGGATCAAGGTGGAAGCGGATTGGTTCCTGCCTCGGCTGGACATCTCGCTCATCGCTATCGACGAGGCACATTGCGTATCGCATTGGGGACATGACTTCCGTCCGGAATACACACAACTGGCGATCTTGAAGGAGCGTTTCCCGAAAGTCCCGGTCGTGGCCCTAACCGCTACCGCCGATAAAATCACCCGGAAGGATATCATAGAGCAATTACGGCTTCGCACGCCCCAAACGTTCATATCGTCATTCGACCGCCCGAACATCTCCCTCACGGTACGCCGGGGGCTTAACAAGAAAGAGAAGATCGCCGCCATCGTCCATTTCATCCGGGGGCACCGGGAGCAGAGCGGTATCATCTATTGCATGCGCCGCAATGATACGACCGAGCTGGCCGATGAGTTGGCAATGTATAATATCAAGGCGATCGCCTACCACGCCGGCCTCCTGCCCGCCCAACGGGAACAGGCTCAGAACGATTTCATCAACGACCGGGTGGATGTCGTGTGCGCCACGGTAGCTTTCGGGATGGGTATCGACAAGAGCAATGTCCGCTGGGTCGTGCATTATAGCATGCCGGGGAGTATCGAGAATTACTACCAAGAGATCGGCCGTGCCGGAAGGGACGGGATGAAAAGCGATACCCTCCTGTTCTATTCCTTGAGCGACTTGATCGTACTTCGTCGTTTCGCCGAGGAGAGTGGCCAAAGCGAGGTGAACTTGGAGAAGCTAAACCGGATGAGACGGTATTGCGAGTCCGATATGTGCCGCCGCCGTGTCCTGCTCAGTTACTTCGGCGAGGAGGCGGACCATGATTGCGGCAACTGCGACGTGTGCAAGAACCCGCCACAACGCTTCGACGGCAGTGTCTTGATACAAAAAGCGCTGAGCGCCGTTATACGGACCGGCGAGCATGTAGGCATGCAAATGCTGATCGACATATTACGTGCCTCCGGTCGGGCGGAACTCCTAGAGAAAGGATACAACAAGCTGAAAACATACGGTGCCGGACGAGACCTCTCTTATAAAGAATGGAAGGAGTACATTTACCAGATGATCCAACTCGGATACATGGAGATCGACTACGCAGCCGAGCGTGTCTTGCGGATGACCCCGCTAGGCAGGCGTGTCCTGTACGGGGAGCAAAAGGCCCAGCTCGTCGTCTACCGGGAACCGGATGAGTTGGCACGTCCCGTCCGGAGGAACGAGCGGAAATCCTCCTTCAAGGCCCAACCGATCCGCCCGATCCGGTCCGCCTCCATAGATGAGACCTTGCTGGACTCTCTCCGCCAACTTCGCAAGCAAATCGCCGAGCGAGAACATACGCCGGCTTATATCATCTTCTCCGACGATTCCTTGGAAGACATGGTGGAGAAGAAACCTGTCACCTTGGATCAGTTTAGCGACATCCGGGGCGTGGGGCAAATCAAGCTGGACCGATATGGGAAGGTGTTCGTGGCCTTGATCCGGTTCGTGCTGAAACTACCTAAATAAGAAGAACACATGTTAATACGTAGGATCATACGTATATACGTGTGATCTCATCGATTTCGCCGAACCCGATCAAGGCGTTAAACAGACGGATACGGGTGTACTTAGGCAGATCCTCTACCGGGATATCCCCGGCCTGTACCAAGCCTTTATCCAATAAGTAAGCACGCATCGTACCGCATAACAAAGGGCGTGAGGGAGTGATCCAAAAGGTGCCATTCCAAAGGGCGACATTGCAAATGGAAGTATCGGTCAGCAAACCGTCACGGATGATCAGGATATCGTCATGTCCCGCTCGTTGGGCGAATAAATCATTTAGGCATTGGCGATCCGTACTCTTATAGGAATAATCGATCTCATCGCATGTAACCAATCGCAAGGAACGAACCGGACGCATACGGTAAGGAACGTATTCTACCTTTAAGACCTCGCGGGTATATTCCACCCGGCATTTGGTACGTTCTTGATGAGCCCCCGAATGAATATAACCCGCAAGATCAATTTCGTCTCTCGCTCCGAATAGCTCCCTACGGGTACGGTTCATCCGGGCATTATGATACGGAAGATTATATACCTGTCCCTTCTCGATACGGATCGTCTCCACAAACGGACTCCCTGATAAGGTCTCAATAGATGGGCACATATACTTTTTGTTTCATCTCGTTATACTCCGATCTCACCTCACTTTTAGAGGTGATTCCCCCACCGCTCTTGAAAATAAACGAACGGGGAGAGACTTGTTCCATAAAACGGATCATCACGGCGCTGTCTAAATCTTGGCCGTCAAAATACCCCATCACTCCCGTATAGAAGCCTCGCTCATAGGTTTCCGCCTCGGCGATGATCTCCAAGGTCTTTTTCTTGGGAGCGCCCGTGATGGAGCCGGCAGGCAAGAGGCTGAACAAAATCTCCCCGACATGGCCGTTCCATCCCTCCGGCAACCGGCCTCTTATCTCAGAGCTAACCTGCAACAAACTTCCGTTATGCGTACGCAATTCATCGATATAACGATACCGGGGAACACAAACCTCGGAGGCTACGATACTCAAGTCATTCCGGATCAAATCTACGATCGTAGCATGCTCCGCCGCTTCCTTGGGATCATCGAGGATACGTCTCCGGGCATCGGGCAGCGTAGCGTCGATCGTACCTTTCATGGGATACGAATAGATGAGACCATCCCGCATCCGCACGAATATCTCGGGCGAAAATACCACGAAACGATCTCGCATCCAAAGCTTATACATCGCCTTGGATTGGTAGAAGATATCTTTTAAGGAGAGATTCGCATGTACCGGAGTAGCGCATGTCAAGTTCACCAAATAAGAATTACCCGCATGGATATGCCGGGCAACGGTCTCGAATGAATGGGCATACTCCTCGAAAGAAACATACGAGGGCTGCCATTCAACAGGTTCTCCGGATATAAGATGAGAGGAATCCCGCAAGTTACATTCGTGATTTGTATTCGTAAAGCCGTTCAAGTCGTACAATAACTCGGAGGGAACGATCTCTTCCGGACTCTCCACGTAGATCCGCTCTCGTTTATAATCAATGATAAAAAGGAAAGGCCGTCCCGCTTTCCCCATTTCGTTCATGCGGAAGACGGCCTCTTCTTGCGTGTATTCGGTCATTACACTAAAAATCGTTCTGTCAAACCACCAAACGCATCGATACGGCGATCCCGGAAGAAAGGCCACCAACGACGCACGTTCTCACTGCGAGTCTTGTCGATCTCTATCACACGTACCTCCTCTTCGTCATTCGGGAATACGGTTAATAGCTCACCTTGGGGACCGGCCGCGAAACTGTTTCCCCAAAACCGGATACCGCCCGTTTGTCCCGAAGGGTCCGGCTCATGCCCGGTACGATTCACGGAAATGACCGGAAGTCCGTTCGCCACGGCATGTCCCCGCTGTACGGTCACCCACGCCCCTAGCTGACGGTCCTTCTCTTCCTGCGTATCGCTACTTTCCCAGCCGATAGCGGTCGGATAGATCAACATCTCGGCGCCACGCATAGCCATCAAACGGGCTGCTTCCGGATACCATTGATCCCAGCAAACCAACACACCAAGACGCCCCACAGAGGTATTGATAGGCTCAAAGCCTAAATCACCGGGGGTAAAATAGAACTTCTCGTAGTAAGCGGGGTCATCCGGGATATGCATCTTGCGGTATTTCCCGGCGATCGTACCGTCTTTCTCCAAGACGACGGCCGTGTTATGGTACAGGCCCGGGGCACGCTTCTCGAAAAGGGAAAGCACCAAGACGATACCCAATTCTTTCGCCAAGGCACCGAAGGTTTCCGTCGATGGGCCGGGGATCGTCTCTGCCAAGTCAAACATGCTCGTATCTTCCGTCTGGCAGAAATACAGGCCGTTATGCAGTTCTTGCAAGACGACCAATTCCGCTCCCTCCCGGGCAGCCTCACGGATATTTACCTTTAGCTTCTCTATATTCGCCGCTCTGTCAGCGGTATTCTTTTGTTGTATTAATCCTACTTTCATATTTAATTGGTTGTAGCTGTTATTCGATAAAGCCTTCCGGATATTGCATCGTCACGCAATGCAAAGAACCGTGTTGCTTGATAAGCGGGAGGCAATTGATACCCACGATCTCACGGTCCGGGAACGCCTCCCGCAAAGCCGCTTTAGCGATCTCATCCTTCGGTGAGCCATAGAACGGAACCAATACGGCCCCATTCATGATCAGGAAATTAGCGTAGGTAGCGGGCAAGCGCTCCCCTTCCCATTCCACCTTATCGGCCATCGGAAGTGGAATCAGACGATAAGGCTCACCATTCGCCCTAGTAAACTCCTTGATCTCCTCCTCCATCGCCTTCAATTCCTCATAATGCTCATCTTCCTCATCCTCGCAGCGGACATAAGCGAGCGTATCCTCGCTACAGAAACGGGCGAGCGTATCCACGTGGTTATCCGTATCGTCCCCGGCTAAATAACCGCTGGCAATCCAAAGGATACGATCCAAGCCAAATACGTCTTTCAAATAACGTTCCAATTCCTCCTGTTGCAAATACTCATTACGGTTTACGGATGCCAGGCACTCAACGGTAGTCATCAACGTACCTTTCCCATCCGATTCGATACTACCGCCTTCCAGCACGAAAGGTTGCATATTAGCGGGCACCACCTCATCGGAGAAAGTTTTCATATGACAAAGATTACGGGTAATCAAATTATCATGATGGGCGGCGAACTTCATTCCCCAGCCATTGAACACGAAATCATAAAGCATGGGCGTTCCCTCATCAAAGACGGAAATTCCCCCGTGATCCCGTGCCCACGTATCGTTCGTATCCATCTCACGGAAAATGACACGGTCGTAATCAACCTCACCCAATTGTTCACGTACGGCGGTCTCGTCCGGACAGACAATCAATAACTTCTCTCGCTTGATCACTTCCTTGGCGATAGCCGCGAAGCAAGGAATCACCTCGTCCAATATCGGGGCCCAATCCGTATTCTCATGCGGCCACGTAAGCTGCACGGCACTTTGCGGGTACCATTCCGCAGGTAATATCACGTTATGTTCCATATTTGAATTGTTTAAATTGTTTCACAAGCACGATCGCTGTCACGATCGCCGCCACCGTATCGGCGATAGGCATACTGATCCAGACACCGAGAGTACCCAATAACGGGGGAAGAAGGATTAAACAGGGTATCAAGAAAAGCATCTGCCGGGTCAAGGAGAGAAAGATCGCTTTCTTAGACATGCCGATGGAAAGGAAGAAGTTAGTCGCCACCATCTGGAAGCCCACGATCGGGAATACGGCGAAGACGATATGCAGGCCATAAGAGGCGGCACTGATCAACTCCCCGTCATTCGTAAACATACGGACGATCCACGACGGCACCAACTGGCAAAGCAAGAACCCCAGCGTAGCCACTCCTACCGCCCAGCGCATCGTCAGCCGGGTCACGTCCGTCACCCGGGAATAGAGTCGGGCACCATAATTATAACCGGCTATCGGTTGCATGCCCTGATTAAATCCCATGATAATCATCACGAAAAGAAAAGCGATACGGTTCACTATACCATAAGCGCCAATCGCCATATCTCCCCCATGCTCTTTCAATCCCCGGTTGATAAGGATCACGATCAAGCAGGAACAAAGGTTCATCAAGAACGGAGATAAACCGATCGACAAGATACCTTTCACGATCTCCAAGCGCAACCTATAAATACCTTTCTTGAAATGAAGGAGTTGTTTCGGTCTCGAGAAATGGATCAACTGTCCGGTAAGCGAGATCACCTGCGAGATCACCGTCGCCCAAGCCGACCCTTTTATACCCCATCCAAACCCAAAGATAAACAACGGATTCAAGGCGCAATTGATAACGACCGACGCCAACGTAGCATACATCGCCATCCTCGGAAAGCCCGAGGAGCGCAAGACCGCATTTAATCCCAGATACATATGCGTAACCACATTGCCATACAGAATAATCCGCATATAATCACGGGCATATGAGATCGTGTTCTCACTGGCGCCGAAAAAGTACAGCACGGGATCAAGCAAGAACAAGAAAGCGATCGTGAAAGCGACGCCCAGAACCACATTCAAGATCAACACATTCCCCAACACCTTATTCGCTCCCTCATAATCTTTCTGCCCCAGCTTCACGGCAACCAACGTAGAGGCGCCGACTCCCACCAACGAACCAAAGGCGGCCGCCAAGTTCATCAACGGAAAGGTCAAGGCCAGGCCGGAAATCGCCAACGCCCCCACTCCATGACCGATAAAAATACTATCGGCCATATTATATAAAGAAGAAGCTGTCATAGCGATAATCGCAGGAATCGCATATTGCGTAAGTAATTTACCGATAGGCTCGGTCCCTAATACCAATGGAGAATTTTGTTTTGCCATGCCGCGAAGATACGGATATTTCGATTTATTCTTTATATTTGTGACCTTATAATAATTTAAATATGGCAGAGGAACTACGGATTAAAAACGGTGATAAACAGGAGATGTATGAGACATTGCTCCCGCAAATCGCCTCATTGGTAGGTAACGAGACCGACCTAATCGCTAACATGGCGAACGTCGCCGCGGCACTCAAGCAGACTTTCGGTTTCTTTTGGGTAGGTTTCTACCGGGTCATAGACAATCAGTTGGTATTAGCGCCTTTTCAAGGCCCTATCGCCTGCACACGAATCAAATACGGAAAAGGGGTATGCGGCACGGCCTGGAAGGAGACCCGTACGATCATCGTACCGGACGTAGACGCTTTCCCGGGACATATCGCCTGTAGCTCGGCGTCACGCTCTGAGATCGTGGTTCCCGTGATATGGGAGGATAAGGTAATCGCTGTCCTTGATATAGACAGTGATCAACCGGATAGTTTCGATGAGACCGATCAGATCTTTTTGGAAAAGATAGTGGAATTGCTTCCTCATCAGTAAGCCTCGCCTCAGTACTTCCCAAGAAGTACTGTAGTACTGCCTAAGAGGTACCGCAGTACTTCGCAAGGAGTACTCCGGTACTCTCCCTGAAGTACCAAGACAAATGCTACTTACCGCAAATACCCTTAAATGGACAATAAGGACAAGCTTTCCCCGTAGGGGTTTGCGTAAAGGGAATTTCCGGATTGAAGATCTCGTCCAAGCAGCCCCGCAACCCCTCCTCGAACGCTTGGACATAACCGGAGAAATCCTCTACCTTCTTCGACTTCCCCCGTTCGATACGGTGGTAGACAGATGGATCGAACGGATCGGCGAAGAGGGAACGGACGTAATAAATGCCCGGTTGTATCGTCTTTCCCTTGTTCTCGGTGAGATGGGCGTACATCCAGCAATACATGAATACCTGCATCACGGCTTTCGCACGATCTTTCTCCTCCTTGTTGAATAGGCTCTCGATACTACTGAAAGTCGTAGTGCCGCTACCGCTCTTGTAATCGATGATACGGATAGCGTCGCAAACCTCGTCCACACGGTCGATAAAGCCTTTCAACCGGATCTCGGAATGGTCGGAAAGGCTGATCAAGCCGTTTATCTTACGCTCGGACTCGATGTAAACGAAAGGAGTCAGCTTGCCGTCACGCTCCAAGATTTTCTCCACGTATTTGCGGATCATCTCGCCGATCAGGTAATTTTGTCCGGTAAGGGAGCGAACCACCTCTGTCTTGAAAAACTCGCTGGCGAAAGCCCGGGCGATAGCTCCGGTAAGCAAGGCCGTATCCTTACGGATCGCCTTCAGCAAATCCACGGTAACCATCTTCCCTTGGAACGGCTTGTAAAGCTCCTCCATCACTTTATGTAAGATGCTTCCGAATACATCGCTCTCGATCGTCTCGCTCACCTCCTCTTCCTCTCGAATGCCTTCCACGACGGAAAAATAGAATTTCAACGGGCAATCCAGATACGTATTGATAGCGCTCGCCGAGATCGCCTTGCTCCCCCCTTTCCGGTAAGCGTCTAAACGGCGCATGACATCCTCCCTTTTCGGCACGGCCAATGGCGGGGTCTTGGAGGAAGATACGTTATAGACCACCAATTTATCTCGCATCGGCACCTCATAATGATAATGCAGCTGGTGGACAAAGCGACTTACCTCTCCCGTCTGCAATCCGTTGCTGCGGGTATCGTATAAAAGGCTCACGTGGCTGGCACGCTCTATCAAACGATAGAAATGGTAGGCCCATACGCTATCTTGGTGCTCGTAGGTAGGCAACCCGAAACCCCTGCGCAGGTTATAAGGGATAAAGGAGTTCGCCGCTTTCCGTTGCGGGAAAATACCCTCGTTCATGGATAAGATAATCAGACGGTCGAAATCCAAGGCGCGGGTCTCGAGCACACCCATAATCTGGAGGCCGGAAAGCGGCTCGCCGTGGAAAGGGATCGTGATCGTATCGGTTACTCGCTTCAATAGGCGGAAGAAGGTATCTATTTTCATCTCTATACGAGCGTCTTTCATTACCTCTTTCATGCGGTTTACCGTGGTGAAATAATGGAAGATGAACTCTTGCTCCAAATCGTTCGTCCGCTGGGGTGCGTCCTCCTCTTCCTCATCGGAAAGGGCGGACATAACCTTGTTCAGCTCTTCCAACACCTTGATCAGATAATCAGAGAAGGCATCCACCCCGGTCACCGGCGTGAACAGGATTTCTAGCAAAGGCGTTTTCCCTAACTCCGTATGCGAGATATAGATCTTGTTGTTCTCCGTGATCTCTTTCACCAAGGAAGAAATAATCTCCGGTGAGGTGGAGAGGATGTAACGATGGTTCAATACCGGCAGCACGTCACGGAAATAGAACAGCGGATTCCGGTCTATGTAGCGTACGTTCTTCTGCAACGCCAAGATATACTCGATCAACGAGGCGACCGGGGTTCCCGCCAAGGGATAACCCATCGTGACGTTGATACGCCGGATTTGCTCCGGTATGGCGTTCAGCACCGGGATCAGCAGATGTTCATCGGGCAAGATCACCGCCGTACGCAGGGCTTCTTCCGAGCTCATCTCCACTTCCTTGCACCAATCGCTCAACAGGGTGTAGACGTGCTTGGCCTGCCCGATACCGGAAGGGATGCCGATCACCTCGATCTCGGTCTTTATCTTCTCCTCAGAGGGCAATTTCATCGAGGAAGGGAAGCTCTTCAGGTTACGGGAGACGAAGTAAGAAGCCTTATTATCCGGATCGGTTACCTTATCAGATACATAATCCCAATAGAAATCCGCTATCTCCCGCTTCTGCAACTGGGCTAAGAAACGTTCTTCCGATACGGACAAGGCGTTCAAACCGACGAAGACAATTCGCTCGTAAGGTAAATCCGGAGACTCACCCCGTTCCATGCTTTCCACGACCTCCCGGAAGATCATGCCCTCGTAACCTTTTCCCTCGGCGGCCAAGGTCGCACGGAATTCCTCATACAGATCGTATAGCACTTGCCAGACCGCCAAGAACTGTTGCTGGTTCGGCGTATCGCCCCGGGGATAAAAACTGGACCAGAAACTACGGATAGCGGCGATCTGCTCATCACTTAAGAAATCGAAATCACTCTCTATCTCCCGTAGGTCCGTCACGTTACTGAATAGCATGCGGGCATTTGCCATGTACTTATCGATATCGTCGAAGTCGTTGAGCAACATCTCGCCCCAATACAGGAATTCATCGAAAGTCTCAGTGGAACCACTTTGGCGGATGTAGATGTCGTACAGGGTAAAAAGCATACTGATCCGGTCGGCGGATTGTTTTCCGCTCAACTGGATAAAGAGATCGTTGATCGTAAGGATTGTCGGAGAGAAAAGGGGGGTATCGGCTACCTCCGAGAGATATTTCTGGAAGAAAAGCCCCGTACGCCGGTTTGGAAAAACAAAGGCCAGACGACTGACCTCCGCCCCCCATTTCTCGTAAAAAAGAGACGCTACTTGATATAAGAACGGTTTCATTTATTCTGAAATTTATACAGGCTGCGGAGACGGAGCACGCCCCGTATCTATAATCGGATACGATTCACGTTATATTAAGATGTTCTCTATCTCCTGCAATTCTTCCCCGGAGAAAGAGACATTATCTAACGCCTTCAGGTTATCCATTAATTGAGCGACTGAGCTAGCACCAATTAATACGCTAGTTACCCGTTCGTCCTTCAATAACCAAGCGAGCGCCATCTCCGCCAAGGTCTGTCCGCGGCGGGCAGCTACCTCGTTTAGCTTACGGGCCTTTTCCACGACCTCCGGGGTAACTTGAGAGGTCTGCAAATGACCGGTCGATTTCGCCGCACGGGAATTCTCCGGAATTCCACGCAAATACTTATCCGTAAGCAAGCCTTGCGCCAACGGCGAGAACGCTATCATACCCACACCCTCTTCCTTCAATACAGGCAATAAATCCGGCTCCGTCCAACGATCGAACATCGAATAGCGGGCTTGGTGAATCAAGCAAGGCACCTTATGTTCTTTCAGTACGGCCAAGGCCTTACGGGTCTGGTCCGCGTCATAGTTGGAGATACCTACATACAAGGCCTTTCCTTGTCGGACGATATCAGCTAAAGCCCCCATCGTCTCCTCGACCGGAGTCTCCGGGTCCGGACGATGGGAGTAAAAGATATCCACGTATTCCAGTCCCATCCGTTTCAAGCTCTGATCCAAGCTAGCCATTAAATATTTACGGCTTCCCCAGTTCCCATACGGTCCCGGCCACATATCGTAGCCCGCCTTCGTAGAGATAATCATCTCATCCCGATAAGCGCCCAAGCCCTTCTTCAATATCCGGCCGAAATTCTCCTCCGCCGATCCGTAGGCCGGGCCATAATTATTCGCCAAGTCGAAATGAGTCACGCCATGATCGAATGCGGCGTGAGCGATCTGGATAAAATTACTGAACACGTCCACACTACCAAAGTTGTGCCACAATCCCAAGGAAACAGCCGGCAATAAGATACCGCTCCGTCCGCACCGCCGATATATCATATCCGCATAGCGATTCTCTTCCGCTTTGTAAAACTCCATACGCTCTTTCTTTTTTAATTATTATATCTCATCCGGCCAAGGAACCGGTTTACCTGTCACCTTAAACGACGGACGTTGCCCGTCTACTTTCCGTAAATACGTACCCAACTCCCCGGATAGACGCTTTACGATATCGGGATGCTGCCTTGCCACGTTATTACGTTCCCCTATATCCTCCGGGATATCAAACAATTCCTTCTTCCCCGTCTCGTAATAATAGATCAGTTTCCAGTCTCCATTACGAACCGAGCAAGTCGGACCGATTCCCGGCCCGTCATTACCCCATATATTCGGGCAGTTCCAGAATAAGCTACGTCCCATGGAAGGATCTCCCGTACCTTTTAATAAAGGCATGAAACTGACGCCATCTATCGGCTGTACGGTCTTATACTCCTTTATGCCTGCCATCTCCAAGATAGTTGGATAAAAATCCTCGATAATCAAGTATTTATCACATTTGCTTCCCGGCTTCACCACACCCGGCCAACGCACGATCATCGGCTCACGGATTCCTCCCTCATAGGCGGAGCCTTTACCGCTATTCAAGGGATAGTTTTGCGTATGGATCTCGCCATCACGCCATCCGGGATCACTAGAAAGACCACCGTTATCGCTCATGAAGATCACGATCGTGTTATCCACCTCGCCATTCTCCTCCAGCCAGTCCATCAAATCGCCCAAGCTCTTATCCATACCCTCAATCAAGGTAGCGTAAGCCGCCTCTTTAGCCGTTAACCCCTTATCGATATATTTCTGGTAGAAACGCATGTCCTTATCAATCGGGATATGGATCGCATAATGTGACATATATAGGTAAAACGGCTGGTTATATTTCTTAGCCTTGTCCAACGCCTTGATCGCCTCCTGCGTCAGAGCCTCCGTCGCGAAGGTATCGCTTCCCCAATACTTTTCCAATCCGGGGATAGCGTTCGGGGCGTAAGGTTTACCATCCTTGGTATGCCCGTAATTATTCTCACCGAGGTAACTGGCAAGACCTCCGGCGGCATGCCCGGCTATATTGACCTCGAATCCCCAATGATGCGGGTCCTCCCCTGGGGTATCGATCGCCCCGAAGTGCGCCTTGCCACAATGAATCGTATGATATCCGTTATTCTTCAATATCTGCACGAATGAAGTACCCACAAACGTATTATTCGTCCCGCCCACTTGAGCCACGCCGTTATAATTCCAATCCGGCAAGGTAAGCGCACCACTCTCCCGGTCAGTCGTCTTATCCTTAAAAAGTGTCCAGTTCGTAACCCGGTGACGGGCGGCGTTCGTCCCCGTGATCAAACTGCAACGGGTAGGCGAACTGATACTGCTAGCGTAGGCTTGGGTAAACATCATGCCCCCATTCGCCAATCGTTCCATATTCGGGGTCTCATATACTTCATTATAATGCGTCTTTTGAGTCCAGAAAGGCAAGGAGGTATCCTCCCATCCCATATCATCCACCAAGAACAGGATGATATTCGGGGGACGACTGGCATTCTGGGCGTTCGCTACCGCCGATACCGACAATAAAGCGATGGGGATAAGCTGAGTCTTCTTCATGATAAGCAACGGATATACCAAATGATTTATCTGAAAAGCCTTAACGCAAACGATCCAAAGAACGTACCAGCGCCTCATCGGCCCCGATATTACGGATCGCCAAATAATCCAAGATCAGATTGACCAGCGGGAAAGAAAGAGCGATCTTAACACTTACGCTGGCACCTTCCATATCCCCCTTCAAGGAATAGATCAAGAAGGCGAAGAAACCATAAAAACCCAATATCAGCAATGCGTTGAACACGCAAAGACGGATTTGCAGGATTCTTTTCTTATATAAGAAAATCGTCACCAAAGCAATGATAGCGATGATAGCGGTCAAGGCAAATAAGCCCCACGCCGGATATAATAATTCCGGCTCACCGATCATCGTGCTCAATCCGCTAGCATCGAACGAGAAGAGGGCGTCTCCTTGTTGCAATACGGCCAACGGCAAGAATAAGGTAGCGACCGTAAGCGCCACGATAATTAGCAGATAAACAGTTTGTATTCTTTGTAACATGGTAATTAGTTCGTTTTAAATGGAAAGGCCGACTCATTTGAGGGTCAGCCTTTCCGATGTTCAAAAATATTTCTTCTTAGAAGTTATTCTTCTCTTTAGCAGGATTCTTGTAATAAACCTTGCCATCCTCATACTCTTGGGCGGCGATTAACGTCGATTTCGGAAGTTTCTCATAGTAGCGTGAAATCTCGATCTGCTCACGGTTTTCAAAGACTTCCTCCAAGTTGTCATTGTAAGAAGCGAACTCTTGAAGTTTCTTTTCCAGATCTTGTTTCATCTCAACACTAATCTGATTCGCCCGTTTTGAAATGATAGCGACTGTCTCATATACGTTGCCCGTTTCTTCACTTAACTTCATCATGTCACGGGTCACCGTATTGGTAGGAGCGTTTGATTTTCTGTAATCCATTTTCGTTTTATTGATTAAATTCGCTTAATATGCATCTGTAATTCGCTTGCTGGCATAGTCGTAGAACTTCGTTACCTGCTTTACGTAGTTACCTTCCGGATACTCGTTCATGTAGTTGTAATACTCGTCAACCACATCCCGGTAACGGCCCTGCAACTTCTCCTCTACGGATACTAACGCCAACTCGTACTTCGCACGGATGATAAGGAACATGAATTCCTCACGATACTTGGAATACGGGTAATTTTTCAAGGCGTTCTGCGCCGTAATCACGCAAGACTGGAAGTTATTACCCATATAGGTACCCAGATTGAAATACAAACGGGTGGCCATCAATTCCTTGTAAGCCAACTTCTCTTGAAGCTCGAACATGATGTTCTGCGCTTCCTCGGCCCGTTCGCTTTGCGGATAATACTCCAAATAAAGTTGCAACTGCTCGATCGCCTTATACGTCTGCGACTGGTCTAACCGGGGATCCGGAGAGTCCAGATACAAGCCATAACCGGAATAGAAACGGGATAGTTCCGTAAACTCCCCTTTCGGATAGGTCGTATAATAAGTCTCGAAGTATTGCGAAGCCGTCTGATAATCTTTCTGACCGTAATAGCTTTGCGCCAACAAGTACAAAGACTCCTCGGCATAAGCTGTTCCTTTAAAGATTGTAACCAGTTCATCCAGCAGAGTAGCGGATTTCGAGTATTGCTTCGCATTGAAGTATTTCTTCGCATACGAATATTTCAATTCGTAATCCGTGCTCTTCAGTATCTTATTATACTCTCCACAAGAGGATAATAGTACTGCCATCATCATCAGTAAAAATACAACCTTTTTCATTCACATACTTTTAGCGTGCAAAATTAGTGCTTTTAGGCGAATAAATGAAACCCAAAACGTTAATATTTACAACTTATATAAATCGCTGGCAGCGATCAATTCCAATTTATTCGCTTTCAAAACCTCCGCACACTTATTGGTATCGTCAGGACGAATGATCACGTTAGCGGCGTCGCCTTGAGAAAAGGCGTACATATATTCAATGAAGATCCCGGCCGAGGTGATGATATCCATCGCCTTTGCCAAAGCCCCCGGCTGGTTGGGGCAATGCAAGCATACCACGTCGGCCACACTCACAGCGTATAACTTTTCACGAAGCACGGAGATCGCTTTCTCCGTATCGGATACAATCAGGCGAAGGATACCGAAATCGGAATTCTCGGCCACCGTGAAAGCGGACATATTGACCCCTGCCTCCCCTAATATCTTGGCGACTTCCGTAAAACGGCCTTTCTTGTTTTCCAGAAAGATTGATAATTGTTTTATTAACATAGTACTTAATCTTTTAGAGGTTATACTAACTTACGTTTATCGATCACGTGTTTTGCCTTGCCCATACTACGTTCGATACTACGCGGCTCCACGATCTTGATATCCGGTTGCAAACCGATCACGCTCTGCATGCGGGCAGCGATCTTCTTTTTCAAGGCGATCATCTTGTTCATCTCGTCCGAGTAGTATTCTTGGCGAACCTCCACCTGTATCTGGAAGGTATCGGTATTGTTCATACGATCCACCACGATCAAGTAATGCGCCTCGAACTCCGGCAGCTCCAAAATTACGGATTCTACCTGAGACGGGAAAACATTTACGCCACGAATAATCAACATATCGTCACTTCTACCTAAAATACGTCCCATACGAACCGCCGTACGTCCACAAGCGCACTTCTCGTAAGTCAGCGAAGTCAAGTCACGTGTACGGTAACGAAGCATCGGCATACCCTCTTTCGTAAGCGTGGTGAAGACCAACTCTCCTACTTGTCCCGGTTCCAGTGGTTGTAAGGTATTCGGGTCTACGATCTCCGGGAAGAAATGGTCTTCCCACAGGTGGGTACCGTTCTGGCACTCACACTCGCCACCGACGCCCGGCCCGCAGATCTCCGTCAAGCCATAAATATCGTAAGCCTTGATATTTAGTTTTGTCTCTAATTCCTTACGCATATTCTCCGTCCAAGGCTCGGCACCGAACGCTCCGACACGTAGCTGGAATTCCTCCAAGGGAATACCGGACTGGTGGATGGTTTCCGCCAGATACAAGGCGTAAGAAGGCGTACAAGCCAAACCCTTCGCCCCGAAGTCATGCATCAACTGGATTTGCTTCTGGGTATTACCGCTACTCATCGGGATCACCGTACCACCGATATTCTCCACTCCAGCATGGGCACCCAAGCCTCCGGTAAACATTCCGTAACCGTAGGATACTTGCACGGAATCGTTCTTTGTCAAGCCATAGGCGGTCAGGCAACGAGCCACCACCTCGGCCCAAATGCCCAAGTCCTTACGGGTATATCCCACTACGATAGGCTTACCCGTCGTACCGGAAGAGGCATGCAGACGGACGATCTCAGACATCGGCACGGCCATCAAGCCGAAAGGATAGTTATCACGCAAGTCTTGTTTTACCGTGAACGGTAATTTCGTTATATCATCTATTGTCTGTATATCGTCGGGAGTAATGCCCATCTCCTGCATTTTCTTGCGATAAAACGGGGAGTTATGGTAAGCATGTTCAACAACTCTTTTCAACCGTAGGCTCTGTAGCTTCCGCATTTCCTCACGATCCATACATTCAATAGTTTCGTTCCAAATCATGGTATTTGTCTGTTATCTTTTAAAGTTAGTAGTCTAAATCCGCCGCAAAGTAACAACTTTTTTTAAATCGGTGCCCTTTTGTTACGAAAAATTAGTCACGAGGCGATCATTTCAACTCCTTTACCTTGA
Source organism: Parabacteroides distasonis (assembly GCF_004793765.1). Classification (GTDB taxonomy): domain Bacteria; phylum Bacteroidota; class Bacteroidia; order Bacteroidales; family Tannerellaceae; genus Parabacteroides; species Parabacteroides distasonis_A. The sequence continues at coordinate 62,224 of NZ_SRYM01000008.1, read as the reverse complement.
TATTGCGGAACGCTACCTCATCCCCATGATCCTGCAAAAGGATGTGTCCTTTCAGAGCCTCGCCGAAAGCACCACCCGCGCTATAAGACGGATCTGCGTATTTACTGCCCTTCACCAAATCGCGGAACTCCTTGCTGCCACGCTCGTACTCCAATACCTTCACACCATTCAGCCAATGCTCCACATGGTTGTTCGGGAATACCTTCACCACGGCCGTATTCCACTCTCCTACGCCATTGAAATGGATGTTCTCGCTTTTCTTCAGATCATACAAGCTTCCAAGGGTACGGCTACCGGGGAAAGTCGTGTAAAGCTTGGCATCCGGATGCTTAGCGTCGTCCAATAGCTGGAATTCCAAGCCGTAAGCGGAGCCTTTTTGCTTCTCTTGTTCGGTCACGAAGTATTTAATACCGCTGTTAGCCCCTTCGGTGATTTTAAAATCCACGCTGAACTCAAAGGCGGAATACTCACCCTCCGTAACGATATCGCCTCCGTTCGTAGACTCGCTACCATCGGATTTCTGCACGATTAATTCACCGTCTTTCACCATCCATCCGTGATCAGGGAAAGCGTCTTTGTGCGCTCCACGCCAACCTTTCGTTGTCTTACCATCAAAAAGGAGCACCCAGCCCTCGGCTTTCTCTTGGTCGGTTAATTGATTGATCGCCGACGTGGCTACGGCCATTGTCTCTACCTTAGCTGTTTCTTCCAAGTTTTTTGTGTTTTTTCCACCGCAAGCGCAAAAGAGCATGGCGCTCATGGCGGTACAAGTTACTAGTGTCTTCATGTCTTATTTATTTTTAATGTATATAATCAAGCAATGTGTGCGTCCACAAAGATAATTGATTTCATAAAAAATAGACGTATCTTCGCGATATAAATATTAAATGATTATTTATATGAAACAACTAAAGACCGCCTTGTTCGATTTTGACGGCGTAGTAGTAGATACGGAACCTATTTACGATTTATTCTGGAACGATGCAGCTAAACGTTATGGCTTAGGTATTGATAATTTCGCTGATATTATAAAGGGTACGACCCTACCATATATTCTAGAGAAGTATTTTTCCGGATATACGGAGGAGTTCCGCCAAATGGTGACCAAAGAATCTACGGAGTATGAGAAGACGATGCCCTTGCCTCCCATGCCCGGTTCCATTGAGTTCATCCATATGCTGAAGGAGCAGGGCGTACGGACAGGCTTGGTTACCAGCTCGGACAACGCAAAGGTGAAACGGGCTTTCGGGCTTCTGCATCTGGACAATCTATTCGATACCCTAGTGACCGCCGACCGCATCACGCGAGGTAAGCCCGATCCGATGTGTTATCTATTGGCAGCAAAAGACCTGGACGTATCTCCCGAGGATTGTATCGTATTCGAGGATTCTTTCAACGGCATACAGTCCGGCAACGACGCAGGGATGCGTGTCATCGGATTAAGTACAACCAATCCAGCGGAATCTTTAAAAGATAAAGTATATGAGGTAATCCCCAATTTCGAGAAAGTCACATTCGAAGATTACTTGGGATGGTAAGCAATCGAGAAAAAAGAAATGATTATTTCCTTCATTCCTTCATTCCTTCACCTCCCTTTTACACACACCCACACACATGTATGCGTACATTAGTAATACGCGTGTGTGTGGGTGTGTGTAGGAGCCGGTGAAGGAATGAAGGAATAAAGGAAACGCCCGTACCGGCAATGGGCTACACCAGTATCGGCGAGAGCCGGAAGCAGTACTGGTGTAGCCCCACGGCAGTACTGCCGTGGGGCTGTGACAATATTGGGATCAAAAACTATATCCTGCACGAACACCCAGCATGGCTTGATCGAAATTCTTGATGATATTATACTTCACCTCCAATCCTATCGAAAGATTGTCGGTAGCATACACCTCACCGCCTAAACCGATATTGGCTCCCAAACGAGTCTCGTTATGAGAAAGGCCATGGCCCGCATCCCAATTCCAAAAGGACAGACTAAGCCCCGCTAATGGATAAAAACCGAACATCTCACTTAACTTCACTACATAATGAGCATTCAAGTCGATCGCCCAAGTGCTGTGATTGTCATTCTTTACGAAATAAGTAAGAGACGGGCTCAAACGTACCGCATCCGTGATACAATAGCGGTAATCAACTCCTAACGTGGCATTCTTCAAATCAAATCCATAACCGATGTTAAATCCCACGGCAGATTGTCCTTGCTGCGTCTGCGCATAAGCTCCCAGACTAAAGACTGCTAACATCAGCATCATTACAAACTTTTTCATACGCTTTCTTTCGTTTAGTTCAACATTAAATTTTTATTGGTATTTATTTTACTTTCAGTCGATCGCCGGCACTCTTCACGATGCTGCGGTAATAGTCCTCGTCATATCCGGGAAAATCGGGAGAGGCAGGCTGGCCGTACGGATTGCGCTTGAACTGTCCGTTCACCTCTTTCTTCACGTTTCCATCGATGTATTTTACCAGCAAATACTCACCCAATTGCTTCCAGCGGGCGGTAGCGGAGTCTGAATTAGTCGTACTATACCACGTTAAAAACTTGACAGCCTCCGCCGGATCCTTGGCATACAACTCCTGAGCCGCCTTATCGATAGCCGGTACAGTCTCTTGATAAGCATTCTCCAACTCCTGCTGTACCTTACGGATATCCTGAATCATGAAGCTATATTTGTGGTAAGCCATATTAGCCACCCAGTTATGAATCCAGAAAGCGGAAGTCCAAGAAAAGTTCAGTAAATCACCGTTTCCTACCCGATAACACTCTGGAACATCCGTTACCGAACCATATACCGGAGTAAAGACCGCCATATCAGCGTCGTCCACGGCAAACCACAAGATACCACCGATAGCGTCCGGCAACCAGTTACGCATTTGTGGAACAATCACGAAGCCCGTTTGTTGCGTCGCTATGGCACGTTCGTTCGTATATTCCTGCCCATCTACCTCGAATGTCATCGGCCGCCAACGGTAAGGAACCTTGTACGAACCGGCACCGGCATCTTTCGTCATATCCAAATCCGTTCCCTCGTAATGGTCGCGCATGCCATTCTGCACATCTTGAACGGAAAGCTTACGATTCGGCTTCACATACAGAGGCATCGGTTCCTTGGATGGATCACCTTTGATGAAATCCGTATACTGATCCATCGTGGTATCATATTTGCGGAAGAAAGACCATACACGAGCCTCGCATCCGCGCAAAGCGCTGAAATCATACGGGCAATAAGCCTTGGCGAAACTGAAGTCAGCGTCCTTTCCCTTGAAATATCCTTTCCCACGAGCGAAGGAAACCACATCCGGCGAATACATGCAATTCTCTTTGTCGTCGAAGGGGATCTGCTGGATACGGGACTGGTTGGCATGCGCCGAGATACAATCGTCCGGGATGCGGATCGCTACCCAAACGGCACCTTTGTTGCCCGGTCCCTTACCGATCATCTCCATCACCCAAGCCTCGTTCTTATCGGCGATAGAGAACGTCTCGCCACTGCTGTAATAGCCATATTCCTTTACTAAGTCCGTCATGACCTTGATTGCCTCACGGGCCGACTTGGAACGTTGCAAAGCGATGTAGATCAAGCTACCGTAATCCATGATACCCGTCGTATCCACCAATTCATGGCGTCCGCCGAATGTACTCTCCGTGATAGCCACCTGATACTCGTTCATGTTACCCACTACGGAATAGGTCTTCTCCACTTGGGCGATCTTGCCCAGTGGTTTCCCCGTATCCCATTCCTTCACTTCCAGCATAGCGCCCTTCGGCCATGTAGCGGCGGGCCAATGATACATCTCCCCATACAAGGAATGCGAATCTGCCGCATAACTAATCATTACCGAACCGTCTGTCGAAGCCTTCTTGCCTACCAACAAACCGGTACAGGCGATAGCCTCCACCCCGGATAACAGGGCGGCGCAAGCAGTCAATAAAATCCAACTCTTCTTCATATAAATAAAGTTTTAAGCAAATAAAAGCATATATACACCGGCGCCGCAGCAATAGCCGATCAACGCCAAGATAGAGAACCGTTTCGTATAATACATGAAATCGATCTTCTCTAATCCCATTACCGTAACGCCCGTAGCAGAACCAATGATCAAGATGCTACCCCCCGTCACGGCACAATAAGCCAAGAAGGTCCAGAAACCACCGTCCGATACGAAGAACTGGGCGTAAGGCGATAAGTCGGCCACCTGCTCCACGATCGGGTACATACCCATCGTAGCGGCTACCAAGGCTACGTTGTCCACGCAGGAGGATAAGGCGCCGATCACGAAGCTGATCAGATACGGCTCATGTACATGCTTATCCAAGAAAGCGGACATGATCCCTAACTGCCCGGAAGTCTCCAATGCTCCCACAGCCATCAAGATCCCCAAGAAAAAGAAGATCGTAGCCAAATCGATATTCGGCAACAGCTGGGAGATACGGAGTTTCTGAGACTCATGCATATGTAGCTTACTATACATCAAATCCGTATAGAACCAGAGGATTACCAATCCCAGCAAGACGCCCAAGAACGGCGGCAAGTTCGTCACCATCTGGAAGACAGGCACCAACGCCAAGGAAAGCACGCCGATCACGAAGATCATCCGGCGTGAACGATTCGGTATCTCCGGTATGTACTCGTCGCCTTGCTCCTCCTCGCTCAGCACACGCAAGGCAGATCCTTTCTTGAACAACCAAAAATGGGCAATCGTCAACGGTACCAACATATTAACCAAAGCGGGGATAAATACATGAGAGATCTGGTGCATCGCCGAGATATTCTTTCCGACCCAAAGCAAGATGGTCGTCACATCACCAATCGGCGACCATGAGCCACCGGCATTCGCCGCTATAATCACCATACAGGCATACTTCAAACGATCCGTACGATCCGGAACCAGCTTACGCAACACCGCCATGATCACGATAGCGGCCGCCAAATTATCCAATAAGGCAGAGAAGAAAAAAGTAGCGAAACTTATATACCACAATAGTTTACGTTTATTCGGCGTACGGATATACCCGGTAACGGCCCTGAAACCACCATGCTTATCCACGATATCCACGATCAACATGGAACACATCACGAAGAAAAGTGTCTCGGAGACGTTTCCTAAATGATAAACAATCGCACGATTAGATATAAAATTAATAAATTGCTCATGCGGGGGCAAGCTAGCCATCTCCGGATTCTGGGTCAAGAACTCCTGAAAAATCGTACTGGAGCGTTCGACGAAGATATTGTAAGCGTCGAACATCAATATCATCCACATAGAGATAGCCATGAACAACGCTATGGCCGCTTTATTGATTTTAATCTTATCCTCCAAGGCAATAGCAAGGATTCCTAAGACAAAAATGACAGGCATTAAAATGAACATATGATCAGGATTTTAATTGTTTATATAGAAGTTGTATCTCCTCCGGCCAAAACACCTCGTCCGGGGTCTCTAGGATTAAGGGCATATTGTCGAAACGAGGATCCGTCATGATCATGCGGAAAGTATCAAGGCCCATCAAGCCTTTACCGATACTCTCGTGCCGGTCCACACGTGATCCTAGATCCTTTTTGGAATCGTTCAAGTGCATACCCCTTAAATAAGAAAAGCCGACCACCTCGTCAAAATGACGGAATGTCTCAGTAAACCCCTCCGGTGTCTTTATATCATAACCGGCGGCAAGCGTATGTGCTGTATCGAGGCATACTCCCACCCGGCTCTTATCCTCTACCTCATTTATAATATAGGCGATCTGCTCGAAGGTATATCCCAAGTTCGAGCCTTGCCCCGCCGTATTCTCTATCACGGCACATACGCCACTCGTCTGAGCCAACGTGATATTGATCGACTCGGCGATGCGGGATAGGCAAGCATTCACCTCCATCTTCCCCAAATGACTTCCGGGATGGAAATTCAGCATTTTCAGTCCCAGTTGCTCGCAACGTGTCATCTCATCCAAAAAAGCGTCACGGGATTTCCGCAATCCTTCGGCGTCCGGGTTCCCCAGATTGATCAAATAGCTATCGTGCGGCAAGATACATCCCGGATCGTAACCGTACTCCTCACACCGCTCCTTAAATAAACGGATACTGTCCGCCTTCAACGGCTGCGACTTCCATTGCCTCTGATTCCGGGTGAAAAGGGCAAAAGCCTTCGCACCGATCTCATGGGCATTAACGGGGGCATTCTCAACCCCACCGACCGCACTCACGTGAGCCCCAACATACTTCATAATAACCTAACTTTTCTTTTTATTTATACAAAAACAATTTTTATATGTTTTTTGTTGTTCAAAGTTAACAAAAAAGCCGGCTCTTGAAAGAAACCGGCTCTATAAATATCACAAAAATACTCAACACAACTTATCCCTCTATTTCCGGCTGAAGAAAATCCACGAAGCAAAGGGCGGCCAACGCCGTTCCATAGCGTTTTTCAATCGTGATTCCCTCGGTGATAAAGTTAAGCTCTCCAAGATAGTACTTCCCATATGTCTTCTGGTGAAGATCGTTGATAACACGGATCAGACGAGACTCAAGTTCCTCGATGCGATAACGTCCGCTGACCTCACACACAAGACCACCAACCTTCTCGTCGAAGTTCTCATCCTTATACATCCATGCGTAAACCACACCAGCAGACACGAACTCATCCTGATATCCATGGGATACAGCCATGATCGTTTTCATTTCCGAACCAAATGGAGGAAGGTCTAGTTCATCCATGGTTGCCAGATGTGCCGTAGCGGGTATCACTGACGAATATGTCATGATATTGAAATCAGAGATACCGGCGTCATAAAGAGCCATGTGGTAAGAACCAGCGTGCTTCTCCAAGTCTGATTCACCACTTCCTTTTGTAATAAAAAAGGTGTTTGGAATTAAATTCCCAACTTTCTTTACCATCTACAAATATGTTTTACTAATTAATAAAAACTTAAGAGCGCACAAAAATAGAAACTTTCGCGATATATAGCGCATAGTTTTCCCTATAAAACTTTAGCCGCAAACATATTTTCACTAAAAATTATCACCGAACCCAAAACTTTCATCCCCTCGGCTCTGTTTATATAGTAAATCAACATAAAAAACTAGAAGACAATGCTTACACTATGTTTGAGTTTATTATTAATGATCACAAATAGTCAAATAACAGATAAAAAAGAAGAAGTTATGAAATTCGAGTTAATCCAGCTACCGTACGCAAACGACGGTTTAGAACCAGTCATCAGCAAACAAACAATTGATTTCCATTACGGAAAACATTTATTGAACTATGTAAATACCCTTAATAAACTGATTGAGGGCACGAAATTCGAGAACGCTCCGTTGGAGCAAATCGTTCGTGAGTCTGACGGAGCCATTTTCAATAATGCCGGTCAAGTATTGAATCACAATCTATATTTCACCCAATTCTCCCCGAACGGAGGTGGCGAGCCTACGGGTAAGCTAGCCGAGGCTATCAAATCTACGTGGGGATCGTTCGAGAACTTCCAGAAAGAGTTCGTGGCTGCCGGTACAGGCTTGTTCGGCTCAGGATGGGTATGGTTGGCTAAAGATAAAGACGGTAAACTTTCAATTACCAAAGAACCCAACGGTAGTAACCCGGTCGTTAAGGGATTGACTCCGATCATGGGATTCGATGTATGGGAGCATTCTTACTATCTGGATTACCAGAACCGCCGTGTGGATCATTTGAACGCATTATGGGGAATTATCGATTGGGAAACCGTTAGTAAGAGATATTGATTTAATTTGATGTAAGTTACGTGTAGAGAAGAGCCGCCCGGGAGTTTTCCCAGACGGCTTTTTTCGTTCCCTTTTGAAAAAAAATGCCTCCAGCTATTGCATCGTAAGATATTATTACTACCTTTGCACCCGCAAACGAATAACAGATGCCTCTTTAGCTCAGTTGGCCAGAGCACGTGATTTGTAATCTCGGGGTCGTTGGTTCGAATCCGACAAGAGGCTCGAAGGATGTATTAGAAAGGGCAGTTACCAGAGTGGCCAAATGGGGCTGACTGTAACTCAGCTGGCTTTCGCCTTCGGTGGTTCGAATCCATCACTGCCCACAAATAAAAAGGACTCTTTTCAGAGTCCTTTTTTTGTTTCTATCCATAAAAAAAGTCCTTCCCTAATAACAAGTAAAAGAACTCTCAAAAAGGTATGGAGATTTCTCCCTTCCAAATCCCCACACCTATTTTATTCAGAAACCTACCTATTTCAAATTTAAGGTGCTTCTCTCGGCAGCTATGGATGCTTTTACCGGAGTAGATTTGCGGGAACAATAATTAAATTCCACAGACTTATCACCATCGAATGACTTCCATTTCAATTTCAACTTAACCGTCTTACCATTCGTATCCGGAAGGCTATCCAATTTAAAAGCGACCAGCCCATCCGCATATGTGCCATATATATCGCCGTAAGCATTATGGCGGAACTCTACTTCATAAGGGTTCTCTGGGTCCTTGCCAGCCAATAGGTTTACAAAATGAGCCTTATTGTGGTCTCCCCAGATTGTCCTGAAACGGAGTGTCAGATATCCATCCTCGGCGATGGTAACCCAATCGTTCACGATCTCCACAGGGTCAGAGCCATAGATCGAATCGTTGCTAGTCACCCCCAAATCCGGAGCGATTGGTTTTGTAAGGATGCTGTCGATCCAATTAATATTTACGGCCTTGTTATAAATCCCGCTAGGCTCATTCGTCTCGTCAAAATTCACCAACGCTCTCACCTCTTTCTGTCCGAAGGGAGAAGAGGTCATATTGATAGGTAACAAGGTCGTGCTATCGTCCAGTTGAAGAAAATATGAACCATCATCGACTGGCTTAACCGTCACCAACGCATTCGGCAATATTTTACTGTAAGGATAATCGTCATCATCATCCAAGCAAGATTGAAACCCCATAAAACAAGTAGCCGCCATTACACCTACAACTAATTTCCTAAAATTAAAGAATCCGTTCATAATACTTCCTTTCTAAGTTTATCCATCAAACTAATCAACATTTTAATTCTATAAAATCAGAAATGCATTTTAGAACGGAAATGCTGCATATGTGTATGTTAATTAAACCAAACAAGGCATAGTTCCTTACTTCACAACGAAATTATACTCGAAAGTATATTTATAAGAGCTTACGGTTCCTCCGTCATTCTCATCGATAGTCATACCCATTATATAATCCCCCACGGTAGTATAGGTGTATTTGTACTCAGCTTTCACCTCGCTCTGGTTAGGAATCGTATAAGTATAGGCACGGATCGGAAGATTCCTGTTCTGGACACCGTATAACAAGTTCAGAGGAGTTACGGACTCAAAGCCAACTGGCGAGAAAGAACCGATCACTCGCAAAGGGAAGTTCTTAGGAGCCTCCACCACGCTATACTCGTACCTCATCTCCCGGCTATCCAAAGATTGGGCATACAGAATCACGTTGCCATTTTCCCATGTATATTTCTCGTACTCTGGATAACTTCTCTCCTCATATCCCGTCCCAAGTTCTTTTGGCCAACGCGCATTCCAAGAAGTCAACACCCAATTCGAACCCGAATAACGATAGGAATACTCATCGCTTACATAGGTCTCGTTGCTGGCGTATGGATTCTCTTGAGAGATTCTCTTACTTGTAATTACATTTCCGCTTAAGGTATATTCCTCTATAGCCTCACCCGAATGAATGCCTGTGACCGAGAATTTACCATCCGAATAAATGAACAATAACTTATCCACTCCCAAATTTATATTTGAGATCTTGCCATCGCTCGTATAATTGATATCCGCGGTAAAAAGCGGGCTTGAAGCTCCGTCTTTATAACAAGAAACTTTCGTTAACTTATTCAATTCCGGAACAACGGGATCGTCATCGTCTCCACAGGCCGTCAGACTAGCGGCCCCTATCAGTAATAAAAATAGATACTTCTTCATCATTCTTTCGTGTTTTAATCTGTTACGGCAAAAGTAGGGCTTTTAAATGAATAACCACAAAAGTAACCTATTTTAAGTGTTCCTGTTTGAAAAAATGCTTCTAAAATCGTAGTTTTGCATCAGCAATATCAAAGATAACGATCTATCTCAAAATAGTTTACAATAAGTAATAATGTAAGATAAACAATATCTAAAATTTAATAACATGAAAATGAAACAACTGACAGTAGCGGTGATCACCCTCCTACTCACCGCCTCTTGTAGTGAAAAACAACAAGATTACCCTTTCCGGAATCCGGATCTTCCTTTGGAGGAACGTATTGACGACCTATTATCCCGGCTGACACCGGAAGAGAAGATCGGCCAAATGATGAATGTAACCCCCGCCATCGAGCGTTTGGGAATCCCTACCTACGACTGGTGGAACGAGGCTCTTCACGGTGTGGCTCGTGCCGGACGTGCGACCGTATTCCCGCAAGCGATCGCCATGGCGGCTACCTTCGACGATAACGCCGTTCACGAGACCTTCACGATGGTCAGCGACGAGGCCCGTGCCAAATACCACCAATACCAGAAAGACAAGGAGTACGACCGTTACAAAGGTCTTACTTTCTGGACCCCGAATATCAATATCTTTCGTGACCCTCGCTGGGGACGGGGTATGGAAACCTATGGCGAGGACCCTTACTTGACCGAGAAGATGGGTGTAGCCGTAACCCGCGGATTGCAAGGCGATGATCCTAATTATTATAAGACACACGCTTGCGCCAAGCATTACGCCGTACACAGCGGCCCGGAATGGAACCGCCACGAATTCAACGCTGAAGCTACCCCTCGCGACTTGTACGAGACCTACCTTCCGGCTTTCGAGGCATTAGTTAAGGAAGGCGATGTACAAGAGGTAATGTGCGCCTACAACCGTTTCGAGGGTAAACCTTGCTGTAGCAGCGACAAATTATTGATCGATATCCTGCGTAATAGCTGGGGATACGGCAATATCATCCTGTCCGACTGCGGTGCTATCGATGATTTCTGGAGAAAAGACAAAAATACGCCTCGCCACGAGACGCACCCGGACGCTGAGAGCGCATCCGCCGACGCCGTATTAAACGGTACCGACCTAGAATGTGGCGGTAGCTACCGTGCGTTAAACAAAGCCTTGGCCGACGGCAAGATCTCGGAGAAAGATCTGGACGTATCCTTACGCCGCCTGCTGAAAGGTCGCTTCGAGCTAGGTATGTTCGATCCGGACGAGCGGGTTCCTTATTCTAAGATACCTTACAGCGTAGTCGAGAGCCCGGAGCATATCGCCAAGGCACTGGATATGGCACGTAAAAGTATCGTTTTGCTGAAGAACAAGAATAATACGCTTCCGCTGGACAAGAATATCAAGAAGATCGCCGTAGTCGGACCGAACGCGGCGGACTCTACCATGTTATGGGCCAACTACAACGGCTTCCCTAGCAAGACCGTCACGATCGTGGAAGGTATCCGCAATAAAGTCCCGAACGCAGAGGTTATCTATGAGCTGGGTTGTAACCATACCGCCGATTTTGTCGTGACAGACCTAGGTAGCCACGTATCTTCCACGGCGGGACAGGGTTTCGCCTCCGAATTCTTCAACAATACCGAGTTCGAGGGTACCCCCGTCTACAAAGGGTTGGCGAAAGAGCTTCATTACACCACCGGAGGTAACACCCAATTTGCCCCGAACGTAAACCTGACGAATTTCACGGCTCGCTTCACGGGTGAGTTCGAGTCTCCGATAAATGGTCCTGTCGAGTTCAAACTATCCGGAAACGACGCTTTCCGTCTGTATATCGGTACGGAGAAGGTTGCCGAGGTATGGGAAAACGAGTATGGAGCAGAAAAGATCTATACGCTAAACGCTAAGAAAGGTGAGAAATATCCCGTGAAGATCGAATATATGCAACGCACGGGCAGCGCTGACCTGAACTTTACGGTAGGCGTACGCACACCCGTAGATTTCCAAGCTACGGCCAGCAAGGTTAAAGACGCAGATGTCATCGTATTCGTAGGTGGTATCTCTCCACGTCTGGAAGGTGAGGAAATGCCGGTAGACGCTGAAGGTTTCCGGAAAGGCGACCGCACGAATATCGAGATCCCGGCCATACAGAAGGAGATGATCAAAGCCTTGGTAGCCACCGGGAAGCCTGTGGTATACGTGGTATGTACGGGTAGCGCATTGGCGTTGAATTGGGAGAACGATCATGTAAACGCTATCTTGAACGCTTGGTATGGCGGACAAGAAGGTGGAACAGCTGTGGCCGATGTTTTATTCGGAGACTATAATCCGGCCGGACGCTTGCCGATCACGTTCTATAAATCCGTAGATCAGCTTCCGGACTTCCAAGATTACAGCATGAAGGGCCGTACCTATCGTTACATGACGCAGGCTCCGCTTTATCCATTCGGTTACGGCTTGAGCTATACGACATTCGATTATAAGAACGCCAAGTTATCAAAAGATAAGATCGCTTCCAACGAATCGGTTACCCTCTCCTTCGATATCGCCAATACAGGCAAGATGGATGGTGACGAGGTCGCTCAGATCTACATCAAGAACCCGAACGATCCCGCCGGACCGTTAAAAGCGATGAAAGCATTCAAACGTGTGAACGTGAAGGCTGGCAGCGAAGAACCGGTTAGCATCCAATTAGAACCGAAAGCTTTCCAATCTTTCAATGACAATACACAGACCATGGAGGTTCGCCCGGGTAAATACCAAATCCTATATGGAGGTTCATCAGACGATAAGGCACTGAAAAAGATCGATTTAGTAATTGAATAAAAACACTATTGTATTCACGGCCGAACACAGTAGTATTCATAGAAAAACACAGTAGTATTCATAACCGGATACTACTGTGTTTCTGTATGAAGATAATGATCAAAATTTTTTAATCAGGAAAGACGGATTGATACGCATATAAACCCCTGCCGTAAAACTCGTGGCACTTCCCATCGGTTGTTTTACCCCCTCCGCATCATTCATATCTCCGGAGAGATGATGGAAAACATCCACATCCACCCCAATCGAGAAACCTTTCGCCAGTTGCCGGGAATATTCCACCCCCAGATAGATCATCTGCGGACGATCGAACGTACTCCCCGCATCAATCATCGAGGCCGCCCCGAAAAACGGGCTACCAAACATAGAGATGAAATCCTTGCAAGTCCAATACGATGTTTTCACCCGGAAATCATAGATATCGGCGGAAGCACGGGCATACAAGCCATATCCGTTGTCAAAAGGCCATATCTCTCCCGCTTGCTGATAATAACCGGTAGCATCCAGTTCCACGTTCAAGTTCTTGAAAATACGATGTCCGGTATTCCATACACCTCCGACACCGATCGCGCCATTCATCAAGGTTTGCACGGAATTGTTGAAGATCGTATCGATCTCGCCTCCCCTATGCTGCACCAATCCTTGCACCGGCGTATAGAAATGGAAACGGGAAGCCGGGTCGTTGTACTTTACCCGTGAAGAGATCCCGACGGTAAACGCCTCTTGATGCACATCCTCCCGGAAAATAAAGCTCTGCCAGTTCACCCACACATCCAAATCGAAAGCTTTCGAGTCATACAACAACTGCAAGCCTGCCTCGGGATCGCAGGTCAAATTCAATTCCGGATTATAAAGAGGCTCTATCAAATTATGGTCCGAAGCGCCGTAAATATTTCCCAGCACGATGTTCACATGATCCGAGAGGGCCATCTGCGCCCGGAAATAGGGCAACACATGTACCCCTTTTTGGTATTGGTTTCCCTTCCAATAAGCGATATCCTGATAAGCCATGCTCGGATATTTATTCGCCCCATGATAGATCAACATATGGACACCCGCCTCCAACTTGATATTCCGCAAGGGATAATAAACCGCTTTGCCCTGTACCCAAAGTCCCGGCAACGAATACCCCTTGGTAAATTTACCCGTATATTCGTTATCCTTGAAGAAGCTAATATTATCCAACTCCACGGACAACTCCCGGGCCTTCTCCGGATCGATATGATAATCTGTCTTATAGACATGATCCACGATCTGCGCCTTCAGCGAAGGAAACCAGTTGTTCCCCAACCCCATCAAGCAAAGACCCGCAATGAGGCTCCTAACACCTATATTTTTCATCACTCTTAAAATTTCTTGCGAACATAATCAAAATACACAGGAAAAAGAAAGCGGGGAAACGGAAGTTTTCACCTCGTTTCCCCGCTTTTTCGTCTTATTTTAAAATTTCTTTCTTCTAAAATTTAACGTCTAGGGATAGCTTCTTTAACAACCATCTGACGACCTTCGTACTCAGCTTGGTTCAACTCCTCGATAGCCTTTTGAGCCTCGGCAGCGTTAGGCATCTCAGCGAAAGCGAAGCCCTTAGAACGTTTTGTGTCACGGTCAACAATGATTTTAACTGAATCTACAACACCATACTCTTCCAGAATCTGTTGCAAGTCCGATTCTCTTACCCGATAATTCAGGTTTCCAATGTAAATATTCATATGAAAATGATATAAAAAATAAAAATTAATAATAAAACAAGGATGGTTGGTGAAGTCAATCTCTAAAAGAATGTATTATCATCACTGATGAATAAATGCTAAAAGATAAAAGAGCTATACAAACTATCTTTTGTTCATGGTACAAAGGAAAGCATTCTATTTGAATTAGCAACTATAAAACGATAATTATTTTCAAAAAAACAATCAGGCTCTTTATAACCTCTTTGTTTTTCTAACCAAACAGTCCCGATTTATAGAAATTTTGACCAATTATATCAACCATACAGCCTAAAACTATCTCAGAAATCTTGTAACTTTGCAAAATTATTTCAAGACATAAATAAAAGTTATGGATTATGCGATCATTGCCGCCGGCGAAGGCTCCCGCTTGGCGCAAGAAGGTGTTAAATGGCCAAAGCCTCTGGTTAGGCTCAACGGTGTCGCTCTGATAGACCGGTTGATAAACGTTTTTTTGAAAAATAACGCTACTTCTATCAGTATCATCGTAAACGAGGAGATGACCGAGGTGCAGGATTACCTGAAGGCCCTGCAACTACCTGTACCCTTTTACCTATTGGTAAAATCCACCCCCAGCTCTATGCACAGCTTCTACGAACTGAGTCATTATCTGGACGGTGATAAGATTTGTTTAACTACCGTAGACACGATCTTCAAGGAAGAAGAGTTCAGCGGCTACATCCAACAGTTCATCCAAGAGGATAAACTGGACGGACTGATGGCCGTCACCGATTTTATTGACGACGAGAAGCCCTTATATGTAGAAACAGACAACGGACTTTGCATCCGGAATTTCCTAGACCAGGCAGACGGTGATTGCCGTTATATATCGGGAGGTATCTATTGCCTGAGGCGTCCGGCTCTGGGGGTATTGAACAACGCCATCTCGCAGGGAATGTCGAGAATGCGCAATTATCAACGGCAGCTCATCGCCGAGGGGTTGAGGTTAAAGGCCTATCCTTTCAGCAAGATCATCGACGTGGATCACGCCGAAGACATTTTGAAAGCCGAATCATTTTTAAAGTCATAAAGAATACTGTCTAACAATGAGTAAATTAACTTTAGCAGGTATCCGCAGAGGAAATCAATTCTCCCCCAATCATATCGGCAACGACGCGGCGATCTTCGCCTTGACAGCCCAGCATTTACGAAAATTGGGATGCGATGTAAACGAATATATCGAATCGGATCTGCTGCTGCAAGACCCGAAGGAAAAGGGTATCTTCAATATGGTAAGAGACTGGAAGTCCATCCATAAGCTGCAAGAACTAGAGGATAAAAACTATTTCGTGGTGAACTCGGGTTACGGGATCGAGAATTGTACCCGTGAGAAAATGACCCGCCTCCTATTATCCAATCATATCTCCCATCCGGAAAGTTTAATCCTACGGACAGATGAGGATCCGACAGAAGCCCTTGAGAAAGCAGGTTTCTTTAATTGCTGGATCAAACGGGGAGATTTCCACGCCATCCACCGGGAAGACGTCACCTACGTGAGAAACCCGGAAGAGGCGAGAAGCATATTGAAGGAATACGCCATCCGTGGTATCCCGTCGGCGGTAATCAATGAGCATCTGGTAGGCGACTTGGTGAAATTTTATGGGGTGGTCGGAACCGATTTCTTTTATTGGTTCTATCCGTCAAACATGCATCATAGTAAATTTGGTTTAGAGGCTATCAATGGAACAGCGAAGGGGATCCCCTTCGACGAAGCGCAGCTTCGTCTGCTCTGCCACAAGGCTGCGGAGGTATTGAACGTGCATATATACGGGGGAGATTGTATCGTCTCCGAGGATGGTGTCATGCGAATTATCGATTTCAACGATTGGCCCAGTTTCGCCCCTTGCCGGGAAGAAGCGGCGCCAAACATCGCACGTCGCATCTGGGATCTTATGCGAGAACACATCTAAAATCGTTTTAACAAAATCAATCATGAGTAAGACTAAGTCTACTCCCAGTCTGGAGTCAACCTTAAAATCTCTGGACACCGAGGAGTTTATCGATATTCATTTCTATCGTCCCATTGGTTACCAATGGGCTTTGTTCTTTAATAAATTGGGAGTATCGCCCAATAGCATCACGACCGCCAGTATCTTTATCGGTATAGCGGCAGGTATCTGTTTCTATTTCCAAAGCCTTGCTATCAACGTGATCGGCATGCTACTGTTAATCTGGGCAAACTCATATGATAGCGCAGACGGACAATTGGCCCGTATGACCGGACAGAAAAGTGCCTTGGGACGTATCTTGGACGGTGCTGCCGGCGATTTCTGGTTTATCGCTATCTACGCTGCTATCTGCTTACGCCTCACGCCGGAATGGGGAATATGGATCTGGCTATTGGCGGCTACGACGGGATTCTTCCATAGCAAGCAAGCGGCCATGGCGGATTATTATCGTAATATTCACTTGTTGTTCTTGAAAGGTAAATCGGGTAGCGAGCTCTCCCACTCTCCCCAATTGAAGGAGAATTATAAGAAGATGAGTTGGAAGCATGACTTTATCTATAAATTGTTTGAGACCTTCTACATTAATTATACGGTAGGTCAAGAAGCGTGGACACCCAAATTCCAACACATGATGAACATCATCCGTGAGAAATACAACGGACAAGCGCCGGAATGGTTCCGTAAGGCTTTCCGTACGAAGAGCCTGCCATTGATGAAATATACGAATATGCTATCATTCAATACCCGGGTGATCGCTCTGTTTATAAGCCTTTTTATCGACATGCCTTGGCTGTATTTCGTATTCGAGCTGACCGTATTAAACTTGATGTTGCTCTATATGATCAAAAAACATGAGCATATTTGTGAAGATTTCAGCAAACAATTATAACGTTTTTTTTACCCCATTCGATTATGTTCAATTTAGACAAAGTAAAAGGAATCCTCTTTGATTACGGCGGAACGATAGACAGTAACGGCATGCACTGGGCTGAGGTGATCTGGATGGCGTATGAGGCCTTGAAGGTTCCCGTATCCAAAGCGGTCTTCCGTGATGCTTATGTACATGGAGAAAGAACGCTTGGAAAGAATCCGATCGTAAAGCCTCATCATACGTTTCTGGATATGTTGCGCTTGAAAAGCGATTTACAAATCCAATGGTTGAAAGACAACGGGCATTTGTCCGCCGAGGTGATTACCCCGGAGCTACCGGAACAATTAGCGGATTGGTGTTACAAATACGCCCGGAAGGCAATTGATAACGCCCGACCCATAATGGAGCGATTGGCGGAACGATACCCATTGGTATTGGTATCGAACTTCTATGGGAACATAGAATCCGTGTTGAAAGATTTCGGTTTGGATCATTTATTCGGCGCTATCGTGGAATCGGCGGTCGTAGGTATCCGCAAGCCGGACCCGGCGATCTTCCGATTAGGAGTGGACAAACTGGGATTTCCCGCCGACGAGATTGTTGTCGTAGGTGATTCCTATGATAAGGATATCGTCCCCGCCACCCGGATCGAATGCCAGACAATCTGGCTAAAAAGTATCGGTTGGAGCGCTTATAAAGGAGATGAGACAGCCGATATCGTATTATCCGACTTCACGGAAATAAAGCAAGTGTTCGCTTTATAGAATTACATTTAGACCAGTATAAGCTCTGAGCACTTGCGATTTGTATATAATAAACGCTATCGGCAACAGCTACCTGAAGCCGAAAGATTATTTAAGCCTTTCATTCGGGCTGAAACTACAGATCTTATAAAAGCAAGAAACGGAAGACATTCACTGCCCTCCGTTTCCCTAAACCATAAAACACTTAAAAGAACAAACATTGTTTATCAGAACGCTAGACCTAAGCGGATACCCCAGTTATTCAAACCATCGATATGATAGCTGAGGACATCACCCTTGTTGGTAGCGTAGTTATAATAAGCGGCCATATGTACGCCAATCTGTTTCTGAGGTGTGAAGTACACGGTCATACCAATCTCGGGAGCTACATAGAATCCCCAGTTACGATCGTAAACCTTCAACACGTTCATGTAGGTAGACATCTCGCTGTAGCTAGCACCTAGCTGAGTACCAACATACGGCTGGAACTGTCCTTCCGGAGCGAAGTTATAACGGAAAGCCGCACCAAAAGGCAACTGGAAGATAGAATGCTGTTGATCGGAAGTAATTACCGATGTTGAGTTTACCGGAATCGTCTGGCGATCTACATACTCATTATTTGTATGATAAGAGATGAACGCACCTATAGCGAAATTAGGAATCACATAGTAACCACCCTCAGCGTGAGCACCCCAACCGCTAGTCTTTTTAGAAAAGTCTTGGCTGAATGGAGAGTTGATCTGCCAGTCTACATTGAAATATGCGTTTTTCAAAACCTGGGCGCCAGCCAGAGTAGGCATCGCCATACAAACTACGAGTAAAGCGATTAACTTGATTGATTTATTTATCTTTTTCATAGAATCTCAAACTTTTAATCATTCGAATTATTATTTCTTTACGTACGGAGATTGTACAAATGCTTGCTCGATAGCGCGAACAGCCAGCTGAGTATCGAATTTATCGGAACCAGACAACAAGCCACTCATGTAAGCGGTCCAAAGAACCGGAAGTTTAGCGTCTGCCTTAGAAGCAACAGGAGTATCCAAATCCACTAGCTCAGTCAACAAGGAACCTACACTATAGCTATACACTACAGGATACGGGTAATACCAATTTCCCCAACCTGGTCCCCAATAACCCGGACTCCAATATCCCGGATAGTTCCACCACCAGTACGGGTAGTTGTAACCATCGTTGTAATCAGCGAAATATTGAGTACTTTGTACGTAAGAAACTTGCAGACCTAAGTCGGCGTTATCTTTGTCTAGCGTGCGTTTGAAACCACGGCTTTCCATATTATTCACCAATGTAGTGATAATATCGTCTGCTTCATTGGCTGTCCAGAACTGAGGTTTCTCGCTTGTGCCGATAACCAGTACACTATCCGGAATGTAAAACGTAGTGAACGATTCGAATTTCGCATCCTTATCGTGATTCGTGAACACCAGAAAATCATTGTCCAATTTCGACATGTCCGGATCCTTTTGGCAGGAAGCCAGCAGAAGAACTAACAGAAAAAAAGGAAAAATCTTTTTCATCTCATTTTAACGTTTAAAACAGTTTATACTATTATTTGTGCTTATATATAAGTCACTATTAAAACAGCATGAGTTGAAAAAGGTTCTAAAACTATTCTTTCGGGCATGCTAATTAACATATCCTAACCATACCACGGGCTTATGGTCGCTGTAGTCTAAATAATCGCAGGCCCCTCCCCGGCATCCAA
Source organism: Parabacteroides distasonis (assembly GCF_004793765.1). Classification (GTDB taxonomy): domain Bacteria; phylum Bacteroidota; class Bacteroidia; order Bacteroidales; family Tannerellaceae; genus Parabacteroides; species Parabacteroides distasonis_A. The sequence continues at coordinate 42,466 of NZ_SRYM01000008.1, read as the reverse complement.
CATCTGACGGATATAATCCGCCTGAGTAGCTCGTTTCACGAAATTCTTCTTCATCCTTCCTATCCTGCGATTTAAACAAAAAGGGACTATCCGGTAAAGACAGTCCCCAAATTCATACACTATAACCTGCTCGATTCCGGCAGAAATAGCTTAAAATACTTATCGAAGCGTTCCTTGTTGAGCCTCTTGGATCATCTTCTGATTAGCCAAGATCACGATCTCAACACGACGGTTCAACGAACGACCCTCGGGAGTATCATTGCTAGCCACGGGATCATGTATACCTTTGCCTTCATAAACCATACGATCCGTGCTTATACCCTGCATCATCAGGTAATCGTAAACGCTCTTCGCACGTTTCTCGGACAAGGTCTGATTATAATCCACCTTACCGGTATTATCCGTAAAGCCGATGATTCGGATATCCGTATCCGGATTGGCCTTCAAACTGGTAGCGAAGTTGCGCAAGGCACTCTTAGAAGCGTCGCTCAACGTACTCGAGTTCGTGGCAAACAAGATACCAGAGTCAAAAGTAACCTTCAAGGCCTCGCCGTTGTTCACGCTCTCGATCTTCGTGTCTTCAGGCAGGGTAGCTTCCAGCTCCTTCTTCTGCTTATCCATTTTCTTACCAATTAACGCACCGGCTGTACCACCTACGGCCGCACCGATCACGGCACCCAATGCGGTATTTCCGGCCAAGGCTCCAACACCAGCTCCAACAGCGGTACCACCGCCTACACCGATAGCCGTACCTTTCGCCGTGTTATTCCACGTTCCACAACTCGTAAACACCACTGCCATACATAGCAGTAAAACAGATAATAATTTAATGTTCCTCATCATCTTCTATAATTTCACTTAAACAACTTTATATATATAACAAATATCAATCAAACATGTTGATTGAATCGCAATATTCAAGTTCTCCTTGTACTATAAAAGTGATTTCTTCCGGTTCGAATTTACCTACGCCGTCTTTTTGGGCGTTCTTAATTACATAATCTACAACCTCTTCCTCATCGATCTCGATCTCATCGTCGCCATCATCATCCAGCATACCGTTAGATTCATAAAAGTCGTAGATCAAGTCTACAATATAGTTGATATCGTCATTACTGAACTTTCCTTTCAGTTCTTGGGGAAGATAATTCTGGATAAATTTTACGGAATCATCCTCATCGTAAAGTAACTCGTCATTGTTCGTGCTCATAATTAATCTTGTTTAATTGGTTTGAATAACGGCAAATGTACGGAAATATTTTGATTTTATATCCCAAAAACAATTAAGCTTGTTTATGGATGTGACTTAACAATATTTTTATAGATAACTCACGCTTAACGTCAAGCATTCAAGCCTCTCTCAATTCTTAAATTCCAAACCATCGTCTTTTCTATCGATCACGATCGGACGGTTGCGGTCTACCGTTCCCCCCAGCAAAGCCTTGGACAACTCATTCAAAACATACTTCTGAATAACACGTTTTACCGGACGGGCACCAAATTGAGGATCGAAACCTTTGTCGGCGATAAAGTCCAAGGCCTCGTTCGTGAAGTCCAAGGAAACACCGTTTGTAGCCAACATCTTCTTCACGTTGCTCAACTGCAAGGATACGATCTTACGAATCTCCTCCTCGTTCAGCGGAGTAAACATGATGATATCGTCGATACGGTTCAAGAACTCCGGACGGATCGTCTTCTTCAACAGTTCCAGTACTTGGATCTTCGTCTCGTCTACCACCTTGTCATGCGTGGCGGGTGTCATCTTCTCGAAGTTCTCACGAATCAAGGAAGAACCTAGGTTACTTGTCATGATAATGATCGTGTTCTTGAAGTTGACAACGCGGCCTTTGTTATCCGTCAACCGTCCATCATCCAAGACTTGCAACAAGATGTTGAATACATCCGGATGCGCCTTTTCGATCTCATCGAACAAGACAACCGAGTAAGGTTTCCGGCGAATCGCCTCCGTCAACTGTCCACCCTCATCGTAACCCACATATCCCGGAGGCGCACCGATCAAACGAGTCGCACTGAATTTCTCTTGATACTCACTCATATCGATACGGGTCATCATATTCTCGTCATCGAACAGATACTCGGCCAACGCCTTGGCCAACTCCGTCTTACCCACACCGGTAGTACCGAGGAAGATGAAAGAACCGATCGGTCGTTTCGGATCCTGCAAGCCGGCACGACTACGACGAACCGCATCGGCGATAGCGTTGATCGCCTCTTCCTGGCCGATCACACGGGTATGAAGCTCGGACTCCAGACGTAGCAACTTATCTTTCTCACTCTGCATCATCTTGCTGACCGGGATTCCTGTCCAACGGGATACCACGTCGGCGATATCGTCGCCATCCACTTCCTCTTTGATCATAGCGGCGGCACCTTGCATCGTCTTTAATTTAGCCTGTACCTTCCTGATTTCCTCTTCCTTTTGCTTGATCTTACCGTAACGGATCTCAGCGACCTTGCCGTAATCCCCCTCACGCTCCGCCTTATCAGCCTCAAACTTCAGGTTCTCGATATCGATCTTATTTTGCTGGATCTTATTGATCTGCTCCTTCTCGCTTTGCCACTGAGCCTTTTGCTTGGTCTCCTCCTCCTTCAAGTCGGCGATCTCCTTGTTCAGCTGCTCTAATTTCGACTTATCATTCTCACGCTTGATCGCCTCACGCTCGATCTCCAACTGCTTAATGCGGCGAGAGACCTCATCCAATGACTCCGGTACGGAATCGATCTGCAAACGCAGACGGGCAGCGGCCTCATCCATCAAATCGATCGCCTTATCCGGTAAGAAACGATCCGTGATATAACGGGTAGACAACTGTACAGAAGCGATAATCGCATCATCCTTGATACGTACCTTATGGTGATTCTCGTATTTCTCCTTCAAACCACGAAGGATGGAGATCGTATCCAACTCACTCGGCTCGTCTACGATAACGGTCTGGAACCGACGCTCAAGCGCCTTATCCTTCTCAAAATACTTCTGATACTCATCCAACGTCGTGGCACCGATCGAACGTAGCTCACCACGAGCCAAGGCCGGTTTCAAGATGTTAGCGGCATCCATGGCGCCTTCGCCTTTACCGGCTCCTACCAAGGTATGGATCTCATCGATAAAGAGGATGATCTCGCCCTCGGATTTCGTAACCTCGTTCACCACCGCTTTCAAACGTTCCTCGAACTCGCCTTTATATTTAGCTCCGGCGATCAACGCGCCCATATCCAACGAGAAGATCTGTTTAGACTTCAAGTTCTCGGGAACGTCACCCCGAACTATACGATGGGCCAACCCCTCAGCGATAGCAGTCTTACCTACACCCGGCTCACCGATCAAGATCGGATTGTTCTTCGTACGGCGGCTCAAGATCTGCAAGACACGGCGGATCTCCTCGTCACGTCCGATCACGGGGTCTAGCTTACCGCTACGGGCACGCTCGTTCAAATTGATGGCGTATTTTCCTAAGGCATCGTAAGTCTCCTCGGCGGATTGGCTTGTCACCTTATTTCCTTTACGCAATTCCTCGATCGCTTGACGTAACTCTTTCTCTGTCACGCCGGCGTCTTTCAATATCTGTGAAGCGGTGCTCTTTTCCGTAAACAACGCCAAGATGATCGGCTCCAACGATACATATTGATCCCCCATTTTAGAGGAATAATCGATCGCCTTCTGTAAGACAGCGTTCGACTCGCTAGAGAGATAGGGTTCGCCTCCCGAAACCTTAGGATAAGATTCGATTTGGCGATCCAGTACCATATTCAGGTTTTGAGCGTTTACCCCTAATTTTTGAAAGATAAAATTAGTAACACTCTCACCCGTCATAATGACAGCTTTCAACAAGTGAACAGGTTCGATAACCTGTTGGTTATTTTTAGTAACCAACTGTACGGCTTGTTGAACAGCCTCCTGCGCCTTGATTGTAAAATTGTTTAAATTCATGTATTTAAGCTCCTTTCTTATATTCTTTTCTAAATTTATTTTACACTTATATCCTTACAAAAGAAATACCAAAACGAAAATATGACATTTTGTCTTAATATTATAAAACAGAATAGAGAACTCCCCGTCAAACCGTCCATTTCGGATGTCATTCGGACGTATCTTTTCAGAAAGAACAAAAGAGAGAGAAAAAGGTTTTGTTTCACTTCTTGCCACGGGCACTTTTCCAAAAAATAGTCTCAAGTAAATTCTCAGCGTCAAAATAGACTCTTATGGTAGCAAGTACCCCTCTCCTTCGCTGACCGTCCTTTATGACGTCCGAGTATATCAAAAGAAATATAGGTTGCATCTTCACGTCTCTCATCTTCATAATCCTCATTACATTTCTATCACCAAGACTCATTCCTCCATTAACCCCCCCATTCGAGACGAGATACTTTAAGATTTATTGGGATGCTTATACCCTATTTGAATCTTAATATGGATTACCTTTATGCGATCAATCCAAATCCAATATAGATATGTTGATATTATTATCTCCGGCTAAGACAATGACCGGAACATCCAAGATAAAAGCGCCGCAAGGCACGACTCCACGTTTCCAGCAAGAGGCGAACGAGATCGCCCTGCATATGACCCAATTTTCCATTGACGAATTAAGTCGTATCCTCAAGCTCAGCCCGAAACTGGCGGCGGAATGTTACCGCAGATACCAAGATTTTCATGCGGAAGACAACCAGCCCTTACAAGCGATACTCGCCTATACCGGTGTCGTATTCAAGAATATCAGCCCGAAAGACTTCACGGAGGAGGATTTTCTTTTCTCGCAAGAACATATGCGTTTCGTATCGGGATGTTACGGGTTACTTCGCCCATTAGACCTTATCAAGCCTTACCGGATGGAGTTCGACGTAAAAATCCCGGAACTAGGCGACGGGAATATGTACGCCTTCTGGAAAGACAGGCAAACAAATACATTAATCCATGACGTCCGACAGGGAGACAGAATCCTACTGAATCTAGCCAGCTTGGATATCCAACCCTCTTTCCAGTGGAAGGAGGTGGAGCGATCCGTCTGGATCATCACACCCGAGTTCAAGATCTGGAAGAACGGCAAAGCGGAGACGATCGTGATCTACGCCAAGATGTGCCGGGGACAAATGAGCCGCTATCTCATAAAGAACCGGATTTCTGACCCGGAGGCATTAAAAGCATTCACATGGGAAGGCTTTTCCTATAAAGAATCCATGTCCGAGGGGGATAATTGGGTATTTCTACAAGAATAATTCTAGGCCTATCCAATAAAATCAGATGATCTACGTTTTATAAAAACAATTCGTAAAAATCATAAAAAGGTTTATCCTTCTTTAATTTAGCGGTGATATGAAAAGAACCTTTACATATTTATTACTACTTGTTCTATTGGTTTGCGGAAAGCAAGCCTATAACCTGTTAATCTCGAATGAATCGATCCGGAACAACCCTACCGGAGCCTTGTCTGACATCGCAGATGAGGTAATCGCCATTCCATTACAGGACTCAGGGACGCATTCGATCAAGGAGGCCAAGTATATCCGTCAAGAGGGAGACAACCTATTCCTTATCAGCAATGAGACGCTTTACCGTTTCAATCGCAAGGGAGAATTTATCTGTCGCATCACCCATCCGGATGACATACGGGTAGCGGGGTATGTAGTGAACCCGGCCAACCGGCAGCTGATCGTACTTGGAAACACGGACGATATTTTCTATTACTCATTCAATGGTGATCTCCTTACCCGCAAGAAACTGAAATGCGACCTTCCGGAGAATAGGCATATGCTATCCATATCCATGCACAATAACCGGATATTTACCACCGAGGAATGTGTTCATGGGGATACAGCAGGGCAAACCGCCACGATTGAGAAACAGATCGTTGAATACGATTCCTCTTTCCATAAATTACAATCTCATACGATCCGTCCGGTCGATCTGGAACGTTCCGCATGCCCGATCGGTTGTATCGCCCCGGAAGTAGCGGTGGAGCCCGGAAGCGGAACGGTTTATGCCTACGCCCCCTTCTATCAACCCGGGAACTTATTACGGGACACTTTATATATTAAGCAAAAGCGGCAAAGCCAAGCCTTGGAGAACCTTGCCGGAAAGAATACACTCCCTTTGCTGCCAATCCGCATGGGCAGCCGTTTCTGGGTATCTACATACTATAACGCAGAGGATGAGTCCAGAAATTACACCTTCTGTTATGATACGGAGAAGGAAGAATACTGGCAGGTAAAAGAAGGATTAAAAGATAATTTTTATCAAACCGGTAATGTGCTACGAATGGACCCTATCGATCCCTATTGCCATTCCTATTGTTTCAGCAAATCCGGAGAGGATCTGCGAAATATTTTCCCCTCGGAGGCCCAAGGGGAAAGCCTTGTGTTATTTATCGTGAAATTGAAAGGATGAATCCAGTTAATATTTCAATAGAGAGCAGGCTGATGAGTACAAAATAATATGTATCTTCGCACCATTCTAAAAAAGCATTAAGTACATGAAAAAACTTTTAACCTGCATAGCCTTGGGCTTTGCGACCACCAGCTACGCTGTAACCCCTTTGTGGATGCGTGATGTGCAAATCTCTCCTGATGGAACAGAGATAGCGTTTTGTTACAAAGGAGATATTTATAAAGTATCGGCCAAAGGAGGGACAGCGATACAACTTACCACCCAAGCATCGTATGAATGTACGCCGATCTGGTCTCCGGACGGAAAACAAATCGCTTTCGCCAGCGATCGTAACGGTAATTTCGATTTATTCGTAATGCCCTCCAATGGTGGAACGGCACAGTGCCTCACCACTCATTCCGCCTCCGAGATTCCATCGGCCTTTACTCCCGACGGTAAATACGTACTCTTCTCCGCATCCATACAAGATCCGGCCCAGAGTGCCTTATTCCCGACCTCGTCCATGACGGAACTCTATAAAGTGCCGGTTGGTGGCGGACGCACGGAGCAAGTATTGGGAACACCCGCCGAGATGGTTTGCTTCGATAAATCCGGAAAAACATTCTTATACCAAGATCGTAAGGGTTTCGAGGATGAATGGCGTAAACATCATACCTCATCCGTTACCCGGGATATATGGATGTATGATACGCAAACTGGGAAACACACCAATTTGACCGACCATGCGGGAGAAGACCGCAACGCCGTATTTGCTCCGGATGGACAGACGGTTTATTTCCTGAGCGAACGCAACGGTGGGTCTTTCAATGTATATTCATTCCCTCTCAACACCCCGCAATCTATAACGGCAGTTACTAAGTTCAAGACACATCCTGTACGTTTCCTCTCTACCGGTAGCGATCAGACATTGTGCTACACATACGATGGCGAGATCTATACACAACGTCCGGGAAGCAATCCGCAGAAAGTGCGGATCGACTTGATACGTGATGATCAAGAGCAAATCGCCGATCTGAATTCCAGCAAGGGAGCTACCTCCGCCACCGTATCCCCCGATGGCAAGCAGATTGCTTTCACCCTAAGAGGTGAGGTATTCGTCACCTCGGCCGATTACAACACGACTAAGCAAATCACCCATACCCCGGCAGCGGAAACAGGCATATGCTTCTCGCCTGACAACCGTACCTTGGCTTATGCTAGCGAGCGTGGTGGTAACTGGCAACTTTACTTGGCTAAGATCGCACGTAAGGAAGAAGCCAATTTCCCGAACGCAACGATTATCGAAGAGGAAGTTCTCCTGCCTTCTAAGACCGTAGAGCGTAATTATCCTCAATTCTCACCAGATGGCAAGGAACTCGCTTTCATAGAAGATCGTATGCGGTTGATGGTAGTCAACCTTGAGACAAAGAAAGTACGCCAAGTCACGGATGGCTCCACATGGTATAGCACAGCCGGTGGTTTCGATTACTCATGGTCGCCGGACGGTAAATGGTTCACGCTCCGGTTTATCGGAAACAAGCACGATCCTTATTCGGATATCGGCTTGGTTAGCGCACAAGGCGGAGAGATCACCAACCTGACCAATAGTGGTTACACCAGCACCTCCCCGCAATGGGTACTGGATGGAAACGCCATCCTATTTACCACCGAGCGTTATGGAATGCGTGCGCATGCCTCATGGGGTTCCTTGAATGATGCCATGCTGGTATTCATGAATCAAGACGCTTATGATAAATTCCGCTTGAGCAAAGAGGATTATGAGTTGCAAAAGGAACTGGAAAAGGAGCAGAAAGAGGTAACCGGCGACAAGAAAAAAGAAGATAAAGCCGATGGAAAGAAAGACGAAAAGCCCAAGGATATCGTAGTGGAACTGAAAGGAATCCAAGATCGTATCCTACGTCTTACTCCTAATTCCTCCGAAATGGGTAGCGCCGTCATCTCGAAGAATGGCGAGACCTTATATTATTTCTCGGCTTTCGAAGACAAATACGACCTCTGGAAAATGGACTTGCGCAAGAAAGAGACCAAGCTACTCCACAAGATGAATACCGGATGGGCGAACATGGAGATGGACAAGGAGGGTAAGAACCTGTTCTTGTTGGGTAGCAATTCCATGCAAAAGATGGATATGGGATCGGAGAAACTAACGCCGATCAATTACCAAGCGAACTTAAAAATGGACTTGGCCGCCGAACGTGAGTATATGTTCGACCATGTCTATAAACAAGAGCAAAAACGATTCTACAACGTGAATATGCATGGCGTAAATTGGGAAGCTATGACCGCCGCCTACCGTAAGTTCTTGCCACATATCAATAACAACTATGACTTCGCGGAGTTGCTAAGCGAATATCTGGGAGAACTCAACGTATCTCACACCGGAGGACGCTTCCGTCCGGGGTCGAGCGGCAATGTTACCGCCAACCTAGGCCTACTTTTCGATTGGAACCATAGCGGTAAAGGTCTATTGATCGCCGAGGTAGTGGAAAAAGGCCCGTTCGATCATGCACGTTCCAAAGTGAAAGCCGGTACCATCATGGAGAAAATAGACGGACAGGAAATAACCCCGGACTTGGATTACTCTAAGCTTTTGAACAATAAGACTAAAAAGAAGACCTTGGTTTCCCTCTACAATCCACAAACCAAGGAACGGTGGGAAGAGGTAGTCTTGCCTATCAGTAACGGTGAGTTAAATAACTTGCTTTATACCCGCTGGGTGAAACAACGTGCCGCCGACGTGGATAAATGGTCGAATGGACGATTGGGCTACGTACATATCCAATCCATGGGAGATCCTAGTTTCCGCTCTGTCTACTCCGATATCCTAGGTAAATATAACGACCGGGAGGGAATCGTCATCGATACCCGCTTCAATGGCGGTGGACGCTTGCACGAGGATATCGAGATCTTGTTCAGCGGAGAGAAATACCTCACCCAAGTGACACGCGGCCGGGAGGCTTGCGATATGCCTAGCCGCCGCTGGAATAAACCTTCCATCATGTTGCAATGCGAGGCTAATTATAGTAACGCACATGGAACCCCGTGGGTTTATAAGCATCAACACATCGGACGTTTAGTTGGTATGCCCGTACCGGGAACAATGACTACCGTCTCTTGGGAAACCCTGCAAGATCCGACGCTGATATTCGGCACACCAATTACCGGTTATCGCCTGTCGGACGGTAGTTACCTAGAGAACACACAGCTGGAACCGGATGTTAAAGTCGCTAATTCCCCGGAAACAGTTGTCAAAGGGGAAGATTCGCAATTGAGAACAGCGGTAAAAGAATTGCTGAAAGAAATCGATAAAAAGTAATTTCAAACAAAAAAGTACTCTCGATACAACAAGAGTACTCTTTATAAACAAAACGAGACTACTCCCTATAAACCATGAGAGTAGTCTCGTCTTATTTTATTATATCAACTTCCTATCAAAAGATCCTTCCGCAAAGACGAATCTTCATCACTGGATAAACGGTTAATTTATCAATGATCTTCGTAAAAGTATCATCCTCATCCAGTTCATTCAAAAGATCTTGTACATTGCCATAATCCGTATAAACCTCCGGACGACCATGGAACGTTACACGTCGCAAACATACTCACGAACGCACAAAGAAGAAATAGCCTTTTCATTTTTATCATATAAGTTAAATTGCTATTCGTCCTAGTCTCGCAAAAATACGTAAAAAACATAAAACATTCGTTGCAAAAAAGAAAAAGCGACATCGAGGCAAGTTCGATGTCGCTTTTTTACGCATAAACGTACGTTATTCCTCCTCAGAATCGTCCTCCTTCATATTATGGAACACGTTTTGAACGTCTTCGTCTTCCTCCAGCTTCTCAATAAGCTTCTCGATAGACTCACGCTGTTCCGGAGTAACCTCCTTCAAATCGTTCGGGATACGTACGAACTCACTGCTCAAGATCTCAAAACCATTCTCCTCCAAATATTTCTGGATCGCCGAATTCTGCGCGAACTCACCATAAAGGACAACCTCGTCCTCGTCTTCCTCGACTTCATCTACACCGAAATCGATCAACTCCAACTCTAGGTCCTCTAAAGAAATATCCTCTTTTTTAGCGATATGGAATACGCATTTATGATCGAACAAGAACTCCAAGCTACCGGATGTTCCCAAAGAACCACCATTCTTATTGAAATAACTACGGACGTTGGCTACCGTACGAGTCGTATTATCCGTAGCGGTCTCAACGAAGATAGCGATACCGAAAGGACCGTATCCCTCATAGTTCATCTCCTTATAATCCGTAAAGTCCTTGGATACGGCACGTTTAATGGCACGCTCCACGTTCTCCTTCGGCATATTCTCCTTTTTGGCGTTCTGCATCAACGCACGTAAACGAGGGTTATTCTCGGGCTCCGGCCCACCTTGTTTTGCCGCGATCGTGATTTCCTTACCTAACTTCGTGAATACACGGGCCATATTACCCCAACGCTTAAACTTTCTCGCTTTACGAAACTCAAACGCTCTTCCCATATGTTTATCAGTTTATCTTTATTTTATGTAATTAAATTCTTATCTCAATTGAGCACCTAGCTTTTGTTCCAGATTTGTCTGGATCTTCTTCATGATAGCGTCGATCTGCTTATCGTTCAAAGTCTTGCTCTCATCTTGCATAAAGAAGCTTACCGCATACGACTTCTTGCCTGCCGGAAGGTTCTTGCCCTCGTAAACATCGAACAAAGATACCTCCTTCAATAATTTGCGATCGCTATCCTTGGCGATCTTCTCGATCTCGCTAAACTGTACGCCCTTATCAAGCAACAACGCCAAGTCACGTTTAACAGCGGGAAACTTGGAAATCTCGGAGAAGGTTACTTTCGCTTTCTTGATCTCCTTCATCAATTGTGTCCACGACAACTCTGCGTAATAAACATCCATATCAATATCCAGCATCTTACGAAGTTTCTTGCTTACGATACCCATCGTACCCAATTGACGTCCGGAACCGGTCGTGATGCTTAAGCCTGAAGAATAGATATCATTCGTCAAGTTACCGAAAATAACCCGTTTCATATCCACACCCAAGCGAACCAAGATATTCTCTACGCAAGCCTTCAACTCATAAACGGAAGATTTCTCGTTCGGATGCGCCCAGTTGTTTTCCACCCGGTTGCCGGCTACCCAAATACCGAGACGGTAATCCTCGCTGAATTGCGCCAAGGTCTCATCTTCCTTCTTGTTATCAATATTATAATCATAGCAATTACCGAACTCATAGAAACGGACATTGCCATTCTTACGCTTCATGTTATACTCGATGCTCTCCAAGCCTCCGAACAACAAGGTCTGACGCATACAGTTCAAATCTGCGCTTAACGGGTTCATCAACATGACACAATGCGCTTCCGGATAAACAGACAGATCCGTATAATAAGCGGAGCGTGTCAAGGAGTTGTTCATAATCTCATTGAAACCACAACCACAAAGTTGCTCCGAGATCAAGTTCTGCAATTTCCAGCTACGATCCGTAGGAGTCTGGTAACTTAAATTGGACTTCACATTATCGCTGAAATCCACGTTATTATATCCGTAGATACGGAGAATGTCCTCGATCACGTCTACATCACGCTGCACATCGATACGATATACGGGAATATGCAGGGTCAAGCCCTCAGCGGTCTCGGACACGATCTCCATCTCAAGGCTTGCCAAGATACTTTTCACGGTCTCTGCCGGAATATCCTTACCGATCAACGTATTGATCTTCTCGTAAGTCACCTCAACCGTATACGGTTCCGCCACGGTAGGATAAACATCCTGTACGGCCCCCGTTATCTTACCTCCCGCCAACTCTTGTATCAACAAGGCGGCACGTTTCAATACATACATCGTATTGTTCGGGTCCAAACCGCGCTCGAAGCGGAAAGAAGCGTCCGTGTTCAAGCCAAAACGACGAGCGGTCTTACGAATCCACGTCGGATGGAAACAAGCGGATTCCAAGAACACATCGGTGGTCTCCTCCGTCACGCCGGAGTCCAAACCGCCGAACACGCCACCGATACACATCGGTTCCTCTACATTACAAATCATCAAGTCACGATCGGTCAACGTACGCTCCACGCCATCCAACGTGACGAATTTCGTACCCGCCTCGGCCGCCTTGACGATCACTTTATTTCCTTTGATCTTACCCGCGTCGAAAGAGTGCAAAGGCTGCCCCAACTCATGCAGGATAAAGTTCGTTATATCCACTACGTTATTGATGGGACGAAGGCCGATCACACGCAAACGGTTTTGTAACCACTCCGGGCTTTCCTTTACCGTAACACCCTTGATCGTAACACCGGAATAACGGGGACAAGCCTCCGTATTCTCTACCACGACCTCTACGCCCGGTGTCTCGTCGTCGATCTTGAAAGCGTCCACTGAAGGACGTCTCAATTCTGCGGGCTTGCCATTTTGCTTCAAATAAGCGGCCAAGTCACGGGCGACACCGAAATGGGAAGTAGCGTCTACACGGTTCGGGGTGATATCCACCTCCAGCACGTAGTCGCTCTTTACATTATAATAATCTTTAGCTAACGTACCTACAACAGCGTCGGCGGGAAGTACGATAATACCGTTATGGTCGGTACCGATACCGATCTCGTCCTCGGCGCAAATCATACCATTGGACTCAACGCCACGGATCTTGGATCTCTTGATAGTAAAGCATTCATCACCATCGTACAGTTTCGTGCCGTTCACGGCTACGACCACTTTTTGTCCGGCAGCCACGTTCGGGGCACCGCATACGATCTGCAAAGGGGCCTCGCCACCTACATTTACGGTCGTAATATGTAAATGGTCAGAATTCGGGTGTTCCTCACAAGTTAACACTTCACCGATAACCAGTCCCTCAAGTCCGCCCTTGATCGTTTGAACTTCCTCTACTCCACCGGTTTCCAAACCGATAGAGGTAAGCGCCACAGCCACTTCTTCTGGCTTCAGATCGAAATCAAGATACTCTTTCAGCCAATTGTAAGATATATTCATCGCTATAAAATTTATTCTCTAAAAGAGACGGCCTCTATCGATAGCCGCCAAATTGACGGACAAAAGTACGAATAATAATTCAAACCATAAAAGAAATATCCTTGCGAACTTTATATAAAACAGTTCACATCCACTGATATTCTCTTCTTATAACCTATTTATAACATAAAGGATAAGCTTACATTCTATAATCAGCGGCGGTGATCGTACGATCACCGCCATCGTTTTTGTAATCACCGCCACTGATTATAAAAACGGCGACGGCGATTATAAAATGTATCGGGTAATAGGAGACTTTATATTGAGATAAACGTATGTTTTATACCTGTTCGATCAAACTTTCACTTCACAGAGATTTGGTACGGCTTCCCTGTTTAAGGATAAATCGTTGGAGTTTTCCGGAAATAATGATGTACCTTTGCGGATGTTTTTAAATATTTCAATTGATTTTTTATGCGTATAGATATACTTACCGTACTTCCCGAGATGATCGAGGGGATGATTAATTGCTCTATCGTCAAGAGGGCGCAAGATAAGGGATTAGCGGAGATTCATTTACATAACCTACGGGATTACACCACTAATAAATGGCGGCGAGTGGACGATTATCCGTTCGGAGGCGAGGCCGGTATGGTGATGCAGATCGAACCGATAGACCGGGCCATCTCAGCGTTGAAAAGCGAACGGGAATATGACGAGGTAATCTATACCTCCCCGGACGGTAAGACACTCAACCAGCCCATGGCCAACAGCATGTCTTTGCTAAATAATATGATTATCCTCTGCGGGCACTATAAAGGAATCGACTATCGTATCCGTGAGCACTTGATAACGAAAGAGATATCCGTAGGAGATTATGTCCTTACCGGAGGAGAGCTGGCCGCCGCTATCATAACCGACGCCGTGGTGCGCTTGATACCGGGAGCGATCGGCGATGAGCAAAGCGCCCTCTCCGACTCCTTCCAAGATGACTTACTGGCTCCTCCCGTCTATACACGTCCGGCAGATTACAAAGGCTGGAAAGTGCCAGAGGTGCTATTATCCGGACATCAACGCAAAATAGATGAATGGCGCCTGCAACAAGCACAAGAGCGTACGGCACGCCTCCGACCGGATTTATTGAAATAAGCGGCGTAAAAAAACAAGGCCGGGGAATCATCCCCTCGATGATACCCCGGCCCCTTTATCCACAAACAATCAAGGCTATAACATCACTCTTATTTATTGAAACGTTCTTTCAATTTAGCTAACATGTCTTTTGTCATGGCATCCAGATCATACTCCGGCTTCCAGCCCCACTCTTCGCGGGCGCAAGTGTCATCCAAGGAGTTCGGCCACGACTCGGCTATAGCCTGACGCAAAGGATCTACCTCATACTCCATTTGGAAGTCCGGCATATATTTCTTGATATTATTAAAGATGATCTCCGGATCGAAACTCATCGACGCAATGTTGAAAGAGTTGCGATGAACGAACTTCGTAGAATCCGCCTCCATAATCTCGATAGCGGCACGCAAGCCGTCCGGCATGTACATCATATCCATGAAAGTACCGGCTGCGATTGGGCAAACGAATTTCTCGCCCTTAGCGGCCGAATAGTAAATATCGACAGCGTAATCCGTCGTACCACCACCCGGAGGTGTCACATAAGAGATCAATCCGGGGAACCGAACCGAACGAGTGTCCACGCCAAAACGGATATTATAATAATCACTTAACAACTCACCGGATACCTTCGTCACGCCGTACATCGTACGAGGATTACGGATCGTATCTTGAGGAGTCTTGTCTTTCGGGGTATTGTTACCGAAAACGCCAATAGAGCTCGGCGTAAATACGGCGCAGTGCATCTCACGGGCCACCTCAAGCACATTGAACAAGCCCCCCATTCCGATCTTCCACGCCAACTGAGGCTTAGCCTCGGCTACAGCCGACAAAAGAGCCGCCAAGTTGTAGATCGTATCAATATTATATTTTGATACCGTCTCAGCGATCTGCTGCTCGTTCGTGATATCCACGATAGCGGAAGGTCCCGATTCTAACAACTCGCCTTTAGGTTCCGCACCCGGGATATAACCCGCTACTATGTTCCCACCGTAGATACTTCTTAATTTCATGGTTAACTCTGATCCGATCTGACCGGTAGAACCAATTACTAATACATTCTTCATCGCGTTTAATGAGATTTAAGTTTTTTTCCGTCGGCAAAGGTATAGAGAATAAAACAGTTTAGACATGAATTTCTTCTCTTTTTTAGTATTAAAATTCAAAAAAAAAACAGACCTTTGTCTGTCGCTTTGACAACGAAGCTACTACTCACATCTAAATACTAATAAAAAACGAAGTTTTTATGTACGGAAAACTTAAAGAATTCTTGACAAATGAACTTGAAGGCATCAAAGCCGCTGGTTTATACAAGAACGAGCGTATCATTACTACGCCGCAGAGAGCCGACATCAAAGTAAATGCCGGAAGTGATGTTTTAAACTTCTGCGCCAACAACTATCTTGGCCTGTCCGATAACCAACGACTTATCAAGGCCGCGAAAGAAGCCATGGATACACACGGTTATGGCATGTCGTCCGTTCGTTTCATCTGTGGAACGCAAGATTTGCACAAGCAATTGGAGGCAGCCATCTCCGATTATTTCAAGACAGAGGACACGATCCTTTACGCCGCATGTTTCGACGCTAACGGTGGTTTGTTCGAGCCGTTGTTCGGCGAGGAAGACGCTATCATCTCGGATGCCTTGAACCACGCCTCTATTATAGACGGCGTTCGTTTATGCAAGGCTAAACGTTACCGCTACGCTAACGCCGATATGGCGGACTTGGAGCGTTGCCTACAAGAGGCGCAGGCCCAACGTCACCGTATCATCGCCACGGACGGCGTGTTCTCCATGGACGGCAATGTCGCTCCGATGGACAAGATTTGCGAGCTTGCCGAGAAATATGACGCATTGGTTATGGTGGACGAGTCTCACTCTGCCGGTGTCGTTGGACCGACGGGCCATGGCGTAGCCGAGCAGTTTGATGTTTATGGACGTGTAGACGTCTTCACGGGTACGCTGGGTAAGGCGTTCGGTGGCGCCATGGGTGGCTTCACGACCGGAAAGAAGGAGATTATCGATATGCTACGCCAACGTTCCCGCCCCTACTTGTTCTCCAACTCCGTGGCTCCGGCCATCGTAGGCGCAAGCTTGGAGATGTTCAAGATGTTGAAGGAGAGCGACGCTTTACATACGAAATTAATGAACAACGTAAGTTACTTCCGCGACAAGATGCTGGCAGCCGGTTTCGATATCAAGCCGACTCAATCCGCAATTTGTGCCGTTATGTTGTACGACGCTAAGTTGTCTCAAGATTTCGCCGCCAAGATGCAGGAAGAGGGTATTTACGTAACCGGTTTCTATTACCCGGTAGTACCGAAGGGGCAAGCTCGTATCCGTGTACAATTGTCCGCTGGTCACGAGACCGAGCATCTGGACAAGGCTATCGCCGCATTTATCAAGGTAGGAAAAGAGCTAGGCGTTATCAAATAACATCTCTCTCATTCATAATACAAGGCCACATCCGGGCAAGACGATCTGGATGTGGCTTTTTAATCACTAAGAACAATCATGCAACTCAGTAACTACCATAGTCATTGTACTTTTTGTGATGGAAGAAGTATTCCGGAGGATTTCGTGAGATTCGCCATAACACACGGGTTCCGTGCGTACGGTTTTTCCTCCCACTCACCGCTTCCGTTCGAGACCTTCTGGAATATGTCTAAAGACGATATGCCGGAGTATCTGCAAGAGATAAAACGGCTGAAACAGAAATACAGCGATAAACTGGAAATATATGCCGGCCTGGAGATTGATTATCTGGACGAGACCTATAACGCCTCGATCCCCTATTTCCAAGAGTTGCCTTTGGACTACCGGATCGGTTCCATCCACTTCCTGCCCGTATCAGAGCACCTGGTCGAAGAGAACATGGTCTGTATAGACGGCTCATTCAGGGAATACGCCCACTCCGTGGAGCGGCATTTCGAGGGAGATGTCCGGTTGCTTGTCAAGCGTTATTTCGATTCCACGATGAAAATGATAGAGGCCGGAGGCATTGATATCGTAGGACATATGGACAAGATCTATATGAACGGGCAGAAATACGAGATCTTCAATTTTGATGAAGATTGGTATCGGAAGCCCTTTGAGGCTTGCCTGGATCTGGTTAAGGAGAAAGGATTGATGGTCGAGGTCAACACCAAGAACTGGACCAAGAAAAAAGAGCTTTACCCCCGTGCGGAATACCTATCACGGCTGCGGGAAATGAATATCCCTGTCATGGTGAACTCCGATTGCCATTATCCGGATTTGGTGAACGACGGCCGGAGGGCGGCTTTCGAGTTGCTGAAACAAGCCGGCTTCAAGTCTACCCGCGAGCTTGTGAAGGGCGAATGGCAAGATATCGCCCTATAGGACTTCTTTTTCCGCTTATACAAGAAGCACGCTCACCGCCTGTAAGCCGTTTTTTCCTTTATCTCCTCCACGGATATACACTCTCATAGGAGATTCATTTTATAACTTATGAAAAAAGACTACCGTATTCCGGTGATAAACACTATAGTATTCATTTCCAAACACTACTGTGTTTATCCACGAATACTATAGTGTTCTCACACGAACACAGTAGTCTTTTCTATTCGTTAATCAAAGAAGTGCTTAAACTTACTGAAGATTTTCTCTTTCATCGTCTTATTAGGCTGGAAATTCGGCGAATTCTCCAATCCGTTCAACGTCTCTTTCTCCGTAGACGACAAAGTCTCGGGGATATATACGCTCACGTTCACCAACAGATCGCCCGTACCATAACTATTGACGGAAGGAAGTCCTTTATTACGCAAACGAAGCACCTTACCCGGCTGCGTACCCGGCTCGATCTTCAATTTCGCCTTCCCGTCAATGGTCGGAACCTCTACCGTGGCTCCCAAGGCTGCTTGCGGAACACTCAGCAGGAGGTTGTATAACAGATCGTTCTCATCACGAATCAACTCCGGATGAGGTTCCTCCTCGATAAGGATCAATAAGTCGCCGTTGATTCCACCATGTCGTGCGGCGTTGCCTTTACCATTCATGGAGAGCTGCATGCCCTCGGCTACACCGGCAGGGATATTGATCGTGATAATCTCATCGTCGCGAACGACGCCCTCACCGTTACACTCCGTACATTTCTTGACAACGATCTTGCCCTCGCCACCACAAGTAGGACAAGTCGTCTGCGTCTGCATCTGCCCAAGGATCGTGTTGGCGATACGGGTAACGACACCGCTACCTTTACACGTATCACACGTCTTCACACCCTCCGAGCCTTCCGCCCCGCTACCGTGGCAATGCGAACAAGGCACATACTTCTTTACCTTGATCTTCTTTTCCACGCCGTTAGCGATCTCTTTCAGGTTCAGCTTCACCTTCACACGCAAGTCCGATCCACGGTTCACCCGGCGTCCTCCACGAGAACCGCCGAAACCACCGAAGCCGCCGAAACCGCCAAAATGTCCACCAAAGATGTCGCCGAACTGGGAGAAGATATCTTCCATGGACATTCCGCCACCGAAGCCGCCACCTTGTGAAGCCCCGCCGACACCCGCATGGCCGAATTGATCATAACGCTGACGCTTTTGCGGATCGCTCAACACGTCGTATGCCTCAGCCGCCTCCTTAAAGTTCTCCTCCGCTTGCTTATCGCCCGGGTTCTTATCCGGGTGGAACTGTATCGCCTTCTTGCGGTACGCTTTCTTTATCTCATCCGCCGAAGCATTCTTCTCAACGCCCAGCACTTCATAGTAATCCCTTTTAGCCATCCTTGTATTTGTTATTTGCCGATATTCCGATTATTCTCCCACTACTACTTTAGCGTGACGGATTACCTTGTCAAATAAGGTATATCCAGTTTGTACACAATCCAACACCTTGCCCTTCATGTCTGGCTCCGGAGCGGGAATCGTAGCGATAGCCTCAAACTCCTCCGTGTTGAACGGCTTGCCTACGGCCTCGATCGGCTTCACGCCCTGCTGAGACAGATACCCCATGAACTTACCGAAAATCAAGTCCACACCTTCTTTAACGGCCTCCACATCCTCAGCCGTGCGGACGTTCTGCAAAGCACGCTCGATATCGTCGATGATAGGAAGAAGGTTCTTTAACACACCCTCACCGCCAGTCTTGATCAAATCGGCCTTCTCACGCATCGTACGTTTACGGTAATTGTCAAACTCCGCCATCAAACGCAGGTGGGAATCGTTTAACTCATTATATTTCTTTTGCAAGGCTTCCAGTTCGCCCGACACATTGTCAGAGCCAGCAGTTTCATCTGCCGCGTTTGACCGTTCCTCCTGCAAATTTGTCGCTTCCTCATTATTCACGTTTTCGTTTTTTGAAGCGTTTTCGTCTTTCTCGTTCGGATTCATCTTGCTCATAATCTATCTGATTTTTTTCATTACTAATTAATTGTAAGCGAAATACGACACCATATAAACACCGTTAAAAGGTATATACACAGCATCCATATCAAGTTCATACACTATTATAGCAGCAAATATATTGCCAACTATTCCACCACATCAAAAATATCTTTACCTTTGCCTATGTTTTAAACGAAACAGTTTTTTAGAGTAAATAAAATTCCAGAATATGATGAGAAGTGTGATTTTGTCAACGTTGCTATTAGTATTAGCGGTCTGTACGGTTTCCGCCCAAAACAGGAATGTATCCATCTGCCGACTAGGTTTCACATACGATATCAGCCAGAGCAAGAACTGGGGAAATAACAAGCCGGTCATTAAAAGTGTCATCCCTTATTCATCCGCCGAGCAAGCAGGTATTAAGAAATATGACGTGATCGAGGAGATCAACGGAGTACCTGTGACAGAGATTTCTGTCGATGAGATCCCCCAACTGCTGAATCCCTCCGGAAGAAACGATGTCCTATTGACCATCAGCAACCTTTCCTCTCCTTCTAAACAAATATTGGTAAAGAAGGATTGCAAGAAAAGTAACGCCATCACGGAAGATCAGCTGGCGTCCGCCTATTCGATGTATAGCTTGGAGACTACCAATGAGCAAGAATTCGTATGCCCGTTCAAGACTACCGTCACATCCGACGGCGTAGATTTCGGCGACTTCAATACATTCGCCTTCTCGACCATCGACGAAAATAACCGTAAACTGGAAACGGTCATCAACGAATGCATCGAGAACGAGTTGACCAAAAAAGGACTTACAGTTGATATCGCAAAGCCGGATCTATTGATACAGACTTTCTACTTTTTCGACAAAAACCCAAACTATCTGGGAGCGAATAAAGTGTTAGTAAAAAAAGAACCGACTTACCGGTACAATTTCTCGCACAGCAAGATGGAGAAATTCCCGTTCTTGAATTACGCCGCCGCCGAAGCGGAAGCCGAATATCTGTTGCAATTCGGTATCCGTATCATCGATCAAAAAGAGATCCCCGGACGTGTACTTTGGGAATGTGAGGCGAACGAGTTGCTGGAAGACTCTTATCGTTTGGACGAATACGCCCAGGTGCATGTCCCGTTGATGTGTATGCAATATCCATACACGAAATACGGACGTAACGTACCGTTCAAGGTAAGCAAGAAGACCTATAATTATACGGGTATCAGTTACGATATCGATAAATTGGATCAGGTGGTTGACGTAGATCAGAATTCTCCCGCTTATGCGGCAGGCATCCGCCCTCGTGACATTATAGAAAAGATCGGCCATCATAAGATGGATCATTCGGCAGAGGAGTTCTCATCCGCCTACAAACGCTTTATCACGAACACGATGCAATATCGTGATCCGAAGACGATGTTTACGGACGCGAACGGTTTCAAGTATTGCATGTTCTGGGACGTATTCAAATATCCCCAAATAGCGGATGCGTCTCAAAGCTCCGATTACTTGCCGGCATTTTCTTATTTATACTATTTCGCCCCTTATATTAATCCGTCCGGCAACAACGCCTGTACATTTAATATAAAGCGTGGCAAGACAAAATTAGAAGTAATTATCCGTCCTACCATTCGCACCGAAGTGACGGTAGAGATCAAATAAAGATTTTACAAACACGTGATATATCCACAAAATTTTGAACAAAAGACGGGATTTGATAAGATCCGTCACTTAATCACAGAAAAATGCTTAAGCCCGCTCGGAGAAGAGCGGGTAGCGGAGATGGGATTCTCCGCCGATTTCGAGGTCGTGTCCAAGCGGTTGGAACAAACCGACGAGTTTATCCGTATCCTACACGGAGACACGGAATTCCCCGCCAGTTATTTCTTCGACGTGCGCTATTCCTTGAAACGGATTCGGCCGGAAGGTACTTGGCTGGATGAACGGGAGTTGTTCGACCTCAAACGTTCCCTGCAAACGATCAATGACATCGTACGCTTCTTCAAGCCCATGGACGATGAGGAAATCAAATATCCGGCCTTGACTGAATTGGCGGGAGATATCTTTGTCTTCCCCCAATTGATTGGAAAGATCGATAGTATCCTCGATAAATTCGGCAAGGTCAAGGACAGCGCTTCCTCCACCCTATCGCAAATCCGCAGGGAAATGACGATCACGATGAGCGGTATTTCCCGCAGCCTGCAATCCATCCTCCGTGCGGCGCAATCGGACGGGGTTGTCGATAAGGACGTGACACCGACCATGCGCGACGGCCGTTTGATGATCCCGGTAGCCCCGGCCTTCAAACGAAAGATAAAAGGTATCGTACATGATGAGTCCGCCAGTGGCAAGACGGTCTTTATAGAGCCGGAGGTGGTCGTGGAAGCGAATAACCGCATCCGGGAACTGGAAGGGGAAGAACGCCGGGAAATCATTAAGATACTGACGGAATTCACGAATGTGATCCGTCCTTTAGCTCCGGATATCCTGCAATCATACGAGTTTCTTGCCGACATTGACTTCATTCGTGCGAAAGCGTTATTTGCGGAGCAAGTCAAAGCGATCAAGCCAATCGTAGAGGATAAGCGACAAATGGATTGGGCACGTGCTGTGCACCCGCTCTTATTCCTGTCTTTACAGAAACAAGGCAAGCAGGTTATTCCCCTCGACATCGAGTTGACCGAGAAAAAACGGATCTTGATCATATCCGGTCCGAACGCCGGTGGTAAATCCGTTTGCCTGAAAACGGTCGGATTACTTCAATACATGTTGCAATGTGGTTTATTGATCCCTTTGCATGAGCGATCAAGAACCGGGATCTTTGAGCATATATTCATTGATATCGGTGATGAGCAAAGCATCGAGAACGATTTGAGTACCTACAGTTCCCACCTTACCAACATGAAGTATTTCGTGAAGAATTGTAACGAGCGAACCATTATCCTAATCGATGAGTTCGGTAGCGGTACGGAACCCCAGATTGGCGGCGCTATCGCCGAGGCTTTATTGGATCGCTTCAACCGGAACCATAGCTTTGGCGTAATCACGACCCACTACCAAAATTTGAAGCATTTCGCCGAGGATACGGAGGGTATCGTAAACGGTGCCATGTTGTACGACCGCCATTTGATGCAGCCCTTGTTCAAGCTTTCTATCGGAAACCCGGGTAGCTCGTTCGCCGTAGAGATCGCACGCAAGATCGGTCTGCCCGAGGACGTAATAGCCGACGCTTCCGCGAACGTCGGAGCGGATTATATCAATATGGACAAATACTTGCAAGATATCGTACGCGATAAACGGTACTGGGAAAGCAAACGGCAGAATATCCGTCAGCAGGAGAAAAAACTGGAAGATGTCACTTCCCGTTACGAACAAGATCTGGAAGCCGTAAACAAGCAACGTAAAGAGATCATCCGAGAGGCAAAGGCTGAGGCCCAACGTATTCTAGCGGAAGCTAACGCCAAAATCGAGAATACCGTCCGTGAGATCAAGGAGGCCCAAGCGGAAAAAGAACAGACCAAATTGGCTCGCAAAGCTTTGGAAGAGTTTAAGAACTCCGTCATGGCGACCGAAGAAGAGGACGATAAGATCGCACGCAAGATGGCCAAGCTCAAGGAACGGAACGAACGGAAAAAACAGAAACAAAAAGTGGCGGCCCGACCGATATTTAATAAAGAGGTGATAGAGGTCGGCGACAATGTACGCCTAAAAGGGCAGGTTTCTGCCGGAACCGTTATGGAACTACAAGGAAAACAGGCCGTAGTAGCATTCGGGATGATCAAAAGTACGGTTAAACTGGAGCAGTTGGAGAAGGTTAGTAAAAGCCAGATCAAACGGGAAATCCAGAAAAGCACGTTCGTCAGCTCCCAGACCACTGACAATATGCATGAGAAGAAGATAAACTTTAAGCAAGAAATCGATGTTAGAGGAATGAGGGGTGATGAGGCATTGCAAAGCGTGACCTATTTTATCGATGATGCCATTCAAGTCGGGGCAGGTAAGGTTCGCATTTTACATGGAACTGGTACAGGTATCTTACGTCAGCTAATCCGGGATTATCTGCGCACGGTTCCCGGTGTCCGTCGTTTTCAAGACGAACATGTGCAGTTCGGAGGTGCCGGCATCACCGTTGTTGAGTTTGATTAAAAAGAGATCCCTATTATGAGGCGGTATGAATATACACACAAGAAAAGACATATATCCAACCGGCATTTGTCGGACAAGTATTATTACGCCGGTGAACATGAGACAGCAACCGGCATCCGTCTCACGCAATACAACGAACAATCTTTGCATACGAAAGAGGTGCGGATAACCGACACCTCTTTCAGCAAACTAACCGATCCAAATCAGATCAATTGGTTCGAGGTTAGCGGATTGACCAATGCGGATGCCATTACCCGTATCGTAAAAGATTTCGGCCTGCACAATCTGGACGCTAAGGATATCCTGACTCCCCAACATGTGGTTAAAGTGGAGGAATACAAAGGACGAATGCTTATCGTATTAAACTCCTGCTATTACGATATCAATAATGAGATGCGGTCCGAACACATCAGCATACTGGTAGCGAACAATACGGTTATCACTTTCACGGAAAGCAACAACCCCGTATTCGAGGCCGTCCATAAAGCACTACTATCCAACATGCTGAACATCCGAAAAAAAGGCAGTGGATTGCTACTCGCTTTCCTTCTAAACACGATCATAGCGAATTTAGTAGAATCGGTCTCAAAAGTGGAAGAGATACTAGAGGATATAGAAGAGACCTTGCTCGATCCTAAAAACGATCAGGGAAATATGGGTTCCCTGATCCAACAACACCGCCATGAGTACATGATTATCCGTAAGAATAGCCAACCGCTGAAAGATCAATTCTCAAAACTATTACGAACAGAGAACGGGATTATCACTCCGGATATCCTACCGATCTATAATGACCTGCAAGACCAACTCCAATTCGTTATCCAAACAACAGAAAGCTGCCGGGAAATCACCTCTTCCCTTGTCGATCTTTATATATCCAATAACGATTTCAGGATGAATGCCATCATGAAGCGGTTGACGATTGTCTCCACCCTTTTCATCCCTTTGACATTCTTGGTGGGCGTATGGGGTATGAACTTCAAGATGATGCCGGAATTGGATTGGCGTTACGGTTATTTCATCGCTTGGGCCATCATGATAGCTACCGGAGTATTGACTTGGCTATATATGAAACGAAAGGATTGGTATTAAAACCAATCCTTACGATCTGAAGAATTTCTTCCTATACTTATAAAAAGTATTCTTAGAGACGTTGAAATGCTCGCAAATCGATCCTACCGATTCTCCCCGCTCTAACATGTTCATGATCTCCCCCTTATGGGCGTCTAAGAAGAACAACTTAGATTCCGAGCCTTTAGGACGTCCCAACCGCTTTCCCGTACTTTTCACCTGTTCCAAAGCATCTTTTGTACGTATGGAAACCAGACTGTGATCAATCTCGTCTACTTGCTTGAATACATTAATCATCAACTGGCGATCCATCCGGTCATCGAATATATAACGGTCGTTTATACAATAGACCGTCACATCCTTCTCCATGCAAACGGTAAGTATCCCCATCAACTCATATAAGGTAAGACACAAACGGGTAATATCCGAAACGATCAAGGCATCCCCTTTCTTCAAGCGTTCGAGAACAAGTTTTAACTTTGGCCCCGGTTGTTTCGCTTTCTCTCCGGATACTTCCATGACCCATTTATCCACATGGATATCCTTGGCTGCGGCAAAAGAAGAGATCTCTTTCCTTTGAATATCCAAGTGTTGCCGGTCAGTAGCCACATTTAAATACGCTATCGTCATAAACTTCACTAATTGTTTCTAGCGTGAAGGTACAAAAAGAATGAGTATATCTTCAAGATTATGGGATGTTTAACGCTTTATTTCGTACATTTGCGTTTATATTCATATATTATGATAACACATATACGAGTAGCTAGCCAACAATTGGAACAACCCCGATTTGAGACCCCGAAAGAGTTGGTCTCTTGGATGGGCGCTATCCAAGCGCAGGAGTATGAGATGGCCAAATGGGCGATCGGTATTCGCTTGAGATCCTCTTCCCTTGAAACGGTAGATGAGGCTTTGTACAAAGGTGATATTCTACGTACCCATGTGATGCGTCCTACTTGGCATTTCGTGCCCGCCGAGGATATCCGTTGGATGCTTATGCTATCTTCCAAGCGTATCAAGGCTGCCGTTATGTCGTACGCCAAGGGACATTTTGGGAAGACAGAAAAAACGCTATTCACAAGATGCCTAGATCAGATCGGAAAGATACTGGAAGGATACAAAAGCCTGACCAAACAAGAAGTAACGGCGGAATTGCAAAAATCCGGGATTTTGCCCACCAAGGATCACGCAAACCTTTTCCTTACATGGGGTGAGGTGGAAGGTATCGTCTGTAGCGGGATCGATAAAGGAAAGAAAACGACTTACGCCTTATTGGACGAACGTGTCCCTCCTACTCGTGAGCTTTGCAGGGAAGAGGCTCTGGCGAGATTGGCATCCAGATATTTTCAAAGCCACTCCCCGGCCCAATTGCAGGATTTTGTTTGGTGGTCTGGGTTAACCGCTACCGAGTGTAGGATCGCTATCAATCTGATCAAAACGGAGTTAATGACCGAGACGTTCGATTCCCGTGAATATTTCATCCACCAATCATGGAAAGGAAAAAATGAGAGCGAACCTGTCCTGCGTCTCCTCCCCGCCTTCGATGAATACTTGATCAGTTACAAAAACCGCACGGACGTATTGCCACTAGAACATCATCCAAAAGCGTTCAACCGATTCGGCACCTTCTATCCGGTTATCTTGTACAACGGAAAGATAATAGGCAATTGGAGCCGCTCCATTAAGAAAAATTCCATTCAAATAGAAATGGACTTCTTCGAGAAGAAACCCCGCATTCCGATGAAACTAATCCGGCAGGCCGAAGCACAGATAAACGCTTTTTACGGAAACTTATCGTACAGTTCATCGTGAAGGCTCCGTCCTTATAACAATAGCAACAATATTCCTCATTCTTTTGTAGCGGCATACCGCAACTTTGGCAAAATTTCGCTTCCATACTAAATCATTTTATTGGTATATAAATTTTTGTCACTTGTGTATCGTCTTCTGCCGAACAAACTATAGTTTTCTAACAAAGAAACATAATAAAACTATAATATACTAGTAAACAATATATTTCCCATCCTATAAAATAAGCTAGAATCTCTCTATCAAAGAATTCAATCTGTACAATTCATATCATTAACAGATTCTTTCTCATATGCAATTTTTTGTGATTTTATAAATATATCACGGTACTCATCAAGCAAGTTAATGTCCCGCAAATCATTAACGCCTAAAATCTCACAAATTAAATTCGCCTTGCCTGCTTCTATCTCCACTTTCGGTATCATATATCTTAATTTAGATTAATAAATAAAATCATCTGTTTGTTGTTTTAAACAGACATTGTCGCCCTTTTGTTTATACAAAATTTTAATTTAACATGACAAATACAGTATCCGAAATTTATCTCCTTAACTTAATCAACTAATAAGGATAGTCAAATCCCTTTCTAAATAGTTATTCAACAACAAGGATAAATGAAAAGTGTAGGCATTCTTTACCTAGAATGCCCACACTACTTTATTAAAGATTAGAAATTCATCTTATACTTTTTCACCTCGTCTACAAGTTTTGAAAAGGATTTATCTTTTTTGCGATGAAAAACACATAGCCATAAAAAGCCTTATACTTGTGATATAGCTGGTCCTCAACAGATTGAAGCGCACAGAATTCCTCGGCGATTTGATTTCCCTCATATTTATCAAGAAAAATCTTCTGGGCTTCGATCTTTGAGGCAAGGTAATGTTCTGTCCAGCAATTTTCCGGTAATATAAATGTAGCGACAGGAAGATAACCTGCTTTATGTATCTTGGCTACTTGATTGGGAATCGTATCTATCTCAGGATATACATCTATCCAGAAGTCATTGATTTCCTTAGGACGTTCGTCCGTGAACCACGAACTTTCGGAAACAGCAATATATCCTTCTGTCTTCAAATACTTACGCCACTCGTTCAATCCCCGTTCAAAGCCGATATTATAAATGGCTCCTTCCGACCAAATCAGATCTAATTCCTCATTTTGAAAAGGAAGACTATCCATCGAACCGACAATACCTTCTACCCTATCTTGTAAGCCTAACTTCCTTGCGTTACGATTAAAGATATTAATAAAATCGGGAAGAAAGTCTAGTCCGGTAATCTGTCCCCGTACATGTTGAGCCAATACCATTGTTTGGCCACCCGTTCCACAACCGATATCGGCTATTACAGATTTTATCGGTGAGGTTATCTATAAAACTCAACGCTCTTAATGTCACTTCAGGGCTTCCGGGTCCTTGCCGTTCCATATTGGAGAAAAAGTCGCAAATTAAATCAAGTTCGAAATCGTGAATTGTTTTATTTTCAGTATTCATTTTTTTACGATATTTTACATACGATGATGAAAGCCTTACAAGGCTTTCATCATCGTATGCGGATTAAACTAAAATTTTAACAATGAAAAATTTTTCTCGAAAGGAGTT
The DNA here is from genome assembly GCF_004793765.1 of Parabacteroides distasonis. Taxonomy (GTDB): domain Bacteria; phylum Bacteroidota; class Bacteroidia; order Bacteroidales; family Tannerellaceae; genus Parabacteroides; species Parabacteroides distasonis_A. The sequence goes on along the minus strand of NZ_SRYM01000008.1, from coordinate 13,988 downwards.
ATCCGAGAACAAACGAAGGAACAATCTGTATGAAAAGTACAGATTGTTTACAAAACCAAATCCGATTTAAATGTCTTTGTCATGCGGCAAAGATACATAATATTTTATTTGTTAGAGAATTTGTATTGTAAAATATCTTCTAGACCACACGGTTCTTTCATTTAACCATCCGTTTCTGTAGGCCGGAATGCATGGACCCCAAGTAAAATTCCGCACAATAAGCTCGCAAGAGAAACTTGTATCGTACGTACTCTCCACGACCGAGCGATCTTAACAGCAATGTAACATATATTTCATTTCTCCGAAATAAGAATATCCGTTCTTTGCCAAAAAGAAATTATATTTGTATATGGAGAGCTGTAAGGCCCTCTTTTAAAAACAGAACAGCTTATGGCAACAACTCGTATTCTTGTAGTGGATGATGAAGAGGATTTGTGTGAGATCCTTAAATTCAACTTAGAAATAGAAGGTTATGAAGTAGATACCGCCTATAGTGCGGAAGAGGCATTGAAAAAGGATCTGACCGTTTACAATTTATTGTTATTGGATGTCATGATGGGAGAAATCTCCGGTTTCAAGATGGTACGTATCCTGCGACAAGATGAGAAGACGGCCAATACCCCTATCATCTTCCTCACGGCCAAAGATACGGAGAACGATATGCTCACAGGGTTCAATCTCGGGGCGGACGACTATATCTCCAAGCCTTTCTCCATCCGCCAAGTGATAGCGCGTGTTAAGGCCGTGCTAAGAAGAACTTCCGAACGATCAAAAGAAAAAGAGATCGAGAAACTCGAGTATGAGACACTAGCCCTTGATACAAAACGTATCAAGGCTACGGTAGACGGGGTGGAAGTTCCATTGACCAAAAAAGAGTTTGAGATACTAAAACTTCTATTGGAAAATAAAGGGAACGTCTTCTCCAGAGAGGAAATACTGTCTCGCATCTGGAAAGACGAGGTATATGTTCTAGACCGTACCATCGATGTCAACATCACCCGGTTACGTAAGAAAATAGGTCCTTATGGAAAGAACATCGTAACTCGCTTAGGTTTCGGTTATTGTTTTGAAGGCTAATATTGTCGCTGAATCATGGTAAAGATAGATGGTGAGAAAAGACACCGGATACCGTTTAGCCAACGGCTTTTCTGGTCGGTCTTTTTTATGTTCTTGGGCTTTACGGTCTGTTTCCTGCTATTCCAATATCAGCGGGAAAGGGAGTTCGCACAAGAAAAGTTGAACAATGTGTTGAGTAACTATAATTATCAATTATTCCGTAAATGCCAACAAAGTACGGACATCAACCAGACCGTAATAAGTTTCATGGACGATATCCCTCAAAAGGATTTGCGGGTAAGCATTATAGATCCGTCCGGCGACGTACTATTTGATAATAGCGGGACGGACGAGTTTAATAACCATAACGACCGGAGCGAGGTACGCAAAGCCCGGTTATACAATGAAGGATTCGCTATCCGTTCCTCGGAATCTACGGGAAAAAGGTATTTCTATTCGGCATCGAATATAGGAGGTTATATTTACCGCTCAGCCCTGCCCTACGACCCATATGTAAGAGGGATATTGACGGTAAACAAGGACTTCATTTATTTCATGGCATTGATGACCTTGATTTTCTTCTTTGTACTTTCCCGTTTTACTTTCAGCATAGGTAAAACAATATCCAAACTAAGGGATTTCGCATTAAACGTAGAAAAAGGCCGAATGCCTGCGGTCGATTATGTTTTCCCGAATGATGAACTAGGTGATATCTCACAGAATATCGTAACCTTATACCATCGGCAACAGAAAGCGAAAAACGAGTTATCCATGGAACGGGAAAAGCTTATCAAACATTTCCAATATTCCAAGGAAGGCTTCGCCATGTTTACAAGTGAAGGGCGGGAGATTCTCTCTAACATCCTATTCATCCAATTCATAAATGTCATATCCGACACCCAGATCCACCAAGTGGAAGACGTTACTGATATAGCCGAATTAGAACCAATCCGTACCTTCTTAAATAAGAATATCCGGAATCTGAATCGGAAAAAGAAAGTATTAAGAGAGTCCGTGACTATTGACAAGAACGGTAAAATATTCTTGATCGAATGTATTTTATTTCTCGATAATAGTTATGAGATTTCCATCAATGATATATCCCGTCAAGAAGAAGAAAGCCGGATGAAACGACAGCTTACGCAGAACGTCTCTCACGAGCTGAAAACACCGGTCAGCAGCATTCAAGGGTATTTGGAAACAATCCTATCCAACCCAGATTTGAGTCCGGACAAACGTCAATTTTTCTTGGAACGTTGTTATTCCCAAAGTACCCGCCTTACAGGATTATTACGAGATATTTCCGTATTAAACAGACTTGACGAGGCATCCAAGATGTTCGACCTCACGGAAGTAAATATCACGAAGCTTATCGCCGAGATACAAAAAGAATGCTCACAAGATATGGAAGAAAAACACATCACATCGGAAATTATCCTTCCGGGAGATCCGACCGTGGTCGGGAATAACTCCCTACTCTATTCCATATTCCGGAATCTATATGACAACGCGATCGCTTATGCGGGAGAAAACATAAAGATTTCCGTCAACTGCTATAAAGAAGATCCTAAATATTATTACTTTAGCTTCTCCGATAATGGAGTGGGTATCCCGGAAGAACATATCAATCGCATATTCGAACGTTTCTACCGGGTCGACAAGGGACGCAGCCGTAAGATCGGAGGAACCGGATTAGGATTATCCATCGTTAAAAACGGGGTTAATTTCCATAAAGGACAAATATCCGCGAAGAGCAGTCCGGGAAAAGGGGTTACTTTTTTCTTCACTTTGAAAAAGAACCTATCATGACGTAAACCACGTCTTAAAATCCGGCACTCTCACCTTACTAACCAATATACGGTCCAAGGTCGGTAATATCCTTCCACCCGCTTCAAGGCTTGCGTGGGACACAGCCAGAGCAGCGAAAGAACCAGCGATCGTACGCTTTAGGAATAAAGGAGACCATCATCGGCACGCAGGTGAGCGAAATCAACGTTGAAGTATCGGTATGAGAAGTTGGGGTATCGCTATAGTACTATAATGAAAGTACCGCAGTACTTTCGAGGAAGTACTACGGTACTCTTATTATGGTTACTTGAGTACTTTCAAGGAAGTACTATGGAAAGAATCGTTGCCGTTAAAAGCGGATCAGCACTTAATGCTCAACTGTCGCAGAACCTCACGGATCTTCTCATACGTAACGATACGTGTAGGGACCAGAGGCAGACGAAGCCTGTTCTCGATAAATCCCATCATATTCAGCATACTCTTCACGCCGGCCGGATTCCCATCCACGAACAACAGGCTGAACAGCTCCGTGAAGCTATGATGAATCGTACGGGCGCTATCATAATCACCTGCCAAGGCCAAACGTACCATACGGCTAAACTCACGAGGGAAGGCGTTACCGATCACAGAGATCACTCCCACCGCACCCAACGTCATCAAAGGGAAAGTAATGCCATCGTCACCGGAGATCACGTTGAAACGGGCCGGCTTGTTCTTGATGATATCATCCATTTGGGTGATATTGCCGGAAGCTTCTTTCACAGCAATCACATTGTCGAACTCACGGGCGATACGAAGCGTAGTCTCGGCCGTCATGTTCACACCCGTACGCCCCGGTACATTATAGAGTACGATCGGTAAATGAGTAGCGTTGGCAATCGCCTTGTAATGCTGGTAAATTCCTTCTTGGGAAGGTTTATTATAATAAGGTACGACCGAGAGAATAGCGTCTATACCCTCGAAATTATCGGTCTTCAACTTCTCGACAACCGACCGTGTACAATTACCTCCCACACCTAATACGATAGGGATACGACCCCGTACACGAGTCACTACCAAGTTTATAATGTTTTTCTTTTCTTCTTCCGTAAGTGTAGGGGTTTCCGCTGTAGTTCCCAGCACCACCAAATAATCCGTACCGTTCTGCACCTGATAATCCACCAGCTTGCCCAACGCCTCGTAGTCTACACTCTCATCTTCCTTGAATGGCGTGATCAACGCCACACCCATTCCTTTTAAATTTATGTCCGCCATGGGGAAAATATTCCTTTTTGTTATTTAGCACTGCAAAAATAAGGAATTTATATCATTTAGCACGGATGGAACGCAAATAAAATAATATCTGTCCGAATAAATACGGAATATCGTCCTTATCTGTTACAGTCAAGCCTAAGTCGTACCATTCTTGGCCCGGATACTTAATCCCGACCTTGAAGGCGGATGGATGCCGGAGAGCGATGTATTGCAAGGCATAACAACCCGGCCGGGTGATATCGATCAAGATATCCGCCTTGAGAGCGCCCACCTTTTTCAAGATACCATCGGAAGGGAATCCCCACGCGTTGAGATCGTTCTTTGAATGTACAGGAATATTGGAGTCGTCGAAAGGAATGTCCGTTCCTCCGGATGGCACATATACACACGTCTTGATGTCCTTCTTCGCCTTGCGCAAAGGCTCTAAGGCCCTCATGACGTCCTCGTGATCCTCTATATTATACAAGACCAAAAGCGAACGTGCCTCATCCAAGGAAAGGGAACGATGCGGACGTCCCCCGGCGTCCGACGCTAAAGCCTGTATCTTCTTCTTGATAAAATAATTGGTGAACATTTATTCCAGCATATTTAAAAACGCATCCTCGTTGATAATCTTCACACCCAGCTTCGCCGCTTTCTCCAGCTTGGCCGGTCCCATATTCTCGCCGGCAAGGATATAATCGGTCTTCCCTGAGACGGAACCGCTATTCTTGCCGCCATGTTGCTCAATCATCGCCTTATACTCGTCACGTGAATGCTTGGAAAATGTCCCGCTGATCACGATCGTCAATCCTTTCAACTTCTCGGAACGATTCGCCAATTGCTCCTCGGAAACCGCCATCCGCAAGCCCTGTTCCTTTAATCGGTTCACCAACGTACGGTTCTTCTCGTCCGAGAAATAACTCAATACACTCTGGGCGATCCGCTCGCCGATCTCGTCCACGGCTACCAAATCCTCTAAGGACGCCTGCTCCAATGCCTCGATCGAATGGAAAGCCGAGGCCAAGCGTTTAGCGACCGTCTCTCCCACGAAACGAATCCCCAGACCGAACAAGACCCTCTCAAAAGGAACTTGCTTGGATTCCTCCAGACTCGACATCAGATTCTGGGCGCTCTTCTCCGCCCACCGTTCCAGACGCAATAAATCGGCAACCGTCAACGTATATAAGTCCGCCGAGTCTTTTACATAACCGGCGTTGTACAAATCCTCCACCGTTTCCGGGCCTATATTGATATTCATCGCCTTCCGGGTCACGAAATGCTCTATACGCCCCTTGATCTGAGGAGGACAGCCCGACTCGTTCGGGCAGTAATGCGCCGCCTCTCCCTCCGGACGCACCAAAGGAGTCCCGCACTCCGGACACACACGGATAAAGCGGACCTTATCCCCCATCAGCATCGAACGAGCCTCCACATTCACTCCCACGATCTTCGGGATGATCTCCCCGCCTTTCTCCACATACACTTGGTCGCCGATATGCAAGTCAAGCCCCTCGATAATATCGGCATTATGCAAGGAAGCCCGCTTCACCACCGTCCCCGCCAACAATACAGGCTCGAGGTTTGCCACCGGAGTGACCGTCCCCGTCCGTCCCACTTGGAAAGAGACCGAGTTCAAGCGAGTCTCGGCACGCTCCGCCTGAAACTTATAAGCGATCGCCCAGCGAGGGCTTTTCGACGTAAAACCTAAGTTCCTCTGCTGACGAAGCGAGTTTACCTTCAACACGATTCCATCCGTCGCCACGGGCAGGTTCTTACGTTCCACATCCCAATAAGCGATATAATCGAATATATCCTGTAGGCTCTGGCATTTGCGGATCACGTCCGGAATCTTAAAACCCCATGCGCGAGCCGCCTGCAAATTCTCATAATGCCCTTCGGCCGGCAGGTTCTCACCCAATAAATAATAGAAATAAGCATCCAGCTTACGGGAGGCCACGATAGCCGGGTTCTGCTGTTTCAACGTACCGGAAGCGGCATTGCGAGGATTGGCGAACAAGGGTTCCTCCTGCTCCTCCCGCTCCTTATTCAAGCGATCGAACTCCGCCCAAGGCAGCAATACCTCGCCACGGATCTCGAACTCCTCCGGAAAATCAGAACCCCGGAGTCTTAATGGAACCGAACGGATGGTCTTGATATTCGCCGTCACGTCATCACCACGAGTACCGTCGCCACGGGTCACGGCACGCGTCAAGCGTCCTTTCTCATAGGTCAAAGAGATAGAAGTGCCATCATATTTAAGTTCCGCCACAATCTCGAAAGGCTCATTCAAGGAGCGGGTCGTACGATCATAAAAATCACGGATCTCATCTTCGGAGTACGTATTACCCAACGAAAGCATCGGATATTTATGTACCACTTGCTCAAACTCTTTCGAGAGGTCGCTCCCCACTCGCCGAGTCGGGGAATCCGGATCGGCGAACTCGGGATGCGCCGTCTCCAGTTCCTGCAACTCTTTCATCATCTTATCAAACTCAAAGTCTGATATTGTCGGTGCCGAAAGCACATAATAATTATAATTATGCCGCTCCAGCTCATCACGCAGGGCTTTTATCTTTGCTTCGACCATATTAGTATATTAATTCTACGTTGTCTATCCAAAACGTATTTCCCGGAGAGCCGATATAGGCTCCTCCGTGGCTGGAGGTGAACTGCAACACCATATGCGTAGGTGCCTCGCCCGGCTCCGCCCAGCCTACCTCTTGGATAGGAACGCTTTTTCCTTTACTATTTAACGTATAACGTTCCTCTACTTGTATACGCATATACGGTTTATATTCGGGTTTGGATGTTATATTTCCATAAAGGATCGGGTAAGTAGCGTCATTTACCCAATCAGGGGTAGATTCCGTATAGCGTTGCACCATCGTACCGACCCGCTTGGAATAAACATTCCCTTCCGCGTCTTCCCATCGTTTCTGCAACAACAAGATCACCGCCAAGGAATCCTGCCCGGCCACCGTACTCTTACGGCTGAATCCCGTACTACGTACCCGATTCTTCTCGGGAGCGGCTTTCACCTTATAATCAAACCGCAACGCTTTCGGCTTCTTGGAGAAAGGCACTCCTGATTGTAACATCGCTTGAGGGTTTTTTGTTCCCTTGATCGGCTCATGCACCGTACCCAAAAAAACGGAGCCGGCGGCGATCACCTCGATATCCACCAAACCGAAAACCTTCACGCTCTCATAACGGGTCTCCATGCGGGCGCACATCCCATCCCCCCGTTTCTCCGGGAAAACAGACGTATTGGTTTTCACCACTCCCGCCACTTTCGCCATCACGTTGGAAGTAGCCCACGGAGAACCGCCCATATTACGAAACGCCGTATTACCGACAATCGTATCCGAGGGTCCCAGCTCATAAAGCCATTTCGTATTTCCCCCGATAATGCCAGACTCATGAATCTCACGGACAATCCAATTATCCATGTCTCCATAAGCGAAGGGCACCACATTCTCCGATGTCACCCCATCCCCGTCCGCGAGAACCACGGACAGAGGCATACAAGCGATTGCCAAAAATAACGCTTTCTTTCTTAAACTCAAACCCATCCCTCTATCAATTTAATACCTATCTAACCCTTTATTTATAAGCTATAGCCCCATTCCTTCAAGGCCATGCCCCAATTTTCCTCTACAAGCCGGACCGTACGATCCTCGTACTTGTATTGGTTCTTCTTGTAGCCCTTCTTCTTGCCCAGATACTTCTCTATATCCGCCTTAGACTCCTTAAAGCCGGGTAAGTTTAATGTCCCGTAGATATTTTCCGTCATGGCGAAAGCGTCTTTCTCGAAATCCTCGAACTTCACTTCCACCAGATTGCCTTCCGGTATCAGGTGCTTCTCTTCCTCGTACTTATAGAAAAGACGGCGATATACCTCGATGAAGTTCGCCTCGATCTGCTCGTTCGTGATATCCTGCAAACGCAATGGCTGGATCGTATTCGTAAAGAAACTGCGGGTACTCTCGAATACCGTATACGGATTTCGCTTCAAGTAGATGAACTTAGCGTTCGGGAACATCTCCAGCAATGTCTTCACACGCCCCGTATGCGGTGGGTTCTTGCTCAAATACTGCGTACCGTTCGTATTCCAGAGGGAAACCTTAACCAGACGCATGAAAGTATCCATGAAGATCCGCCGCTCCTCCTCCGTGATATCGTTAAACAATAAGTAACGATCGCAATACTCCATCCAGCGTTTCGGGAAGAACCAGAAATTATAATATGTATAAGGCATCATGTTCGACAAGGCGAACTCCTCCTCTTGCGGAAGATCCACCTTCAACTCCATATTATCGGTCGGACGCTTATCCGGCATCAAGAAAGCCATGTTCTTCTTGAAGAAAGGCTGCCCCCAGAGCATCAGGTGCGGGAATACCGTCTGGTACGTCGTGGTATAACCGAAATGCTTATCGCAGGCGAAGATATTATGAACAAAAGTCGTACCACTCCGCCAATGCCCCAAGATAAACAAGGGGTCCATCTCAAGCGGCTTATCGGCCAATTTCTTGAACCGGCTATCCTCGATCGGCTTCAAGGCGCTCAACAGGCGGCAAACACCGGTCGTAAGGCGATACTTACCCTTAAAGCCCTTGTCTATCTGCTGCCGGGCCGTCACCTTCCTGAACGTATCCCAATCCGCCCCGACCAACGTATTGATCGGTAGCTTATCAAACTCCAACAATCCCATATCCTATCGTTTTTCCGTTATACATTTCACAGATACGCCCTGCCGGCCCAACTCCTCACAAACCTTACGGATCGCCTCATAGTGCTCCTCTCCGATTCCCATCTCCGGGAGGTTCAAGGTAGCCAAAGCGTCTTCCGTCACCATATCTTTAGCGTCCACACGGTCGATGATCATACCCACGGCGGACGTATTATTCGTAATCGGATCGATCAAGATAAACGAGCCGGTCTGCTTATTCCTCCTATACGGATCGAAGAACAACTCCTTGCCGGTAGTAAATACCACACGGCCGATCTCGTTCAGCTCCAGATGATCCACGGAAGATTGCTCCATCGTGTTCACGTTCACCTTATAGCGGATACTATCCACACGGGCACGTGTCGTATGAGTGGTCTGCTTGATGTAGAACTGCTTGTTCACATCCATGGCTTCCTCATCCATCCACACCAACATAGCCTCGAAATTACGGTCGCGGATCGGCAAGTTATCCGGGTGCACCAGCATCTCCCCACGGGAGATATCGATCTCGTCCTCCAAGGTGATCGTAATACATTGAGGCGGGAAAGCCTGCTCCAACTCCCCCTCGTAGGTGACGATGCTCTTTACCTTCGAGGTCTTCCCGGAAGGCAACGCCATCACCGTATCTCCCTTACGCACGATACCGCTGGCCACCTTGCCGCTAAACCCACGAAAATCCAGATTCGGGCGCAACACGTATTGCACCGGATAACGGAAGTCCTCGTAATTACGATCCAAGTCGATAGGCACGTTCTCCAGATAATCCAATAAAGACGTACCCTCATACCAAGGCGTGCGATCACTCTTCTCCACCACGTTATCGCCATCCAAGGCCGACAAGGGGATATACGTGATATCCGGGATATCCAGCGGCTCCACGAAACGTTTATAATCCGCCACGATCCGGTCGAACGTATCCTTGTCGAAGTCCACCAAGTCCATCTTATTCACGGCCAGTACCACATGCTTGATCCCCAGCAAAGATACCAGATAGGTGTGACGGCAGGTTTGCGTGATCACGCCCGTGCGGGCATCCACCAAGATGATCGCCAGATTCGCCGTGGAACCACCCGTGATCATATTCCGGGTGTACTGCTCGTGCCCCGGGGTGTCGGCGATGATGAACTTACGGTTGTTCGTGCTGAAATAACGGTAAGCCACATCGATCGTGATACCTTGCTCACGCTCGGCCTTCAAGCCATCCAGCAACAAAGCGTAGTCGATATGCTCGCCGGCGTTGCCCATACGCTTGCTGTCACGCTCCAAGGCATCCAACTGATCCTCGTATATTTTCTTACTATCAAACAGCAATCGACCTATCAAGGTCGATTTACCATCATCCACCGAGCCTGCGGTCAAGAATCTCAGCAGGTCCTTCTGCTCGTCCTTATCTAGGAATTCCTTTATATTTAATTTTGTATCTGCCATGTCTCTTCTGTGTTAAAAATACCCTTCCCGTTTCTTCTGCTCCATACTAGCGTCTTGATCGAAGTCGATCACACGGGTCGTACGCTCGCTCTTCGTCGTAGTCATCATCTCCTCCACGATTTTCTCGATCGTATCCGCCTCGCTCTCCACGGCGCCGGTCAGCGGCCAGCAGCCCAACGTACGGAAACGGACCATACGCATACGGATCTGGTCCCGGTATTGCTCCGGCAAGCGGTCGTCGTCCGCCATGATCAAATTACCGTCGATCTCCACGCACGGACGCTCCTTGGCGAAATACAAGGGAACGATCGGGATATTCTCCAGACGGATATATTGCCAGATATCCAGCTCCGTCCAGTTCGATAGCGGAAATACACGGATGCTCTCGCCCTTATGCACACGGGCGTTATAGATATCCCACAACTCCGGGCGCTGGTTCTTCGGGTCCCATTGATGGAACTTATCGCGGAACGAGAAGATACGTTCCTTCGCACGGCTCTTCTCCTCGTCGCGGCGGGCGCCACCGAAAGCGGCGTCGAACTTATATTTATCCAAGGCATGAAGCAAAGCTTGCGTCTTCATCAAGTCCGTATGCACCTTGCTTCCATGCGTGAACGGGCCCACGCCCGCGTGGAAAGCCTCCATATTAGACTCCACGATCAAGTTCCAGCCGAATTTCTTCGCGTAAGAATCACGGAACTCTATCATCTCCTTAAACTTCCATTTCGAATCGATGTGCATCAACGGGAAAGGAACCTTACCCGGAGCGAAAGCCTTCTCGGCCAAACGGACCATCACGGAAGAATCCTTCCCGATGGAATAAAGCATAACAGGATTCTCGAACTCGGCGGCTACCTCACGGATGATGTGGATAGACTCAGCCTCCAGCTCCTGTAAATGACTTAACTTGTAATCAGACATATCTTTTTTCAGTGTTTAATTTCTACTTTCGGTACGATCAACTCCAACAACCGGCTCACGGATTGCTCCACGCTCAATACGGAGGTATCCAAGGACAGGTCCGGACGCTCCGGCGCCTCGAACGGGGCGGAAACCCCGGTAAACTCCTTGATCTCGCCTTTCCGGGCCTTGGCATACAGGCCTTTCACGTCACGGCGTTCGCACTCGGCGAGCGGCGTACTTACGTAAACCTCCAAGAAATCCGCTTTACCGATGATAGCGGACGCCATTTCTCTCAACTCGTTGTTCGGGCTGATAAAAGCCGCTATGGTTATAACACCCGTATCGACAAACAGTTTACCCACCTCGGCGATCCGGCGTATATTCTCCACCCGGTCCTCCGGCGAGAACCCGAGATTATTGTTGATACCACTGCGGATATTATCCCCGTCGAGGATGCGGCAAAGCAATCCCCGTTTATGCAACTCACGCTCCAAGGCGATAGCGATCGTGCTTTTCCCCGAGCCACTCAAACCCGTGAACCACACCATCACGCCCCTTTGCCCCAGAAGCGCCTCTTTATCCTCACGACCCAGCATACGGTCGAAAATCGGATAGATATTATTTTCTAAAACTTCCATATCATAGGTATTACAAACACGGAGATCAAGAACGTGATCAAGTTCAAGGGCAGGCCCACCTTCACGAAATCCGTGAACTTATAGCCTCCCACGCCTTGCACGATCAGGTTGGTCTGGTAGCCGATCGGCGTACTGAAACTAGCCGACGCCGCCATACAGATCACGACAAAGAATGGGGTCGGATCAACGCCTAATTGCGTAGCCACCGACAAAGCGATCGGGAAGCTCAATGCCGCCGCGGCGTTATTCGTGATCAACTCCGTAAATATATTGGTAATAATAAATAGAATCGCCAGCAACGCATACGGCCCCAAATTGTCGGCCATACCGATTATATGGCGGGCTATCATGGAGGCAAAGCCGGAATTCTCCATGGCCTTGCTGATAGCGAAAGCGCAAGCGATCGTTATCAAGATATCCCAAGAGATGTATTTCGTGTATTTTTTAGGCGGGAAAAGCTTCGTCCACGCCATGATGATTGTCGTAATGCAGACAAAGAAGAACATATCCAAGCGCATACTAGGAACGGCCTCTTTCACGACTGGCAACTCTCCTACCGTCGCCCCCGTAATCATAAAGATCAACAGTCCTAAAGCCAGCCAACGTTTCTTCTTCGATACCAGCTCTGTTGCCTCATTACCATTCGCCAACATCAAGAAGACACTAGACTCACCCCATGTAGGGATAAAAGAATCGTCCGCCCACAGCACCAAGGTATCGCCCTCATGCAATACCACCGTATCCAGATTACGGGTAAAACGCTGTCCGCCGCTTTTCACCTCTTTCACGATCGCCCCGTAATGGCGGGTAAAGTTAAACTCTCCCAAGGTCTTGTTGATACCCGGGAAGCGTGCGCCCAGCACGGCCTCCACCCGGTGGAAATTCCCGGGATTCTCATCCTCCCCGTCTTCGGATACCGTATCCGTCCTCGAGTCCGGAAGCAGTTTATTCGAGAAAGCGAACAAATATAAAATACCAGCGATAGCGATAAAAATACCGACTTTCCCCAGCTCAAACATCGTAAAGCCCTCATATCCCGCCTCCAGAATCATGCCGTGCACCACCAGATTCGTAGAAGTACCTATCAAGGTACATATACCGCCCAATATCGTGACATACGAGAGAGGGATCAAGAATTTCGTGGCTGGAAGCCTCACCGCCTCCGCCCATCGCTTGATGATCGGGGCGAAAATAACCACCACCGGCGTATTATTCAGGAACGCCGACACGAAAGCCACGGGCGGGAGCATCCTCGCCTGCGCCTTGAAGACGGTGGTCTTCCCCTCGGGAAGCAGTTTCTTGATCAATTGGCCTAAAGCCCCGCTCTGCCGCACTCCCTCACTGACAAGGAAGAGCATGGCTACGGTTATCATCCCTTTATTGCTAAAGCCCTCCAGCATCTCCTTGGGAGTAAGAATGCCTACGCAGAGAAAAAATACGACCACTGTCAGAAGAACCATTCCCGGCCGCATCTTATCCCATACCAAGGCTGCGATCATACCGATTAGGGCCAGCAACACAAACACTATATCAAAATTCATGTACTTACTTTTAAAAGCGCAAAAATAATAAGAATACTCAAGTGTACACTCCTTTCGCTAACCTATTTTTAGGATTATATGGGATATAGACCAATAATGATTGATTCTGGGCCAACCGATATTCTAACAAGGCAACCTCCCAAATTACGTTCATAACCAGACAAAAATAAAATTGATATCGGTTTTTAGAGATTTCTTCGGGATATACATATACCGAAACCAACGAGGAATTAGAAAAGATCTTAGGTTTTCTTTACCCAAACACATCATTTTACTACCCGTCTCATCATTTGATATTAAAAATACCAAGCCTGGATCAACATGCTCCTCATCTCCCGTACGAATGAAACATCTCCATGACAGGACCGCCCTGCCCTCGTTCTGCCCTCGTTCTGCCCTCGTAGTAAGCCCAGTCCTAAGGACCGGACTTACTACGAAGGTAGAGCTTTGCACATCAGCCCCTTCCGCCCCCGGAATGTTAACCGGATTTTAACACGCGAAAAAACACGTTGTTATAAGGCTGTGACGGTAAAGTCCGTAGATCCGCAAGAGGGAGGGGACGCCTTTCAGATGATGGTTTGGCGCGGCCGCCCTGTAGTTACGATTCCTTGTAAGCCGCCTCACCGGTTCTCGTTCCACTCAAAAAAGGAAATAAATAAAGGGATTCCT
>NZ_SRYM01000089.1 GCF_004793765.1 Parabacteroides distasonis | reverse complement strand
GAGGCAAAGATAATGTAATTTCGACATAGGTGAAATAATTATGAATAACTACTTATACCACATATGTACATCCAACAATGAGAAATTGAACGGTATCTGGGCGATATAGCCTAAAGACACACTCAACGATTGACGAGTCACCTCTTCTCCCGAATAAGGGAAGAAATCAAGAATAAGTTCCGGCCTCAAACCAAGCAGTCCCGTAAACCAAGGAAATAAATTATAAATAACAGACCAAATCAAGAAAGGCCAGAATACACGCAATATCCTTTTCTTATAGAAAATAGAAGTCTCTTCCCGGACCGGTAGCAACAAGGCTCCCGTAATCATAACGAACAGAGGTACACAAGGACGAAGAAAAGCCCCATAGGCAGCTCCCCAAAACTTAATATCCCCAATAATCGGAGAATCTCCGGGATAGAAATTAAACGGGTCTGTACAATGACAGCAAACAACAGTAAACATGGCTATCAAGCGTACGACATCCAGCCGAATAGGAGATTCAGCTGGATTTCTAACCTCTATTAACGATATTCATTAATATACAAAGTCTTTCCTACGGATAAACGCCACCGTACGATGTATTTCCGTGTACATAATAATATCCTCATCGATAAATGGCACCTCTTTCCGGTAATCCTTCAAGAACTTCTCCAACACAGGGGAGGTCCTAGCCGGACGACGGAACTCGATTCCTTGTGCCGCATTCATCAGCTCGATTGCCAAGATATGATCCAAGTTGTCCATGATCTTAAACAATTTCGTCGCCGCATTCGCCCCCATACTCACATGATCCTCTTGTCCATTACTAGACACGATAGAATCGCTGCTCGCCGCATAGCAATACATCTTATTCTGGCTTACCATACTGGCGGCCGCATATTGAGGGATCATGAAACCGGAGTTCAAGCCGGGATTAGCGACCAAGAACTCAGGCAATCCCCGCAAACCCATGATCAATTGAGCGACACGACGTTCCGATATATTTCCTAACTCAGCCAAGGCAATCGCCAAGAAATCATAAGAAATCGCCAAGGGCTGACCGTGGAAATTACCGCCGGAAATAATCTTATCCTCCTCCGGGAAGATCGTCGGGTTATCCGTCACGGAATTTACTTCGGTAAGCAGGACATTCGCCACATAATTGATAGCGTCCTTCGTAGCCCCATGCACTTGAGGGATACAACGGAAGGAATACGGGTCCTGAACATGTTCCTTTTTCCGGGTGATTAACTCACTTCCCTCCAATAGCCGTCGAAAAGCGGCCCCGGTCTCGATTTGTCCGGGATGCGGACGCATCTGCTGGATACAATCCATGAAAGGATCGATACGCCCATCGAAAACCTCCAAGGATAAAGCGGCGATCAGATCCGCTTTCTTGGACAGGCTAAACGCACGCATCAAGGCGAATACGCCATTGGCGCTCATAAATTGCGTACCGTTCAATAAAGCTAACCCCTCCTTGCTTTTCAGCTTCACAGGCTTCCAAGCGAACTCATCCAATACGCTGATCGCTTCCCGTTTGCGGCCCTTATAATAAACGTCACCCACGCCGATCAGAGGCAGAAACAAATTCGCCAAAGGCGCCAAATCACCGGAAGCGCCCAAAGAGCCACGATCATACACAATCGGAAGCACATCATTATTGAAAAAGTCCAGAATACGTTGTACGGTGATCACCTGTACGCCACTATGCCCCAACGAAAGGGCATGCGCTTTCAATAACATCATCAAACGGACAATCACCGGACTTACTTCATCTCCTACACTACAGGCATGACTTTTCACCAAGTTCTCTTGCAAAGTGCTCAATTCGTCCGGAGAGATATTCTTATTGCATAAGGAACCGAAACCGGTAGTAATCCCATACAAAGGCCCCTCTTGCTGCTCGATTTTATGGTCTAAGTAATCCCGGCAACGCTGGATACGCTCCTTCACCTCGAGTGAAAGCTCCAACTTCATATTTTGAGTAAGTATCCGTTCGATTCCCTCAAATGAGAGAGGCTCGGACCCCACATAATAGACATTGCTCATATGCTATAATTTAGTCTTCACCCAATCCAATAACTTTTGCTCTACACGGATAGCATTCGCCTCCAGTTCATCCGCTTTCTTCCGCATCATTCCGACGAACACCTCGTCTTGGATGGACATCAAGTTAATTCGGACATTCAACAAAGCCCCCAATACACAAGTACGGGCAGCCATCATCGCCACGCAAGCATCCGTAACAGCATTCTGATTACCTTTGTGAGCTACATAGATTATCGTCTCCATTACGGAACCGATCTCCTCCGCCACCCTCATCGGAACAATAGCCGCCTCTTTAGTAGCGCTCTGTATCGCATTCGTGCGGATCACCTGTTCGTCATGCGTTTCTTTCGGCAACTTAAAAGCAGAGAATACACGATCATAGGCCTCACTGTCCTTATCGATATATTCAGTAAGACGCTCACGGATCAAAGCCGCCTCGGTAGCGATCGTTTTCATTTGTCCTTCCACTTCCGCATATTTCTTCTTGCCAACAGTCAGATGGGCCACCATCTCTGTCAAGGCCGCCGCTATAGCGCCATTCAAGGCAGATATACTACCACCACCTGGAACGGGAGCACTACCCGCCGTTTCCACCAAAAAATCTTTAATTGTCAAGTCTGCTAACATAGTATTTTGATTTAAATGATTCAACAATTCTTACCTTACATCATATAAAGTTCCCCGTCCTTAATTACGGTATCCACAAGATTCATTCCCACATGATAAGGGAGAAATTTATAAGACGGATATTTCAGCAAGATCACGTCCGCACGTTTTCCCACACTGATACTTCCAATCTCGGAAGCACGTCCTACAGCAGCAGCACCATTAATAGTCAATGCCGTTACCGCTTCTTCAGGACTCATTTTCATATAAATACAAGCCAAAGCTATCATCATCGGAATCGAGGCAGAGAAACAACTTCCCGGATTCAGATCGGAAGCTAAAGCCACCGCACAACCAGCATCTATCATCTTCCTTGCAGGCGCATACGGCTCATTCAAGGAAAAAGCTGTCAGCGGAAGTAAAGTAGCCACGACACCCGCTCTGGCCAGACGTTTGATGCCTGTATCCGAAATATGTAATAAATGATCAGCACTTACACACTTCAAAGAAGCCGCCAGTTCCGCTCCTCCGAAAGGAACGATCTCATCCGCATGCATCTTCAATTTAAAACGATGATGACGGGCCGCACGAAGCAAACGTTCACTCTGTTCTAATGAAAAAACGCCTTTCTCACAAAACACATCACAAAATGTAACCGTATGTTCGGCTCGGATGACAGGAAGCACTTCCTCGATCATATAATCCACATAATCATCGGTACGATCGGCAAATTCAGGAGGAACGGCATGAGCTCCTAAAAAGGTCGATACGACATCCATCGGATGCGACTCATGCAAGTCCGACATGACACGAAGCTGAACTAATTCTGTTTGCAAATCCAAACCATAACCACTTTTCCCTTCCACTGTGGTAACTCCCATGGAGAATAACTCATCCAAACGTTCTTCCCCTCTGTCCCATAATGTATTGAAATCACTTTCACGGGTAGCTTTCATCGTATTCACGATACCTCCACCACGCTCCATGATCGACATATAATTATCTCCCCGCAATCGCCAAGAGAACTCCTCCTCCCGATAACCGCCAAAGACAAAATGAGTATGACTATCTACGAATCCGGGTAACACTGCTTGCTTCTCCGCCCGAATCTCCAAATAATCCTCCGCATGGATGTCTCGAAGTACCTCCTCCGTAGGTCCTACATGCGTAATAACTCCATCAGACATCGCCACGGCTCCATCCTCGATAACGCCTAAATCAGACATCTCCGCTCCCCGTCGTGCCCTATCCCCATGACAAGTGACGATCTGGGCAGCATTCCTGATTAATATCTTGCTATTCTCCATACGCTATTCCATACTACGGGCTTCCAGCACCTGATTCATTGAGAAATCCTCCAATCCCAAATAGTAAGAGGCCGTATCAATCAACGCCTCCATAGGAACCAAGCCGATAATCTCGCTCCCCACCACCGAAACGCCATATCTGCGAGCTTCGATACGAACTAACTCAAAGGCCCGGTACAAAGCTGTACGGGTATAATCGGTCATATTAATAGAAACCTGTACGATACCACGTTCCTTCAACTCAACCCCCATCGCTTTACAATAGCGTAAACCTCCGCCGATGAAACGGATTTTCTTCGCTATATCCGTAGCGATCCACAATTGATTCGTTCCTAAGTTCACATTATAGGCGACCAAAGGCATGCGGGCTCCTATGGCGACCGTACCGGCTGTCGGATGTCTTTCGGCCGGACCAAAATCCGGTTTCCACTCCGGTTGATGGATTTTCTCTGCCATCCCTTCAAACTCTCCTTTACGGATCGCAGCCAGATTCTCCCGGTAAGGGGCGGAAGCCGATTTCTCATATAAGAAGACCGGCACGGCATAACGAGTGCCCACGTCCTCCCCTACTTCCTTAGACAAGGCGATCGCCTCTTCCATCGTACATCCGCGAATCGGTATAAAAGGAACCACATCTACGGCCCCCATTCGAGGATGTTGACCGCTATGCTTGTTTAAATCGATCAGCTCAACGGCAACTCCAATGGCCTCCAATACGGCTTGTTTTAAAGCGACTGGCTCCCCTACCACGGTAACAACCAAGCGATTGTGATCCTCATCATTACTATAGTCCAACAGTTTAACACCCGTCTTAGCCCGGAAAGGCGCTACGATCTTATCTATCTTCTCCAGATCCCGTCCTTCACTGAAGTTAGGGACACATTCCATAATCTTATTCCAAGTACTCATACCTTTTTATTTAATGATGTTTGTACGATTTCATGAATAAACGCCCTCTCCGGGATATACGGAAGGGTAATATGATACTGTTCGCCACGGTTCTCATTGAAAGTAGCGCTCGTACGCATCGCATTCGGGTTACGGGCCCATGAGCGACGAGCGACACCCCCCATCACGTCCCATATCATAGCAGAGCGAAGTATCTCGTCCACCCGCTCACTACCATCGAGAACCATACCGAAACCTCCGTTTATCGCCTTACCGATACCAACTCCTCCACCATTATGAAGAGCGACCAAGCTCATACCCCGGGCGGCATTTCCAGCGAAGCACTGCACCGCCATATCAGCCATCACATTGCTCCCGTCCCGTATATTAGAGGTCTCACGGAATGGAGAATCCGTACCGCTCACGTCATGATGGTCTCGTCCCAACATAATCGGGCCTACCTCCCCATCACGTACCATTCGGTTAAACTCAAGGGCGATCTTCAAGCGCCCCTCAGCGTCTTGATATAAGATCCGGGCTTGCGTACCCACCACCAAACGGTTCTTCTCCGCGTCACGTATCCAATTATAATTATCCATATCCTGCCCTCTTCGAGTCGGATCGATACACGCCATAGCCGCATGATCCGTGCGAATCAAATCTTCCGGCTTACCGCTTAAACATACCCAGCGGAAAGGGCCATACCCATAATCAAATAATTCCGGCCC
The DNA here is from genome assembly GCF_004793765.1 of Parabacteroides distasonis. Taxonomy (GTDB): domain Bacteria; phylum Bacteroidota; class Bacteroidia; order Bacteroidales; family Tannerellaceae; genus Parabacteroides; species Parabacteroides distasonis_A. The sequence goes on along the minus strand of NZ_SRYM01000089.1, from coordinate 1,491 downwards.
CATGATATCTTCCACATAAGAAGGCCATATAAAACCATCTTTCTCATCCACACCGTTACGGGAAATCTCATGTACACCGGCATCATAGATCGCTTTCATGAAGGAGTTCCCATAGTCAAAGAAATAGGTACCCCGGGCAACCAGACGCTTGATCACCTCGAAATGTCGCTTCAACGTTTTATCGACCAAAGCACAAAAGTCTTCCCGGTGATGAGCCAATAAATCCGTACGTTCCTCAAACGTCACGCCTGCCGGACAATAACCACCTTCATAGACCGCATGACACGAGGTCTGGTCACTCAAAAGGTCGATGGAAAGCCCCTGTTTATCGGCATATTCCAATAAATCCACGATATTGCCATGAAAAGCGATAGAGATCGGTTCTTTCTTACGAATCGCCTCATCGGCTAAGGAAAAAGCTTTCCCCATATCATCCGTCACATGCTGGACCCATCCTTGGCATCGGCGTGTCTCGATACGGGAAGCGTCTACCTCGGCGATTATACTGGCAGCACCGGCAATCACGGCGGCTTTAGGTTGAGCGCCACTCATTCCTCCTAAACCGGAAGATACAAACAGATAGCCTCGCAAATCCTTATCTTGTGGAATCCCTAATTTCTTACGTCCGGCATTCAACAATGTATTAAACGTACCGTGTACGATACCTTGCGGGCCGATATACATCCAACCTCCGGCCGTCATCTGTCCATAATTAGCGACTCCCATCTGGGCGGCGACATGCCAATCCTTTTGGTTATCGAACATTCCCACCATCATGGAGTTCGTGATAATCACCCGTGGGGCATCCGGCTTGGAATGAAACAATCCCAGAGGATGCCCGGATTCGATCACCAAGGTCTGTTCCTCGGTCAGCTCCTCCAAATACTTCTTAATCAAACGATATTGCATCCAATTCTGGCAGACCTGCCCAGTCTCGCCATACGTAACTAACTCATAAGGGTACAAAGCGATATCAAAGCAAAGGTTATTATCGATCATTACTTGAAAGGCCTTTCCCTCGATACATTTACCTTTATATTCAGAGATAGGCTTCGCTTTCAAGTCTCCCTGCGGACGGTAACGATAACCATAGATCCGTCCCCGGGTCAATAATTCCTCCATGAACTCAGGAGCTAGCTTCTCATGTAATTCAACAGGGATGTAACGAAGCGCGTTCATCAATGCCGTTTCTGTTTGAGCGGGCGTAAGCGAATAGCCGCGATCGGGAGCACGGCGAATACCGGAAACGAAGGAAGGATATTCCGGCAAATAGTTATCAAGATGTATTTCCATAACGTGAATGATTTAGTAGGTGCTTACAATCTGCAAGGAATTTCACGGATTCAGCGCCGACAAGTTAGCGATTATCCAAATCCCAGCCAATTATCATTCCATGTTTAGAAGCATAAAAAAGCCCCCGTCTCTCTCATCCTCCCTGAAGTGCACCCCAAAAGTTAGACACAAAACTTTTGGAGTGCATTTTTTATGAAG
>NZ_SRYM01000088.1 GCF_004793765.1 Parabacteroides distasonis | reverse complement strand
TTGAAGAAAGTAGCCTGATAAATGAACAAAGTTCGTCAAACAACTTCATTGCCGACCATATAATCATCGGGCATCCGGGATTATATGCGAAAGAAGGAAACCGCCACAAAAGTATGAAAATATAGAACTTTCATTGGTTTGAAAAGCCATTTGGAGTGAACTTTGCTCTGAATGGCTTTATTTCTCAACAGAATTCAGGACTGTTCGGATTAAAATGCTTAACTTTGCAAATGGTTGTAGCGCAGTTATATTAAATAATTAAGAATGGCAAACTTTAACCCGTATATAGATAAGATTGATATGGACTTTTGGCGCGAACTTTGCGCTAAAGAGGGGAAGTTATGCCTTTATAAAAAGGGTGATTATTTCCTTCATTGTGGAGATATAACAAGAAAAGTATGGGGATTCATCAAAAAAGGATATTTCAAATACTCCGTGACCGATTCAGAAGGTAATACACATATAACTGGTTTTTCATTCTGTGACACGCCATTGGGTGACTATTCAAGTCTTGTATTGAAAACTCCAGCCGTTACTGATATTATAGCGGCTACAGATGCGGAAGTATTGGTTTGTAACCGCAACATTGTTGATGAACTCTTTGAAAAAGACTTTAAGTTACATTGTGTCATATCAGACGGATTTTTTCACCAGACATATGATAGTTTTTTGAATCTGTATCGCCAATCTGCGAAGGAACGTTATATTCATATATTAGAATATTATCCTAATATTCTTCAAAATATAACGCTCAAAGAATTAGCATCATATCTGCAAATCACGCCGACATATCTTAGTCGTATCCGTAAGGAAATTACTTTTGGCAAGAAATAAGACATGCGAAAAACAATCATCTGGCTGCAACTCTCAAACTAGTTTGAGAGTTGTTTCGTTTTATTCCCATACTTTTGCTGAAAAATTAAATGTTATGCAAGAACGACAAAACAATAGGCGGCTCTATTTCCAAGAGCTTGCCACAACAAGCAGAAAGTATTACCTGCCTTATATCCAAGCGCATAAAGCCATAAAAGCAGGTATGAATATTCTGGAAGTAGGTTGTGGTAACGGAGGTAACTTGCTGCCTTTTGCCGAAATGGGCTGCTGTACCGTCGGAGTGGATATAGCCGAAATCCGTATCAACGATGCCACGCGCTTCTTTCGGGAAGCCGGTGCAAAAGGTATATTCGTGACTTGTGATATACAATGATTCGGTAAAAATTACCGAAGTAGTTGAAACTTAAGTTAATATATCGAATTGTCAAATACAAATGAATCGCCAAAGCGTTCATTATAAAAATCTTAGCGTATGAACGTATTGGCGATTCTCAAAGACTTCACCTTTCGGTGTAAGTCGGTATTTGAAAATACTACAACCAAGATGAGCAAAAGGTTCCTCAACTGGCTGATTTTAACAATACGCACTGTGGCGTTGATTCCGGGCAAAGTCAATTTTACCCGGCTGTCGCGCTATGGCGGTCGTACAGCCAAGACCTTTGCCTCCAATTTCAAGACATCCGTAGACTGGATGAAAGTCAACATAGGTATGGCGCAGGATTGTTTTGGGCCGGCCGATGACATGGCAGTGGCAATCGATCCGTCGTTCATTTCAAAAGCAGGCAGACTGACGTATGGCATAGGCCGTTTCTGGTCTGGGGTAGCACAACGTGTCAAACGCGGTCTGGAGATAATGGCGATTGGGGCAATAAGTCTGAGTAAACATACATGCGTGATGCTCGGTGCTGTCCAGTCACCGAACTTCAAGACTCTTGAATCTGAGAAACAAATGTCAATGCTTGACTGGTATGTGGCACTTGTCAGGTCAAAGGCGACAGAGCTGCTCTCACTGACGGATATTCTGGTTGCCGATACCTTTTTCTCCAAATATGAGTTTGTAAATGAAGTGATTGGCATGGGATTTCGATTTGTCGGAAGATTACGTGCCAACTCATATCTGAGGTATCTGGCCATACCGGATTCCTCCGCCCCGCGAAGACGCGGCAGAAAGAAAAAGTATGGAGAGAAAGTGGATTTCTCCAACCTTGATATGTCCGTGTTGACTTCATTCATATATGAGGATTCCAAAGGAAACAAAACCCGATGTCACACGGCGGTCGTACATTCGAGGGCATTGAAACGCGACATCCGTATCGTGGTCTGTCCGGTTGAAAACGCAGAGCCTCTTCTTTACTTCTCTACCGACACCGACATGAGGTCTGAAAAGATCATCGGTTTCTACCGCACCCGCTTTCAGATTGAGTTCGGTATACGCGATGCCAAGCAGTTTACCGGACTTCAGTCACAGCAGACCCGCGACAGGGAGCGGCTTGACTTTGCGTTCAATCTTTCCTTCACAGCCCTCAATGTCTGCAAAGAGGTCATAAGGAAGGATTATCCAGATCTTTCGGTAGCGCAGTTCAAACGGCTTATGTTTGAATCTTATCTCGCCTCAACAATTATTTCGACTTGCGGAAAATCTCCGCATCTCAAAATAATTCAGAAAATAAATCATCGGTTGGCTCAGTTAGCGGCTTAGCCAAGACTGAACAACCTCAAATTTTACCGAATCATTGTATATTGCAAAATGCTTTTAATTATTCACTTTCAAAACGATTAGTTATGATGACAAAGAAAAAAAGTTCGAGTTTGAAGAAGGTAACAGTTCTTGCTTTACTTCCTCTATTTAGTGTTTTAATTTGGGCTTCAGCTAAGCCTAATTATGTAATGAACAATTTTCAATCAATTCAGCAGGATTCGATTAAATCTCGTATTCTTCCTGTAAATGATGGGAAACTGTTAGTTATTGATGGTAAACCATATCCTTCGTTAAGCATCAATATGATTGATACAATTTATATTGCATCTATTAATGAAATTGATAAAAAGAATGCAATTACCAAATATGGTGAAGATGGAAAGAATGGAGTACTAGAGATTGAACTTAAAAAAGGATATGATTATTCTGCTTTGAAAAAGTCCAATGATTTATCTTCTGAATCCAATATTATTATAAATGGGAAAAAAGCAACAAAAAAAGAATTGGATAAATTAGACGTTTCTAAAATCGAGAGCTTCGAGATAAAGTGTGATACTAATGACATTAATAAAAAGAATATTATTGTTAAGACCAAGAAATGATACGTTCAAATTACTTTTGTCAATTTATGTACATTGAGTAGTTCATCTTGAATACAACTTGAATTTATTTAATATTCTTGTAATGATTCAGGATAGTGATTATTTCTTTAGCACATAAATTGGCAAAAAGTAAACTTGCTCTCTACAATGATTCGGTAAAAATAACCGAAGTAGTTGAAACTTAAGTTAATACGGTACAGAAAACAATTAAAATGGACAAAAATGAAGAATAGAAACTTTCTCGTAATGCTGTTTATGGCAATCTTTACAATGATAGGAGTAACATCGTGCAATGATGATGAAGAAGACAAAAAAGTAACCGGTTACAAGGAATACACGCTTACGGTGGCTTCTGCAAAACTCCCCGGTGTTTTAACATCAAGTGATAACAATGTACTTACAGATGTATATGCTGTAAAAAACGAGCAGTCCACCGATTGGGAGGCTCAGGGAAGCATCGGTAAGTTTGAATACGAAGAAGGATATGAATATCAGATACGTATCAGTGAAACAAACTACTTGGGTTATCGCATGGGTGACCCGGCTTGGACTGAATACGAGCTATTGGAAGTTATATCGAAAGAACACAAGAACTCTGAGAATTTGCCTCCTCATTTCATCCCGGATTGGTATTTTGAGCAATACTGTCCGTATATTAATCCAGAATTTGCCTACGCCATTGACGCTGATAAAAAAGAGGACATTGAGAACGACCTTAAAACCGATGTCGCATATAAGTTTGGAGGTTCATGCTGTTATATGTGTAATGCCGACAAATGGTTTCTGTTGGATTCTGATATGCAGACAAAGGAGCATGGCATTGTGATTAGGAAAAGTAAGGATCCAACGGAATTCCCTGAATCATACAAACTCCTCATGCCGGAACAACAGATAGTTGCATTTGGTCAATATGATTTTGTGACTGTGCCGGAAGAACCCATTATGCAATATGATGTGATGATTAGCCGTCAGTTTCCAACTAAATCCATTAGTCGAGAAACATATATACTATGGCTATATAAAGACCTCACGGCTTACTATCAGAGCAAATATCCAGATTCCAACGTAAATGCAGTCGTGATTCGCTATGTAGTGTCGAATCCATGATAATAAAGAATTTTACGCATCATGGGGCTAAACAAGCATTATGATTATACTGATAATTTCAGTGAGATAGTCTGTACCACACGACCGATAAGCGCAGAAGAACTGACAGTCAGATTTTTCTGCGCACCCCAGTGGATTATTGTCTTGATGAAGTTTCGTAATGCCATAGTAAAACCTTTTGGTCTAAACGAAGGGAAGAATTTATCGGATCTTGTCATTGTCAAATCCGATAGCCTTGCGACAATAAGCAAAAGCGACAAACACCTTAATTTTGTTATTGCATTTATGACCGAAAGGCGTATGAATGACAGTCTATATCTATCGGTTTGTACGAAAGTCCGATACAACAACCGTATGGGAAAATTCTATTTTACTATAATAAAACCATTTCATAAGTTAATCTGTAAGACACTGTTGAAACAGGTAAGGAGGAATTTCGAATTATCATAATGCTTATCCTTGTTCTTTGCCACATCTCCAATCTCTTCTATTGATGATGCGAGTTCAACTAAACCATAACGGTCATATAGTATCTTATGAAACAGTCTATCGATATTAAAAATATCCGTGCGTTGACTTCCGCAGGCTATCTACTAATAGCTTTGCTGGTAGGCGGCATCATGTACATATGGCTTGGCGAATGGCGAGACATGGAGGAATTGGAAGCCAAAAACCGAGAAATCGACGAATTTCGAAAAGAGGTAAACAATATTCATATTCATTTGATAGAGTTTTCTCTATTGGGTGAAACGATATTGGAATGGGATGATAAGGATTTAGGACTTTACCATGCCCGGCGTATGTCAATAGACAGTATGCTCTGCCGTTTCAAAGCTACCTATCCGGCAGAGCGTATCGACAGTGTACGCCATCTTCTCGAAGATAAGGAACGGCAGATGTGCCAAATTGTTCAGATACTTGAGCAGCAACAAGCCATCAACGATAAGATAACCAGTCAAGTACCTGTAATCATGCAGAAGAGTGTGCAGGAACAGCCCAAGAAGTCCAAGCGCAAGGGTTTCTTGGGCATCTTTGGCAAAAAGGAAGAAGCGAAACCAACTGCGACTACTACGATGCTCCGTTCCCTTAATCGGAATATGATAGCTGAACAACAGGCACATAGCTGCCGTTTGTCGGAACACGCCGATAGTCTTGCTACACGAAATGCGGAACTCAACAGACAACTGCAAGGACTGGTAGTTCAAATAGACGAGAAAGTTCAAGCAGACTTACAGAAACGGGAAGCGGAAATAGCCGCCATGCGTGAAAGTTCTTTTATTCAGATAGGTGGCTTGACAGGATTCGTTGTGTTGTTATTGGTAATCTCTTACATAATCATCCACCGAAATATCACCCGTATCAAACGGTACAAACGAGAAACTGCGGATTTAATAGAACAGTTGAAACAGTCTGTTGAACAGAACGAGGCACTGATTGCTTCCCGCAAGAAAGCCGTTCATACCATCACCCATGAATTGCGCACACCTCTGACGGCAATAACGGGTTATGCCGGACTGATGCAAAAAGATTGCGATGTTGATAAAATCGGGGCGTATATCCAAAACATCCGGCAATCTTCTGAGCGTATGCGTGAAATGCTCAATACGCTGCTGAGTTTCTTCCGGCTGGACAATGGCAAGGAGCAGCCGAATTTTGCCCCGTGCAGAATTTCAACAATCACCCACACTCTTGAAACTGAGTTTATGCCTGTTGCAATAAGCAATGGTCTGGCTCTTACGATAAATTGCCATACGGATGCCGTTGTTTTGACCGATAAGGAATGCATCTTGCAAATCGGGAATAATCTTCTGTCAAATGCCATCAAGTTTACCGAAAGCGGCAGCGTATCTCTGACAACTGATTATGATGACGGTTTGCTGAAGCTAATCGTCAAAGATACAGGAACGGGCATGACCGAAGAGGAGCAACAACGTATATTCGGTGCGTTTGAACGTCTGTCAAACGCTGCTGCAAAAGACGGCTTCGGATTAGGTCTTTCCATTGTTCTGCGTATCGTGTCAATGCTTGGCGGCACAATCCGGCTGAACAGTGAGAAAGGCAAGGGCAGCCGCTTCACAGTGAAAATCCCCATGCAGACAGCCGATGAAATTCCGGAACGGATAAATCAAGCACAGGTTCGTCATAACCATACATTCCACGATGTGGTTGCCATCGACAATGACGAAGTGCTGCTCCTGATGCTGAAAGAAATGTATGCTCAGGAAGGAATACACTGCGACACCTGCACTAATGCAGCGGAACTGATGGAAATGATACGCCGGAAAGAATACAGCCTGCTTCTGACGGATCTGAACATGCCGGAAATCAACGGCTTCGAGCTGTTGGAGCTGCTGCGTTCGTCCAACGTGGGCAATTCAAAGACTATCCCGGTAGTCGTGACAACCGCTTCGGGCAGTTGCAGCAAGGAGGAACTTATGGAACGTGGTTTCTCCGGTTGCCTGCTCAAACCGTTCTCCATATCGGAACTGATGGAGGTTTCAGACAAATGCGCCATGAAAGGCAACCGGAATGAAAAGCCGGATTTCACTTATCAGCTGTCATACGGCAATGAAGCCGTCATGCTGGATAAACTGATAACGGAAACCGAAAAGGAAATGCAGGCAATCAGGGAAGCGGGTCTAAAGAAAGACCTTCAGGAACTGGATGCCTTGACACACCACCTGCGAAGTTCATGGGAGATACTCCGTGCCGACCAGCCGTTAAGGGAACTATACAAATTGCTTCATAGCGATGGCACACCTGACGATAAAACAATTGGCAATACCATAAAATCCGTGCTGGATAAGGGTTCGGAAATCATCCGGCTGGCAAAAGAAGAAAGGAGAAAATACGAAAATGGATAAGACAAAAATCATCGTGGTGGAGGACAACATCGTGTATTGCGAGTTCGTCTGTAATCTGCTGGCACGCGAGGGATTCCGCACCGTGCAGGCTTTCCACCTCTCGACTGCGAAGAAATATCTGCAACAGGTCGCAGACGGGGACATCGTGGTTTCCGACCTGCGCCTGCCCGACGGCAACGGTATCGACCTGCTGCGCTGGATGCGCAAGGAGGGCAGGATGCAACCGTTCATCATCATGACCGACTATGCCGAAGTACATACGGCAGTGGAAAGCATAAAACTCGGCTCGCTGGACTACATACCCAAGCAGCTTGTGGAAGACAGGCTCGTCC
>NZ_SRYM01000087.1 GCF_004793765.1 Parabacteroides distasonis | reverse complement strand
AGTACTTGGATTTGAAGAGATAAAGAAGAGGGGGTGGAAACAAAGAAAGCAACTAGAAATAGTTGCTTTCTGCGGAAAGACAGGGATTCGAACCCCGGGAACCTCTCGGTTCAACGGTTTTCAAGACCGCCGCAATCGACCACTCTGCCATCTTTCCAATATATTTTGCGATCAATCGTTCTGTTTAATTACGTTGCAAAGATAGCACATTCTTTTGGAATATACAAGAGTCTTATGCGCTTTTTTCTTTTTGTCTATTTTTTTCTTTTAAGAATAGAATGTGTGGGAATCCCCTTTTTATTGTTATTTTTGTAGCAAATAATTTATCAATCAAGTAAAAAGGTTTCTATATGAGAAAGTTGAAAGGTTTATGGCTGGTTTCGGTTGTGCTGCTATTAGTAAGCTGCTTGATGTCCGCTAAATCAGATAAATCAAGTGAGGTCGGTACCGCCTCCAAGGGAGAGGTCGTTACTTTAAACAAGGCCGAGTTCCTGCAAAAGGTATTCAATTACGAGAAGAATGCTACGAAATGGGTATATGAAGGTGATAAGCCTTGTATCATCGATTTTTATGCGGACTGGTGTGGTCCCTGCAAGCAAGTGGCTCCTATTTTGAAGGATTTGGCTATCTTGTATAAGGATGATATCGTAGTTTATAAGGTAAATGTGGATAAGGAAAAGGGGTTGGCTGCTGCTTTTGGTATACAAAGTATTCCTACGTTCTTGTTTATCCCTAAGGAAGGGCAGCCTCAGATATCGATGGGAGCTCTTCCCCGTGAGGAGTTCGTGAAACAGATCGATACGTTCTTGCTGAAGAAGTAAGTCGATAGAAAAAGGCATAAAAAAAGAGGGCATTGAAAAATGTCCTCTTTTTTATTTTGGCATCGCACGAATTATTCAGCGCTTTCAGTTGCCGGAGCTTCTTCAGCAGGAGCCGCTGCGGCTGCTTCCTCAGCTTGCTTAGCAGCTTCAGCTGCTGCCAATTCTGCTTTCTTTTTAGCTACGATTTCTGCTTTTGCCTTATTAGCTTCCTTCTCAGCCTCAAGACGTGCTTTAGCTGCTGCTCTAGCTGCTTCGCTGTCTTTTTCTTTGATAGCTTGTACGGAAGCTTGTTTGTTCTTCAACCAAGCTTGGAATTTCTCCTCAGCTGCGGCTTCGTCGAACGCACCTTTCTTAACACCTTCCAATAAATGCTTTTTCAAGCAAACGCCTTCGCGAGAAAGGATGTTACGAGTTGTGTCTGTAGGTTGAGCACCTACTTGTAACCAATACAAAGCTCTCTCGAAGTTCAAATCTACTGTAGCAGGATTAGTGTTCGGATTATAAGAACCTATCCTTTCAATAAATTTTCCATCACGTGGAGCCCTGCTGTCTGCGATCACGATTTGGTAGAAGGCGTAACCTTTACGACCGTGTCTTTGCAATCTGATTTTTGTTGCCATGTTTGAATGATTAATTTAAGCTGTTTGTATTAGCGGGTGCAAAGATAGGTTTTTCTGTTTATAAAACAAGCGTTTCATTGGGAAATAGTGGATGCGTCTGCTTTTTTAAGATAGTTTAAGGGATCGCCCCTTATGAAGTTGGTTGCCGACGACGTTGGCAATAATGCTGACGCTGTCAGAAATACAATCGACGTCGTTGGCAACTAATTTCTTCTTGGTCTTGCCCCGGAAAGATCGTATGAAATCTTCTGTAGATCCCTAATGAAAGTTTTCTTATCTTTGCGGCTTCATTATATTCATTGTATTAAGATAAACATATGATTTCAGTTGACGGACTAACAGTTGAGTTTGGTGGAAGCGCCCTTTTCTCCGATGTTTCTTTTGTGATTAACGAGAAAGATCGTATCGCTTTGATGGGTAAGAATGGCGCCGGTAAATCTACCTTGTTGAAGATCTTGGCCGGCGTGCGGGAACCAAGTCGTGGAAAAGTGTCCGCCCCTAAAGATACCGTGATCGCTTATTTGCCGCAGCATTTGATGACGGAGGATGGCCGTACCGTTTTCGAGGAGACGGCGCAGGCTTTCGCCCATCTGCACGAGATGGAGGCTGAGATCGCCGAATTGAATAAGCAATTGGAAACTCGTACGGACTATGAGTCGGATGGTTATATGGAACTGATCGAGCGGGTCTCTACCTTGAGCGAGAAATTCTATTCCATAGAGGAGATCAATTACGACGCCGATATAGAGAAAACCTTGTTGGGACTGGGTTTTAAACGGGAGGATTTCGACCGAAAAACCAGTGAATTCAGCGGTGGCTGGCGTATGCGTATCGAGTTGGCGAAACTGCTATTAAAGAAACCGGATGTCCTTTTGCTGGACGAGCCGACGAATCACTTGGATATTGAGTCTATCCAGTGGTTGGAAGATTTCTTGATTGATAACGGTCAGGCCGTAGTGGTGATCAGCCACGACCGTGCGTTCGTGGATCGTATCACGACTCGTACGATTGAGGTGACGATGGGCCGGATTTATGATTATAAGGTAAACTATAGCCAGTATCTGCAATTGCGGAAGGAACGTCGGGAGCAACAGCAGAAGGCTTATGACGAGCAACAGAAGATGATCGCCGAGACGAAAGAGTTCATCGAGCGTTTCAAGGGCACGTACTCCAAGACCTTGCAGGTGCAGAGCCGCGTGAAGATGCTGGAGAAACTGGAGATCTTGGAGGTGGATGAGGAAGATACCTCGGCTTTGCGCTTGAAGTTCCCGCCTTCGCCCCGCTCAGGCTCTTATCCGGTGACGATCGAGAATGTCTCGAAAGCGTATGGCGATCATACGGTTTTTCGGAACGCTAATCTGATGATCGAGCGAGGGGATAAGATCGCTTTTGTCGGAAAGAATGGCGAGGGTAAGTCTACCTTGGTGAAGTGTATCATGAAAGAGATCGAGCACGAGGGAACGTTGACGCTGGGGCATAACGTGATGATCGGTTATTTCGCCCAGAACCAAGCCTCCCTGCTGGATGAGAACCTTACAGTTTTCCAGACGATCGACGATGTGGCGCAGGGCGATATCCGTAATAAGATCAAGGATCTGCTGGGTGCGTTCATGTTTGGCGGCGAGAACTCTGCGAAGAAGGTGAAGGTGCTTTCCGGTGGCGAGCGTACACGTCTGGCCATGATTAAGCTATTATTGGAGCCTGTGAACTTGCTGATTCTGGATGAGCCGACAAACCATTTGGATATGAAGACGAAGGATATCTTGAAGCAGGCGTTGCTTGACTTTGACGGGACGTTGATCGTCGTATCCCACGACCGTGATTTCTTGGATGGGCTGGTCTCTAAGGTCTATGAGTTCGGAAACCAAAAAGTTACGGAGCATTTGGAAGGCATCTATGAGTTTATGCAGCGCAAGAAGATGGAGAATCTGCGTGAGCTTGAGCGGAAGAATTAAATCCTCCACCCAAGCGTCAGCATAATATCATACGTGGAGTTATCTATATCTTTATGATACTTATAATGGGTACGGCGAGAGAAATAACGATTTCGCAACGCAATATTCCATTTATGTTTGGACATATAGGCTAAGGTGGTGGAAAATACCGTTAAACGTGCGTTGCCGGCATCACCTTGTACGTTTAATTTTGTAGGGTCCACCGCATTCCAGTCTATGTTTGGCTCGTATCCTTTCCATGTGAAGATGTGGTAGTTCTCCAGATCGATCAAGAATGCCCAGCGTTTATCGTAGGCCAATCCGGTAAACGCTTTCACGCTATAACCGCTTCCCAAATTATAATCTCTTTCTTCCAGCCGGAGGTAATCGGAGATGCTTGCTCCCAAGGCGACTCCTGTTCCGTATAATTCGGCGTAAACATCTACCTTATTGTCCGGCGTGCCTCTCTTGTAATAGATCAATCCGCCACCGACTGCCGCCGCTTCCGATATACGGTAGGGGGCGACTGTTTGGGAACTGTTGGATTTTAATTCGGAATCGTAGTAGTCGAAATGCTGAAAGATTCCAGCGGCCAGACTACGAGACCCTTTGCTCCATACCTGTTTTCCCCAGATAGCCCCAACAGCGTTGACTTGGCTGATGAGCGGCTGACTGGAGAAGAAATCGAAACCGGCCTTCAGCTGAAACCATTCATACGGTGAATAGTAATCATCATTGAAAGGATCTCCATAATCCAACCTAAAGGATACGTGCATACTCGTAGTGCCATGCTTGGAGTCTTCCTGCTCGGCAAGGAAACGAGGACCGACACCTACGATGAAGTTCACGGGAACCGAGGTGTAGACACGCCCCTTGGAGTTGCTGTGTTTCCATGCTTCTCCCGTGATGATACGATTGATCGCCCGCATCGGGGAGATCAAGCCGGATAAGATTTCCCGTCCCACACGTTCCGCCCCATGGGAACGGTTGTCGATGAATAAGTCGGAGAGTCGGTAGGTAATCTCACCTAATTCTATACCTCCGAAAGTGGTGGCAAGCATGTCATTGATGGAGGGTGGTTCGGTTTCCATAAAAAATTCCCACATCAGGCTGCCTCCTGCTGCGAATGGAATGGACTGCCAGAAGTTCAGTCCGTTGTTACGGGCTGCGTTGAAATATAACGATCCGTGATAAGGGTGGGCCACCAGATTGGTAGAGAACTTATCTGTGTCCCAAACAGGCCCCGTCTTGAAGTTTTGCTTAATCGTATGTCCGTTTATCTTTGCGAAATCCTCGTTCATTAAGAAACGGTCGAAAGCCCAGACTGCCATGTTCATTCCGAATACCTCACCTGTTGCCAACCAAGGGCGGCGTGGAATGAAAAGGGCCGTGTCGCTCACGTAATTACGGGCATCCATCTGAGGGAAGTGTTGCCCCCATATCCATTGGCTGGATAGCAGACAGATCACCCCGATCAACATGCTTTTTTTCATCTTCATCTAGTTCAATTCTCTTTTGTGAATAAAAATCAATAGATTACAGTTATAACCACTTCGCAAACTTATATATAATAAACATTAATGGATTCGTTTGGTTTAAATTATAGTTAGGTATTCTTTCTATAAATGCTGTTATTTGCGAACTATTCCGTATTTTTGCGAAAAAAACAAAATGATAGATTTTATCACCTTCTGTGACTATACTGGGACTTTCGCATTTGCCATAAGTGGCATAAGGTTGGCTTCGGCGAAACAATTTGATTGGTTTGGCGCCTATGTGGTGGGTGTCGTGACCGCTGTAGGAGGAGGTACGATTCGTGATATTTTATTGAATGCGGTGCCTTTTTGGATGGAACAAGCCTCTTATTTGATTGTCTCGGCCTTGGCTTTGTTGTTCGTTATCGCTTTCCGAAAATACGTGATCCGTTTGAACAATACATTTTTTATATTCGATGCTATCGGATTGGGGTTGTTTGTGGTGGTAGGTATCGCCAAGACCTTGGATTTCGGGTTTCCTATGTGGGTGGCGATCGTGATGGGAACCATAACCGGCTCGTTTGGCGGTATGATGAGGGATATATTGATTAATGAGGAACCTTTGATATTCCGGAAAGATATTTATGCGTTGGCTTGCGTTTTTGGCGGTTTGATATATTATATATGTATGCAAACTTCCATGTCGGCGGCGATGATACAGTTCGTATCAGCACTGAGCGTGTTCTTAGCACGTATAATCGCTGTAAAATATCATATAAGCGTTCCGGTGTTGAAAGGAGAAGAATAATTTATTAACTTTGCATAATTATATGGACATGCATACTCAACAAGACAAGGCTTCCATCCTGTTGATATATACGGGTGGTACGATAGGTATGATCGAGAATCCGGAGACTGGAGTGTTAGAGTCGTTTAATTTTCAGCATTTGAAGGATAATATGCCGGAGTTGAAGAAGCTGGGGTATTCGGTGGCCACGATACAGTTTGATCCTCCGATGGACTCCTCGGAGATGGGGCCGGATTCGTGGATGAAGATCGTGAAAATCATCGCCGATAATTATCAGAAATACGACGGTTTCGTGGTACTGCATGGTACGGATACAATGTCGTATACGGCATCGGCATTGAGTTTTATGCTTGAGAACTTGAGTAAGCCGGTGATCCTTACGGGATCGCAATTACCGATCGGGATGTTGCGTACCGATGGAAAGGAGAACTTGATTACGGCGATCGAGATAGCGGCCGCCAAGGAGAATGGCTTGCCGTTGATCCCGGAGGTCTGTATCTTTTTTGAGAACGATTTATTGAGAGGGAACCGTACGAGCAAGATTAATGCGGATAATTTTAACGCATTCCGTTCGTACAATTATCCGGCTTTGGCTCATGCGGGTATCTATATCAAGTATGATCTGCCGCAGGTATATCATCCGGTATCGCGTAAGCCGCTGAAGCCGCATTATTTGTTAGACAGAAATATCGCTATACTCAAACTATTCCCCGGAATTTCTCCGCAGGTAGTGGAAAGTATCCTGAATATCCCGGGGTTGAAAGGCGTGGTGATGGAAACATTCGGAAGCGGAAACGCTCCGTGCGAGGAATGGTTCTTGAATATGTTGAAGGAGGCTGTAGACCGTGGTATCGTCATCGTGAATGTTACCCAGTGTAGGGCTGGAAGTGTGGAAATGCACCGTTATGAGACGGGGCACAAATTGTTGGAGGCAGGCGTGACGAGCGGCTTCGATAGTACGACGGAGAGTGCCGTGACGAAGCTGATGTTCCTTTTCGGCCATGGATTGACACCAGACGAGGTGAAGGAGCATATGAACTGCTCGTTGATCGGGGAGGTATCGATCCCTGAGACGTTCCGCCCCTAGTGTTACTATGTAAAACAGAAAAAAGCAGTGTTGCGGAATAGGAGAGTATGAAACTATCATTTCTGAGTTTGGCGAGTGGGAGCAGTGGGAACTGCTATTATTTGGGGACTTTGGAATTCGGTATACTGATTGACGCAGGTATCGGAATCCGGACCATAAAGAAAGTACTTAAGGATCGGTCGATCGATTTTACCAAGATCGTGGCTGTGTTGATTACCCACGATCATGCGGATCATATCAAGACGGTCGGGTATTTGGGCGAGAAGCTTTGCATTCCTGTCTATGCGACAGCCGACGTGCACAGAGGGATTGATAAGAGCCGGTATGTGGAGGAAACCTTATGTGTTTCCCGCAAGGTTATAGAGAAAGAAGTTCCATTCCTGATCCGTGATTTCCGTATCACGGCTTTCGAGGTGCCTCACGATAGTACCGATAACGTGGGTTACCATATCGAGTATGGTAATCATAAGTTTACTTTCGCTACTGATGTGGGGCATATTACAGACACGGTCGGGAAATATATCTGCATGGCAAACCATTTGATATTGGAAGCGAACTATGATGAGGAGATGCTCCGTTTTGGTACGTATCCTGCTTTCTTGAAAGAGCGGGTGGCGAGCCCTACCGGGCATTTGAGCAATAGAGAGGCAGCAGAGTTCTTGGCGACCCACTATAATACCGATTTGAGGAATATCTGGCTTTGCCATCTAAGCCGGGATAATAACCATCCCGAACTGGCCTATAAGACAGTGGATATACGTCTTTTCCAAGAAGGCATAAGGGTAGGGAAAGATGTTTCATTGGTAGCGTTGAAGCGGACTACACCCTCGGATATTTACGAGTTTGATTAAAATTTTATGAAAAAAAGTAGTCGAAAAGTTTGCGGGGAAAAATAAAACCTCTATCTTTGCACCCGCAATCGAGAAACAAACGGTGGTTTGAAAAAGTAACGATAGCAAAACGGAATGACTTGGTAGCTCAGTTGGTAGAGCAAATGACTCTTAATCATTGGGTCGAGGGTTCGAGCCCCTCCCAGGTCACACGATTTACTTATTGGAAAGATGGCAGAGTGGTCGATTGCGGCGGTCTTGAAAACCGTTGAACTGAGAGGTTCCCGGGGTTCGAATCCCTGTCTTTCCGCAGAGAGTCCTGTAAGGCGAAAGCTTTACAGGATTTTTTGTTTTTGAGGCGTTTGTCTAGGCACGAACGGAAAGAGGTAGCGGGCATCGCTAGAATGAGAAAGTGTATAATAATATGAACTATAATATAAAAACAGAATACGGTTAACGATAATTAGCATACTCATG
>NZ_SRYM01000086.1 GCF_004793765.1 Parabacteroides distasonis | reverse complement strand
AACTATATTTCAATAATTTCAAAGAACTTTTTCAGATTTTAATGGGACAGTAGTGACTTAATTAAAAAACAAAGCAAAATGACAAAGAATGAATCTAAGCTATCATCTATTCAGGGGATAGCTAAAGCCTCAGCGTTCTGTTTGCTGCTTTCCGCCTTCTCTGTAAACGCCGCTATGGCCGCTCCCGCTTCCGCAGGCACGGTTGATGAAGTGATGGCCGTACAGCAGGGCAAGAAAGTGGTCGGTATGGTTGTTGACGGTACAGGTGAGCCTGTTATTGGCGCTAACGTGGTGGTGAAAGGCACTACGAATGGTACGATCACGGACTTCGACGGTAATTACTCGCTGGAAGGCGTGTCCGCAAACGACATTCTGGTGGTATCCTATATCGGTTATTTGTCCCAAGAGATCCCGGTGGGAAACCAATCCTCGATAAAAGTGACTTTAAGGGAGGACACTCAAACCTTGGACGAGGTTGTGGTTGTGGGTTATGGTACGATGCGTAAATCAGACGTGACTGGTTCTATTGGTGTGGCTAAAGGTGATGACTTGACAAAGAACCAAAATTTTAGTGCGTTAGACAACTTGCGCGGTAAAGTTTCTGGTGTAAATATTTTCTCAAACTCCAGCCAGCCAGGTGCTTATTCCAACCGTGTCGTTATTCGTGGTATGGCGACTATCAACGCATCTTCTAATCCGTTGTATGTAGTGGATGGCGTAGTAATGGAGAACTTCGACTTGGTGAACCCGAATGATATCGAGTCCATGGAGGTATTGAAAGACGCTTCCGCTGCCGCTATCTATGGTGCCCGTGGTGCCAATGGTGTTATCATGGTTACAACTAAGCGTGGTAAGAAAGATGGTGAAGGTGTACAGGTTAGCTATCAAGGATCTGTCAGCGCAAGCCATATCGCTCGTAAGATGGATACGATGAACGCCCAAGAGTGGTGTGACGCATTCATGATTGGTTTGGAAAACGAGAATAAGTGGCAAGGGAAAAATTGGTCTTTGAACCGTGCTGATTGGTTTAATGATTCTGATTTCTTTGATGCAAGTGGTAATCCTCTGTATGATACGAATTGGCAAGATGAGGCAACTCGTACGGCCGTTTCTCACAACCATCAGTTAAACATACAACAGGCAGGAAAAAATTCTTCAATGGGTGCTTTCTTGAACTATACGGATCAACAGGGTATTGTAAACAATACGTATAATAAGCGTATTAATGCGAAGTTGGCATACGATGCAAATCCTACGAAGTGGTTGTCTACTGCAGTCAATGTATTGGTTAACCATACATGGGGGCGCTATACGCCTGAGGATGGTGGTGGCCAAGAGGCTCGTCGTACCATGATAGAGATGGTTCCTTGGATGCCGATTCGCGATAAGGATGGTAAATATACCACTTCTACCTCTTCTTCCATTGGTGATGTATTAGGCTTTGAGGGTATGTCTAACCCAGTCATGATCTTGGATATGCAAAAACGTATGCGCTACAACACGCAGGTGTTTGGTAACGCCGCTTTGACGTTCCACTTGGCTGAAGGTTTGGATTTGAAGACTCAACTAGGTCTTGACCATCATAATAAAACGTATAGAGGTTATTCTTCTATCGATTTGAACAACATCTCCATGCCGAATGGTTGGGCTGAGTACCAAAATTGGAATACACTTTATTGGCAGGAGGAGACTTACTTGACTTACAATAAGGTATTCGGTGATCATCGTATCAACGCTATGGCTGGTTTGTCTTGGCAAGAGCGTGTGCAGAAGTGGAATAAGGCACGAACAGAAGGTTTCTCGGATGATTTCTTTGAGGACAATAATATGTCCGCAGGTACAACTCCGTCATCTCCAGAGTCTTCCTACGATCGTTGGGCGATGAACTCTTATTTCTTGCGTTTCGCTTATACATATAAAGATCGTTACTCCGCAACCGTAACAGGTCGTGTCGATGGTTCCTCTAAGTTTGGTGAGAACAACAAGTACGCATTCTTCCCGTCTGCTGGTTTAGCTTGGAATATCTCTCAAGAGGATTTCATGCAAGATCAAAACACGATCAGCAATTTGAAGTTGCACACTAGCTACGGTTTGACCGGTAACTCCGAGATTGACACTTATCGGTCATTGGCACGTGTTTCTTCTGGCACACTTTTGATCAACGATATTCGTGCTCCGTATTCTTACATCAGTTCTATGGCGAACCCAGACTTGAAATGGGAAAAGACCGGTCAGTTTGATGTTGGTTTCGAAATTGGATTCTGGCAGAACCGCTTGTCTTTCGATGTAGCTTACTATAACAAGAAGACAACTGACTTATTGTTGGATTGCCCGATTCCTCACACTACAGGTTTCACAACGGTGTATAAGAACATCGGCTCTGTAAGAAACCAAGGTATGGATTTGATGATCAGCGCACGTCCGGTTCAAACTCAAGACTTCAACTGGAGTTCTACGATCAACTTAAACTTCAACAAGAACAAGATCCTTCAGTTGGGTGACAATAACGAGGATATCGAGATGAACAGCTGGGTAGGTGGTTCTGAAAGTATCTTGCGTGTAGGTGAGAACATGAGTTCTTTTTATGGTTACAGACGTTTGGGAGTTTATACGGAGGAAGATTTCAACAACGGATTGTGCGAGAAGAACCAGATCGGTCGTGCGAAACGTACAGATAAGAAAGAGATCATCGGTAAAGGTATGCCGGACTGGACTGGAAGCTGGATCAACAACTTCTCTTACAAAAACTTCGATTTGACGATGGACTTGCAGTTCGTATGGGGTGTCGAGACTATGCAACAGTTCTACCACTCTACTTACGACCGTTTCGGTATCACGAATGGTTTGAGCAACATTTTATATGACGCATATAACGGATCGAACCCGAACACGATGCAGCAGGCTGTTTACTTGTGTAACTCAGGCCATGCGGGTCAGGATACGACCGTGGATTCTCAATGGATCGCCAATGGTTCTTATTTGCGTTGTAACATGTTGCAATTGGGGTACACTTTTGATTCAAACGTGATTAGTAAGATCGGTTTGTCCGCTTTGCGTTTGTACGCAAGTGCGAATAACTTATTCTTGATTACAGCTAGCGATTTCACTGGTTACGATCCAGAGGGTACATCACAGGGTGATAGTAATAAGTTTGGTCAGAACATGGTATTCTTCTCTTATCCGAGAGCGAGAACTTTCACGTTCGGTGTTAATGTAACATTTTAATTCATTTAATCAGTAGAATTTTTGGAAATGAAAAAAATATTGACAGTAGCAATTGCATGTGCTTGTTTAACCGGGTTCAGCGCATGTAATGATTTCTTGGAAGAGAAACCGAAGTCATCATTGACAGCCCCGGATTATTACCAGACAGAGGCTCAAGCTCAGGCTAACGTGAACTATTTGTATCGTACAGGAGCATCAAGCAAGCTCACGGGTGCAGGTAGCGCTTACGTAGGTCCGTTTGCTTCTATCACAGGACAATTGACTGGTTATTTTGTAAACAGCTATGAAGGTCAGGAGTTGACTTGTAAATATTCTCGTGAATTGACCCGTCAGCAGAACACAATGACAGTTTCCGTAACGATTGATGGTGTATGGGATGATTGCTACAAGGCTATCAACGTAGCTAATGGCGCTATCAAGTATATCCCCGAGATCTCAATGGATCAGTCTTTGGCAAATCGTTTGATCGGTGAGGCGAAGTTCTTTAGAGCTTGGAACTACTTCAGCTTGGTGAAGATCTTTGGTGGTGTTCCATTGACAGTAGAGCCATACGAATCTATGGAGAACATGTATTTGGAACGTGCTTCAGTAGAGCAAATATATGCTCAGATCGAATCAGACTTGAAAGATGCCGTTAATGCTTTGCCGGCCGCTACTTTCTACAACAACAGTAATCGTATCACGAAGTATGCTGCCGCTATAGTTTTGACTTCCGTTTATATGCAACAGGGCAAGTATGCTGACGCTGCTTCTGCAGTAAAGACGGTGATCGATTCTCCGCATGCTTTGGCAACCAACGATGATTTAGCGTTGGGTTCTGCCTATAATAAGATCCGTACGACAGACGGTTTGGATGAGTCTATCTATTCTTATGAGTACAACGCAACGATCAGCAACGGTGGTTGGTGGCCTACGTATGCGTTCAACTCAGCTGCTACGGCTATCTTTGGTACGTATTCAATCTTTGAGCGTACATATGGTCCGATAAATCTGTTCTTGAATGTATATCAAGATAACGACTTACGTATCCAACCAAATCAATTCTTCCATTGGGATTATACAAATCCAGATAATGGCAAGACTTGGACAGCTCCTAAGGATGCTTGTGGTTGCTGGTTCTGGTATGATGAAGACGCTTTGTTGAACTCTGGACGTTCTACGAAAGACCGTGATATCTTCCGTTATGCGGAGGCTTTGCTTGACGCTGCTGAATCTATCGCTCAGTCTCAAGGTGTAACAGCTGAAGCTGCCGGCTATTTGGCACAGGTTAAGGCTCGTGCAAACATGGAAGGTAAGACAGTCGCCACAATTACTGCCGATCTTCAGAAATTAGGTAAGCAGGCTTTTATCGAGGAATGCTGGACAGAACGTTTGCGTGAGTTCCCGTTAGAATTCAAGATTTGGGATGACTGTTTACGCACAGGTAAGTTCCCTGTAATATCCTCTACAGAGAAGGGTAAGGTTACATACGTTGACTTGGTTGGCGCAAAGAATGCTTCCGGCGCAACCTTCAAGTCTTCCGACTTGTTATGGCCGATTTCTTTGAACGAGATGCAACGCAATCCAAGCTTGACTCAGAATGAGGGCTATGCAGCTCAATAATAAATTTCAATAACTGATGGCTAGAGAGAGGGGGAATGAGCGATCATCCTTCCCTCTCTTTTTGGTAGCTCAACCTGAGTGCCGTCATGATCCAAAACGATGTACTGGATTCCGCTGAGTTAGAAGGACGATTGAAAGGTGAAGAAAAAAGAATGATTTTCTGAGCAGTACTACTGACTTGCTCAAAGGACATATACTTATTTTGCTCACGCAGTATATGTTACTTTGCCAAGTCACTAGTACTTTCCGATTATTAAAAAGGGAAGGAGATTGCTTCCCCTTCCCTTAAAAAACATGGTAACTATATACAATCTTACAGTATAACCCTTGTAAAGAGGTGTAAAGACTTGTTACTTTCAAATTTATTTTGTACATTTGTTATTTAAACAAATGGTGTATGAAGACAGATTTTGATATTAATATATTGAAAGCATTAAAACTTATTGACCCTCAATTAGATAATGGAGGAAATATATCAGATTCAGAAGATTGCGACTCCTTAGAAGAGGAAAAAGAACCATCAAAAGAAAACATTAAAAAATCTTCTACTTCTAATTGACTTTTATTAGGATTATATACCCATTGAATTAATTCTTCTGCAGACATAGATTCTAAAAGAGCTGGTTTTAATGTATTAGCAATTTCTTGAAGATGCTTTTCTGTTAAATTCTCCATTTCCAGATTTCTCCTAAAATCTGGAAATGAAAATATTCTTACATTATTCTTGTTTTGAATGTAAGAAGCATGCCATGCTTTATTAAATAATTTTGAAATTTCTTTTCTGTCTATCCTGTCCATAATTACCTTTGAAATTAAATTTATTTTTATTCAAAGGTAAAAAGGGACTTTGTGTGGGGGGTATTTGAATAAGCTAAATAGATGTTGATTGGAATATTTTCGAAAACCTGTTGAATATCTGAATGTTGAAGGAAGTAAAAAGGAAAAGATTAGTTTTTTGTAAATGCTAATTACTTTACACTTACTTTACACGAACTCCATATTTTTGCCTGTTTTCAGAGTGAAAACTTTACTTTTTAGTTGAATTTGATTATACTTTTTAGATTATTTGGCGGACAAATTGAGGTTGTAGGTTCATAAGTATGTTCACAACATGTGTTCATGTTTGTTTTTTTACATGAACACATGTTGTGAATATACGAATCTTTATTTATCAATATCTGTAATAAAAACTTTCGAAAACAAATTGTCATTCTCATCGTTGAACTTATCGAGTTTCTGATATAGTTCATGTAAAATATCAACGTAAGGTTCTAATATAGTAAACAGTTTTTTGTTCTTTTCGACTATTTCATTAAATGACGTTAGTAAATCTTTTTTTGACAACTCTCCTTTTTTAAACTTAATATATTCATTGTTAAAACGTTCACTTGAATCATAGTAACTTGTATAATGATATGCAAAATATAAATCAGATATAATGTCTTCATACTGCTTTTTTATCTCAGAGTAACTACTTTTTCTCGCTAAATACTCATATAGAGCAAAATAGCCTGAAAAATGTTTCCTTTCTATAAAATCATCAGAAGGATTTTCTGTAAAAGGCAAGCTATCCGTTTCTGTAATATCCTCGTTTTTCACTGATTCATTTACTGGATTTTGCTCTCCTGTAATGAGCCAATTCAAATTAGCATCAGTACATCTTGTGAACAATATATCATAGTCGATACTATTTCTAGCATACCAATTAGAGATAGTACTTTTAGAAACACCCATAAAATCAGCTAGCTCGCTATTTGTCTTTAAGTTGTAATAATCTTTTACTCTATCAAGTATTACACCTTTTGAAAATTCTTTTTTCATTTTGTGAATTATATTTCGTTAATCACTTGTTGTTTTTCAATATGTGAATTATATTTGCATTCTGTAAACATGTAGTTATACAAATATATATAAAAAATGGCAATACCGATAGAATTACGAAAAAAGATGAGAAAGCAATTTCCTTATGGTTCTTTTTCAAAAATCGCCAAGGATTTAGGTGTGAGCAGGCAGTATATATGTCAATATATGTCTGGAAGAAGAAATAGCACAAAAATAGAAAATGCTATTATTCAAGAATTTGAGTCAATTAGAAAAGAAGAACTAAGGAAAATCAACTTGGTCAATGGACTTATTGAAGGTATATAATAATTATCTTTATGTTTCCATCCAATGGCTTACTAGACAAGGGATAGGTAGAAACACAATAAACAATTGGACGAAGAGGAATCTGCTCAGTACAATTCGTTTGAGTGGTTCTACATTTATCCCCTATGATCATATTCCGGATAGCACAAAATCCAAACTACCAAGCAAAGACGAAATTCTGTCAATCATAGAAAATCAAAAGGTAATCTCAATATCAGAAGAATACTACAACAAGATGTATAGTGCATATGAGAAAGGATTTATCAAGTATTTAGAGCATTATCAAGATATAGTAAACAATGATGAGAAAGCATTGAGATACGCTAAACTCCATGCTGTCTGGGTTGTTGTGATGGAAATATATGATGAGTTCATATCCGTACGGAAACGCCCCAAACTTCGTGAACTTCATGAGGCATTCTCTAAAATATACCCGGGAAAATACGTTTATGTACGCATGAGTCAAACTATTAAGAGTATCAAAGAGAACGGTATTGAGAACAATGTGATAGATCACCGTGGAGGCCGTAAACCGGTATTCGGCCCGGTTCACAAAAAATGGGTCTTGGACGCTGTTTCATCTGGTAAGGCTTACTATTCCCCATTCATATACGAAAAGGTTTGTGAGTTATGCCGGGAACATGGTTATAAAACACCTTCTGATTCATGGGTCAAGAATTATATATCCAAAGTGTCACCAATCGTTTATCCAACGAGGTATGGAATTGACAAAGGCATTGGACAATTACCATACGCTGGGATAATCCGAGCTACAAATCCGGGGGATCAATGGCAGATTGACGGCTGGAGATTACCTTTTTATATGGAGAAATATAAAACTCTTACTTTGTTCGCTGTAATGGATGCTTGTTCGGGACGTATTGTTGGTTACCATATTGATTTCAGTGAAAATACAGAAACGATACTCAAAGGGCTTGAACATGCAGCCCAAACGACAAATACATTGCCTTTGGAGATTCTAGCGGATAATCATTCGTTTAATAAAACAGAAGAAGCCGAATATTTCAAAGGAAAAATCGAAAAGATGGGAAGTCGATGGACAGTCAGTGAGAATCCCCGATATAAATCACTAATAGAAAGAAGTTTCGGAACATTTGGTACGAAATTTTGCAAACCAATGTACGGTTACATCGGAGAGGGAATCAGAACCCGACGTACAAATGGCCGTACGGCTCAAGAACTAGTGGATAAATATACAAAGGCTGGAACTTTTCTTACAGAGGAACAAATTAAACTGATAGCTATACAGCTTGTGAATGAGTATAACATAAAGGTTTGTAAGACTGGGCAAAGTCCAATCGATGCATATCAGGCATTAGAAAATAAGGGTATCCCGATTGATAAGATAGGACGGATGAAATTATTCATACAGCCTATTCCTTATACTGTTCGTCAAGGTCAAATCAATATTAAAAGGGAAAATGTTGTACATGAGTTTCAGTTGAATAAGGATCAATATTTGATACTGAATAATAAAAAAGTGAACGTAAGGTATGTGGATTTTGATCAAATATACCTGTTTGACTTAAAAAACGACAGGCTGATTGGCTGCGTTCCTAAAAAGAGATATGCTCACGGTGCATACGCAAACCAAACAGAAGAAGACATAGAGATACTGAACAAGAACAAGGGGCGTATAAATGGCATTAAAACGGCGTTTAAACGGCAACAGGCCG
>NZ_SRYM01000085.1 GCF_004793765.1 Parabacteroides distasonis | reverse complement strand
CCACCACGATAACCTCAAAATGGACATAGGTTTGCTTGCAAAGGCTTGATAACAGATCATCAAGCTCATCCGGCCTGTTATAAACAGGAATAATAATGGAGTATAAACGCATATCTTTTGTATAAAAGTCTAGCACAAATGTAGACTCATTTTCATACATAGTCAAGGAACACACATGGACAAATCAAGACCAGATAGCACTGATAATCAATAAATTAAAAACACACATATGGACATCCCCTGTTTTTAGTACTCTTTGAGATATTGATCTAGTAAGAAACTTACGTCGGAAGGTATTTGTTTGCTTTTTTTGATACGCTGTTTGATACGCTGTTTCTGTTTGGATACAGACTCGGGGAGAGAGTTCGCAAAAACAGCTATTTGGGAAGAACTGAACCCCATCTTGATTAAGCAGCAATATCGCTTATCTAATTCGGAGAAATCAGGGAAATCTTTCTCTAACCGTGTATAGAACTGATGGTATTGCAAGTTTGTCCAGTTTATGATTAATGACCAATCTGCATCCTTCAGATATTTAGGATGCTCTTTTAGGTCTTTCAATTTATCGAAATAAGGTAATTGCTCATCTAGTTTCTTATATGAGGATTTCAGTAGCTCTTCATATTTCTCTATCTCTTTATGGGACTCCGCATTTTGATCCAATAAACTTTTATTCTCTGAAACAATCTCATCGATTTCCTGCTGTTTATTATTTAACGTGGCGATCAATTGCTCATTTTCCTTTATACGATTCTCATTCTCTTTTATCGATTCCTTGTAAATTCGTATTTGCTCTCTAGCATGCGCTAAAGATTTTTCCTTCCGCAATACACGATATTGATAGACGATTATAAGAATCAACAGAACCGCAGTGACAAACAAGCCGATTATCTCTTGATTCGTTTTTTCTAGTTTTAGCTGGTTATTTATGTTCAACAATCTCTCATGATCATACCGAGCCTGAATTTCAGCCAATTCTCCAGCATGATTTATTACCTGTAGCGAATCTGAGTAAATAAGATATTGGTTATTATATTCTATGGCCTCCTTGTAAAGTTTTTGTTCTACACATATATAATATAACACCTCATAGGCTTCATTTAGCGTATACAAATTGTCTGTTTCTAATGATTTCTGAAAGTAAACCTTTGCAGAGTCTAGTTGCCCCAAACTCCAAAAAGCACTACCTATCTTGTAATATACTTGAGGAAGCTTATGTAAGGAAGATATTTGTAAACATAAGTCAAGCTCTTTTCTAGTGTAATGTAAAGCTTTTTCTCCTTGACTTAATTTATTATAAACAACGCCTAGCTCTCCCATAGCCATAGCTTCGAGCTCTATATTACCTAACCTTTGAGCATTATCTAATGATTTACCAAAATAGAACAAGGCACTATCCATCTCATTTTTATGCACATAAGTTCTTCCTAGTTCTGATAGAGCATAAGATATCCGTTCTCCATTTCCTGATCGTAATGCGTATTGATAAGCATCCTTTAATTGTACCAACGATTCTTCATAAAGATCTTGATAACGATACATATTTCCCAATGATTGGCAAATCAGATAAGTAAAAAGCGGCTCATCCAACTTTGTCATCATTTCTTTAGATTTTAGAAAGAAAGGCATCGCTTCCGTTATTTCTTTCTGATCCTTCAATAACTGTCCCTTATAATAATACGTTTGCGCCATTCTTTTCAAATCTCCCTCCTTCTCGAAATAATCCATCGCATCTTGAACCAACTTATCCGAGGAAGGGATATTCAACGAATCCGGAAGGCGTTTACCATATACCTTATCCCGGGCTTGTGCCAACAATAGTGCCCAAGTAGCATAGTTCTTTCCGCTTGAAAGTGATGATTGAGGCATAGAACGTAATATAGATAGAGCGCTATCCGGATGCTCCCACATAACAGATTCCGCACGAGATAATTCCGCTGGTAATGGTTTTTCTTGGCGCATACAAGAAAAAAGGGTAGCGAAAAGTAGCAAAGTCAGTCCTAGTGTTCTCTTCATTTAGATTACAGTTTACAACTTAAACGCAAGTTATAAAATTTATTTTATAAATACCACTAAAATATTTGTTTTTCAATAGTGATTTTGAGATACGATCAGCCAGCAGGGAGACGCGGCACACTACGTATCTACTAGTTGTATTATGTATTTAAAATATTAGCATATAAGCATTTGCAGTTTTTTATGGTAAAAAACAAAAGTTTATCAAGCAGAAAACTTTTGTTTCCCTATATAGAAACTAAAGTTTCTTCAGCACGAAACTTTTGTTTTCCCTAATAGAAACTACTTTTACATATATAGGCACTACGACACACGAACCTAAACGATAATTTGGTTTCTTGCGTTTTCTATCAAAACATGGTAGATAAAGAATGATAATTGTAGATATTTTCTATCTACAACCACTATATAAGATGTTTATTTATAAGGCATATAAGAAGGAATTGTAGATGTGGTAGATATTAAGTGTTTTTTATTAACTGGTAATTTATGGAACTCGATTATATAATCCAACAAGTTCTTGTAACTTTGCAGCCATTTTAATTGAAATCCCGATTGAATATGAAGAACAAATACGAGGCTAGGCTAGGTACGGAACGTATGCTACCGCTGGTTTTCAAAATGGCGCTTCCGGCGGTAGCGGCCCAATTTGTCAACTTACTTTATAATATCGTAGATCGTATCTATATCGGGCATATTCCCGAGATCGGGACAAACGCTTTGGCCGGTATAGGGGTGACCACCTCCATCGTGATCTTGATCTCCTCTTTCTCCGCTATCGTGGGAGCGGGAGGTTCGCCGTTAGCGGCTATCGCTCTCGGGCAGGGCGACCGGGAACGGGCCGGAAAAATAGTGGGAAATGGATTTATATTGCTTATCCTATTTACTATATTCACTTCCCTCATCACCTATACCTTCATGGAACCGATCCTGCTTTTTACAGGAGCATCAAAATATACGTTAGGATATGCGGTGGATTATCTCTCTATTTATTTACTGGGCACTCTGTTTGTCGAGATATCCACGGGCTTGAATGCCTTTATCAACGCACAAGGGCGTCCGTCTATCGCTATGTGCTCGGTTTTGATTGGGGCTTTATTGAATATCGTATTAGACCCTATCTTCATTTTCTGGTTGGATATGGGGGTAAAAGGCGCCGCGCTCGCCACGATCCTATCGCAAGCTTGCAGTGCCATATGGGTATTGAGCTTCCTTTTCTCAAGACGTGCCTCCTTGCCTTTGGAAAGGCGGTATATGAGACTGGACCGAAGAATCGTACTCTCGATGTTCGCTTTGGGAATTTCTCCGTTCATCATGGCCAGCACGGAGAGTCTGGTCGGTTTCGTCTTGAATAGTAGTTTGAAAAATTTTGGCGATATCTATGTGAGCGCATTGGCTATCTTACAGAGTGCCATGCAATTCGCTAGCGTACCGCTGACCGGTTTCGCCCAAGGATTCGTACCGATCATAAGCTATAATTACGGACATGGAGACAAACAGCGGGTGAAAGATTGTTTTCGTATCGTGCTAATCGTTATGTTCTCTTTCAACTTGATACTCATGCTATTCATGATCTTATTCCCCTCAACCGTAGCCTCCGCTTTTACAAGCGACGAGGAGTTGATCGATACCGTCCGTTGGGTCATGCCCATCTTCTTGGCGGGTATGACGATTTTTGGCTTACAACGAGCTTGCCAGAATATGTTCGTAGCGTTGGGACAAGCTAAGATATCTATCTTTATCGCCTTGCTTCGTAAAGTAATCCTCTTGATTCCTTTGGCATTACTATTACCTCATTTTATGGGGGTAACCGGCGTATATGCGGCAGAAGCCGTATCGGATGCCACGGCCGCTATTTGCTGTACGTTGTTATTTATATGGAAATTCCCGAAGATACTAGGGAAAATCAAGCAAAAAGAAGAAAGGGCTGCCCAATAACGGACAGCCCCCTGATAAAGCCTTAAAGATTAAAATGAATCGTATTAATATCCCGGATTCTGTGTCAAGTTAGGATTCAGGCTAAGGATATCGGCATAGATGGAGAATACCGTTGTATATCCCGTCTTATCCTCTTGATAATCCAGTGAGCTGGCGGAATGTTTCACGCCTACATAACGGTCTACCGTAGCCTCGGTAAACTTACCGAAACGGATCAAATCCTGCCGGCGTACGCCTTCCCACGCTAATTCAAGCATACGCTCGTCTAATAGCGTATCCAGCGTTACGTTTTGTAGCGGTTTGGCGCCTACACGATTACGAACTTGGTTCACCTCATCGTCTCCATTCTGTCCCAGACGAATCTTGGCTTCCGCCTTCATCAGCAACGCGTCGGCGAAACGGAAGATCACGCAATCATTTCCATGCAAGTTTCCACCATCCTGAGCATTCTGGTCGAACTCATATTTAGCCATGCGGGCACCGGCGGTCTTCACCAACAAACCATCGGAGGCATCCATATATACCTTCGGGGCGTTCGGCTCATATTTCAAAGGAATTTTCTGTCCGTCCCATTCCGTATAGATCGTCTTTCCGTCCGGGCCGGTCACCTCGCCCGTAAAATAAGTAAGCTTACAACGAGGATCCTCATCCGCCGTACCGAACTTAAACACGTTCATCGCCTTCACCGTAGCGCAAGAACCATTCCATCCGGATTGTCCGTAAGCGGTTGCATGATCATAATGGCGGGTACGTACCAAATTGTAGTCCTTAACGTCCGGATAAGCGACCGGGTCCATAGGAACCGTGAAAATATTCTCAACCGAGGTCTCGTTCGCTACGGCGAAATTCTCCGAGAAGTTTCCCTGCAACTTATAGCCCAAAGCCTCCAACTTATCCACATAGGCAATCGTAGCTTCCCAAGCGTTCATCTCTTTACCGTCAACGGTAAACTTGATGTTCTTTCCATCCGGACGATTGCCGTCCGTCCAATTGTCGTCCGCATAAACCTCCGCGTTCAACGCCAACTTAGCCAAGATCATATAAGCGACCGGCTTGGTAATACGCCCGTAATATTCACCTTTTTGGTTACTGTGGCTATCCGAAAGATAAGGCAACGCCTCTTCCAACTCCGAACGGACAAAGTTAAATACAACGCTACGCTCAGATTGCTTTACCTCAGACATCAGTGTCGTAGAGGAAGTTACCAACGGAACACGAGCGAACAAGTCCAACAACTCATAATAGAAAAACGCACGGACCGCCCGAACCTCTTCCAGATAAAACTTGAAATATTCCACGTCTGGTTGTTCCTCGGCAAAGGCCTGCAACTTATCAACACTCTGGTTGCATTTTCCGATCTGCTCATACAAGAAATCCCAAGAGTTCTTGGTCAAATCATTCATCGTGCCCCAACGGTGTAAGAAAATATTCTGCCATAAACCGCCATCTTCCCAGTCGCCGATACGGCAAGGAAGCATAGCCTCATCGCTGGAGAACGTATTCAGGTCATATACATGACGATCGTTACCGATGATCTTAAACATATTATTGTACAGGCTCGCAACCGTGTTTACATAGACCAACGTAGGGCTTTGAAACGCCGTCTCCTCATCAAACGCATCTGTAGGACGCTCTTCCAAAAAATTAGAACAGGAAGAAAATGCCGCGGCGGCAGCGGCTATCATAAAGCTATATATAAATTTCTTTTTCATGACTCTTTATAATGGATTTAGAAGTTAACACTCAAACCTAATGAATACGTACGGGATAACGGATAGAAACGTTTGTTATCCATACCTAGGTCATTATTATCTTTATCGACCGTCGTACTGTTAATCATCGGAGACAAGCCGGAGTAACCCGTGA
The DNA here is from genome assembly GCF_004793765.1 of Parabacteroides distasonis. GTDB lineage: Bacteria > Bacteroidota > Bacteroidia > Bacteroidales > Tannerellaceae > Parabacteroides > Parabacteroides distasonis_A. Next base: position 2,950 of record NZ_SRYM01000085.1, on the reverse strand, counting down.
TCGTAGCCACGTTGTTCACCGAGAATGTCACACGGATATTCTTCACGTATTTCTCGATCTTCTTGCAATCGATATTATACCCCAACGTAATATAATCAATATTCAAATAATTACCCTTCTCCAACCAATAATCGGAGATCGACTGGTCGTAGATCTTGCTTTCCGGAGCCTTAGCCAACGCGTTGTATGTAGGGAACTGGCTCAAGTTCATATAAGCTAGCGATGTACCATTGAAGATTTTATGACCGAAAGCGCCGTTCATCTGCGTCATCAAGTCAAAGCGTTTGTAGCGGAAGCTGAAGTTCATTCCCAGATAATATTTTGGCATGGCTTGTCCAGCGATATAACGGTCGCCACCATCATTGGTATCCAAACCCTCTTTTCCATCGATCGTCTGATCCAAGTTGTAGATATAGCGGCCTTCGATAGCGTTTCCATTCTCATCCAACGCCGGGGTCAAGCCCAAGCAACGAGGAATGTAGAACACTCCGACAGGCTGGCCTACCATCTGATAAACCACACGGTTGTTTCCTACGAAACCGGCACCACTCATACTGGACAGATCCATATATTGTTTCGCCTGCAACTCTTGTCCCATATAAGAACCGCTCAAGGAGTTCAATTTATTCTTCTGGTAAGAGAAATTCACGCCCATGTTGAAATCGAAGTCTTTGGTCTTCACGATACCACCGCTTACAGCCAATTCCACGCCGGAGTTGGTCATCTCTCCCAAGTTCGCCAATAATTCCGGATATACGAACGGAGGAACCGGAACCGCGTATTTATACAACAGATCCGTAGTCTTGGAAGTATACCAATCGGCGGTCAACGTAAAGCGGCCATCGAGGATACCAGCGTCCACACCCACATCGAATGTCTTTTTCACCTCCCAACGCAAGTCCGGGTTCGAGTTACGTGTAAAGCCATAGGTAGCGGTAGAATTTCCATTGACGGAAGTCACACCGTTCGGGCTCATCAAAGCCAACGAGTTATAAGCCTCGATAGCATCTTGGTTACCGGTCAGACCATAACCCGCACGTAGTTTCAACTGGCTCAGCCAATCCACATCTTTCAAGAAAGCCTCCTCATTCAACACCCAAGCGGCGGAAGCGGAAGGAAAGAAGCCCCATTTATTATTCATACCCAATTTAGAGGAACCGTCCGCACGTAAGTTCACGGTGACGATAAAACGGTTGTCATACATATAATTGAAACGACCCATGAATGAGGCCAGACGATTCTCGTTTTGGAAAGAAGTCACGTCTCCGTATTTCACTGTACCACCCGCTTTCAGGTTGTTATAACCGAAATAATCCGTCTCAAAGCCACGGGCACCGGCACTAAATCCCGTATAGTGATATTTCTGTCCCTCAATCAAGCCCAAAGCGTCGATATGATGTTTCTCGTTCAGATCCTTATTATAGGATAACTGGATATTACCCATCAAGATATTCTGCTTATTATCCGCACGGTAACCATGAGCGTCGGAAGTCTGCGTAATCGCCTTCAAATCTTTCGGGATATACTTCATGTTCTCCTTCACGTTATACGTATAAGAGCCGAATGCGCTCAGTTTCAACCCGTCCAATATCGTCCAAGTCAATTTACCGTGTACGTTCACGTAAGCGTTCTTCTCACGATCCTGTATCTCAAGACGTCCCAATGGGTTCTGGATTTCGTTCGCATAAGGGTCCTCATCCCATTTGCCATCCTCATTCTTATGCGTAGGGAAAGTTGGGTTGTAAGTGGCGGCCGAATAGAAAGTTTTCTCATAATCGTTCGTATAATCCACTTGTTTCAAGGAACCGAACATACCGAACTCAATTTTCAACTTATTGTTGAACATATTCTGGGAAGCGTCCAGTTTAGCCGTATAATTTTTCATACCGCTATTCTTGATAATACCCTGTTGATCGATCACGCCAACAGAAGCACGATAATTCGAATCGTCGTTACCCGCACCGAAAGAAATGTTATGATTCTGCGTATAACCCAATTGCTCGATCTCGTCGAAGAAATTCGTATTACCTCCCATATCCAGCGGAGTCATGCCCAATGCCTTCGCCGTAGAACGGAACTCATCGGCAGATAACATCTTCAAGTTCTTATAAACGTTACTGATACCGAAGTTGCTGTTATAACTCAACGTTTTCATACCGTTCTTACCTTTCACCGTAGTCACTACGATTACACCGGCGGCACCACGTGAACCATACTGAGCGGTCTCAGAAGCGTCCTTCAAGATCGTGAACGTCTCGATGTCGGCGGGAGCGATCGCGTCCAACATGCTCAAATCACCGAATACGCCATCGATAATCACCAAGGGATCATTACCACCGGACAAAGAGGTCGTACCACGTACACGGATAGAAGGCTTAGAGGCAGGGTCGCCACCCGTCTTGGAGATTACTACACCGGCAACCTTACCTTTCAAGGATTCCAACGGCGTATTCACCACACCTTGGTTCATATCCTCTTTCTTGATACGCTCTACCGCACCGGAGATCGTACGCTTGCTACCGGTAGCGTAACCTACTACTACCACCTCGTCCAACGCCTCTACATCCTCGTCCAGAATGATATTCAGGTTCTGCTGTCCATTTACCGGGATCTCTTGTGATTTATAACCGATATAAGAGATGGTCAGAGTCCCATCTTTCGGGGCTGCCAACGTGAAATTTCCGTCTATATCGGAAATCGTACCATTCGTTGTTCCTTTCACAAGGATACTAGCTCCAATAATCGGATCGCCGAATTTAGAGTCTTTCACTACACCTTTTACGGTAATGTCTTGAGCATAACTGCTAAAGGAAAGAAAAAGTCCCAAAAGAAGTAGGAACAGACCTCTTTCCCGCAAAGAGAAGAAATGCTTTTTCATGCTTTACAATTTAAGATTAAGTAGTTATTCATAATTATTTCACCTATGTCGAAATTACATTATCTTTGCCTC
>NZ_SRYM01000084.1 GCF_004793765.1 Parabacteroides distasonis | reverse complement strand
CTAAATTTCAACAATTTCAAAGTACTCTTTCCGATTTTAATGGGACATCAATGTAAAAGTTTAGATTGTAATTCATAGGTATTTAAATCTGTGTGATTCTCATATTCAATGATTGGTATATGATATCCTGAGACTCCATCCTCTATCATTTCTGATAAACCTGTAGATGTACTTGCAACAAGAGGTATCCCATACATCATCATTTCAATTGCCACATAACTACATTGTTCATGGAATGATGGTAATACACCAATATCTGCGATTTGGTATAATTTGTATAAGTCTTCTTTATTTAGTTTTCCAGTAAATGTAATCTTATTCCATGTTGGATTGCAAGAATTTAAATAGTAAGAATAAAACCCCTCTCCTACAATAACTAAATGGCAATAAGGGTCAATTTGCAGTAGTTTTTTGAAAGTAAAAATTAATTCTCCCAGCCCTTTTATTTCATCTAAACGACCAACAAAAAGAATAATTTTTTCTTCTTTACTAAAAAGGAAATTCTTTTTAAGATTCAATCGTTTATCGCTATTCAATAATATAGATTCATCTTTAAGACCATTATATAAAATACAAAATTTGTTTATAGGTAAATCATATATTTTACTCAATAGATTTTGTGTACTATTTGACAAGCAAATAATCTTATCAACTTGTTCAAATACATTTTTTCTTTTTCGCATATTTCTTTGATATTTTTTCCAAAGGATTTTTGATACTGTCTAATTCTTTGTAAAGAATACTTTTTAAATAAGAATAATTTCCTTTTATTTTAAAGCACCAATCCATATAATGAATAGTAAAGCAACATCGTCCTTTAGAAAAAGAAGCACGAAATGTATTTAACAGATGAATGTGCTGATAATAATTGATATGTAATATGATATTCTCTTTACTATGCGAGCTAAAGTAAGGATATATTAGATACCATATATTCTTATAATAAGTTTTTATTCTAATTTCTGGATCATTATTTTGTATCGTATCAGGTATATGATAATAATCTATATCTCCTTTGCGTTCTATATAAAAATCATTTTTTGTTGAACGACAACATATCACGCTAAGATGAATCCCTTGCTTCTGTGAAAGAATTAAACAAAGTTGCTTTATATATGTGCCAATTCCATATTGGGATGCTCTGGATTCTTCATTAACAAGAATAATCTGTATCATATGCTTGTCCTATTTTATTTTGTTTTCAACTTCCCTATAAAAACGATACAATTGTCATCATCAGTAATTTGATTATTCAACTTCTTCACTTTACTCAATACTTCTGGGAATAATTTTTGAGTGGAAGTCAGAACCTTTTCCAATTGCTCTTTTAATGCGTAAGGTTCCATGATCGCAGTGAAATAACCTCGATTGAAGGACGGATTGGTAGGCCCATCTATATTCCCTAGCATATTCCATTTCAAATTCACGAAACAACCTTTAAGGCTTTGTTTGTCTACTAGGATTTTCGGGAAACGGGGTAACTCATTATTCCATGAGGTCTGTGTATACCAAGTGACTAGAAAGTGATTGGGCAGCTCCGTGAAATAATGGCAGATCGGCTCATGACCCGTATGCATCGTAAAAACAGGGTGTAGCGTATTCGAGTCTATGTCATAATGATAAAGTGTGTCTTGCGAGGCTATATAATTATGAAGATAGAAGTCGGAAGCGGTGGTATTCAAGGATTCCCGTACCTCATAATCGTAAGTGCTTGGGATCAACATGAATTGGTCGGAGACCGGATATTCTTGGATGATATTGCCTTCGAAATCCTGTGTCCAGATCAATGCGGTGGGAGTTCCTTGAAAAGGTATGCACATGACGGTTACTGTTTTTTTCTCGTCATTGATAACAAATCGTCCTTTATGGGTTATATAGGCCAGAGGAATGTGTTTTTGTGGCTGCCCGTCGAAGTCAAACACTAATATCTTAGAGGCACGAATCTCCATTAGATAGATTTTATTATTACTTTCATCTAAATACTGATCATAAATAAATAGGTTATATTCATCCGGCCCTTGTCCTTGGGAGGAGATCTTTCTGATGAAATCCCCATTACGGTTATAGAGCTTACATGAAGAGCCTGCCCTAAAAGATTTCACTAAAATATAATGGTCACTCACGGCTATATGGGTATCTTGCCCTGCGGCGGTCAATGCGTCTTCCGAGTTTTCTAGGCGAATAACTTGAAAGGAAGAAAGCAAGGAGCTTAGCGATAAATTGAATGTATCCTTTACGGAAGAAAAGTCTAAATTAGTCACCGGATCTCCTTGCAGATTAATAACCTGTGCTATGACTGGGCAATTATCCAAGGTCAACTTTCTGGATACATTTGTCTCTTTATTTCCGCATGAGGAAACAATCGTTAGTAATGTGATCGATACGTAATATATGATTCTATTCATGACCTTATTGATTTAAATAACACATATTATATTCATTGGCTACTATTTCATAATTAGATATAGAAGGACATAGATACTTGTTTACGCAGTTTTTGCATGAAACATAATCTCTTGTAAAGAACCAAGGTTTAAAATAGTTTTCTATTTCAGAATAAACAATTTCAGACAATTTTTGATCTTGAATATTTCCAATCGTAGGAAAGTTTACGTTAGAATACACTTCTCCTGTAGGGAAAATGGTTAATTTGCCAAAAAGATTATCATTCAGTATTTGTTTTCTGAAAATATGCTGTTTTGTGTTTTTTTGTTCTATAATATCTTTAAAATCATTATAAATATATTCTTTGAAGAAATCCATGTTATCTCCTGTATACCAAGGTATATAATCAACATTTGTGAATTTCCCGAGGTTGTTTTTAGATAAAAAAATAACGTCATTCTTATTAGAAGCGATTAGACTCCAAGTGATATTATATTCATTAAATAAGTTTATATAACTATTTAACTCTTCATAATCTACAGGTAAATGAACCATTATCATTATTGAAAATTGCGGATTTGTTAACAATTGTTTCAAATCTTCTTTGTTGTATTTTTTATATGGTAATATTATCTGTGTTTTAATACTGTACTGGCGGGAGAGTGATAACAGATAGGAAAAAAGCTCTTTTTTTTCTATTGTAGCTGGTATGATATTTATTTTATCTATTTGACAAATAGATAATTGTTCTATTATCTCTAGATATTTTGCATGTGATAATTTTTGTTTTTCTGTATATGTGGGATATAAGAATTGCTTATAGCAATCTTTATACATTGGATTTAAATCAAAACCTTGATTTTCTAAATAAAAGGTCACTTCATGGAGATGAAATAGTGCATTTTCTCCCAGTAAATTGTATTCTTTTGTCTTTGGATTATTAGGATGATGAAGAATCCGTAAAATAGGCTTAGAGATAAAAGGTGGAATACCTCTAATGTTTTTGATTATATCACCTGAAAATGTATTCCTTATCTTTTTTATGAATTCTGTAAATTGCGAATCTCTTAATTGATACTCATAAATACCTACACAATAGGTTTTATTTGTATTATGAAGAATTGATAAGACTGTATTTATTGTCTTTCCATATAGGGAACAATCAATATAAGTTGAATTTAATGTATTGTATATTACATATTGATTTTTACTGTAAAAAAGAAATGTGTAAGATTCTAAATAGAACCAATGAGTATAATTTTCCATGTTCAATCTATTAATATTTCGTTTTCTATTCTATCTAATAAATCAGGATGCTTTTCTAAAGCGTATATGTAGGTGGAAAAATATCGATTGACATCTTCATTTCCAAGATAATAAGGACATACGGTTTGACCTTCCTCATCTTTGGGTAAATAAAACACGCAGATCTCACAATTTTTCCACAACAAGCATTTTTTGCATTTATCAACTATAGGAGTATAAAGTTTCAAATACAGTTGTTTAACTTCCTTGCTATCCAAATTTATTTTACCATCTCTCACATAGCCTAGCGGATACTGTTGTCCAACCTTCTCGCAAGGTAATATTTTCCCTTGTACTGTCAAAAATATCTTTTTAGAAAAAGGTACACAGGTGCTTGTTGGAAAATATTTGATATCTTTATCTTGGAAAAATAGGTCTGGGATGGTTTTGTAAGTATTGCCAAAATACGATTGCATGAAAATATCTAATTGCACAATATGGGAATCATCTGCAATCTCCTTCAAATAGCTACTTCCACAGTTTACCGCTTGCTTTATGCTGTCTTCTTTAGAATGAAACATTCTATTAAATTCTTCTTTCTTGTCTTCAGCAATTCCATTTCTATTCAATTCAGATATATAAGGTGTTTTGTCAAAGTTAGTCTTTATGTAGCTATAAATTTGATCAACAGAGTTTTTATCGTGCAATACAGAGTTGAAATTTACATTGGAATCAAAATAATTAGGATGATTATCTTTTAATTTTTTGATATTAGCAAATACAATATCGAAAGACTCTTTCCCTTCCTTTTTTACCCGATATATATTATTCTGTTTGGATCCATCAATGCTTATCAATAAATGCACATCATTCTCGACAAGATAATTCATATATTTAGGCAATAATATCGCATTTGTCGTTAAATTATATACAAATGTTATCCCCTTTATCTTCACTGCATTTAAGTAGTTAATTATTTTTTCAATTAATATCATATTGACTAAAGGTTCTCCTCCAAAAAATCCTATGTTTATGGTATTATTGAATGATATATTACGATATGATTTCCATAGTGATATTAAATAGTCAATTAGAATTTTAACATTATTAAATTCTTGTTTGCCTCTATTGCGTTCATCTTGATTTGAATATAAGTCTCCATAACTACAGTATTTGCAAGATAAATTACATTCATCCGTTACCTCAATAAGTAATTGATTTAGGTTTGCTAACTCTGATTCTATACAAGAGGTATCATATTCAATCTCCATATTGGGGATTTTTTTCTCGAAAAAATTATTCTCTCTCAAGAAGAAATCTTTTTGTTTATAATATTCATATGCATTTTTGTCCATATCTATATCAACATATTCATTTTCAGAGGGAGACAATAATATGCTATTTATATATGAACTATAAATATATGTATATCCGGATTTTGATATAACTGGTTGTATCATAATTTATTATTTAATTAGCTTTTGATATCACTAGCATTTCGCACATATTGAAATTGGTATAATAGTTAATTGACATTCAATATCTATCTTAGTGGAAGTAAGAACTTCTTATTTCTTATTAAAGAAATAAGAAGTTCTTTAAAGTGACAGATATCCGCTATAAGATACATCTTATAACAGAAAAATCTTATCTTACTTCAGAAAAGGTTAGTAACCCCATCCATATCCACCACCCGGAGAATAAAGATCTCCTGAATGATTTGCGCTAGCATTAGCTGAGCCGCCTCCACCTCCGCAAATGCAGCATCCACCGCCTTTGAGTTTTTTTAGCTCTTTTTTTTCTAACTCATTTTTGCTGAGTTGAGAAAGTTTCAATTTACGTACTTGTTTCATAACGATAAATTTAAATTGTTTATAAATATGAAATTAGCCAGAATAGACTGGTGTTTCTTCTAATATCCATCTAAGTCCATATCCTGAACTTCTTTGATGTAGACCAAGTTCCCATGAATGGATATCCTCATTTTTGGGAAATGATCCTATAATTTGCAATATAGCTTGTTTTTTATCCAATATTATCTTATTATTACAAATAAGATTCCATTCTAATAAAAATAGATCATCGAAATTTGTATGAATTGCTGTTATATCTGCGTTGTTAATTCGTATATTTATATAACTAGATATTCCCATTAGTCCTGTCTCCAAACTAAGATCTTTTATTCTTCGTAAATCCCGTTCCATGACTTTTTTATCGATTTCTGTAAGGATTTCATTGGAATCCCCTTCCATGAACCCATTTTGAATTAGATATTCGATTCCCCAGCCGATTCCACATAATCCAGTCTCCAGATTTATAGGCAATGTCTCTGGAATATTCTCGCAGATTTCTTCGAGCAGTTCCCCTGCAAAGTCATCATATATAGCTGAGTCTGTATATCTTGCGTAGTGCGCAAAGAATAGCACAACTCCCATCTTTCCATGGAATAAACCAATATCCTCTATGTCGATTGAATGCAAAATCAGATGATTCGCTATTCTTCGTAATAATATGTCTTTTTCTGTATTCATCTTACCAACACTCAATTTTAGTATTTAAATCTTTTGCAAAGCCTAGCAATAATTCTTTTTGATAAGTTTTGCTTGATGTCAAACAAACAACCTTACTTGGGTTTAAGATTCGTAAAATCGTCTCAAACGTATTTGCGTATAAGAACAGTCTAGGAAAATTTTGTTCAATGCTATCATTCTCAAATACCTTTTGTTCGGAAAATTCAACTTGTACAGCTGTAACTGTTTCCGGTAGTTCTGTATCATCTGGAATCTCATATTCAGATAATAATAGAATTGGAATCTCTTCTTTTTGTAAAAAAGTCGATATATGAGCCAATTCTTCCTTGTCCACTAGGTAAACCAAGCAACATCTTTTATATGGAGATAAAAGCCTTGTCCAAGGATGGCTGTCTATATTAAAGTTATTTGTGGTATTCCTTTTCTTTTCTATCCACTCAAAATGATTCAAGAAATTAGAGATGTTGTGAATAGACTCCTCGATAGATTTTCCGGCGATACGGGAACGTATATAATCCATTTGTTCTTTCGAAATGAAAGACAGTATATATACGAACAATGCGTTTTTTATGGAATGGTTGCCAAGCATGAGTCTTAGGGTATCCCGGACCTCATATTCTTGAATAGCAGTTCTTATATATTCTTGTATGATTGTATCAAACTCGATTTTGTATTTTCCCAAATCCAGCGAACTCATCTTTTCTTGAGACTCCTCTTGTCTCCAATTTTCCAATGTGCGCCAAGGAATTGAATGACGTTGCGCAGAATAGAAATAAGAAAACATGGATTCAAAGCGTGAACGTATGAATAAATTTTTCCTTCTTTTCAGCTTTGAATAATTACATTTCTTGAATTTTTCTAGAGAAATGAAGCGATCCTTTGCTTTTTCATACCAATATTGATAAGTTTCAGTGTGCTTTTGAAGACATGGACGTAAATGAAACCATATCAGACCACCATCAAATAGCTTTTTATTGTGAAACATTACTTCCAGAACTTGATTGTAGCCGGGAGCTTTTGGCAAATAACAAGCTTGGTAGGTCATTTCTTCAGAGACCTCGAAAAAGAAAAGATCTCGCACTCCGTTGAATGGGCATAGAATGTCCCGGTAGGTTGTGTCTATCTTTTCGTCTCCTAAAAAAGTAAGCCATTCTCCGTTTTTTTGTAACACATTGATACCAGAGAGGGATACCAATATTTTATCTTGCTTGATTCTTTTTTTCAAATAGGAAAAATAGAAAGGAACCATCTTTATCGCTAACCAGTCTTGCCATTTTCTTTTTGGACTTTTGTCCTTTTTAAAATTATGCAGGTAAGATGTATATAGCTTATAAGCAATTTGTTCCAAAGGGTTGATCCGGACTTTTTGCTCGGTGCGGTAGGCATCACAATATTTTTTGAATGATTCGGAAAAAAATAGCTGATCTGAATCTATCTTGATCGCATAGCGATAGGTTACTTTTGAAATCGCGTAATTCGTGTATCCGGAAAGGAGATGAATCGAATCCTTTGGCAGATTCATGATCTCTTGAAATTGTTCATCCGCTAAATCTATAGGATAGATATAGGGGTGGTATTCAAAGATTTTGATTTTATCGGGGTATTTGCTCTGTTTTCTTTTAAGTATATTAGCTGTCTCATCTGTACAATTGTGATATACCGCAATCAGCTCATCTAATCCTTCAATACAGGACTCTATGCAAGCGTCTAGGAAATCCGCGCTGTTTTGGCAGCGCAATATACCCGTTACCCCTAAAGGGCGTTCTTTTGTCAATTGTGATAAATCGACAGCGTATTCGGTATAGTCCTGTTGCTTAGAGTTCATCGTAATTAAATTATTGATTCATTTCTAATTGATTTTGAGAAAAACAAGTTTCCCAAATTTTTTTCTGTATATAGCTCTCTCTATAAGGACTATATGGCAAATCTCTTTGTACATCTTCTCCTATGTACTCTTTTCTAAACATTAAATATGTATGATAATCCTTTAGTGTATCGTCATTCAAAATTTCTGTTTCTTGTATCTTTATATCTATATCCGATAATACATCTTTGATCTCACCGGTAATAAAACGTTCTCTTAATAGATAGGTGATTCCCCATCCAATGCCACATAATCCATCTGACAAATCAAGAGATAAATTATCCGGAAGCTCCATTATAGATTCTAATATCTCGTCTGCGAATTGTTCATATAAAGCATCTCCACCATAACGACTGTATTCATAAAATAGAATAGTCATGCCTAGCTTACCGTTATACAATCCGGGATGCTCTAGAGCCTCTGTTTTCACTACCCCGTAACGGAGTAGGTCTTTTAGTATGCCTTTGTATTGAATGAATAACTCTTTCATATCGTTCATTAATTGTAAAATGAAAAATTCGTATCCCAGCTACCAAAAAAATAATCCGTTGCGATCGTGATCAGCGAGTCGGTTTCATGCTTAACAAAAGTTTTGTCTTGCGCTTCCGTCAGCAATAAATAATAATGTGCCTTATCTTTTCGGGATAGGTTTTCTTTGTTCTCTATTTGCTCAAGGAGCATTAAGGCGCTATCCGGATGTTGGGGCATAAGGTTCTCTATTTTTCGGAAGTCTATGGTTTGATGGCCCATTCCGTTGCAAGAGATCCATATAATAGGTATTAGAATTAACAGGAAAACAATGTTTTTCTTCATCTGCGTATTATTTGTTGGCGATAAAGATAATACAAAAAGGCGAGGATATTCCGGCTGGAAAGTCCGACTTTTTTGAACGGTTTTTATTTATGTTGTAAATGCATTGAATAACAGATTGTTACGCTAAATGAAAACTGTCTGTTTATGGCTTGTCACATTAGTGTCCCATAAAAAATAGGGACTAGTTAAACATTAAATAAATTTGGCCCA
>NZ_SRYM01000083.1 GCF_004793765.1 Parabacteroides distasonis | reverse complement strand
ACAGTTTTTTTGTCCGATAGTAAAACAAATGTCAGAACAAGTCTTGACTATTACAGATTAGCTATAACCTTAAGGTTTATTCCTGCTACTTCTTTTATATAATTTTCAGTAACACCTAATAACGTCAGAATTTCATTTGTAGCAGTTGTTTTGGAAAAACCGGGTTGCACAATATAAATTTCATACTCCATTGGAATTTCTTTCTTAGCAATTGATAGTAATTTTTCCAATTCTTGTTTTGTTCCTACTTCTAAACGACTACAACTATAACCATTTCGTTTCTTGTTTTCTCTTCTGAGTAAATGATTAAAAAAATCAGCTCCTTCTTTATGTTTCCAATGTACAGATTTTTGAGCTTGTCCACACACTTCGTACAAATTTTTAATTTGATCTGAAACCCTTCCGTCAATTGCAAATTTTAGATGATACAACCCCACACAAATTTTATCAGGATATAATTTTATCGTTATAACATCAGCAATTTCACCGGAATAATCATCATCATATATTATATCAAAATCACCTTTTTTGAGTTCTTCAATAACTTTATATTGTATTGAATCAGTAATTTTAGGATATACTTGTTGAGATTCATTACATAATGATACTCCCTGCCAATTCCATGCAATAATATTATCCTTAGGGTAAACATTTATAATTTGCTTTAATTGGACATATTCATTTCCCGTTAATGCAGAACCATCAGCAAACCATATCGTTGGAATATATTTTTCAAAAAACTGGATCCCTGTCATTGTCTTATTTCCATAAGCAACTTCTACTTTCTCAGAACTTCTTTGATTGATTTTAAAATCTGCATATCGGTCATCTCCATTCGCATTTTCGAACAATTCCAATTCAAAATCCGCTTTCTTAAAATCTGTTATTATCGAAAACAGTAATTTCCCTTTTACACATTGTTCTTTTTCAAGTTGAATGTCTGTATCTGCAAGAGTAGATATTGAACCACCAATAGAAAAACGATAATGATTCTCATGAGCCATATAAACATCTTCATCCCAGTCGATGCAAATAGCAGCAATATCAGGTATAGTTGTAATAGCTTCAGGTATCAAGGTTTCTTTTAAAATTTGATTGGAATCAATGGAATCATCAACAAGTTTTTCTCCTAATTCGACGCACCATTGTTTAAATTCTTTCAAATCTCCTTTTTTAATTACATTCCAAATACGTCCTTTGTAAGAAGCCCCGATATTAGTTCGTTCACCACCTTCAAAACCATTTCCTACAACAAAAGCCTTCTCTCCTTTCTGCCTTTCAGCAAGGCTTAATGCTTCTGCAACATCATATCCAACATGCATTCTAAAGCGAATATCTTTACCGATAAAATATTTTAATCCAACATTTCTTAGTTTTGTTCGCTTAATATTATGGAAAGCTTTAAAAACATCTACACCTCTAATTAATTCAGGTTGCTTGTCTTTATCACCAATAATAGCTTCTGCAAGTTCTTTATATAAACTTCCATTATCTGAACTATTTATAAAAAGAAGATTATTTTTTGTATCCCAAAAAACAATAATCATGTCCCATACTAATTGTTGTATATCTTTATGATTTACCCATTCTACATTTACAATTCTTGCTGTTACTATGACAAGTATCTTTTCTCCTGCGTTTATATCATGAAATTTATATTGTAAATCTTCAAATCCTGGGATTCCTTTGCTGAAATTATTAGGAAACCAAGACTTTGTCTTGTTTTTGTAAACAACAACACTAAATTTTGGATGAATGTTACTAAACGGAATATTAGAATTGCTTAGATTTTCAAAACCATCCATTAAATTTTTGTATTCCTCTTCATTGTCTATTCGTTCGTAGCTTGTATCAGAAAGGATTTGATTCCAGTTAGCTCCATCTGCATATAAATCTTCTAATTCAGCACGTACATCTAAATCAGCAATATTAGCAATAAAAGAAGCATGTCCCAGTTTTTCATCATACTTTGTACGAGTAAAACGTCCGGCAAATTGTAAGGTAACGGGAAGGCTCTTTCTTATATCATGAAAGGCTGCTATTTTTAATTCTGGTAAATCAAATCCCTCACCTAACATATCTACACAAACTATAATTTTAGCTTCTTTTCGGAGAATCTTCTGATATACATTTCGATAATCATGACAATTAGAATATATAATTACAGGATTGAGGTCAGTATGCGTTTTGTAAATTTCAAAAATTTTTTCTGCCCGTTCCTTTGTAGCACAACGAGCCATCAATATATGGTTGTATTTTACTAAATCTTCTCGTAACCGTTGTACAGCAATTTCTGCTATTATTTCATCAGCTTTATCTGAATCATACTCTTTTATTGGTATAAAATCTATTTTAGTAAAATACCCTTGTTCTTGAGCATATTTTAATGGGAAGTTAAAAATTATTTTACCATCTAATCGTTGTCCATCATTCCTGAATGGGGTCGCTGTAAATTGTATCACTTTTTCCGCAGGAAATCTACTTTTGAATAAATTCCAAGACGGTGCTTTTACATGGTGTGCTTCATCTATAAAAATATGAGAGCATTGAGACACAAATAAATTCTGTTCTTCATCAGAACAACCGGTAAGTATTTGCATTGTTGTAACAATAACATTACATTGTGCTAAAAAGCTCTTTAATAAATCAGAAGTTTCAAACTTCTCTTTTATAATCCCTACTATTGGGTATAAGGATTTTTTACCTATTGCTCCAAATGATTTTAATAACCCAAATGATTCAAATTTATCAAAAATTTGATTTCTTAAAGAATTAGAAGGAACGGTAACTAACAATCGCTCACATTGATTAGCAACCAAAGCAGATAACATTGTTTCTGTTTTTCCGGTTCCCGTAGGTAAAACAACTGTTGCAGTTTCTAACGGCATTTTCAAATGCCCAAGAATCATATGTAAAGCTCCTATTTGAGGTAACCTCAGTCCGTTATTATTTTGGTCTTCTTCTTTAAAAAAGAAATCATTTTTCCATGATTGGACAACTTCTTTTGTTGAATATTCTTTTAACAAAGGATGTTTTAACCAACATTTTATACATACAGAACATGAAGCTAACTTCTCCTTGGTGGGTCTTGTGTCGGTAAGAAGTACATAAGTAATATCTTGGGGATAAGTTTCCTTATTGCATGTTAAGCAATACTTAGCACCAAGATAATTTATTATTACATAACTTTTACTTGTTTCTTCAATATTTAAAGGTAAATCAAACTCAGGTGCAATCATTTGCTTTATTATATTATTACACCCCTTCTTATGAAAAACAATCCGTTCTAATCTTGGCAATTTTATTATTTCCATATTTTTGAATTTAAAGCAAACCAACAATCCCAGACAAAAATAGTAAGACTTTTAAATGGTTTGAAACATTATTGCAAATATAGCAATTGTTTAACAAAATAAGCTTATTGTCAGTCATTTATTCTTCCTCCTTAATCAAGTGGAATAGCTCCGGATCGTTCTTAATCCGTGTTATCTCGTCCTCGACTATCTGCCGGACTTCCTGACGGATGCGGTCATAGTTGGCTTGTATCTCCTCCTGCATCCGGTCGTTGCCGTCCTTATCGGTGAAGTCAATTATCTGCGGCAACTTCACGTAACGGGCGGTTTCCCGCTTCACCTTTTCATTATCCACCACGATTTCACAGTGGAAAATCTTCTGCTCTATCCGTTCATCGAAGTTGTCCGCCACAGCACCCACGAACATACCTTGCGTGAGGTTGGATATTTTGCTGGCGGGTATCAGGCTGTCCATTTGGGTGCTTATCGAGGTGGATTTCTCCCGCTGGTTGATTGTCATACTCTGCCGTTTCTGCAACACCTTACCGAAACGTTCGGACAGGATTTTCGCCGTTTCACCGACTACCTGACCGCTGAACACGTTACCCACCGTATTTTGGATTACTTTACTTTCCTTGTCCCCGTAATCACGGGTAAGTTGGCTGTAATCCTGAAAGCCCAGCAGAACCGCAACCTTGTTGCTTCGGGCGGTGGCAATCAAATTATCAAGCCCACGAAAATATATAGTCGGTAATTCGTCTATTATCACTGAACTTTTAAGCTGACCTTTCTTGTTTATCAGCTTCACGATACGGGAATTATATAATCCCAGTGCTGCCGAGTAGATATTTTGGCGGTCAGGATTGTTGCCGACAACCAAGATTTTAGGCTCTTTCGGGTTGTTGATGTCAAGTGAAAAATCATCACCTGTCATTACCCAGTAAAGGGCGGGTGAAATCATCCTTGAAAGCGGGATTTTCGCACTGGCAATCTGCCCCTGCAACTGCTCTTGGGCATCTGATTCCCAAGCATCCACGAACGGGGAGAGATAATTTTCCAGTTCGGGATAGCTGCGCAAAATGGTGAATACATCGGCGTATTTCTTGTTCAACAATTCTATGGCATGGGGAACGTGCAATACTTACCGCCTTGATAGATGCGCAAATACCAAATTATAGCCGCCAAAAGGATAATCGGGCTTTCCACGAAGAAGTCGCCCTGCTTGCTTATCCAACTGCGATTCAAGTTGAGCATAATGGTGTAGCTGGCTTCATAGGCATCCGCAATGTCCGACATGAAACTGGCGTTTATCGGGTTGCATCGGTGGCTCTTGCGTGGGTCGTCAAAATTGATAACGTAAAACTTAGGCTTTACCTTATAGCCGTCCAAGTGATTAAGCAGATGATTGTAAGCGATTTCCGAAAGGTCAGGAAACTTATAATCATAGCAGTAAAGCGCAAAACCTTTCTCGATTTGCTGTTTTATGTAACTGTTTACCACTGCATACGACTTACCGCTGCCCGGCGTTCCCAGTACAAGACTGGCACGGAACGGGTTCACGACATTTATCCAGCCATTATTCCATTTCTTCTTATAGTAGAACCGGGTAGGCAGATTTACAGAATACTTGTTCTCGATAAACCTTGTTTCCTGCAGGAAACTTTCGTTCTCGGTATTAAAGACATCATCCATGAGGTTGTTTTTCAACAACCGGGACATCCACGTACCCGCCATGAGCATACAGATATAGCCCGCCGATAGCGTAACGATATAAAACACGGCATCCGCCGTATGTGGCAACGGCAGTTCCAGCATCCACCAGTTCAGGAAAAACAACACGACACCAGCCGCAAGGCTGCAATGTATCTTCGTCCATGTTATCTTTTCCTCTTTCACGCCCTTAGTGCCGATGCACGACAGGGCGAGGAACACCACCGAAAAAAGTTTTGTCCATAAGATAGACGAGAACAGCCCGGTGGTGCGCTGGAAGTTCCACAGTATCTTGTCTATCACCTCAAACGTCACTCTCCATTCTTTCAGGGTGGAGTAACAGAACCAGTACACGTTTATTCCCACGAATAGAATACTGACAGCCCGCATAAAGTCCATGACCCTTGCAAGCCCTCTCAAATCATCTTCCTGTTGCATGATTGTAATGTTTTTTAAGTTAGTCAATGCGCCTTGTGCGCTTCTTTTTCTTCTTTCTATTTTGGCGGGCGGTGTCCTGCGGCTCGTCACCGCCTGATGCACCGCCGCCCAACAATCCGCCGAAAGTACCCAACACGGAAGCCACGCCCGAAACGATGTCGGATTTCGGCGTGAACTCCGGCTGTTCCTGATGCGTGGATTGGTCTTGCTGCGGTGCTGACACTTCGGGCTGGTGCATCTTTCCGGTTTCGCCCGAAAAGCGTTCGTTGAACACGTTCGCCGAATACTCCTTGCCCAAGCGTGAACCGTTCAGCACCACCCGGCTGTCGTGGTCGATGAACGTAATGCCATAGATGCGCCCGCTGTCGTTCTGACGGAATACAACGTCAATGCTCTGTTTCCCTAGCTGCTGTTCCAGTTCCTTGCGGCTGCGGGCGGTCTGCATGGCAGTGGCTACAATCTTCCGGGTGCGCTCTTTCAGCTTGCCGTTCTTAATCAGTTCGCCCGATTTCTCCATTCTGCGCTGTACCGCTCCATAGCCCACCGACTTGCCGATGCGGGAAGCCTTTACCGGGTTGCCCGCCTTTTCGCCCTTATCATTCATGGCGGAATAGACAATGCCCTGATAGGGCTTGCCGTTTATCTCGCCCTTGACTTCCTCGGCGCACACGTTGTAAGCGGCAAGCAAAGCCTTGTATTCCCCGAACGACTGGAAGTGGTAGCCGTAGCAAGCCGCTTTCACGGTATTGCCGATTTGGTGCTTCACGTCCCCGGCAGCATAGTCCACCTTTTTAAGTTCCGGGCGTTCGGCACGTTCCTTTCGCTCTGCCGGGTGCAGCCCGTATTTCTTTTCCAGTTCACGGGTGATTTGCTTGCTGCGCCGATGCTCGAACCTATCATTCAGCGGCTTGCCGTTCTCGTCCACCCGCAATCCCACGATGTGGATATGGTGGCGGTCGATGTCGGTATGCTTGTACACTAAATAAGGCTGGTCGCCATAACCCAACTTCCGCATATACTCTTTGGCAATGTCGGAAAGCTGCTGGTCTGTCAGCACGTCTTCCGGATGCGGGTTTATGGAAATATGAAGTATCGGCTTTTTGGTGGACAGCTGGACGGGCATCTGCATTTCAAAACTGCGCATACACTCGCCGATAGAGAAATTCCCGTCCTCGCTTAACAGCATCCGGTTGGAGAAAAGCACCTTTGCTTCCTCGCTGTCCACCTTGTTTTGGTTGTAAGCCAGTGCGCCGAACATATTGCCGCCCGTGCTTATTTTGGCAACCATAGTTCCTTGCACTCGTTTGTCAGGTCGATAACCTGACGGTTTAACATAGATAATTCAGTGGTCGCTTTCTCCAGTTTATAGAGAAAAGCCAGTGCCTTCTTCTCCGAAAAATTGCCGTGCAACACCTTTACCACTTGGTTGTAATTGACCGCTACCGCTCTGAATTGTGCATAAAATTCGGTCAGCTGGGTGCAATATTCTACTGCCGACTTATCCACTTTCACCACCCGGAACGGCTCGCCGAACAGCCGGGCGGCGATGAAACGGGACTTGCTCGTGACGCCCGACTGCTCCCACTGCGAGAGGAAGCGGGCGTTCTCCCGGTCGTTCAGGTAAAGGACATGGCGATGCTTCGCCGGGTCTGCGAGGGCGGGGCGACCGCCCTTGTTGGTTCTTCTTGTTTCCATACTTCTTTGGATTAAAAAATTACGACTTCGGAGTGATTTTTACCCCCGCAAGGGGCAAGGCGTTTTCAGGCACGAAAAACGGTTTTGTAGCGTACAAAAAACAAGAATGCAAAATGGAAGAAGGAAGTAAAACGGCGTAACTGATTCATTAACAGAAACGAAAGTCTTTTGTAGTCCTTTACTGTCCGATGCAGATTTAGCAAAATACAGTGGATTGAAGCAACCGTTCCGTTTCTTATTCGTTACCCATTTGGGGAAGCAAAAAACGATGCAGAACAGATGTCCTCAAATGACCGCAAAAGTCCTTATTTGTCTGTGTTTCACATTGTTCTAAGACTCACAATAGCAGTAATTTTACAAACTTAAAAATGAGTGATTATGAACAACGAATTGAAAGTTTCCTTTTACATCAAAAGGGAAAAGAACGCAGCCAATACCAGCGGCATTTATCCGATAATAGGTAAAATCATTATCGGGAACACGATAGCCCAGTTC
Source organism: Parabacteroides distasonis (assembly GCF_004793765.1). Taxonomy (GTDB): domain Bacteria; phylum Bacteroidota; class Bacteroidia; order Bacteroidales; family Tannerellaceae; genus Parabacteroides; species Parabacteroides distasonis_A. The sequence goes on along the minus strand of NZ_SRYM01000083.1, from coordinate 2,290 downwards.
AGTTCCAAACTGAAAGTAGAGGAACGCCTATGGAACGTGAAGTCAGGACGGGCAACCGGAAAAAGCAGACAAGCCGTAGAACTGAACCGGGCAATAAATAAAATCAACCTTGCCATACATACCAGCTACAAGGATATTCTGAAACGGACAGGCAAGGTTACAGCCGTTGAAGTAAAGAATGCCTTTCAGGGCAATGTAACCACGCAAAAGACCGTCCTTGTCCTGTTCGAAGAAATGATGCAGGATTTCAAGGCAAGAATAGGCATTGACCGGGCAGCATCCACCTATAAGCAGTATGAGGTATTGTACAGCCAACTTAAAGACTTCCTGAAAGTCCAATACCATGTAAACGACATCCCGTTTGGCGAACTGGACTTGCCGTTCATTGAATCGTTGGACTTCTATTTCCGGGTAAAACGCAAGATGAAAGCGAGGACGGTAAAGTCAAGGCTTGTCCTGTTTAATAAAGTTGTCCTGTTGGCATTGCACCGGAATATCATCAACAGACACCCCTTTGCGGGTTTTGGAACGGAAAAGACAACGCTACAAAACAAGTCGCTGAACTCCGAAGAACTGGAAAGGCTGGTTTCCACTCCCTTGAAATCCGCTACCCAGCGTTTCATCCGGGATATGTTCGTCTTTTCTGTTTTCACCGGAATATCTTACGCAGACCTTAAAAAGTTGACTTGGAAAGACATCATAAAGGAGAGTGACGGCAGCCTGTGGATTTCATCAGAACGCCAAAAGACGAAAACGGCATTCAATGTCAAGCTGTTGGATATACCAATTCAGATAATTGAATATTATGAGGGGCTGGCAGACAACGACAACGTTTTTCCGGTTATGAGTTTGGGACAGGTCAATGTAGGTCTTAAGCGCATCGCCCGGCATTGCAAGATAAACCGGACATTGACCTACCACATGGCAAGATACACCTTTGCCAGCCAAATTTGCCTGTCGCAAGGCGTTCCGATAGAAAGTGTAAGCCGGATGTTAGGGCATACCAGCATTCTGACCACCCAACGTTACGCTCGTCTGAACAACGAGAAAGTAATAAACGACATGAAACAATTCGCCCAGCGGATAGCAAACGAATTTAATTTTATCCCATGAAAAAAGAAAAGATTATGCAGAACAACAGAAGTACTTTTTCCATACTATTTTATCTCAATACCAGCAAGGTAAAGAAATCAGGGAAATGCCCGGTAATGGGACGCATCACGGTGGACGGTAAAAACACCGCTTTCAGTACAGGTTTGGAACTGTTTCCCCAGCAGTGGGATGCCAAGCAGGGAGCGGCAACAGGAAACACGGCGGAAGAAAAGGAGGTGAACAAGCAGATAAACAAGTACCGCAACGATCTGATGAAATATTACAATACATTACTTGAAAACAAAAGCTACATTACGGCTGAATCCTTAAAGAACGCCCTGCAAGGTTTCACGCTCAAACAAAATTCGCTGATGCTGGAACTGGAAACACTCATAGAGGAAAAACGGCAGGCGTTAGGCGTTACCATAGCCGATTCGACATACAGGAAATATGAAACGGTACGCAAGCATCTAAAGGGCTTCCTGCAACATAAGTATGAAATACCGGACATTCCTTTCTGTCAGGTGGACTTTGCCTTTCTTGAAGCCTTTAACTACTATCTGAAAGTCAATTTGCAAATTTCGGCGTATTCGGTGAATAATTATATCAAGATATTCCATGCCTTGATAAAACGAGCCATGAACAAAGGACTTGTCTATCAAGACCCGTTCTTTGATTATAGCTACGAACAGGTGACGGTTCGACGCAAATGGCTGTCAATAGACGAAATCAAATTATTGATGAAATCAGACGTGAAACATCCCACTGAAATATTTATCCGAGATATGTTTATCTTCTCAACCTTTACGGGCATCGCTTACGCAGACCTTGAAAATTTGACTTACGATAATTTCCAAAGGCAGGAAAGCGGAGATTTGTGTATCACACTGAACAGAAAAAAGACAGGTTCGTTTGCGTTTATCCCAATTACGGATATTCCCCAGCGTATTATAAACAAATATAAAGATACGCCCTTTGCAGGAACGGACGGGAGAGTGTTCAAGCTGTGTACCTTAACCAATGCGGATATATTGCTGAAAAAAATAGCCAAAGCAGCCGGAATAAACAAACGGCTGACTTATCACATGAGAAGACATTACGAATTGTCTTTATCGCTGAATTTGAATAGTTTGCAAAGATTTGTTTCTTGATGGGTAACGATTTAGAAACAAGCGAAGTTCTGTATTTTACCTCGTTT
>NZ_SRYM01000082.1 GCF_004793765.1 Parabacteroides distasonis | reverse complement strand
CTTCATAAAAAATGCACTCCAAAAGTTTTGTGTCTAACTTTTGGGGTGCACTTCATATCTTCGTTCCTCTACTTGAAAAACAAAGCCTCTTGATCGTGATTCTATTTGTCTTTTTATGTTTATTCAAAACTTTTTGTTTGTTTGCATTGTTTTGTATTCAAAAGATTGATGAGGAAATCGATTTTTTTATATTGAAGAAATTAGGGAGGTTATAAAAAGAGGTTTTGTCAATGACAAAAAATGAACGATTGCTTCAGTGGGTAATAGCGGGAATATTCTTCGTAGTATGCTTTGCATTCTTTCAATGGATTTACCCAAACCATTTGTTCATCAAAGAGCAGATGAGGATTTTTTTGTATACCATCGATTATTTTATCTCGTTTTGGGATGAGCCGGCTTGGTTGAGCTGTTATGTGGGGAATTTCTTGATACAGTTCTTTCATTTGACTGTGATAGGTCCGTTGATCGTGACATGCGTATTGTTGCTCTTATGGTACTTCTCTATGCGGGTTCTACGCAAGTTCGGGGGTGGTAATATGGTCTCCGTATATGCATTGTTTCCGGTAGCGTTAGAGTGGGGATTGATTTGCCGGTTGTCGTATAGTATAGCATCTACGCTTTCGTTTATTTTTGTGCTATGGTTCTTTTTGGGATACATCCGGATCAAGAATAAGCAGCTATCTGTTTGGGTGGCTTTTATACTTCTTCCCATAATTTATAGCATGGTCGGTAGCCGGCTGCTTGTCTTCTCCTTGATGGTGATATTCTATGAGGGAGCCAAGAATAGGAAACGGTGGTGGTTCTGGCTTTCTCTTCTGTTATCGAGTTATTTATATCCGTTGTTCATGTGTCATTTTTATGGATTGAACATTGAGGAGGCTTATAAATATTCCCATGTGGATGGTTTGAGCGTATATTTTCCAGCCATGGCGTTGATTTTAGAGATATTCGCTTTGGAAATTAAGAGTATACGTAGGGTGCGCTTAAATCGGCATAGCTTGCTTATTACCTTTTTGGCTGTTGTATTTGGATTCTTCTCATTTGTTATAGCGAGTACGAACTGGAAGCGGGAAAAGGTTTTGGCAGTAGACCAAGCGGTCTATAGGGGTGATTGGGAGCGAGTCTTGGATTTATCTGCCGGATTTGATTCTCCGGATATCTTGATAAGTTATTATAGGAATATCGCTTTCTCCAAGAAGAACGAGTTGCCCCAGAACCTAATGGATTATTATCAACGAGGGGCGGACGCCTTGTTCTTGCCGATCGGTTTGAGATCTTCTATACTTCCTGTGTTTTTCAGCAATGAGACGTATTTTCAATTGGGAGATATGGATATGGCTCGTCATCGTGCGATCGAAGGGATCTTGTCCAGCCCTAAACAAAGGAGCGTACGGCAAATTAAGCGGTTGGTAGAGATTGATATACGGCGTGGGGATGTAGAAGAGGCTAGAAAATATCTGAACTTATTGGATGCGACGTTGTTTTATCATTCATGGGCAAGGTCGAAGGAAGAACAGTTGAAGGGGGAGGAAACCTTGTCGGTGGAGAAACGTTTGCCGAGGAAAAGTGATTGGGACCGAGAGCACGACATCCTATTATCCGTATCGGATTATCCGGGCGTACTATCGAGTTTGGTGGCGAAACATCCGGAAAATAAACAGGCATTGGATTATTTGTTGTGTTATTATTTATTGAACGAGAATTTGGATTGTTTTAAGAATACGTTCGATACTTATTATAAAGGAAAATTTGAATTTGTACCCCGTTTGTACGAGGAGGCTTTGGTACAAGTTTTATCTAAAAGCTCGGATGAGGAGATTTCCGGTTATCAGATACCTCGGGATATTATCCAGGATTACCAAGATTATATCCATTGTAAATCGGATAGAAAAGCAAAGGAGGAATTACGAGATCGTTATTCCTCCACCTATTGGTATTATTCGGATTATATTGAATAATCGCATGTGATCAACGGTTGGCGAGGAAAGCCAAGGCCTTCTCCATGTCCTCCGGTGTATCTATACCGATCGTTTCTTGCTCGGTGATGCCGACCTTGATTTTATATCCGTTTTCCAACCAGCGTAATTGCTCAAGGCTTTCCGCCAGTTCTAAGGCGGATTGAGGTAATTGGGTGATTTCTTTTAGCACTTGCGCACGATAGGCATATAATCCGATATGTTTATAAAAGGTATGGCTCGGCAACCATTCCGTATATTTCTTACCCCGTATATAAGGAATGATAGATCGGCTGAAATACATGGCCTCGTTGTTTTTGTTGAGTACGACTTTCGGGGAATTGGGATTGAATAAGGTACTCTCGAAATCATCGTCCGCATGGAAAGGCTTTACCAATGTCGCTATTTGCGTGTTTGCGTCGGTGAAGCAGGTCTTGATCGTCTGGATTTGCTCGGGATGAATAAAAGGCTCGTCACCTTGGATATTGACAATCACGTCATACCCTTCGCCTATTTTCTGATAAGCTTCGTAGCAACGGTCCGTACCGCTGCGATGTTGATCGGAGGTCATGACGACTTGGCCGCCGAAGGCTTTAACCGCATTCTCTATGCGGATATCGTCGGTAGCTACGCAAACGGAGTCTAAGACATCCTTTACTTGCTCATATACACGTTGTATCATGGGCTTTCCGTTCATATCTGCTAATGGCTTTCCCGGAAAACGGGTGGAGGCGTATCTCGCCGGAATAATTCCTATAAACTTCATCATTCTATATCGTATTGTTAACTGGTTACTACTTTTCCTTCACTTAACTGGATCAACTTATCCCGCTCGCCCACAATCCATATAATATCTCCTTCCTCGAAAACCGTACTGGGAGGTGGATTCTTGATCGAGCTACTTCCACGTTCGATACCGATAACCAAACAAGCGGCTTTATCACGGATACCGGACTCTGTGATGGAACGGCCGATTAATCGGGAACCTTCCGAGATAATGATTTGCTCCATGTTCATCTCTTCCTTTCTTGTGTTCGATTGCTCGGCGTATGATTTCTTGTAGCGTTCCTCCAGATATTTCCTAAAGTGCTCCAGATCATCATCTGCGCCGACTACTACTAATTTATCGAACGGATAGAGCCGCTCGTCTCCTCCCGGTATATTGATTCGCTTCTCTCCACGGATAATCGTTACGATATTTACGTTACACTTTTGCCTGAAGTTTAATTCTTTCAGGCTTTTTCCCATGCTGGGGGAATTTTGCTTCACCTCGAAATCCGCTAAATGGAGATCCCGTTCTAATAAGTGATTTGCGAAACGCTGGTTGATCGGGGCTTTTCGCTCTTGTTCCACTTCCCTCGCTACAAGGTTACTGAAAAAATGCCGTTCCATCAAGATTGACTGTCTCTTTAGCCGTTTGGAGAATATCATTAATACGATGACAGCAGAAGCGACCGCCAGCATAATTCCTAGCGCAGCATTCAATAACCGTGCGACAGGAAGCATGACGAGATCGATACAGAGCAGGATTCTGAGGACTACAAGTGAGACTAGGGGACCCCGGTTATATTTATTATCGTTCCATAATTGCTGGAATTCCACGGAATGATTCTTTTTCATCATGATCGCCCGCAACATCGGGGAGATCAGAGCTAGGATTAAGATCAGGGAGATTAGATTTCCTTGGATGCTGGGCAAATGTTTACAGATGAACGGAGTCACGATTTGTAGCCATAGAAAGATAAGTACTAGGCAGACGGCTGTATAAGTACCGACGATGCGGACCAAGGCTTTTAGTAACTTATTCCATGTACTTTTTTGGCGGATCGTATTGGAACCGGATGAATACCGCTCCAAGAACTGTTTCCAATTCTCCGGTATGATCCGTTCCACCCATTTGTAGGCAGGTTCCGCTAACCGGATCATATAAGGTGTGAAGAATGTCGTGATCACGGATACAGCGACAACGATTGGATACAGATATTGATCCGTCACGTTTAATGATAGTCCCAAACCTGCGATGATGAAGGCGAATTCTCCGATCTGCGCTAATGAGAAACCAGATTGAATAGCTATTTTTATCGGTTGTCCTGACAGTAATACTCCGAAGCTGGCGAAACAGATCTGCCCGGCCATGACTACGAGCGTGATAATGAAAATCGGGATTTTATACTCCCAGAGCATCTGAGGATCGATTAACATGCCTACAGACACGAAGAAAATCGCTCCAAATAAGTCTTTTACGGGTTTTACCAAATGCTCGATCCGTTCAGCATCAATAGTCTCTGCCAAAATCGAACCCATGACAAAAGCTCCGAGAGCTGATGAGAACCCGGCTTTTGTGGCGATCATAACCATACCAAGGCATAGCCCGATGCTCACGATCAACAGAGTCTCCTCATTTAGGAAGCTTTTTGCCTTTTTCAGAAAAGAGGGGATCAAGTAGATCCCGACAACGAAACAGAATAAAAGGAAAATGCCTAATTTGACTACGCTATCCAACATCTCCATGCCTTCCACGTGTTTACTTACCGCTACGGTAGAAAGCAATACCATTAATAATACGGCGAATAGATCCTCTACCACCAAGATACCGAACACGACACCGGCGAATCGTTGGTTACGCAATCCCATGTCATCGAATGCCTTGAAGATAATCGTCGTGGAAGACATCGATAACATACCTCCGAGGAAAAGGCTGTTCATATGTCCCCATCCCAGTGATAACCCCGTGATATATCCCGCTGTCATCATACCTATAACGATGGTTATGGCTCCAATGACAGCGGTTCCTCCCACCTTCATCAACTTCTTGAAACTGAAATCGAGTCCCAATGCGAATAATAGGAAGATAACGCCTATATCAGCCCAGATACGGATACTTTCTACATCTGTAACTGTCGGTATTTGCTCGATGGAAGGTCCGGCGAGTATTCCGGCTACGATATACCCCAATACGACCGGTTGCTTTAACTTTTTGAATAACAGGGTAACCAATCCGGCAGATATGAGTATGACCGCAAGATCTGATATTAGCGCAGGTATCTGAGACATTGTTTATTGTTTTTTCGATTGCCAAAGTTAGGTATTTATTTTAATTTTGTGTCTCAAAACAGAAGCCAAAATGAAGAAGAAACATCCGATTGAAGCGCTTATAGAACAAGGAGAACATCAACAACTTGATTTTAAGTTTGAGGTGAGCGATAGCAAGAAGATCGCCCGGACGTTGAGTGCGTTTGCGAATACAGATGGCGGGCGTCTGCTGATAGGAGTGAAGGATAACGGTACTATTTCTGGTGTGAGAAGTGAGGAAGAATATTATATGATCGAGGCTGCTTCTAAAATGTATACGCATCCCGAGGTATCGTTTATGGCTAAGCGCTGGAATGTCAACGGAAAGACCGTATTGGAAGTTTATATTGCCCCAAGCGATGAGAAACCGCATACGGCACCTGATAAAGACGATAAATACAAGGCCTATATTCGAGTTGCGGACGAAAATATATTGGCGAACGAAGTCCTCATGCAAGCGTGGAAGAAGCAGAAAACCAAAGAGGGTACATTGCTGAAAATAAGTAAGCCTGTCGAGATCCTGTTTTCTTGGCTCGATGAGCATCCGTATATCAGCATAAAAGAGTTTTGCCGTATCGCTCATATCAATTACTATGCGGCCCGTAACATCCTAAGCGATTTGATGGCTATGGGAGCGATGGAATATGTCGTGATTGATAAATGTATCGCCTATAAACGGATCGCATAGATTCGTTTATAGGTTGATTACATAGATTTGCGCATTCTCGAACCTGACGACTTTGATAGGAGTCCCTTCTTCGATGAATCCAGACTCCGATACGCCATCATACAATTCTCCTTCGATAGATACCTTACCCGAAGGACGTAAGACGGTAGCGGCCGTACCTTCTTTGCCGATCAGTTGTGCCAAATTGGGGCTGGATACCGCTTTTTCCAAATCAGCGTTTAATGCCATTTTCTTTAGGGGGCCTTTATGTCCTATTTTGTTTGATGACCATATAACAAGCGTGAATCCGGTACCTAGCCCTAATAGAACCGTGAAAGCGGCTTTGCCTGTATCCATTCCAGATACGTTTTGAAAATCAAAAATAGTATTGTTCAGTAAGCTCATCGTAAGTCCGCCGACCACGAGAATAATTCCACTTATTCCCGCTATGCCAAAGCCCGGAATGACGAATATCTCTAACATTATTAATATAACACCGAGAATGAATAGCAGGATTTCCCAGTTTTCAGCCAATCCGTCCATATAGAGAGGAGCGAAGTAAAGGATAGCTGCTATTATCGCAGCGGCGGATGGAAAACCAAGCCCCGGAGTTTGCATCTCGAAGTAAATGCCACCAATGATAATAATGATTAATAAGCCCTGTATTATGGGACTCATAAAGAAACCTTTTACATTATCGAACCATGAGGGTTCATAACTTTTAATCTCATAGTCCTTATATCCGAGATATTCTGTGATTACTTGTTCCGGACTTTTGGCAATGTTATCGCAATAACCCCATTTGAGTGCTTCTTGAGAGGTAAGTGTCAATACCTTACCGCTATCTATGAGGTTGGGAACGATTACTCTGTCATCGACCATCGCTTCAGCGATTAAAGGATCTCTTTTCCATTTATAGATCGTGTCGCCGTTTTGTATAAGCGTATCTTTACCTTGCGCTTCAGCCGTCGAACGGATCATGGAACGCATATAAGATTGATATTTATCAGGTAGAGCCGTACCCATTTGATTGACAACCGTTGCCGCTCCTATATTCGCCCCTTTCCGCATATAGATTTTCTTGCATGCTATGGAAATTAAAGCACCTGCTGAAGCTGCGTTATTATCGATAAATACATATACTGGTATAGGACTATATAAAATAGCCGTTCGCATAGAATCAGCAGATTCTAATAATCCACCGTATGTGTTCATATGCAATAAAATGGCATCAGCGTTCAATTGCTTGGCCTCTGATAATCCATTATGAAGGTAAATCCATGTGGAGTTATCGATCTCTTTTTTTATATCAATTATATATATTAAGGACTTCTCTTTAGCCTCTGATTGAAAAGAGATTGCAAGAATGAATATTATAGTTGTTAATATTGTTAATGAACGTTTCATATTGTTTGTATTATATTTGTTTTTAATATTTAGTTGAAAATTGTAACTGGTTTGTTGTGAATGTTGATTTCTGCAACTTGTACGACTTGTAAATAATACTCATTTTCAGCAAGATTTACAACAAAAATATTAAGTTACGATTTTTAATATTAATATTTATCAAAGAACTGTATATCTCCATTTTTAATTTATACATTTGTTGCATCCTTCAATGTTTGAAGGGTAATACTTATACGGTATTAAACTTTATTTAATTAGTAAAAATATGAATGCGTTGCAATTTCAGAAAAAATTATTGAGCATGCAAGAAAACATGATGAATTTTGCGCTTATGCTCACAGCGAATAGGGATGATGCCCAAGATCTGATGCAGGACACAACGCTGAAGGTTTTAGACAATCAAGAAAAATTTGTAGACAATATCAATTTTAAGGGCTGGGTCTTGACTGTGATGCGTAACATTTTCATTAACAATTATCACAAGATTGTTCGTACGCAAACTGTCGTAGATCAAGGTGTCGACTTATATAACTTGGATGTCGTGAATGACTCAGGTTTTGACTCTCCGGATGGTGCTTATCAAATTCAAGAGATCACGAAAGCAATCAACGGTTTGAATAATGAGTTGAAGATTCCATTCTCTATGTTTTTGAGCGGTTATAAGTACAATGAGATTGCTGATAAACTGGATGTTCCTCTAGGAACGGTTAAGAGCCGTATATTTTTCGCTCGACAAGAATTACAAAAAGTTTTAAAAGATTTTCGTCAAGGATAAAATTTACTTTATATAAAGGGGGATGTGTCAAAATGTACATGTCCCTTTCAAGCGTTTACAGTGCTTGTTGAAAGACCTTTACGGTATAGAACCGAGCCATCCATAAGCGACATATTGAACCGTATGAAGAAACGCTCATCGTCCGCCTATGGGGAGATCCTGAGGCGTGTGGAATCCTCCCCCGTCGTTGGAGCGGACGAGACGGGGGAGGATCCGGACGGCGGATCGCATTGGATGTGGGTTTTCTAAAACGAGGTGGCCACATACATATTCCCAGATCCTTCCCGTGGAAAAAATGCCATGTACGAACACTTTCCGGACGGCCTCCCCGGCAATGTGCCGGTGACGGACCGGCACAGTTCCTGTTTCAATATGCGGTTGGCCTGCCACCAATTGTGCCTGGCCCACCTGGTCAGTCACAAAGAGCATATCCTCAAATTCTTGAGGAATCCACGTGTGCCTTCGGACAATAATTCCTCCGAACGTTCCGTACAGGGCTGATCGTATGTTCTTTAACACAACCGTCTTGGGTACCCATGGAGAGCGGAACTCCTATTCCAAGACAAGTCCCGGTGCCACCCTCATGCGCATGAAAGAAGATGTCATAAGGAGCGGGCAGAGCAAGCCTGGATATAATTTGCAAATAGGTACTGAGTGGAAAATCCACTCAAATTAGCCCCCTTAAGGCACTGTCCGCCATTTTGTGTAAATAGCAAACTACAGGATTCGGGGTTTACACTTGAATCCTGTTTTCAAATATGGTAATAAATTGGTTAAATATCAATGCCCAATTCCCAATTCCAAATAGGTTGGTACCATTTCTTTTCGATTTCGTTAATGGGCAGATAGACAGATTTTTTCAGCGCATCATCATTTGGAAATGACAGCTTGTTTTTGGTGTGCTTTCTAATTTTCCCATTCAGATTTTCAATAAGATTAGTGGTATAGATAATCTTTCTAATCTTGATGGGGAAATCAAAGAGCACGGTCAGTTCTTCCCAATTATTTCTCCATGAGCGTATCGCATATGGATATTTAGCACCCCGTTTTTGCTCAAAGTTATCCAATTCCGTCTCAGCGGTAAATAAGAGGTTTAAAATCTCATTCCATTGAACCTTTTTTAAAAAGCCTTGTTATTAAGATATAGTGTTTTTCATGGTATTAGAATTAAGTTAGATTAGGTTATCCGTCTTGTTCGTGAGAATAGGGCGGTTTTCCTGTTTATAGGGGTTTGTATTTTGAGGCGGTCAAGATTTCTTGGACGTTGTTGTTTTGCATCAACGCCTCCGGGGTAGATCCCGTCTCCTTCATGTACTGGTTGATGATCTGCCAACCTATCCAAGTCCCGATATTCCCGGGAGCGTCGTTCCCGGGGAAAATGGTCGGGGTATCCTCGAAATATTGGGAAGTCGTCAGTTGATCCGGGGTATAAAGATGCTTGCGCTCGATGATCGCTTTCCAGATCGTTCCTTCGTTATCCTTGCACCAGTTATGGGCCTGTTCGGTGTATCCCATTAGCTCGGCGGCATCAGGAACGCCTAAGGCTTGCGAGAGCAGGTATTTGATTTTTCCTTCGTAAATCATCCGGTCCAGTAATACGTTCTCTTTTCCTACGAAAGGATATTCGGACATGAGCCACCCCGCTAGATAATCCGGGACCACGAGTCCGCGTTGCATTTTCAATTTCTGGGAGTCATAGAAGAATTCCTGATACAAGGGATAGTCCTTTCCCATATATTTATCAACGGAAAGGGAAAGCAGGCTGTCACCCACCAATACGTTCTGGTTGAAACCAGATACATGCATATAGATAGCGGGAATCTGCATCGATGGGAAATTCTTCTTTAGATAGGCGAATCCGTATCCCAAGGATTTTTCGACATCCTCCACGGAAGCATATTGGGTGATAGCGTCACGATACAAGCCTTTCAAGGTAGGCTCCGAGTAATAATTCCGCATTTTCTCGAAGAAGCCGGGAGTCTCGATGGTTTGCAGGTTTAATATGCCTTTTCCGATGATATCCAGCATTTCCGGGTATTGTTTGACCAGTTCGGGTTGCAAGGTCGTATCTCCCGTATCGATCAGTCGGAATAAATCCTTGTCAAAGCGATTGATATGCAGGGGTTCGACGGTAGCGTAGTTGATCGTATTTGTGTTTTGCCCGTTGCAGCTCAATAGCGTAGCGGACAAGATACAGGCCATGATGAGTTTTGTAACCATTGTATATTATTTAATCGTTATATTTTTGCATAAAGTTTCAACATCAGAGTGT
>NZ_SRYM01000081.1 GCF_004793765.1 Parabacteroides distasonis | reverse complement strand
TGTTTGTAGACGCAATGTTCCGCAATAAATGTGATTTACGTGTAGGGTTGTTATCCGTAATAGCCTCTTTTACGCAATTGTTTGGATATGGTACTGGGTTCCTTAGAAGTATTATTTGAATGTTTATCTATTTATATTTTAGAACAACTTATATGAAAACAACAAGACTTTTTCTTTCTTAATTTTATTAGTTTAGTATCAAACGCAAATGCTCAACTCCTGGTTCTTTCAAATGGACGAGTACAAGCTGGCCTTTTAAAAGACAATAATGAGGACTTAGGAAATGTAACCTCAATGCAGATATATGGTCGGATAGGGGATGCATGCGCAGGTTCGAAATTAACATTTGGTGATTTTGGACAATATGCAAATCAAGGTTGGAATGTGTTTGCTGGAGAATATGGAACCACGGATACGGATCAACTTTGGTTGCATGGGAAATTGGGTATTTATATGACTACAAATGGTTATGCTAACAATGTCGTGGCGTATTACAATCCGGCTAGTAATACTAATTTCGTGTTCAATACGAATCTTCGTGTGAATGGAGTGAATATAACTTCAGACGCTCGCTTGAAGGAAAATGTAGAGTCGCTGCAAAATCCATTAGCTCTTTTAGAGCAAGTGAATGGGGTCTCTTATTCATACAACCTCTCTACACTTGAGGAGAATAGGGAGCAGGATGAGTCTAAGTTCTCTGCCACATTGGATAATGGGATATCGGGAAGTTCCTCCGATTCAGAGGAGATTATGGATGCCGCTACTATCGCAAAGATAAATAGAGACAAACAAATCCAAGCAGAGATAGATCGAAGAGAGGCAGCGGAGGCTAGTCGTAAACGAATTGGTTTTTTGGCTCAAGACATACAAAAGGTATTACCCGAACTTGTACAAACGGATGAAAACGGGATGATGTCTATAGATTATATAGGTTTTATTCCGCTTATCGTAGAAAGTATCAAGGAGATGCAACAAACGATCCAACAACAGAATGAGGTGATTGATAATTTGCAAGCTCTACTATCGCCGGAGGTACAATCTCAATTACGTTCGAACACGACTTCCACAAGTAATATAAGTGCTGTGGATGGCGCAAAATTATATAATAGGGAAGGTGCATCTGTCTCTTATACCTTACCGGCGACGTTTGTGTCTGCTAGTCTACAGATATTTGATGTCACAGGTAAACCCGTGAAAGTTATTAAGTTGGATAATGGAAGTAGTAATGTGGTAGAAGTAAGCCGTTCGGAACTTGGTTATGGAACGTTTATTTATACGTTGTTTGTGGATGGGAAGAAAGCGGATACTTTGAAGAAGTATGTAAGTCTGTAATCTCAAGGAATTAAAAATAGAAATAACAGAATCATAAATTCTTTGATATGAAAGAGAGAATCGTCTTTTTTACATGTATCGTATTGACTTGCTTATTTTCCCCGTTATCATCACAAGAGGTTGACACGAGAAGCTGTGTGAGTACTTATACAAATCAGACAGTTTCATCAAGTGTATCAGTTTTGGGCTGTAATACGTTGGCTGTCCAAAATGTAACCGTGGCAAGTAATGGTAATTTATCTCTTTCCGCTCCGGCGCAAATTACGATTAATGGGCCTTTTGAGGTAAAGTCTGGCGGAATTTTGAATATTAGGCAATCCCAACAAATGATATTTACTTATACTTATGATGCGTCAGGAAATAGAACAACACGGCAATTTAGTGCGATGGCTTCATCTTTGGAGGCCGTTCCCGTAGACCAAGAGGAGGATTGATCAAAATATAATTTAAGTATACTTATAGATGAAATTAATATATTTATATACGATAGGGATATTTATCATGTTTATGTCCCCATCTTCTTATTTATGTGCCCAAGGAGTTGCTGAGAATAATCAATTTTTCGATTGGAAGGAAAGTGATTACAAGGCTTATGAGGATTCTTTATTGAAGGCTTTATATCCTCCGGTTATAGCGAAAACTGCAGAAAATCCGGAAAGGTTTTCACAGCAACCTCAGGCTTTTGTTCCTAAAGCCATATCTGATAATACTTACGTTCCGACTACAGTTACAATAGATAAATCGAAAGCTGTAGGAGAGATACCGATACAAACAGGTGTTTCCCCGACTGGAGCTAAAACCTATACGGTTCCCATACAGGTTTATCCGGGTATAAATGGATTTGAACCCCAATTATCATTGGCTTATAATAGCCAGCAAGGAAATGGCATCGTTGGTATTGGATGGGGTATTGGCGGTGTCAATCGATCATGCGTACGAGTAGGAATATTTATTATGATGGTAAGCCCCAAGGAGCTTTACGTACGAAAGCGGATGCGTTCGTGTTAGGCGGGATGCGTCTTATAAAGATCTCAGAGAATGCGACAACTATTAATTATGAGTCCGAGCAAGGCAATATAAAAGTAAAAGCTTTTTTGTCCGGCGATGTCGTGAAATATTTTGAGGTATTTTATCCTAATGGAACCAAGGGCATATTTGGATATGCCTCAAATACAAGCAATAAGATCTTTTATCCGATAGTTTCTTTGTCTGACTTGCGAAATAATCAGATCCTATATACTTATGTCGAGCAAGAAAACCATTACAGATTGACAAAAGTTGCTTATAATGGTGCCTCTGTGGAATTTCAGTATCAAGCCTCACGACCGGACCCCTTGGTCTCTTTTATAGGGGGGCTTAAGACAGGGGAAAGCTACTTGCTGGCTAAAATCATCAGTAAATTAGGCTCTACTGCGCTTTGTACGTATAGCTTGAGCTATAAAAACCAGAACAATAGCTCAGTTTTAAGCCAGATAGATTATTCCGCCTCCGGGTAATCTCTGAACCCTATAAAGCTTTATTATGGAGAAGGCATAACAGATGGGTCTTATGATAATGGTTCTGTCACACAGCTATATAATTGGTATGAATCAACGGATCCTGCTCGTATCAAGGTAGTGAAAGGAAGGTATGATTATGCGTCGGGGGCAGATGGTTTGATCTCTTTGCCTAATGAGAATCCCTATTGGGAGCATTACAGACATTCGACGGCTTTTCAGCATTCCCAGAATAGATATGACAATAAATTCACCGGAGAAGAGAAAATCTATCTTTATGCCGGATTGAATAGCGAGTACGCTTCCCCCATGCCCAATCTTACGACCGGAGCTAATTTTATCGATATCTTTTGTGCGGATTTGGAGGGAAAGCAAGAAGAGCATATCATAAAAGTAAACAATGGCGTTTCTGGTGATAATGATCAAGTGACTTTCCGTGTATATAGGGCCAGTTTGACTGTGGGATTGGTATCTAAATATACACGGACTTTTAATTTCCCGACCGTATTGACCGATGCGGATGGGGCAAAGAGCATACATCCTAAGTTTTATTATACAGGGGATTTCAATGGGGATGGAAAACAGGAAGTACTAGCGGTCTCTTGCCATCATCCTTTTGGAGAGACCAGTAAGACCTCTAAATGCTATATATTTGATTTGGAAAGTGGTAAGGTCTTATATCAGAGTTACTTGTTTCCCTATAACGTTAATTTTGTAGGCACGGAGCAGCCTGATCCTGAGGACGCATTTCAGAAAACAGATAGACTTCTGGTATTAGATTATGATGGAGACGGGAAAAGTGACATCGCTCTTATTAATGACTCCGGGGTAAATATATATACTTTTGATGTTTCCGGTAGTACTTGGACGGGCCGAAAAGTCTCTACTTATACCGGATTAAAAAAGGTGGATCTAAAAGATCGCTCGCTGTTGCTGGGGGAGATCAACGGAGATGGGCTTATGGATTTGCTGGTATCTCCGAAAAAAAAGGATCCAGTCTATACGTGGGCCGCTTATAACTCGATGGGAGATGGACAATTTTATAAATCCACGTTTGCCGGTACTCAAAACTCGGGGATTTCTACGGATGGCTTTTTGCTACAAGATGTAAACGGGGATGGTATGACAGACTTGATCCGGTATCATAGCTCCGGTTTCTTCACTTACCTCGCTAAGAAAAATAACGTGGGTTCGGTTGAATGTGCCCAAAATTATACATCGAAATCAATCTTGATCCCGACTAATATAAACAGTCATAATTATTTTAGTCAATTGGTCAGCTTGAAGAATGGAGTGGTTACAAAATATTCATTCAAGAGGAATGACAATAAAGGCGTTTTGGCCACGGGTATGGCGAATAGTTTGGGAGTGGTCGAAAAGAACACATACCTGTTGATGAATGAGGAGGCCATATCTTCCGGTACTTATGCTAAGGGTGCGAACGCTGTTTTCCCGTATGTGGACATTCAAGAGTCTATTCCTGTCATAGCCTTTTCCAGTACTTATATGAAAGGTAACCGGGTTGATAATTTCACTTTCACGTACCGAGGTGGTGTTATTCACCGCCAAGGATTGGGGTTTAGGGGATTTGAGAGTATATTCCGTACGAATTTGAAAGGGCAGCTTACGGAGCAATATTTTGATCCTTATAAATATGGCATATTGAAGAGTGAGGTTTCACCTGAGGCGAAATTGACCTATAATTTTGCCGTTAATGTTCAAGCCAATAAAACGGTCAAGATACGTTTAAGCAATAAGACAGAGCAGGACTTGCTTAAGGGTATTACTGCTACTACCGCTTTTGTATATGATACTTATGGAAATGCGACGCAAGAGACTATCACTTACACTGGGGGTATTACGGTAAAAAAGGCGAACACATTTTATAACAATACGGCAGAGAGTGGATATCTTATTGGTTTCTTGACCGATCAGAGCGTGACTACTACTCGTAATAGCAGTACTTATACCGAGCGAATGAATATTCCTTCGCATACGAACGGCTATGCGAATAGCAAGGTGTTCTATAAGAATGGAAATAAAGCGAAAACTTACGAGTATGTTTATGATACTCCGGGTAATATCACAAAAGAGACGCTATTCTTGTATGGTTCGGATAAAGGGCTGAAGACCGAATATGCTTATGATACGAACGGTCGATTGAAAAAGGTGACAAACCCATTAGGACTTGCAAATGAGTTTTCTTATAATACGGAGGGGCGTATGTCTTCTGAGAAGGACCACCGGGGAAAGTCTACGGCGCATACGTATGATCCATTTGGTCGGGAGACAAGTGTCACGTTCCCTGATAATACTACCGCTACTGTATCTTACGGATGGTCGGAGGAAGGGACAAACGCTTTGTATGCCATAACCCGTTCTGTGACGGGTAAACCTACTACTAAAAGTGTATATGATGCGTTGAATAGAGAGGTAAGAACGGCCGAGACTCGTTTTAATGGCAGTTTTCTAAAAACGGATAAAATTTATGATAGTTATGGAAGGGTGCAAAAAGTCTCTCGTCCGTTTGCCGGTAGTTCGGCTACGGCTTGGAATATCTATAGTTATGATACGTATGATCGCTTAACCGCTATATCGGAACCTTCCGGAAGAAAAACGACTCATGGTTATAGCGGCAATAGTATAACAACGGTGGAGGATGGAATCTCTGTCAAGCGGACGTATGATGCGTTGGGCAATCTTATATCTGTGGTAGACCCAGCAGGAACGATTACCTATAATCTGCGTCCGGATGGACAACCTTCTTCTATCGTCGCACCGGGTAACGTGACTACTTCATTTGGTTATGATGGTTTCGGCCGTCGGACTAGCTTGGGCGATCCTAGCTCTGGTACGACAACTTATGCTTATGACGCATCCGGCAACCTATTGAAAGAGACGAACGCAAATAATAAGGTTATCAATTACACGTATGATACGTATAATCGCCTTAAAACGGCGACTTTACCAGAGTTTACGACTACATATACTTATAATGGCTACGATGAGTTGACGAAGGTCTCTTCTTCTGTCGGAACTTCCATTGATTATGTATATGATGCGTTGGGTCGTCTGTCGAGCCAGACAGAGACGGCGGTAGACAATAAATATTTACGAAAGGATTATACCTATAACGGAGGAAATGTAAGCTCTATTAAGTATACGTCTCAATCCGGAGTTTTGACAACCGAGAATTATAATTATGCGAATGGTCATTTAGTTGAGACCAAGCTGAATAACCAAACATCCATATTTAAGCTCACGAAAGAGAATGACATGGGGTTACCTACCGAGGTACGCTCCGGTGCCTTATCTCGTACCTATGGATATGACAGTTATGGATTCCCTACTTCCAGGAAGATACAGAAAACAGGGGTGACCACATTCCTCCAGAATATGGAGTATGTTTTCGATCCTGTTAAACGGAACTTGACTTACCGGAAAGACATTAATGTATCCCAAGAAGAGAAATTCTCTTATGATAATCTTAATCGTCTGACTTCCTACAAAGGGCTTATGGCAACTTATGACGCGAAAGGAAATATCTTAACCAAAGGGGATGTCAGTGGTACATTCGCATATAATACAAGTGGCAAGCCTTACGCCATATCTTCCTCTAGCGTGGCAAATGGTATTATGTCTTCCGCCACACAGGTTATTAGCTATACCTCTTTCAAGCGTCCGAACGCTATTACGCAAGATGGTAACGTGGCCTCGTTTACCTATAACGGCAATCAGCAGCGTGTGAAGATGCAGGTGGCTAAAGGGGGTAGCCGTTTGTTGACCCGCTATTATTTGGGGGATTGCTATGAGATCGATGAGACTCCCTCGGGTAATAAGGAGAAGCTGTATTTGGCGGGAGAGAATTACTACGACGCTTCGGCGGTATTGGTGAAGGATCATACGAATAGCTGGAAACTTTATTATATAGGTCGTGATTATCTGGGAAGTATCACGAATATCATCACCGAGGCAGGGACGAAATACGCGAGTTATAATTTTGACGCATGGGGTCGCCAACGTAACTCATCCAGTCACGTTTACATCCCTTCGGGGCAGGAGGTAGAGTTGTTCCTTGGTCGTGGCTACAGTGGCCATGAACATCTTAAGGAGTTTGGCCTGGTAAATATGAACGCCCGCCTGTATGACCCGGCTCTGGGTCGTTTCCTCGCTCCTGACCCGTTTGTCCAGATGCCGGACTTGTCCCAGAACTTCAATCGTTACAGCTATGCCATGAACAACCCGTTGAGGTATGTGGACGAGGATGGAGAGTTTATCCATATTATAATAGGTGCGGTTATCGGAGGAACAGCAAATTTGATCTATAAGGCTGTATCGGGTCAACTTCATAGTTTCAAGGATGGATTTGCCGCATTTGGTATTGGAGCCGCCGCCGGAGGTTTGGGGGCTGCGACTGGTGGGTTGGCCTTTGCCGCTGCTGGAGGTGCCGCCGGGGGAATCGGAGGCTTTTTGGCTGGAGCCGCCGCAGGTTCGGCGAGTACGGCGGTGATGATGCCTGTCCAAAGTGCGGGTAACTCGTTGTATTTCGGGGATCCGTTTATGAGCTTGAAGGATTATGGCTTGGGTATTTTGGGTGGTGCCTTGACAGGTGGAATCGGAAACGGTATGGTTGCCGCCTTGAAAGGTAATAACTTCTGGACAGGTAAGGACGTTAAATTCGGACGGACGATCTTCTCGTTCAAGAACACGGCGACAAGGCCGGCACCGGAGATGAGGTTGATGGAGGCATCAAAACCTCAAATTACAGGAATACAGAGAAGTAATTTACCAACAGAAATTACAGTTTCGGATCAAGTAGGACAGAATCAGTCATTACCTTTTGCTGTTACGGATAAAGGTGTTGTTTTGCCAAATGAGGCAAAGTATCAAATACCAACTAATTATATTGAGAACCCAAGGCAACTGCCTAACAGTACGTCTTATGGTACGATAGAGAGTGGTAAATATATTGAAAAATTAAGAATAGATCAGGCGACTCCTGCAGGAAGAAAGGGGCCAAATCTAAGTCATTATCATTTAAATCAGAAAAGTAGACATTATATGCCTGGGAGTAAATCTGATCCAGGGTTCGGTGTGAAAATTAAATTTTAAATTTTAAATTTGTATCTGCTTGAGTAGTTTTACAAAGCCTTAGCTTTTTTGAACTTTCTCAAGTAGGTTTAATGAATTGTAATTATTCTTATCAATGAAATAAACGCTTATTTAAATTATAACTTTATGGGAACACTTTTTTTAGAATATTTTTATCATGATGTTGTGATAAAAGATATATTATATGATTTGAATGGTAGTGAAGGTGCTAATTCTATCATATTTACGTTAAATAATAATGAGGAATGCGATGAAGATACAGATGATAAATTAAGCAATCACTTTGATGATGTCAGGTGTGTATTTCGAGATATATACTCTTCTCGTATAGATTTGTATCATAATATTATAGGGAAGTATTGTATTTTGATGTCAGATGTGAGTGATACGGATATATTTCTTTTAGAATATAAAAAAGCGATGGAAGGGATTTTGCCTTTAGAAATCTTACAAAAATTGGTATGTTACTCAATTTATACGAATGAAGGAACTGTAAAAATTGTTTCAGAAGGCAATGTCGAAATTGTAAATGGGTGATTTGCTTGTTGTATAGATTTATTTTGTGTGAAAATTGATAATCAATGCAAGAGAATATGTTGTAAAATATATGGAATAATTTAATATCTCGGTAATACGGGATTTAGGACTCATTATCCACTATATTATAAGCCTGTAATGGCATTTAATTTATAATATATCGAGAAGATAGTGCGAATATATTTTATCAATTTATTTATTGTTATTTCTACTGTTTGTGCTTTGGCTCAAACAGTAGAAATGAAAGTTTCACAGGAGGGTGGACTTGATACGAGTGGATTTTGTGATTTTGAGAAAAAAGAGAATAATATTCTGATGATAAATTTGGAATAAGCTCCAATTTTTATAGAAAAATCAAAATAATATCTTAATTTATATAAATGGCATTCCTTTTAATTTATGTTTGATTGAAAATAAAGAATTAGTAGAAGAAAAATATAAAGATAAAATTTATGATTTATCTAAATATCTTCGATTTACTCCTGTGAAATCGAGAGGGAAGAATGTTGAAAGTAGCTATCTTTTAACGGCAAATGATTAAATATCGAACGGCTTGTCCTGGATATAAGACTCAAGTAATTAAGCCTAAATATTAAAAAGAACTGTTTCTGAAATTCTAGAGATATACTGGCTTCAAGTTGTTATTATACACATGAACTTAAAAATATGAAGCTAAGCAGAATGAATATTGATTGTTTTTTAGTAATTTTGGAGTAAATTAATTGGTGGATATTTTTGAATAAAATAATATATTATGATTACATTAGCATTAAAAAAGTCTATTTTAAATGATTGGAACGCTATATTTCCTCAGTTGTCGACCTATTCTCAGACTACTTTGTATGTGACATTAGATATAATGGTTGTAGGATTATTATTGCTAAGAGTAAGAGGAGAGGATGAGTATAGGCCTATTTTTCAAGTTTATCCCTTGTGGAAAAGAGATAATAAGGATAATCTATTTTCTCCAATCGTAAATAAGCCGATATTGGATAAGAAAAATTTAACATTTGATATTCCATATAACCAACATTCAAATTATTTTAAAGAGTCTATACGATGTGCTGAAGAGCAGGTTGGATGTTGTTTACGGCCGGAAGTATTGGTTGAAAAAATGTTTGATTTGATAAATAGTTATTATTCAAATGACTATCTGGTTCAATGTAATCCTATTTGTCAAGCAGATTTATTAGAGTTGCAATTGTATATTATGAAGTATATTGGTGATTATAGATCAATAGATAAAATATTAAATAATATCAATAAGGCTTCTAAAAAATGGAAATATCAATATTTTTATGAGAATTATTCTACCGAAGATTGGAAGAATAGCGTGCTGAAAAATATTGATGATTGGGATAACGTTCTTAAATTATTAAAAACAAATATGGATGATAAAAAAATTGCACGATTGAAGCATAGTCATTTAGTTTATTAATGGATAAGATGCTTAAATTGGCTCTGTGCGCCGAGGTTAAATCCATAACCTACTACTATAGGAGATGAGTTTGGCTGATTATTTTGAGATCTTGTTCAAGTTCTTATTGAAGATGTTGCCTCAAATTATACAATGGTAGATTTATTTGGCATAGAGAGTTATTATCCAATTTCTAAGGGATAAAGTGAAGGGTTTTATTTAAAATAGACTGTCTCAAGATGGAAAATTGGACAGTCTATTTTTTGTTTGAGTTTTTGTATATGTACTGATGCCGAGCTTATTTCTGAGCTTTAACAAGTGTAGTTACACTATAAACAATCTGTTGATATACCTATCATCATAGAAGCGTTTATCGGTGGAGCCGCCGCAGGTTCGGCGAGTACGGCGGTGATGATGCCTGTCCAAAGTGCGGGTAACTCGTTGTATTTCGGGGACCCGTTTATGAGCTTGAAGGATTATGGCTTGGGTCATTAGTGTCCCATAAAAAATAGGGACTAGTTAAACATTAAATAAATTTGGCCCA
>NZ_SRYM01000080.1 GCF_004793765.1 Parabacteroides distasonis | reverse complement strand
TTACACACGTTCTTTTAATTGTTAATTGCGTGTGAAGTAAATCTGTATCATGTCAAGTGAATAACTGATCACTTCCCAAGCCGTTAACTGACGGCTACCCCTACTCGTTAGTTATTCACTTGACAAGCCGTTAGTTATTCACTTGTCAAGCCATAAGCGGGTGACTTGCTTCTAGCGTAACCGTCTGTTATTCAAGATGTTTGTAATGGAAATAAAAATAGATCCAAAAAGTCGGGATTTCCAGCCAAGATATTCTCGTCTTTTTGTATTATTTTTACCCTCAACAAATAACACGCAAATGAAGAAAAACATTGTTTTCCTGTTAATTCTAATACCTATTATATGGATCTCTTGCGACGGGATGGGGCATCAAACCATAGACTTCCGGAAAGTAGAGGATCTTATGCCCCAACATCCGGACAGTGCGTTAACGCTCCTTGAACAAATAGAGAACAAAGAAAACCTATCCCGAAAAGATAAGGCGCGTTATTATTTGCTGCTGACGGAGGCGCAAAATAAAAATCATATACCACACATAAACGATTCCTTAATCACGATCGCCACGGATTATTATGAGAAGACGGATGATGTGGAACGGAAAGCGAAAGCTTGGTTCTATAAAGGACGGATCAACCAAGACTTGAATCATCCCCTAAAGGCGCAGGAATATTATCTTAAGGCATTGGGAGAAGAGGAGCGGATCAAAAATCATGCTTTACTCGGCAGAATCAATAATAATATAGGAATGCTCTATACGAGGCAAATGGTATATGAGACTGCATTAACTTTTCAGAAAAAAGCAGTCGAGAATTTTCGGGTACTTGGAGATTCCACCGGGCAAGTATTTGCATTGAGAGATTTAGGGCGAAATTATGTAATGTTACATTTACAAGATAGCGCATTGGCTTGTTATAAATCAGCGCTAAAATTGATGCAAGATAAAAAAGTGATCTCTATATATTCAGAGCTAGGAAGTTTACTTATACATAAAGAGGATTATCCTCAAGCGTATGCATATCTTAACCTAGCTTTGGCAGAAAGTACTTCCAAGAGGATCAATTATCCTCTTTATTTAATACTAGGCAATTATTTTTTGCAAACTGGAAAACTCGACTCGGCATTGGTTTATTTACAGCCTTGCTTGAAAAATGAGAATACTCGGGCAAGCGCCGCTCACCGATTGGCCATCTTGGCAGAAAGACAAGGAGATTTGAAATCAAGCGTAAATTTCTATAAACAATATCAAATTTTTAGGGATTCCGTATATGAGCAAAAGCAAACAGAGTCTATTCGTAAAATGCAAGATCTTTATAATTACCATGAAAGCGACAAAAAGCTTTCAGAAGCATACCGTGCGATCGACAAATTGAAGATAACTCGTTTATACATGGCGCTATGTATAACCATCGTGTGTGCCTTCTTACTTCTGAATCACTCTAGACAAAAAATAAAGAATCACCTGATAAAACAGCAACAACAGAAGATTAAAGAGATGAAAAACGACTATGAGGATTTGAATAACAAACTCTTGGAAAATCAACATTACACACAAGATTTACAAGAAAAAATTAAGACATTAGAAAAACAAGAGGCTCCAAATCAACTTATGCTTCTACGAAAAGAACAATTGGAGAATGAAAATAAAAATATAACCCGTACTATTGAGTGCCAGAAGAATTTGGAGCATAGTTTCCTTCAATCAGAGTTATGTATTCGTTTTCAGAGTAAAGAGAGTTGGAAACCTACAGCACAAGATTGGTCAGATTTATATCAAAATATTGATTTAGCCTATAATAATTTCACGTTCCGCCTAAAAAACTTGACCAATAAACTGACTGAAAAGGATCTGAAAGTATCTTGCTTGATCAAAGCCCAGGTTCCTCCCAGCATCATCGGTAATTTATTGAACTGTACAACGACGAGTATATCTATGACCCGTGTGCGTCTTTATAAAAAAATACATAAAAAGGAAGGTTCCACTAAACAGTTAGATGAGTTCATCCAACGCTTTTAACCCTCCAGAATGCATAATTTATACACCTTTTTCACAAATGTGCATATTTGTGAACCCGTTGATAGCAGATATATTTTTTCTTTGCAGTTATGTAATTCTAAAGAAAAATACCATGAGAACAAAAGTGTTGACTTTATTTATGTTGCTACTTACACATTTGTGTACACAGCCTCTATGGGCCGATAACATAGACATAGAAGGAGAATGGGACGATGAATATTATCGTATGATTGTACCCGCTCCTCCAGTATTATCCATCGACGGAAATCTATTGAGCATACATTTCATAGATGCCCTGGAGGATTTGACGGTTCAAGTTGTAAATGAGCAAGGAGCTATCTTGTACAACGAGATAGTCTCAGGCGAGGCGGGTGAATCTGTATCCATCTCTTTAGATCAGGCTGGCACAGGACGCTTTTATGTAGTGTTAGAACATCGCCTAGGTCAGCTTACGGGAGAATTTGTCATACAAAATAATTAGCTATCCGTTATAATATATGCTCATAAGCAGTGACATATTCATAAATTAATGTTAAATTTGTATTCCGGCGATTTATTTAGGCGATGAAGGTTCGGCTTTGATATTGAGGATGTTGTCTTAATAGTCACACGAGGATGTCTTAATAGTCACAAGCGAGTCTCGTAATAGTCATATGAGACCCTCGTAATAGTCACAAGCGAATACCCCCCCTCTAGTCGAGCCAGCTGGATTGTTAAAATGAATGATCGGAATATGTAAAAAAGCAAAACCATGATATTCTGGAAACGTATTAAAGCGGCTATCAACGATCTATGGTATCCCCGTAGTGTCACAGTAGGAAAACCTGTAGAAACCCAAGAGTTGGCCAAGCGGTTAGCCAGAGAGAGTACGGTCGCCCCGGCCGACGTGCATGCCGTGTTCCGTGCCTTGCCGGAAGTAATGGCCGACTTCATGAAAGAGAGCCGCGCCGTCCATATCGAAGGTGTCGGTTGGTTTCGTTACAACATCGTCGCCGCCAAAAAGGGGGTTCCTACCGAGAAGGAGGTGAGCAGTGACCAGATCACGGGGCTTCGCATCCGCTTCACGCCCGACCGCACCCGCAACATGAGCGGTGGTTACGATCGCGCCATGATCGCCGACGACGGCATCGTCTTCATGGAGTGGCTGGGCAAGGACAGCGACGAGACCAAGATCCCCGATGAGGGCGGCGACAGCGAGAGCCCGGATGAGATTTGATAATCAAGTCAGACCTATCGTTCTGCCGGTGTGCGGCGGGAAATAGATTATAAATTAATTTAAAATTTTAGCTTTATGAACAACAAATCAGAGAAGAAGCTTCTAGGCAAGCTTAAATTGAACAAATTGAGTGAGAATGCGTTAGCTAAACGCGAGATGAAAGTCCTAAAGGGAGGGTGTGAGTGTGCAGGTGCTTGCTCTCCGCATACAAGCGTAGATAGTTCGGCTGTGCATTCATATGGATAGAATAATTAGTGTTGATCGTGTCGGTATTTTTATATGATTAAGTATCGACACGATCTTCAAAAATGAGAGAAGTAAATAGTCTGATATAAATTGGAGAATATACGTTGGCGAAATTTTTGCTCGGACTATCGGGAAGATTGGCGCATTTTTAGAAATTCTCTTTTTAATACTATAATTATGATTGAATCAATAATTTCTTTGAGCCAAGGTGGAAATACTTACCTGTATAATACAGGGACACGGTATTTGTTTTTATTGCATCCTAGCCTTAAAAAAGTTCTAGATCGCAAGGAGGAGGAAATCGATCCTTATTACTTGAAAAAGTATGAGTATCTGAAAAAATATGTTTTAGAATGTGCTGATTCGATAGAATTTGAGGCTTCTATAAACGAATCCGTTGTTCGTGAAGGCATAATTCAAAGTCAACAAGTTGCATTTGAAACCACCGATTTTTGCAATTTGCGGTGTACCTATTGTTCATTAGGTGACCTATATACTTTTAATAAGCCAGGCAAGAAGGATATGGATGTTGATAAGGCTTTGAGATTCCTAAGATATATGTTTGATCTTAAGGCTGAAAATTCAACATTGTCTATTAGTTTTTTCGGAGGGGAACCTTTGATGAACTTTGATTTTATTAGGATTATAGTGGAGGAGGCTAAAATCTTAAATAAAACAAAGAATCTATCCCTTTCCTTTAATATGACAACGAATGCTACTTTGCTTCATAAACACATGGATTTCTTAGTGGAAAATAGTGTTCGGCTATTGATTAGCTTGGATGGAGACGAAGTGGCTCAGGGGTATCGTGTTATGAAAAATGGTGAACCTTCCTTTCAACGGGTTATATCCAATCTGGATCAGCTTTTGGAAAAATATCCTGTTTATTTTGAGGATTGTATCAGCTTTAATTCGGTATTGCATGATCGGAATTCGGTCCGGGAAATCTATGAGTTTATTTATGGTAGATATCATAAAGTGCCTATGATATCTCCTTTGAATACAGGTTTTGTAAATCCTGAAAAGAAAGATTGCCTAAAAGGAATGCTTCATTCGAAAGTGAAAAGTGAAGGCGAGTTCTTAGATTCTAATTCGGATCTTTTGCCTGTTACACATAAAGCGTTGGGTATTAATACTGAGGTATTTAAATTCTTGAGGAATTATTCGGTCAATTCATATTACTCTAACGTATTATCTCTGTTATACGACAAGGTGAAAACTGTTCCCACAGGTACATGCCCTCCATTTCGGAGAAAACTGTTTCTAAATACTCAATGCCAACTTTTGCCTTGTGAGAAAGTTAGTCATAACCACTTTCTGGGAACGGTCGATGATGATGCGGTAACGGTTGATATTCAAAGAATATCCGAAAAATATAATGCTTATTATAAGCATATAGTGGAGCAATGTTCCAAATGTTATGTGGCAAAGGCTTGTCCGGTTTGCCTTTTGGCTCAAGAACATATTGACCGATTGGAGTCAAAGGATTTTGTTTGTCCGGCTTTTGTGGATGCGGATGCTTTTAAGTTGAATTTGAGTCGTTACCTTTCTTTCATGGAGAGATATCCGGAAGATTTGGTTGAGATGGTTGAAAACTCTTTTATCGCTTGATGTTATGGAAAAAATAGATGGTTATTGGTTTTTTATAGAGCCGTATGTGTACCCGCACGTCTTCAACGACCAGGTAATGTTGTATAATACATTGGATGGTTCTATTATAAAAAAAGAGAACCCAAAGCTGAGAATGCTGCTGGAGGAAATTCTGAAGAGGAAGAATGGAGGAGTCTCGTTTTTAAGTAGTGAGCAATATGCGCGAATAGAGATCAGGGAGTTTATCGATCAAGTAAGAGAAAAGTTTATGGGAGATATCATTGATGTAAGTCTTTCTCAAAGAAAGCCGGTTCAAATACTCCCCTATGTTGATTTTACTGGCAGGCAGGATTTTAAGGATGGATTCCTGAGAGTGGATAATATGTTGCATCTTTTAGAAGAGGTAACGATTCATATAAATCAAGAGACAGACGTGATGGGACTATCGCGCTTTGTTCGTTCTCTTCCGGAGGGATTATCTATTAACTTGAGGATAGACAGGGAGATGGATGCGGATCTGGAAAAATTGTTCGCTTATTTGGAGCGAATAGAATCGAATAAGACGATCTTGTCAGATTATGATCGATTGTTTGTGTTAAGTCCTGATTTTAAGAATAAGTTCTCATACAAAATAGACGTTCATTTTCCGATAGATGAAACGGTATGGAAAGAGACTCAGGCCCTGTTAAAAGCGCAAGATAATTCGTATGAATTTGTCTTTTATGTGGAAAATGAGGAGCATGTTCGTCTAGTTGAAAGTCTTATACTGCGATATGATATAGAAAAATATGTTCTTTCTCCGGTATATACGAAAAATAATATAGAATTCTTTACAGAAAATGTGTTCTTGACAAGTGAGGATATCCTGTCTATTCCTATCTGCATGAAAGAGCTATTTAAAAGGCAAGTGCTTAATAATAATGATTTTGGTCGTTTTACAATCCAGCCGAATGGAGATGTGTACGCAAATCGGCATCATCCGGCTTTAGGGAATATCTCCGTGCATAGCATTTATTATTTGATACAAAAAGAAATAAAAGAAGGCCGATCTTGGTTACGTATACGCAATCAAAGTCCTTGTAACCAATGTGCTTATCAATGGCTTTGTCCTTCTCCTTCTGATTATGAGATAGAGATCGGCAGGTCTAATTTGTGCCATGTGATTTTTTAATAATAACTGATTAAAATATTCTTATATATGAAATTGAAGTATATATTTTTAGTAACCGCATGGTTTTGCGTTATTACAGGCTGTGATACGGGAAAATCAAAGGAAAAGGATATGATCGAGGTGGATATGAGAGCGAATTATCCCCAAAAGGAGTTAATCCTACAGGATTTGTTCGATATCGAGTATGTGCGATTGGAGACAACCGATGAGTTCCTGACCGCGGGAAATGTCCGGGCGGTAGGAAAAAATCTGATCGTTACGAAAAATACGGGGCGTACAGATGGGAATTTCTATCTGTTCGATCGTAAGACCGGCAAAGGCATTAAGAAGATCAACCGTCTGGGGCAAAGCGGAGAGGAATACACCAATATTCTGGATATCGTGTTGGATGAGGAGCGGCAAGAGCTTTTTGTGAATAATCACTATTCGAAGAAAATAAATGTATATGACTTGGAGGGGAACTTTAAGCGTAGCTTCCCCCATCAAAATTCTATTTATTATGGTATAATAGGAGTATTGGATCAAG
This sequence comes from Parabacteroides distasonis, assembly GCF_004793765.1. GTDB lineage: Bacteria > Bacteroidota > Bacteroidia > Bacteroidales > Tannerellaceae > Parabacteroides > Parabacteroides distasonis_A. The sequence goes on along the minus strand of NZ_SRYM01000080.1, from coordinate 4,112 downwards.
ATCACTTGATATGTCATGATGAATTATGGAATAATACGGGCGATTTTGACATGAATCGGAATTATTTTCTGATCGTGTCCAGCCATGACGGGCGGCTCGTTCAGGAGATCCCCATCCCTTACGGGCAGAAGGTATCAACATTTATTCATGAGCCAAACAAGATGTTGCTTACCTCCTCTCGCGACAGGGAGTTGGTTCCTTGCCGGGGTGAGTGGCTATTAGCGGAGACCGCTTCGGATACGATCTACAAGATAGGCCCGGATCAACAGTTGCGTCCGTTCATGGTGCGCACCCCTTCTGTCCAGACGGATGACGTTCATTTCCTTTTCCCAGCGACCGAGTCGGATCGGTATTTCTTTATGCACATTGTCCGCAAGGAGTATGATTTTGATAAGCATGAGGGTTTCCCCCGTACGGCCTTGGCCTATGACAAGCAAGAGCGGGCGATTTATCAGGTGGAAGTCTATAATGAGGATTTCGTGGATCGGGAGCCGGTCAATATGAGCCTTGAGATGTTTGTCTTGAATCTCATCAATAATAATGGAGTAGCGTTCACGCGTGTATTGTCCGCTTCCGACTTGGTAGAGGCTTATAAGGACGGCAAGCTGCGAGGCCCTTTGAAAGAGATCGCCGCCGGGCTGGATGAGGAGTCGAATCCGGTCATCATGATCGCCAAGTATAAGGAATAATGAGCGCATCCATTTGTCATACATTCCATTCGGATCATTCCCGGATCGCCGATTGGCTGCTGCTGAACGGTACATTGACCGCTTGCCCCGGTTTGTTGCACGGGAAGTTGGGGATCGCCATCTTCTTTTTCCACTATGCCCGCTTTACGGGGGAGGAGCTGTTCGATGAGTACGCCTGGGATCTGATGGCGGCGATGCAAGAACAGCTCCATGCCAATTACCGTCCGGATTACGAACGGGGGATAGCGGGTATCGGTGTGGGAATCGACTACTTGATCCGTAGTGGATTAATAGGGGTGGACAGGGATTTCTTCGAGGATCTGGACGAGCGGATGTATCGGGCGGTGATGTATGACTCTTATCCCGATTATAGCCGGGATGAGGGGCTGACCGGCTACGGATGGTATTGGCTTTGTCGCCGGGCGAATGCGGGGGCCGTGGATTGCTTGTCGCAGATCGCCGCCCGGATCGAGCAAGATCAGGCCGGTTTCTCTCCCGGAGAGATACGGGATACCGCTCGTTTTCTACACGCTTATGCCGGGCATCCGGATCCGGTTGACACCTTGGTGGAGACGGATTGGGAGCGATTGGCTGGCGCGGGCTTGGCGGGTGGATATGCGGGGGCTGGCTTGGAGTCGCTAAGTTCGCTTGGGGCCGTGGATGCCTCTTGGCGGCTCCTTTTATAAATTTGTTGGATCTCAACCTGTGGGAAAAGATGATAAATCTGTATCTGTTCAATAATAGAAACCGGGGTGCGCTTTATGGTGTGGGCAGCTACATCCGGGAATTGGTAGCCTCGTTGCGGGGGAGCGGTATCCGTATTCATGTGGTCTATCTGTTCGGCGAGAAGGCTCAAATCGAGCGGTGGGAGGAGGGGGAAGTCTCGTATCTCTCTTTTCCGGAGCCGGTAGCCGAGGATTGGAACTCCTTGGAGGTACGGCAGCGAGCGGCCTATTTACGGAATATTGCTTATCTGCTGCGCCGCTCCATCCGGGATACGGAGAAGCTGGTGTTTCATTTAAATTCTTATAGGGACGAGGCGTTGGTGCGGGAGTTGAAGGCGGCGTTTCGTTGCCGGGTGGTTACGGCGGCGCATTTCTCGGATTGGAGCTCGGTTATTTACGACAACCCAGAGCGTCTCCGGGCGATCTTGCGGAAGGAGTGTACGCAGCCTTTGGACGATTTGATCCGGGAGTCGTTCGGGGAGGAGCAGGCGTTTTACGCCGCGACCGACCGGGTAATCGGTCTTTCCGATTATATGCGTGCCTTGTTATGCGAGGACTACGGGTTGCTTCCCGATCGGGTGGCGGTTATCCCGAACGGGATGGCCGATGTGGCAGATACGGACCGGGATCCGGTGCTGATCCGGGAGAAATGGCAGCTGCGCCCGGAGGAGCGGATCATCCTTTTTGTCGGGCGGCTGGATAGTATCAAGGGAGTCCGTTTCTTGATCCGGGCGTTCCGGAAGGTATCCCGCCAGTATCCGGACAGCCGGTTGTGGATCGTAGGCGATGGAGATTATAAGGATTGTTTCGAGGAGGCGAATCCTATTTTCTCGCGGGTTACTTTCACGGGTTTTTTAGATCGGGCCTCGCTGCTGGAGTTGTATCGTGTGGCCGATGTCGGCGTGGTTCCCTCGTTGTTTGAGCCTTTCGGGTATGTGCCGGTAGAGATGATGATGCACGGCTTGCCGGTCGTGGCCACCGCCACTTCCGGTCTGGACGAGGTGGTGGACGATTCGTGCGGACTGAAAGTGCCGCTTGCCGTATCCGCCGATCGGGTAGAGATCGATGCCGACCGGCTGGCGGAGAAGATCCTCTTTTTGCTGCGGAACCCGGAGGAGGCGAGGCGGCTTGGGCGGAACGGACGCGGGCGATTTGTGGAGAGATATTCCTCGGAGGTGTTTGGCAGGAATATGTCGGCGTTTTATGAATCCTTATTCGCGGAAGAGAACCCTACGGAAGAAGCTATGGAAAAGGAGAAACATATAGATTTGTCGGTGATCGTTCCTATATATAATACGGAGGCGTATTTGCCGGTCTGTCTCGACTCGTTGTTGGGGATAGACGGGCCGTGCGTGGAGATCGTGCTTGTCGATGACGGATCGACGGATGGATCCGGGAAAATAGCGGATGCCTATGCACTGGAAGACAGCCGTATTCGAGTGATCCATCAAGCGAACGGAGGGGCTTCCGTGGCACGTAATACGGGATTGGAGGTGGCCCGGGGGGAGTATATCTTATTCGTGGACAGTGATGACTGGGTGCTGGGCGATGCGTTGGCATCTTTGTTTCGCACGGGGGTGGAGAGCCAGGCAGATGTTGTGATGGGAGAAATCCGGTTCTGCGATCAGGAGGGGAATCCGGGGGCGCTTTTCAATCCAGTCAAGGGGATGCGACCGAAAGTCTTGCTGGGCAGGGAAGGCTTTGTCGGGTTGATGAGGGATGGCTCTTATCTTCCTACTCCTGTCCGTTTTGTTTGTCGGCGGGATTTCTTGCGCATGATAGGGGTGCGTTTCGAGGAGGGGATCATGCACGAGGATGAGCTTTGGACTCCCATTGTTCTCTGCCAGGCGGAGAGGCTGGCGATTACCTGCACGGAGTTTTATAGATACCGCCAAGACGATTCTTCGGTCATGCATACGACCAAGTGGAGCCGACGGCTGCGATCCTTGTTCCGGGTAGTGGACGGGTTGGCGCAGTTTGCCGACCGCTGGTCGTTCGACGGGGAAGAGCGGGAATTGAAAAGTTGGTGGTATGCGAATCTGTTTCGCCTTTATCACTGGGCGTTCGCCTATCTTGCCGAGGTGCGAGACAGCTCGATCGAGGTTCCTGCTTGTCATTTGGATCGTTTCTGGCGAAATTGCGGAGAGATGATACCCGAGGCCGCCATACGTTGCAGGGAGTATTACCAAAAAGCGGAAAATCATTTAAAGGAGTATACGGACTGGCGTATGTCGGATAGCGTGATCGCCATGACATATTGGTCTAAAACCAACAAGAGGATTCTTTTGATATTCAATACGGTGGACGAGAGGATATACGTTTCCCATTTGGGCGGACTCCCTTCCGGCTGGGTAGTCACTACGGACAGGAAATACATAGGTCGTGCCGATTGGGTGGTTTTTCATCTGCCTTCGTTATCCGACACCTTGGAATATGACCTGGCAAAGCCGGAAGGACAACGCTGGGCGAGTTGGTATGCGGAAAGCGAGCAAGACGATCCTCTGTTCAACGATACGGAAATCATGGATTTGTTTGATATTTCTATCCGATTCACTACTTTTGGAGAGTGTATAGAGAAGATCGTGAATTTGGATGTTTAAACCCTTCCCCACATATCGCCAACTGGACTCCATGGACTGCGGTCCCACCTGCCTTCGGATGATCGCCCGATTCTATGGACGTGCGTACTCGATTCAAA
>NZ_SRYM01000007.1 GCF_004793765.1 Parabacteroides distasonis | reverse complement strand
AGGTAAGAATCTCACTTTTCCCGAAAACATCGGCAATAATAAGGAAGAAAAGATAAGGTAATAGTTAAGAAATCATAAAGACGCAGGGAGAAAAACTATAAAAGTACACCTTTTCTTTGTATTCGTCATTCAGTACACATTTAGTACGCCCTATGAAAGTAGAAAACCCTGATAATCAAGCGATTATCAGGGTTTATTCGTACCCAGAGCCGAAACCAACAGCACTTGCTTACGTCCTGTCAACGGTACGCTGGAACAGCCTGCCAACAAAAGCAAGGCCACGAATAAACTTGCTATTTTTCTCATATCCTTTTACTTGAAATTAAACCTGATACTCTCTATTTAATAACGCAAAGATACTACCATTTTGTTCAAAACGACCACACCCTTTCGTTCTTTCTATAGGAAGTATTAGCCTTTTCTTTGAATGACATTCATTATCTACCATCCGTTGCATGATCATGCACCAATTGGTGCATGATATTCTAACAGCTGTTGTATGATCTTCTAACAGCTGATAGAAGATGAATATAAATAGATGAAATGCCTAATACTTATAGCAATTCAACCTAAGCTAAGCAGGAAAATCCCTTACCTCCTACTTATAGATAGAAAAAAAAACATTAATTGCATATTTATTCAACAATACTCTTTATATTTGCAGCCTGTTTTGCATAAATATACAACATGAGTACAAAGAAGGAACGATTGGATGCCATTTGCGGTATTATACAGACGAAGGTGATAAGTAATCAAGAAGAACTGCTTAAAGAATTGGAAGATAGCGGATTCTCGGTTACGCAAGCTACGCTTTCCCGCGACATCAAGCAACTGAAAGTAGCCAAGGTACACGACGGAAACGGAGATTATGTATATCGCCTTCCCGAAGAGAGTATAAGCAAACAAGCACAGCCTGAAGGCAAGAAAAAGCCGAATATCGAGTTTTCCGGAAACTTGGCAGTGGTGAAAACGCGACCGGGTTACGCCATGGGAATCGCCTCGGACATAGACTCCCATGCTCCTAGCGAGATACTGGCCACCATAGCCGGAGACGATACGATCTTGGTAATCCCCCGCAACGGTGTAAGCCAAGAGAAGGTGATTGCCGCTTTATCGCATTTTATATAAATGGAAAAACTAAGAACAAACAATAGAATGGAAAAGGAAATTGAAATCGATGTTATGATCGCCGAGGCCTCGCACGAGGAATACGTAGACACCATCCTGCAAACGATAGAGGATGCCGCTAAGGTGCGGGGCACGGGTATCGCCAAACGTACTCACGAGTATGTGGCCCAAAAGATGAAAGAGGGGAAAGCGGTAATCGCCTTGGCCGACAAGGAGTTCGCCGGATTCAGTTATATAGAGTCGTGGGGGAATAAGCAGTACGTGACGACCTCCGGCTTGATCGTACACCCGAAATTCCGCGGACTGGGGCTTGCGAAGCGCATCAAGGACATGACCTTTCAGCTGGCCCGCATGCGCTGGCCGAAAGCGAAGATATTCAGCCTTACCTCCGGAGCGGCCGTGATGAAGATGAATACCGAGCTGGGATATGTACCGGTGACGTTCTCCGATTTGACGGACGATGAGGCTTTCTGGCGGGGTTGCAACGGTTGCGTGAACCATGATATCTTGGAACGCACCGAACGTAAGTATTGCATCTGCACGGCCATGCTGTTCGACCCGGCCGATCCGCATCGTGCGCAACGAGAGCGGGAGGCCCGCGATCAGGCTAAAAAAGACTAAATGAACACGATAAAAAAACAACATAAAATAAAGAAACAATGAAGAAGAAAGTAGTAGTAGCGTTCAGTGGAGGTTTGGATACCTCATTCACGGTCATGTATCTGGCGAAGGAAAAAGGATACGAGGTATACGCCGCTTGCGCTAACACCGGTGGTTTCAGCGAGGAACAATTGAAACAAAACGAGGAGAACGCCTATAAGCTAGGCGCCACGAAATACGTGACAATCGACGTTACGAAAGAGTATTATGAGAAGAGCTTGAAGTACATGATTTTCGGAAACGTGCTGCGTAATGGTACGTATCCGATCTCCGTAAGTTCCGAGCGTATCTTCCAAGCCTTGGCGATCGCTCGCTACGCGAACGAGATTGGCGCCGACGCTATCGCCCATGGTTCTACCGGAGCGGGTAACGATCAGATCCGTTTCGATATGACTTTCTTGGTATTGGCTCCGAACGTGGAGATTATCACGTTGACCCGCGATATGGCCTTAAGCCGTGATTTTGAGATCAACTACTTGAAGGAACACGGTTTCGAGGCCGATTTCACGAAGTTGAAATACTCCTATAACGTAGGTCTCTGGGGAACCTCTATCTGCGGTGGCGAGATTCTTGACTCCGCACAAGGATTGCCCGAGAGCGCTTATCTGAAACAAGTGGAGAAGACCGGCAGCGAGCAATTGCGCATCGAGTTCAAGAACGGTGAGGTTCATGCCGTGAACGGTGAGGTGTTCGAGGATAAGATCGCCGCTATCCAGAAGATCGAGGAGATCGGGGCCGCTTACGGTATCGGCCGCGATATGCACGTGGGCGATACGATTATCGGTATCAAGGGACGTGTCGGTTTCGAGGCTGCCGCTCCAATGTTGATTATCGGGGCACACCGCTTCCTAGAGAAATATACGTTGAGCAAATGGCAACAATATTGGAAGGATCAGGTAGCGAACTGGTACGGCATGTTCTTACACGAGAGCCAATATCTGGAACCGGTGATGCGCGATATCGAGGCGATGTTGCAAGAGTCTCAGCGCAACGTGAACGGTACGGCTATTCTGGAGCTTCGTCCGTTGTCCTTCTCTACCGTTGGCGTAGAATCTGAGGACGACTTGGTAAAGACGAAATTCGGTGAGTACGGAGAGATGCAGAAAGGCTGGACCGCCGAAGACGCCAAAGGCTTCATCAAGGTTCTTTCCACTCCGTTGCGTGTTTATTATACGAACCATAAAGACGAAGAGATATGATTAAATGCGGAATTATAGGCGGAGCGGGTTACACGGCGGGTGAATTGATCCGCCTGCTCCTAAACCACCCTGATGCCGAGCTTACATTTATAAACAGTAGCAGTAACGCCGGTAACAAGATCACGGACGTGCATGGCGGTCTTTATGGCGAGACGGATTTGGTGTTCACCAGCGAGTTACCGCTGGATAGCATCGACCTTCTGTTCTTCTGTACCGCTCATGGCGATACGAAGAAGTTCATGGAGAGCCACACGGTTCCCGAGAATGTGAAGATTATCGACCTGAGCATGGACTACCGGATCGAAGGCCCGGAGCACGATTTCGTGTACGGCCTGCCGGAATTAAACCGCCGCCGGATTTGCAACGCCCGGCATATAGCGAACCCCGGTTGTTTCGCTACTTGCATCCAATTGGGCGTATTGCCGTTGGCGAAGCACTTGATGCTGAATTCCGACTTGCATGTCAATGCCATCACGGGTTCTACGGGAGCGGGCGTGAAGCCTTCTTCCACCTCTCACTTTAGCTGGCGCAACGACAACATATCGATCTATAAGCCTTTTACGCATCAGCACTTGGCCGAGATCAATCAGAGCTTGAGCCAGTTGCAGAAGAGCTATTCAAGCCGGATCAACTTCATCCCCGTACGCGGTAATTTCTCCCGTGGTATATTCGCCACGACATACATCGATTGCAAGATCGACTTGGTAGAGATCCGACGTATTTATGAGGAATATTATGATGATCACAGCTTCACGTTTATCACTGATAAGAACCCGGATTTGAAACAAGTGGTAAATACGAATAAATGCTTGATCCACTTACAGAAAATAGATGATAAGCTCCTTATCATCTCTATGATCGATAACTTATTGAAGGGCGCTAGCGGCCAAGCGGTACACAACATGAACTTATTGTTCGGGTTGGAGGAGACGGTTGGCTTACACTTAAAACCCTCTGCGTTTTAAAAAATACGACAAAGATGAATTTATTCGACGTATATCCATTATTTAATATAGAGATCGTACAAGGTAAAGGATGCCATGTATGGGATAGCGAGGGAAACGAGTACCTCGACTTATATGGCGGCCATGCCGTAATCTCGGTGGGTCACAGCCACCCTACTTACGTAAAGGCGATTACCAAGCAGGTAAATAAATTAGGCTTTTATTCGAACTCGGTTATCAATAGCTTGCAACAAAAATTAGCGGATAAGCTAGGAAAGGCTTCCGGCTACGAGGATTATTCGTTGTTCTTGATCAACTCCGGAGCGGAGGCGAACGAGAATGCGTTAAAGCTCGCCTCTTTCCATAATGGAAAGAAGCGGGTGATCGCATTCAAGCACGCCTTTCATGGCCGTACCTCCGCCGCCGTACGTGTGACGGATAACCCGAAGATCATCGCTCCGGTAAATGAGGATCTAGCGGTTACTTATCTTCCATTGAACGACGCTTCCGCCGTAGAGGAAGAGTTGAAGAAGGGGGATGTATCTTCCGTGATCATCGAAGGTATCCAAGGTGTAGGTGGCATCCAATTGCCAACGGATGATTTTATGCGTGAGTTACGCGACTTGTGTACGACTTATGATGCCTGTCTGATCTTGGATGAGATCCAATCCGGATATGGAAGAAGCGGTAAATTCTTCGCGCACCAATATACCGGTATCAAGCCGGACTTGATCTCGGTAGCGAAAGGCATCGCTAATGGCTTCCCGATGGGTGGATTATTGATCAGCCCGAAATTCAAGCCGGTTTATGGTATGCTCGGCACTACTTTCGGAGGTAACCATTTGGCTTGTGCGGCCGCTATCGCCGTTCTCGATATTATGGAAGACGAGCGTTTGACTGATAACGCCGCGAAAGTGGGTGCCTATTTATTGGAAGAGCTTCATAAACTTCCGGGTATCAAAGAAATTCGAGGCCGTGGCTTAATGATCGGTATCGAGTTCGAGGAATCTATCAAGGAAATGCGTAGCAAACTTCTCTTTGAGGAGAAAGTGTTCACGGGCGTAGCCGGAACCAATACGATCCGTCTGCTTCCTCCGCTTTGCTTGACGATGGATGAAGCCAAGGAATTTATCCGTCGCTTCAAGAAAGTCCTAAACGCTTAATTGTTCTTTATTTCATAAAAAGGGAGGATGTCTGAATCAGTGTTCTCCTTTTTTCATTCCTCCCCCAACGGCAAGGATGCTTCCATTCCGCACGGATCAATAAGAGCATAAAGCAAAGGTCGTCACTAAACGATGTACGGTGACGACCTTTACACAGTTCAGCGACGACCTTTACAAAACATAAGTCAACGTAAGCCAAGCTACCCGGGCATCACGATTGCGTTTCTGCGTCATTTCTAAGTTCGGGGCATCAATAATCGTTATTTCTTCCAAACTATCGAATAGATTGTTGATACTTAAGTTCGCACATAATTTACGATTGAGGAAATACTGAGAAAGACCGGCATTTACGCTATAACGGCCTTTGATCTTACCTTGAGGCGTAAGTTGGTCGGAAACGTAGAAGCCGTCTACCTGAAAATCCGTAGTCGGCGTAATACTTACGTTTACATTCCCCTTTACATCCCAACAAACCAAAGACTTCTTCTCGTCATAGCCTATCGTGCGCCCATCAATCTCGTCCCGATAGATATCTCCAGAGAAACCGACCGTCAAGATACGTACCGGCTTCCAGCTACCGGACAAGTCGGCTCCGACTGCTTGGCTATGTCCGATATTCTCTTTCTTCCAAACCGTCTCGTCATTTACTTGGCTAGCGGTTTCCATGATACGATTCGTACGATTCCGGTAATAAATAGCCGGAGTCAAACGGAGACGGGTAGCGTAGAACTGATATCCCAGTTCTACGTTATGGATAAACTCATCCTTCAAGTCCGGATTACCTTGAATGATGTGCGTAGCGTCACTACTATTGAGGGCAGAACATAGATAAGCTCCTGTCGGGCGAATCACACGCTGTTGATAACTCAGAATCAACTTATTATTTTTATTCACCTCATAAGTAAAGCGGACACGAGGATATAAATGAAAACGAGAATTCTCAATCTCCCCCCATTGATAAGCAGAACCACCCCAAGCCGGACTCGGATCATTCATTCGGGTATGGCTGAACTCCGCCTGTACCCCCAAATCAACATTCAGGTTTCCCCAGCTCTTTATTACCGTAGCATAAATCAAATTTAAGTACCGGTTGAAATCATAATTATAAGACTTCAATTCATTCAACACAAAACTCCCGTCTTTCTTGTCCGAAGCTGTTGTTATATAATCCTCTTTCCGGGCACGCCCGATGTAACCAACACTAAAGTCCCAACCTTCGATCTCCTGTTCATATCCAAATCCCCAGAAATAATTATGTTTCGTATGGTCGATAGATTGGTTATCCTCCGAGACTATATTTCCGTTTTGAGGATTCTCATTCTTGAAATCATTATCCTCATCATACGAGAAATTATTATAGTTGAATACGGTATAAAAACCTTGATTCTCTGCGATCTCATGGTTCCAATACGCTTCGGCGGCATAAGCTTCCTGACACTGATCGTTATACCGGTTACGGATCACATACTTCATTTGCTCCCCTTTTGGGTTGAATACCCGGTTGTTAATGCGTCCATACCGGCTATAATCCATCAAATGATACAGGCCATGCACGGTGATCCGGTCTTTTGCGGAAAGATCATAATCAACTTTCATATCCGCCACATGCACGTCCGGACGAGCCGTGGCGTTATTATTCATCTCCGTCCGGTTTTTAGCTGTCGCAGTTGATTTGCTGAAAGATCGTTCCCGGTATTCCCTTCTATAATTGTATTTCGCATTGATATGGAATTTTCCAGGATGCAAATTCAATACCGCTCCCGCATTATATCGCTCATTCCATCCCGCCCCAAACGTAACATATAGAGGGGAATCTCCCGTTCCATACATACGAGGCACCAGATTGAGTATGCCCGCATCACCATCCGGCACCGCATTAATCGGAGGAAATGCCCCTAATGAGATCTGGTTAAAGAACAGGGCGGGAAGTTGGATCAGCACGTCACCGCTATATTCTTCCAGCAAACCGTAAGGAACTCCATCGACAAGCATCCCGACATTACCGGAGCCCCTGTATGTAACGGCTCCTTCCATATCGGTTATGACAGAAGGCAATTGGCGAAAAGCATCTGCCGCCGTATTGGTAACGCTACTCAAGTTATTATCTACCCGCAAGATTTTCATCCCGCCCCTCTCGCTCAACCCAGCGAAACGGGTACCCTGAATCTCTATGTTCCGGATCGTAAGCGTCGTATCGGCAGGAGTCTGCGAGAATACCGGCATAGCCAATAGAGCGGCCAATGGAAGAAGTAAAATTTGTCTCATATCATTATCTATGGTTTATAAACAAAAAAAGTCTGTATGTTCAACGCATACAGACTGTCCTCAAAACTCGTTTACTGATTATTATTCAGCAGGAGCAGCTTCTACGGCAACAGAGTCAGTAACCTCAACAGCTACAGAATCAGTAGCGGCAGCATCCTCTTCTACTACAGGAGCTTTCTCAACTACAGTAGCCTCTTCTGTTTCAGCAACAGATTCGGTAGATTCAGCAGATTTGTTGCCACAAGATGCGAATGATACAACTGCGATAACAGCAGCAAATGCAACTAACTTTTTCATTTTGTTCTTAATTTAAACGGTCTATAATATCTTGTTGTAAAACGATGCAAATGTATGTATTAATCATATATGTTGTACAACATAAGATAGTTTTTTTTGAATTATTTTTCACTGCTTTTACAATATACTGAATATTAGTTGCTTTTGCTTTCTATTTCGATTTGAATAAGGACAAATATCCTTCAAAAAAGGATCTATATCATTTTTTCCTCTACAAGGTCAGATACGGATCCCTTATAAGGGGAAACTATTTCAAAAAAAGTGAAGACGTGCTACAAGATTATTCTCAGACTAACTTTATCAATAAATAATATCAACATAAATATCACCCGCACCTGTCCTGATTGAGTGCTTCTAAACTCCACTCGACAACCACGACCATCTCCACTAGGCGTAACCGTATTCGTTCCTGTCCCCACAGCAGACCAACGATATTCATAACCGGCCGCAGAGGGACCACTCAACGTATAATAAGCACTTCCAATTCCTCCTACACCTAATGAAACACTAGAATTTCCACCAATAAAAAAATACTCAATTTGAGCAATAGGCAAACTTGCATTCAAACCTGAAGCCCTACCAGCCTCAACACCAACCATTGCGAATGCTGTAAACAACACTAATTATAAAGTATCTTCAGCAACGTATTATCCAGTAGCGAAAACAATGGTAACGTGCGTTGCCTGGAGAATCCAGATCTCCCCGTAATCGGCTTCGTGGAGGTAGCCACCATCACCCGAAAATCAACCTATCTATACAACCGAGATCACGATTATTACGAGCCACGGTCGCAAGAGTGCCCCAAATACCCCTACATCTACCACCAAGACTTGCCTTGGCTGGATTATCTAAGCGAGATCAAGCTCGTATCGTACCCGGATTGCGTTGATTGCCGCAAGCTCTACAACGCAACCAAGACAAAACCGAGCTGGTGGCCCACGGATCATCTATAGGCATCGGATTCTCTTCACCGATTCCTCCTCTCGCTAGCACTCAATAATTGCTATACAAATAACGCTTAATACTTTTCTTCGGTGTTTTCTCGAATTCTGTCGGATACAATTGCACCTCAGAGATCGTCTCGTAAGGAGCCAGGAGCTTATTTAGCTCGATCCGGTTTTGCTCCATGATGACCGGGAGATCGGAGTGCGAGATCCCCGTGCTGTCCACCGTGTCGTAATCGGGATAGACCAAAGCGACCAGCTTGCCGTTCTTCTCCACCACCAGGCTCTCCATAATGAAAGGCAGGTTGTTCAGCTTGGACTCGATCTCCTCCGGATAGATGTTCTGCCCGCTGGGACCCAAGATCATCGTCTTGCTACGTCCACGTATAAAAATACGGTTGTCATGATCGATCGTACCCAAATCACCCGTTTTTAGCCAGCCATCTTTCGTAAAGACATTTTGGGTTGCCTCCTCATTCTTATAATAGCCTTTCATTACGTTCTCGCCCGATACCTGGATCTCGCCTACCTTATTATAAGGATCTTCCGAATCGATACGGACTTTCATGATCCCTTTCAAGATCTGTCCGCAAGAGCCAGGCACATACTCATCATTATGGTCATAACTGATCAACGGACCACATTCCGTCATGCCATAACCGATCGTGAACGGGAATTTGATCTTATACAAGAAATCCGTTACTTCTTGATTCATGGCGGCCCCCCCCACGATCACCTCGCGGAAACGCCCACCCAAGGCATCTACCAAATGTTTACGGATCTGGGCGTAGATGCGCGAGTCCAACAAGGGGATATTCAAGGCCAACTTCAAGGTTCGCTTACTCAACTGAGGAAGAATCATCTTCTTATAGATCTTCTCCAAGATCAGCGGAACCATCAAGATCAAGTTCGGCTTCACCTCCTCGAATGCCTTTAATAAGATTTTAGGAGACGGCACCTTACCTAACAAATAGACATGCACCCCGAATGCCATGGGTACTAATAAATTGAAAGCGCAACTATAGGCATGGGCCAAAGGCAGGAAACATAATTCCCTGTCACCTCTAAACAAAAGATCCAAGGTCCGGGCATACGTCACGTTACCGGCCAAATTATTCCCCGTTAACATAACCCCTTTGCTGAAGCCGGTCGTACCCGATGTATAGTTGATTTCTACCACCTTGTCATTATCCAGCTCCGCATATTTGATATCCTCTTTGGTAAAGCCATCCGGATATTTCTCGGTCATCTTCTCATCCAGCGATTTCATCAGTTTCTGGATATTCTCGCCATCCCGCTGATGTAAACAACGATAATCAGAAAGAGAAAATACACCGCGAACCTCCTCGATCTTATCCTCTTCCAAGGAATCCCAAATCCGGTCGCTAACGAACAAAAAGACCGATTCAGAATGGTTGATTATATGATGGACGTCATTCGGATTGAAGTCTTGAAGAATTGGTACGATAATCGCCCCATAAGTAACAGCCGCCATATAAGCGATACACCAACGGGAACTGTCTTTACCGATCAACGCAATCTTGTCTCCTCGGCGGACTTGGCATTCATGAAATAAAAGATGAATACGTGCGATCTCCGTTGCTACATCACCAAAAGTGAAGGTCTTACCTTTTCCGTAATCCGTTAATGCCGGCAAGGCCCAGTTTTCCTTGAAACTCTCCTCGTAAATCTTAATGAAATTCTCTTTGATCATAGCACTCTTTTGTGAAATTCGTGTAAAAGTAAAAACAAATCCTTACTTTTACCATGATATAACCTATAAATTTAAAATAAGAATGAAAAGAATCACTCTCGCATGGACATTGATCCTCTGTAATTTTATTACATTTATCGCCTATTCATCCTCAGATGCTGGAGAAAGAAGCGTAAGCATTATCCCCGCTCCGCCCCAAATGACAGTAGGCGAAGGCACATTCACGGTTCATCCTTTAGCTTGGCTACATAAATCACCAACTTTTAGCGTATACAACTTTCCGTTTTTGATAAAATGTATGCCGTATTGTCAAAATTCAAAGTGGACAGATAATATTCTTAAATGTTTGATTGGCTATTTAGAAAAAATGGCTAATCGGAAGTCGCATTTTGTGGATTTTCAACAGTGCAACCGACCGAGACATTCTCATATCCGTTATTCCAGTCATTAGGGATGCAGACTGAAAATCATTCAATCCGCTTTGTCAGAAATATAAATGATTCCACATTCCCATATTTAAGCTCTCTTTACATATTTGCTTACAAACATTGCGATCCAACCCAAAACAAGGTAGATTGCGGCATATATCAGGAACCAGACCTCCTTTATATCAAAAAACAACCATGTTCCAGCCAAAAACATGACTGTAGCAATCAACGGAAGATTCCACATCTGCCTGATGTTTCTTCCACAAATAGTTCCCAATACGATTAAATAAGCTGGATTGAGAACTAGAAATAATATCATACACAAGGCCATGCCGATGCACTCCGATACGAAATGAGCAATCGCGAATGGTAAAATGAACATTCCTGCAACTGTGATACATAACCAATAAATATATTCGTTATCACAACGGTTATTTCCTTTTGCTGAATTTCTCTTTTGCATATTCATAAGATTCAAGTATATATGGCTTCAATGATTCAAAAGTCGTTTCGGATGGGCTCAAAGCGCAAATCCAACCCATCCACGCATAGACCGGATGCGGCATCCGGTTTTCCATAGAAATCATCTTCCGGGCATGATGGAACAACCTCATTTATCATGATTGCCCGTATCGTATTCGGATTAATCTCTACATTGTTGAAACGCATATCGGTCTTTCTTTCTAAGAGTTGCTGTAGCAGTTCCTCGATATTCATAATACTATCCTTTATAGTTACGTTTTACTTCGTCAATCGACTTGCCGCTTATTCCAAATATAGAATCAGGTCGGCAAAGAAATCACTGTTATCAATTTGAAAATGCTTCTGTCGGGCAACAAAAGCAAAACCATTGCCCATTTCCACGGACTGTTTCATATACCAATAACTTACACCCAATGGAAGCGAACTGTTAAGCATAATCATATGGCTTGCCCAATTGGTTCTTGCAACAGGTGATGCTATTTATAATATTTTCAGATTACAAATATAGTTCAATAGCGATAATCTATGAAGCTAATTGATACAAACATGAAGGAGAAACAGCTAATACATTTATTAGGTCGTAAGCCTACAATTCTAACTGGCTAGGTTCTCCGATTAAGAGAGTTGCAGTCTGATTCAGCCTATAGTCATTAAAAACTAGTGTCAAAGTTGGTTCACTGCAACTCTTCTTTTCAAATATACACTTATATTTTTATTGGGATATTTAATACTGCAAATGTAAATGCGGCAAAACTAAAATGATCTCTCCGAAAAGTTACAGATTGTAACCACAGGACCTAAAAGAGTCGTATCAAGCTCTGTTTTGAGTAATGAGTATGGCTCTTCTTTTTGTTCAAGTTTCAAATCAAAAGCCCATCTAGGCTCAATTT
This sequence comes from Parabacteroides distasonis, assembly GCF_004793765.1. Classification (GTDB taxonomy): domain Bacteria; phylum Bacteroidota; class Bacteroidia; order Bacteroidales; family Tannerellaceae; genus Parabacteroides; species Parabacteroides distasonis_A. Next base: position 104,892 of record NZ_SRYM01000007.1, on the reverse strand, counting down.
GAGTTTTGACACAACCTCGCTATTTAAAAAACAGAGTGAATGGCTATTACTTTTATATCTGGGGATTTAAAAGTTTATTCCTAATAACAAGCAAACTATTTATAACGGTTTTTCTATTCCGCACTATTGCAGCTTTGCGTAAATGCCTGTATCTTCGCGTACTATAAAAAATAGATATGAGAAAGCGATCTGAGTATAAAGGAGGGGATAATCGACGTAAACCCTCTAAAGAACGACGGGTAATGGTGGGTGAAAGTAACACTTTGCTACCTTTCCTGTTCGAGTTATTAAAAGAACAAAGCCGCTCGTCCGTGAAAGGATTATTGAGCAGGGGACAGATCTCGGTAAACGGGAAAGTCACCCGGCAGTTCGATGCCCCGCTGAACCCTAACGATACGGTCGGGATCAACTATGGAAGAGGGAAGGTGGAATTCAACAATCCGTTACTTAGAATTGTTTGGGAAGATGATGACCTCATCGTGATCAACAAGCGGGAAGGTTTGCTATCCGTATCTACCGATCGTATCAAGGAGCGTACGGCCTACCGTATCCTGAGCGATTACTTGAAAGAATGCGACCCTCGCAACAAGATATTCGTTTTGCACCGTCTGGACCGAGACACATCGGGTATCATGATGTTCGCCAAGAACCAGAAGGTAAAAGAGCAACTACAGTCCAATTGGAGCGAGGCCGTCACGCAACGGACCTACGTGGCCGTGATAGAGGGACGACCGGAGAAAGACACGGATTTGATCGTATCCAACCTCGTGGAGAACAAGCATATGCAAGTGTACGTGACGCAAGATGGTGACGGGAAGGAAGCGATCACACGCTACCGACTCCTGCAAACGAACAATCGCTATTCGCTCGTGGAACTCGATCTGGAGACGGGACGCAAGAACCAAATCCGTGCGCAGATGCAATCCATCGGCCATCCGATAGCCGGAGACTCTAAATACGGGGCGGAGACAAATCCCGCCGGACGCTTGATGCTCCATGCCCGCAGGCTCTGTTTCATCCACCCGGTAACAGGCGAGGAGATGCGCTTCGAGACACGGATCCCGGAGAAATTCACATCGACAGCAAAGTAATCTATCAATAAAGGACAAAAAATGAAGAAGCTCATCAGTTCGATCATGCTGGCGCTAATAGCGCTGGTAGCGCAGGCACAAATACTTACGCCTGTCAAGTGGAAAATTAAACTAGACGACAAGGGCGGCGCACCCGAGAAAGAGATCGTCTTTACCGCCACGGCGGAGAAAGGTTGGCACCTGTATGACATGAACCTGCCGGAAGGAGGTCCTGTTTCTACATCTTTCACATTCGAGACATTGAATGGAGCTGAACTGATAGGCCAGCCGGTTCCTTCAGTAAAGCCAACCACGGTTTACGACGAGCAATTCGCCATGAATCTTCGTTGGTATCCGGGTACGGTATCGTTCACCCAAAAACTAAAGGTTACCGATCCCGCAAAATTCAAGGCGGAGGGCGAGGTGGAATTTATGGCTTGTAATGACGAGACTTGCCTTCCCCCGGATCAAATACCTTTCTCTTTCGATAAGAAAAGTATCCATGTAGATCCAGCTCTGGCAGCTAATAGCTCGACTACAGAGGTGGATAAAGATGACGTCACGACCGTACAGCCGGATACGCAGGTCGTAGCGGAAGATGCTAGCGAATTGAACACTCCGGACCCCGCCGCTAAAGAGACACCGGCTACGACATCTCCTAAAGCATCCGACAGCTTAACCGACAGCCCGAATCTTTGGTCTCCGGTTATCGACCAATTGAAATCGTTCGGCGACGCTACGGTATCGGCGGCGGATACGTCTTGGTTATTCATCTTCTTTGCGGGTTTCTTGGGAGGTTTGATCGCCTTATTGACTCCTTGCGTTTGGCCGATGATCCCTATGACGGTTAGCTTCTTCCTGAAACGTACGAAAGATCGTAAGAAAGCGATTCGCGACGCTATCACCTATGGATTATCTATTATCGTAATCTATTTGGTTATGGGCTTGTTGATTACCGGCATCTTCGGAGCGAGTGCATTGAATGATTTATCAACGAACGCGATCTTTAATATCCTGTTCTTCTTGCTGTTGGTAGTATTCGCAGTCTCCTTCTTCGGAGCCTTCGAGCTGGTATTACCTGCGTCATGGACTAGCAAATTGGATAGCAAGGCCGATTCAACGACCGGTATATTAAGTATTTTCTTTATGTCGTTTACGTTGGTATTGGTATCTTTCTCTTGTACGGGGCCGATTATCGGAACCTTGTTGGTACAGGCTGCTTCTATGGGTACGGCGGTAGGACCGGCTATCGGTATGTTTGGTTTCGCTTTGGCGTTATCCATCCCGTTCAGTGTCTTCGCCATCTTCCCGAATATGCTGCAAAGTATGCCGAAATCCGGCGGATGGTTGAATTCAGTGAAGGTCGTATTGGGCTTCTTGGAGTTGGCATTGGCTTTGAAGTTCCTTTCCGTAGCGGACTTAGCGTATGGCTGGCGTTTACTAGACCGTGAGGCTTTTATCGTGCTTTGGATCGTGATCTTCAGCTTATTGGGTGTTTATTTATTAGGAAAGATCAAGTTTAGCCATGATAGCGAAGTAAAATATGTATCTGTTCCTCGTCTGTTCATGGCGATTATCTCTTTCGCTTTCGCCATTTACATGGTTCCGGGACTTTGGGGCGCTCCGTTAAAGGCAATCAGCGCATTCGCTCCTCCGTTGTATACACAAGATTTCAATCTATACAAAAACGAGGTACACGCTGCGTTCGACGATTATGAATCCGGTATGGCTTATGCCAAGAAGGTAAATAAACCCGTCATGATCGACTTCTCCGGTTTCGGTTGCGTAAACTGCCGTAAGATGGAGGCTTCCGTTTGGACGGATCCTAAGGTGAAACAAATGCTAGAAAATGGTTACGTGTTAATCACTCTCATGGTAGACGATAAAACGAAACTCCCGCAACCCATCGAGATCCAAGAGAACGGAAAGACTCGTAAGCTGAAAACGATCGGTGATAAATGGAGTTATTTGCAACGAAGCAAGTTCGGTTCTAATGCCCAGCCATTCTACATCTTATTGAATGACGAGGGACAGCCGCTCGGACCTTCATACGCATTCAATGAGGATGTTTCCAAATACATCCAGTTCCTTCAAAACGGATTGAAAGAATTCAAGAAAGAACAACAATAAAACAAACAGAGGGCCGGGTTCTACCCTGCCCTCATTCTTTTTACAATCATTATAGAATAAGTAAATAATATGGCAACTAGAGAAGAGAAGCTGGAAGCCTTCGGGCAATTACTCGACATTCTGGATGAATTACGGGTAAAATGCCCTTGGGATCGTAAACAGACAAACGAGAGCCTCCGTACGAATACGATCGAGGAAACCTATGAATTATGCGAGGCCCTGATGCGTGAGGATAACACAAACATAAAAAAGGAATTAGGAGACCTGTTATTGCACATCGTCTTTTACTCCAAGATCGGCGAGGAAAAAGAAGCTTTCGATATCAAGGATGTCTGCGACAGCCTTTGCCAGAAACTGATTTACCGCCATCCACACGTATTCGGAGATACCTCCGCCGATACCGCCCAAAAGGTAGAGCAAAGCTGGGAGCAGCTTAAATTGAAAGAAAAGGGGGGTAACAAAACCGTGCTGGAAGGTGTTCCCGCTTCCCTCCCATCCGTAGTAAAAGCGCATCGTATCCAAGATAAGGCCCGTAACGTAGGTTTCGACTGGGAACAACGGGATCAAGTATGGGATAAGGTACAGGAGGAATTGAATGAGTTGAAAACCGAGATAGACAGGATGGACGCAGATAAGATGGAAGCTGAGTTCGGAGATCTCTTCTTTAGCTTGATCAACGCTGCCCGCCTATACAAAATAAATCCGGACAATGCATTGGAACGCACGAACCAGAAGTTTACCCGCCGTTTTAATTATCTGGAGGAACATACGATCCAAGAAGGTCGTTCCTTGAAAGATATGACATTGGAGGAAATGGACCAACTATGGAATGAGGCCAAGGCCAAAGGCTTATAAAGCAAGGATAAGGGCAAAACAAAAGGGGAACCGACATCACGTCGCCACCCCTCCCTTAACTTAAACGCCAAAACTAAATCTAAACAAAAAACACAAATAATGATAATATTTTACTTTTTCTGTTTTTCTTCCTTTTTATTGTCCCGACCACTCTTCATAAAATTCCGGACAAACTTATATTCCGCATTTCGGTATTTATAGACCTTTTCGGGAGAAAGTATCTTCTTGAATCTCTCAAAATACTCTTTTTCCAACTGTGCCTCTTTTATCTCAACATCCAGACATTCGTCTATCACTTTGTTATAATCAGCATCTGTCGGATTCTCCTTATGTCGAATTTCTTTTGATAACTTACGACATTCACGACCTACCTCAAATTTTTTCTGTCGCAACTCATTGCATAAAGGAATAAATTGTGCAGCTTCCTCAGGTGTAAGGCCAACTTCAGCCGTAATAAAAGCATTCCGCCTTGCTTCGAATGCTTCTCTATCAAAATGTCTTTGCTCTTTCTTCTCTTGTGCCGTAGCATTGAAAGAGAGTAGAACCGAAATCGCTACAAATGTAATGAAAAATATTTTATTCATACAAGTATTATTACAAAAATCTTCGATAAAATTACTATTTTAAACTTTATTCAGAATAGGAAAGTTCCTCATCTAAGAGATAATTGGCGTACTGAACTTCCAAATACTCCAAATACTCCTCATCTTCTTCCGCTTCAATAGCGTCTAAAGCCGTTGTCGGGACTTCCGTCCGGACCAGTAAAGAATCAGACGCAGTACTACCATCGGAACCGTTTATTCCCACGATAGCCTTGAAAAACAAACCAAGACCAGCGAATACCGCAGCCATGTACAACCACGGACGAACACGATCCATCAAGGAAATCCGTTTCGCCCTCTCCTCCGGCTTCTCGGGGAGCTGACTCATGATCCGCTCCGTAAGCCCTTCCATATACCCTTCCGGTACAGTGAAAGGATTAGTTCCTTTCAAGCGATCTAGGTTGTTTTCTTCTTTTTTCATACTTTTTCTCTTTTTATATTGCTTTGACAGCGATTCGGGCAAAAGGTTTAAACCTCTTTTGTTAAAAACTCCTCGATTTTTTTCACCGCATGATGATACGAGGCCTTCAAAGCCCCGACAGAGGTACCTAGTATCTCGGACATCTCCTCGTACTTCATCTCCTCGTTATACTTCATATTGAAAACCAAGCGTTGTTTCTCCGGCAAGGTAAGAATAGCGTTTTGCAATCTTACCTGTATCTCGTCACCATCGAAGTATTCATCCCCTTTCAAACGTTCCAGCAAAAAGGTATCCGCATCGTCAATAGATACGTTATTCATATTTCGCTGTTTATTTAGGAAAGTAATGCATTCGTTGATCGCGATCTTATAAAGCCATGTAGATAATTTAGCCTCGCCACGAAAAAGCTCGATGTTCGTCCAAGCTTTCAAAAATGTATTTTGGAGTAAGTCGTTCGCATCCTCATGATCCAGTACCATCTTTCGTATATGCCAATACAACTTCTCGCCATACAAGCTTACGACCTTGGCGAAGGCCTCACGTTGTCGGGCCGGGTCCCGGAGCTGTACTACAATTTCGTCTTCTGTATAGGATTGCATTTTTTCTATTTTGGGAAGTGCCCAGAACAGGACTCGAACCTGCACGATCGCAAAACCACTCGCACCTGAAACGAGCGCGTCTACCAATTCCGCCACCTGGGCTTTTTTTAATCATTCTGAAGCGCAACCTATCGGTATTGCGCATACAAAGGTAATCGTTTTTTCCAATTAGCAAGCAAATGAAAATAAAAAAAGCGACCGTCCCTTCCGGAACGGCCGCCCATATCATTAATCACGGGAGTCGATTACATCATACCGCCCATTCCGCCACCCATACCCGGGTTCATCGGAGGCATAGCCGGAGTCTCTTCTTTCTTCTCTGCGATCACACACTCTGTAGTCAAGAACATACCAGCGATAGAAGCTGCGTTCTCCAATGCTACGCGAGTTACCTTAGCCGGGTCGATTACACCAGCCTCGCACAAGTTCTCGAAGCAGTCCTTACGAGCGTTGTAACCGAAGTCGCCCTTGCCTTCCTTCACTTTCTGAACGATAACGGCACCTTCCTTACCTGCGTTAGCTACGATCTGGCGAAGCGGCTCCTCGATAGCACGCTTAACGATCTCGATACCTGTAGTCTCGTCCTCGTTGTCGCCCTTCATGCCTTCCAATGCATCGATAGCACGGATATAGGCTACACCACCACCGGGCACCGTACCTTCTTCGATAGCGGCACGAGTTGCGTGCAATGCGTCATCCACACGGTCTTTCTTCTCTTTCATCTCAACCTCAGAAGGAGCACCTACGTAAAGAACAGCTACACCGCCGGCCATCTTAGCCAAACGCTCTTGCAATTTCTCTTTATCGTAATCAGATGTCGTGTTCTCCATCTGGATCTTGATCTGGCCGATACGAGCTTGGATAGCCTCCTTGTCACCAGCACCATTTACAATGGTAGTGGTATCTTTGTCTACCGTGATCTTCTCAGCGGTACCCAGCATATCCATTGTAGCACCTTCCAATTTCAAACCTTTCTCCTCAGAGATAACCGTACCGCCTGTCAATACAGCGATATCTTCCAACATAGCCTTACGACGGTCGCCGAAGCCCGGAGCCTTAACAGCGCAGATCTTCAAGGAACCACGCAGACGGTTCACTACCAATGTAGCCAAAGCCTCGCTGTCGATATCCTCAGCGATGATCAAAAGAGGACGTCCGCTCTGTACGGTCGGCTCAAGGATAGGAAGAAGGTCTTTTAATACGGAGATCTTCTTGTCATAAATCAAGATATACGGATTCTCCATCTGGCACTCCATCTTCTCTGTATCCGTTACGAAGTACGGAGAGATATAACCGCGGTCAAACTGCATACCCTCAACTACGTCAACTGTAGTTTCAGTACCTTTAGCTTCCTCAACCGTGATAACACCTTCAGTCTTCACACGTTGCATAGCCTCCGCGATCAACTTACCGATAGCCTCGTCACCATTTGCGGAGATCTTCGCTACATGCTCGATCTTCTCGAACTTATCACCTACAGCCTCAGCTTGGTTAGCGATGCTCTCTACAACCTTAGCGACAGCCTTGTCGATACCACGTTTCAAATCCATCGGGTTCGCTCCGGCAGTAACGTTCTTTAAACCGACACCAATGATAGACTGAGCCAAAACCGTAGCTGTAGTCGTACCGTCACCGGCGTTATCGTTGGTCTTGGAAGCCACTTCCTTCACCAATTGAGCACCCATGTTCTCGAATGGGCAAGCCAACTCTACTTCTTTAGCGACCGTTACGCCATCCTTCGTGATGTGAGGTGCTCCGAATTTCTTCTCGATAATAACGTTGCGACCTTTCGGACCTAATGTTACTTTAACGGCATTCGCCAACTCATCCACGCCTTTCTTCAAAAGGTCGCGGGCATCCATATCATATTTAATCTCTTTTGCCATGATTGTTTTTCTTTATTTGTTACTGTTTATAAAATGAATTTAGATAATAGCCAAAACGTCTGACTGACGCATCATCAAGTACTTCTCGCCTTCAAACTCGATCTCAGTACCGGCATATTTACCATACAACACGTTATCGCCTACCTTTACAACCATCTCCTCATCTTTCGTTCCGTTACCTACAGCAACAATCTCGCCCTTTAAAGGTTTTTCCTTTGCTGAGTCAGGAATGATAATTCCACCTAGTGTTTTCTCTTCCGCAGCGGCCGGCTTAATAAGCACACGGTCTGCTAATGGTCTAATGTTCATTTTCTCGGTATTTTAAATGTTAATAATATTACTTTTTAGTTTGGAACTTTATGTTCACGCCTAAGTCTATGCGAATAGTGTGCCAAACGAATTCGCTTAGGCATGACTGACAATATTTCGGACGAAACAGACAAATACCCGAAACGGGAACTGACAACTTGTCTCTATACATATTCCCAAACGCCTTTTTACGTATGAGTCGCTATTAGCCGACATCAAGAGCTAACAGATAAATGCCAAAAGCGAACACCAACACCGCAAGAAGCAGCAAGATCAGCAAACATATCACGGACAAGAGAACGACACGCCAGAAACTTACCCACCAAGAAGAGCGACACAGCTGCTTGTAGTCCCAACAAAACAAATATGAGCCACCAAGGCAACTCATAATAATCATCCACTTGCGCCCGCTCATTAAAAGGCAACACCATGATAATCAGCAATAATATCTGACAAGCGATATAAGCCTGCACAAAAACATGCTCAACCGTATTATACTCCAACCGGATCTTGCCGAAACCGAGCACCCATCGCTCGGCAATTGCTAACAAAGGCAACACAAGTATGGTACGGAGCACCTTGTAAGGATGCCACCTCCGCTCGATCAAGCATTTGAGAGAATCCGGCAAGATCCGCCTTTTTCGCAGGATACCCATGCGGAGAACAAGAAAATCCAAAGGAAAAGAAAATCGCCCTCTCCATACATGTACTCCTCAACCGACAACCAAAACAAAAACGACAAAAGCAATATTTGCCAAGCGCTTATCCACCGTTTTTCCCGAGGAGAGACGGCGGAAGTATTCCGCCGAAATAGGGAAACGAGATTCCAACCTGGGAACAGACACCTCATCACGGTCTACCCGTTAAGCGGTCAATCAGCTCATCGGCAGTCACGAGACACTGCTCGCCCGTGAGCATATTCTTTAAGTTGATTTTATTCTCGGCTATCTCATTTTCTCCGACTATCGCAACGAACGGGATTTTCTTAGCATCCGCATATCCCATTTGCTTTTTCATCTTAGTAGACTCAGGATATAGTTCCGTACGAATACCTGCCTTACGAACCTTAGCGATCAGCGGCAATAAATGAATCTCCTCCTTCTGTCCGAAGTTCACGAATAGAAGCTGTGTAGTCTTCAAAGACCCTTCCGGATACAAATCCAATTGGTTCAATACATCAAAGATACGATCAGCGCCAAAAGAGAAGCCGACACCGGATACGCCTTCCATGCCAAACACCCCTGTCAGGTTGTCATAACGGCCACCGCCCGTAATACTTCCGATCTGTACATCCAAGGCTTTCACCTCGAAAATCGCACCTGTATAATAGTTTAAGCCGCGAGCCAATGTCAGATCAAGCTCTAATTCCGCACGAATTGGCGTATGAGAGATGCGCTCCAAGATAAAATCCAATTCGGCAACACCTTTCAAACCTGTCTCAGACGCAGATAATACCTCTTTCAAGGTAGCGATCTTTTCTTGATTTGAACCCTGCAACATAATGATTGGCTGCAAACGTTCGATCGCTTCTTCGGGCAACCCCTTAGAACGAAGCTCTTCATTCACATTGTCCAAGCCAATCTTATCCAATTTGTCAATAGCTACCGTAATATCTACGATCTTATCCGCCTCGCCTATGATTTCGGCAATACCGGAAAGGATCTTACGATTGTTCATCTTGATACACACACGAATGCCAAAACGATGGAACACCTCGTCCATAATCTGGATCAGTTCCACCTCATTGATCAAGGAATCAGAGCCAACAACATCGCCATCACATTGGTAAAACTCCCGGTAACGTCCCTTTTGCGGACGATCGGCACGCCAAACCGGTTGGATCTGGTAACGTTTGAACGGAAAACTAATCTCATTACGATGTTGTACCACGTAACGTGCGAACGGAACGGTCAAATCATAACGCAAACCTTTCTCACAAGCCTTAGCAGCAAATCTCAACGGGTTCTTTTCCATTAACTCCTCATCTGAGATACCAGCGAAACAATCACCGGAATTCAATATCTTGAAAAGAAGCTTATCCCCTTCCTCGCCATATTTACCCATCAATGTAGAAAGGTTCTCCATGGCAGGAGTCTCTATTTGTTGGAAGCCATACAAGTGAAATACTTCACGGATCGTGTTGAATATATAATTACGTTTCGCCATTTCCTCCGGCGAAAAGTCCCGAGTACCTTTGGGTATGGAAGGTTTTTGCATGATCTTATGTTTTAAATGATTATTCTGGCCGCAAAGGTAATGTTTTTTGCTCGAAATAAATAAGAAAATAACAATGCCCACTGTAAGGAGCTTACAATCGCAGTCATAAGCATCTTACAATGGGCATTCTAACATCCTTACAATGGGCATCCACGGAAAGCCTCTTCCGAGGCTTATCAATCCCGGCTTCTTCCCCCCAAGAATATCATTATATAATATAATAATGTAGCAAGCGAACCCAATGCGGCTACCACATACGTATAAGCGGCGGAACGTAAAGCATCCTCTGCCTTATCATGCGTATAAGCATTTGTTATACCGGCATTGCTCAACCACGCTAAAGCACGTTGGCTGGCATTGACCTCGACCGGAAGCGTGATAAAGCTAAATAGCGTAGTCGTAGCGAACAAGATTATACCGAATAACAATAACTGAGGAAACGTATGCAATAATAACATACCCCCCAACAACACCCATGTCATGATATTAGAGGCGAAACTAACAACCGGAACCAAAGCCGAACGCATCCGTAACGGAGCGTAAGCAGTAGCATGCTGCACAGCGTGACCGCACTCATGGGCGGCAACCGCAGCAGCGGCGATACTATTGCTATAATAAACCGACTCACTCAAATTCACCGTCTGGTTAGCGGGATTGTAATGGTCCGTCAAATGTCCGGGTGTAGAAATCACCTTTACATCATAGATACCATTGTCATGCAACATCTTCTCCGCAACATCTTTTCCTGTCATACCATTCGGCATAGGGATTTTCGAATACTTCTCAAACTTGCCCTGAAGACGGGATGACACCAGCCAACTCAATAGCGCAAATCCAATAAATATAATCCAATACATGCTCATAAATTTCTATCTTATTTAGTTTTATAAAACAACGACAAAAAGTTTGCCAAAGACAAAAATGGCAGGAGACACCCCTTGAGGAACGTGGTCTTCTGCCATTTTGTACGATTTATAACAAGTTTATTCTTCTGTATATCTGACAATCGTCTGCTCACGATCCGGCCCTACGGAAACGATCTTCACAGGTACACCCAGTTCTTCCTCCAAGAAAGAAAGGTAAGCGTTGAACTCCTCGGGGAACTCGTCCTCGCTCTGCATCTTCGTCATATCCGTCTTCCAACCCGGTAATTCCACGTATACAGGTTCGATCGTATCATCGATCTCATACGGGAACTCATTGGTCTCGACACCGTTCATCTTATAAGCCACGCAAGCCTTGATCGTATCGAAGGTATCCAACACATCACTCTTCATCATAATCAATTGGCTCACACCGTTGATCATCACGGCATATTTCAAGGCAACCAAGTCGATCCAGCCACAACGACGTTTACGTCCCGTAACCGCACCAAACTCATGGCCTAATTGACCGATCTTATCTCCCACCTCATCAAACAACTCGGTCGGGAACGGACCGCTACCTACACGTGTACAATAAGCCTTGAAGATTCCATATACCTCACCGATATTCCGGGGAGAAATACCCAGTCCCGTACAACATCCGGCACAGATCGTGTTAGAGGAAGTTACGAATGGATAAGAACCGAAGTCTATATCCAGCATCGTACCTTGGGCACCTTCCGCCAAGACAGACTTACCTTCCTTCAAATAGTTATTGATGACATGCTCGCTATCAATCAATTTGAATTGTTTGAGGTAGTTCAAGGCCTCCATCCATTGAGCCTCCATCTCGGTAATATCATATTCATAGTTCAATGAACGCAGGATCGCTTCATGTTTTGCTTTAGCGGCCGCATATTTCTCTTCGAAGTTATGCAACAAATCGCCCACACGAACACCATTACGGCTAATCTTATCCGTATAAGTCGGACCAATACCCTTTCCGGTCGTACCGATCTTTCCGGAACCTTTAGCGGCTTCGTAAGCGGCATCCAATATCCGGTGAGTAGGTAAAATCAGGTGAGCTTTCTTAGAGATATAAAGCTGCTTGGTGATATCGTGACCACTCGCAGCCAATGATTCCGCTTCCTGCTTGAACAATAACGGATCCAAAACGACACCGTTACCGATTACGTTTATCTTTCCACCTTGGAAAATACCGGAAGGAATCGAACGTAACACATACTTTTCCCCGTTAAACTCCAATGTATGTCCGGCATTGGGACCTCCTTGAAAACGAGTTACCACATCGTAATTCGGAGTCAGCACATCGACAACCTTGCCTTTGCCCTCGTCGCCCCATTGCAATCCTAACAAAACGTCTACTTTCATCTTTTCTATATTTATTATAGGCTATTAATATTCTTATTTACCCGACCTTTGCAACTTAAACTTGCATTTACTGCACAGGCCATAAACATACAAACAATAATACTCCGGCGTAAAACGAGAAACTTTCAAGTTTCTCATATCCGCTTTCAACGCACTGTTTCGCAACTCTCGAATACCCCCGCATCTCGTGCAAACCAAATGCAAATGCGTATCGGCATAAATCCTCAACTCATATTGCACTGGCTGGACGGTTATTTGATGACGCACTACCAAACCAGCATCAACCAGTACATCCAACGTATTATAGAGTGTCGCCTTACTGACATGGAAGTTGTCTTGCTCCAACCGATCCGAAAGCATACACACATCAAAATGACCGGGAAAAGCACATATCTCCTTGAATATAGCATATCTCTCCTCGGTTTTCCGCAGTTTCTTCTCCGTTAGATATTCAGTAAACAACGCACGTATTTCCGTATAAACTTTCGCTTCCATCTCCTAAAGACCGCACAAACGACAAAGTTAGCGCATTTATTTTAAACGCAAAGCCTTACCGATAATATTCAAACTCGAATTTTAATTCATTATAGATTTCTTGTAATTCCGGCTTGTTTCCCGCAGCCTCCTGAAATTCCTTGAAACCGTCTAGGATCCTTTCCGCATTCCCCTCGGATTGACGCCCATAAAACTTCATGGCTTGAATAGACGCTTGTTTCTCTTTCAGCGTAGACTTAAAACCCTTAGTCTCCGCTAAGCTGTTTAAGGTTTCTACCAAGAAAGATCCTAAAACCACAGAAGATAAGCTGCCACCTCGCTTGAAATTCTCGGCCCAAGTAAGAAAGGCGACCGTGCGAGCGAACTCATTTTTCTTATCAGCAACCAGATCAGACGTGAAGTCCTCCATATAAGGCAGATGAACGAACAAGTTCCGGCAACAATGCTCCGCGATCTCTAAATAAGGAATCTCCTTGACCCAACGTTTCGCTTCCTCCAAAGGCAACGTCTCGGCGGGTTGGAGAAATGTCGCCAAGATCTTAAACTCACGAATATCTTCTTTCCATAGAGCCGCCGCCAGTTCTCCATTCGGTTTATGCTTGCGGGCGATTTCTTTTATTTCGGGGTACGGAACCCCGAAATTTAACTTATATACGATACCTTTCTCACGCATACTCGTAGAAATCACCCCGTTCATCGCCAAACGAAGTTCCTTGCGGATCTCCCTTATCTCGTCTTGTAAACTTTCCATCTATTAATTATTATAAGTCGGCAAGAAAGAATAATCACGGCCATAACGAAGCATCTGATCTGTATAACCTTCCGTATAGTCCAAGACGATATCAGTAACCTCACCGTTAGAGTTCTTTACCTCTTTCATCACAGGATTGACAAAACCTTTATAGGGAGCCAAGTTTAACTTAGCATAGCGCTCCAAGACCTCCGCATGCAGCTCCGGATCTACTTTCACACCGTATCCTTCAACAAGATTCTTTCCGGCCGCATAGTCACCCTCACTCTTGATACGTTGAATCTCAGCAAGCAATGTCCCAAACAACTCACGTAACCTCGGATAGTCATTCACAACCACATAGGTCTTGCCATCCCGTTTTTTCAGTTCGATCACATTCGCTTCCTTCCCTTTCTCGTAAGCCCACTTAGCGATCAACTGGCGGTTACGCATATGCGCCTCTTCTACATTCTTGCCTAGCTCGATGCGAACCAACTGGGTCATCAAGCCATTCATTATATATTTATAGTATTCCGATTTATAAGCCTCGCCATCGGGAAGCAATCCCAGTTCCACCAGCTTCGGATCTGCCAAATAATACAGGCCAAACAAATCCGCACGGGTTTCCTCCAGTGTAGAGCTATAGGCTTTCAGCGCATCCGGGTCCGTGTTTTCCAGCAATTTACCGGAACCATGTCCCAGACACTCATGTAAATCCGTATGTAGATTATCCGTTAAGAAACCGTACTGCCTCATACCGTTCCGCTCCACGTCACTCCATACAAACTCTTCGCTAAAGCCATTTCCCTGAGATGCCTTATCATAAGCCTCCGTGATATTCTCTATCGTAACAGACTTCGAGCCATGATCTCGACGAATCCAATCCGCATTTGGCAAATTGATACCGATCGGGGTAGCCGGATAGCAATCACCTCCCAACATAGATACCGTGATTACCTTAGCGCTGACTCCTTTCACCTTCTCTTTCTTGAAACGCTTATCTACCGGAGAATGATCCTCAAACCATTGCGCATTATCACTGATGATTTTCGTACGCTTAGTCGCCTCCTTATTCATAAAATTCACGGTAGACTCCCAGCTTGCTTTCATTCCTAACGGATCCCCATAAGTCTCGATAAAGCCATTCACGAAATCCACCTCCGAAGCGGTATCCTCTACCCAAAGGATCGAATAAGCATCGAACGTCTTCAAATCGCCCGTTTGATAATATTCGATCAATTTCCCAATGATCGCTTTCTGCGTATCATTCTCGGCGAAAGGCAAGGCTTGTCGCAATTGATCTACGATTTTTTCTATTGCGGCGGAATAAAGCCCTCCTACTTTCCAAACCTTTTCAACGACCGTACCGTTCTCTTTTACCAAACGGCTATTCAACCCGTAAGAAATCGGGGAAATGGTATCCTTTCCCATTTTCATTTGCGCATAGAAGTCCTCTACCTCTTTTTGACTGATGCCTCCCCCGTAATAATTATTAGAAGAAGCTTTGATCAGATCACCGTCACCGCTTTGTACGCTACGCTTTGGCATAACGCCCGGATCAAAGATTACCGGAGCGATCTCGATCATGAACTGATCCACATTTTGATTCTCACGAAGAGGTAACTTCTTAGCGTCGATTTGGTGAATACAATCCATCAAGAACTCAGGAGAAAACCCCGGGGCAAACTTGTCCAACGCATAATGATGATGGATACCACTGGAGAACCACACCCGTTTCAAATAGGTTTCCAAAGCCTTGAATTGAGGGTCCTCCCGATCTCCCTTATAATTCGTATAAATAGCCTCCAGTGTCCTGCGGATCGCCAGATTATAGCGTCCATTCTGATCGAAGAATATATCACGTCCCATCAAGGCCGCTTCGGAAAGATGATATAATAGTTGCTTTTGTCGCAAGGACAGGGATTCGAAACCCGGAACTTTATAACGAAGAATCTCCAGATCAGCGAACTGATCCACTACATAATTGAACTCCTTATCGGAATTTTGAGATGCCGTATCCGACTGTTGGCCTGTACAAGCCGTCATAACCATAGCTGTCATAAGCGATAACATTATTTTTTTCATACTTACTACGATTTGCTTTTCCTATAATATATTACATCTAAAGTACATAGTTTGAAGGCCCGCATTCCAATAAGGGCCAACCGCAAAGATAGAGAATATACAGTCAATATCAAAGGTTTGAGATTTTTTCTCTACTTTTGTAAATTCAAAAGCAAAGACAAAAAAGAGAATGGAAATAGCGGCATTAGTTTCAGGAGGAGTAGACAGCTCTGTCGTAGTGCATCAACTCAAAGAGGCAGGATACGATCCGACCATCTTCTATATCCGTATCGGTATGGAAGACAAGGATGGCTATATCGATTGCCCGGCGGAAGAGGATATCGAGATCACCTCATATATCGCCCGCAAGTATGGATGCCGGTTCGAGATCGTCTCCTTACACGACGAGTATTGGGATCGGGTGGTAAGCTATACGATCGAATCTGTCAAACGCGGTCTTACCCCTAACCCGGATATGATGTGTAATAAATATATCAAGTTCGGTTGTTTCGAGGAAAAATGGGGCAAGGATTTCGATAAGATCGCTACCGGTCATTATGCCACGACCACGGAGATAGACGGCAAGACATGGCTTTCTACCGCCAAGGACCCGGTAAAAGATCAGACTGATTTCTTAGGGCAAATCACCCGCCTACAGATACAGAAACTCATGTTTCCGATCGGGCATTTAATGAAAAGCGAGGTACGTGCCATCGCCGAGGCCCAGAAACTGCCGAGCGCCAAGCGTAAGGATAGCCAAGGCATTTGCTTCTTAGGCAAGATTAACTACAACGACTTTATAGAGCGTTATTTAGGGAAACGCCCGGGAAAAATCGTGGAACTAGAGACGGGTAAGGTCTTGGGTAAACACAATGGATATTGGTTCCATACGATCGGCCAACGTAAGGGATTGGGATTAAGTGGCGGCCCTTGGTTCGTTATCAAAAAAGACATTAAGCGAAATATCATTTATGTCTCCAACGGCTACGACCCGGAAACGCAATATGGTAAGGTGATCAATATGCAAGGTTTCGATTTCATCACGGAAGATCCATGGGGAGAATTTGAGGGTGAGAAAGAAATCACTTTCAAGATCCGTCATACCCCGGAATTTACGCATGGCTACATCCGTCGTATCGGAGATCTATATCGTGTAGAATCCGACGAAAAGATTCAAGGTATCGCTCCCGGCCAATACTGTGTAATCTACGACAAAGACCATCATTTATGTCTGGGCAGCGGCATGATTATCGATGAGACCAAGTAACACATATTCAGATTTATTCTAAATAAAAAACGGTCGCCTCCAAAAGGAAGCGACCGTTTTTTTTTTCTATCTTATTCTATTAAATAGCATACAAAGAGCTGATAGACTCACCGCTACATACACGACGGATCGCCTCAGCGAACATGTCAGCGACAGACAATACCTTTACTTTCTCGCATTTCTTGGCGTAAGGAATGGAATCCGTAAAGATCATTTCCGTTAAAGCGGACTGATCTACACGAGTAGAAGCCGGATCAGACATCACAGCGTGGCTGGCGATAGCACGAACAGACTTCGCACCATTCTCCAACATCAAGTTTGCGGCTTTCGTAATTGTTCCAGCCGTATCCACCATGTCATCAACCAAAAGGACATCCAAGCCCGTCACATCACCGATAATACGCATCTCGGCCACCTCATTGGCACGCAAACGAGATTTGTGGCAAATGACCATCGGCAAGCCTAAATACTTAGAATAGCTGCTGGCACGTTTCGTACCACCAACATCCGGAGTCGCAATACACAAGTTATCCAAAGGCAAAGACGTCTTGATATAATCCAAAAATACGGAAGAAGCATATAAGTGATCCACCGGCACATTAAAGAATCCTTGGATCTGATCCGCATGAAGGTCCATCGTAATCAAACGATTGATACCTGCCGTACTCAACATATCAGCGATCAACTTAGCGCCAATAGAAACACGAGGCTTATCCTTTCTATCCTGACGAGCCCAACCGAAGTAAGGGACTACAGCGATGATTGAATGTGCGGAAGCACGTTTAGCCGCATCAATCATCAGAAGCAACTCCATCAGATTGTCTGAATTAGGGAATGTAGATTGTACTAAGAATACATCTCTACCGCGGATAGACTCTTCATAAGAAACAGAGAACTCACCATCGGCAAAGTGCTGGATATTCATCTGTCCCAGAGGACAACCTAAACTGTTGCAAATTTTCTCTGCAAGATACCGGGAGTTCGTTCCCGAAAACACCAAGAAAGGAGTTTGTGCACTCATTATTCCGAATATTTATCTTAAAGTGAATAGATTTGAATTGTGCCGCAAAAGTACAAAACTTATTTACAATAACCTCTTTATATTTGGAAAACTTTCGCAGTATGTAGAACTTAAATCAAAGAAAAAAGCCACCTAGCTTCATCGGGCAAGTAACTTAAGTGAAATGGCAAAGTAACTTAACATACTTGCCCGATGAAGCTAGGTGCCCCGTATCAACCACCTAACTCCACCAACGAATTACCTATACAGCACTCCTAAACTTTTCAAGAAAGCTCTTACTTATGGAGAAAAGAGAACTTTAGCATTTTACCGGAATAAGCAGGGAGTTTCACTTGATAAGGATAAGCGTCTGTTAGCGTACTGATAGTCGTTTCCCCGGTTAACAAGTCGGTCAATTCAGCCGGTTTGTTATCCTCAAAGTCAAGCGCCTTGAATGCCTCGACCGGGATATTTACCCATACACATTGGTCGGCACGGTCGAAATTCACGACAACCAGAAGTACCTCGTTCTTCCATTTACGCAAGAACGCATACTGACGATTCGGATTGAAATAAGGATTACCGGAGTTCGCGTACATCAAATCATAAAACGCTCCCTCGACAATAACCGGCTCAGATCGTACCACATTCAATAGCTTAACGTACATCTCACGCAACGAGCGTTCCGCAGGTGTCAGTTTAGCTCCGTCGAAGCGCCCGTTATTATTCCAGTTTCGTAAGCTCTCAACACTCCAATAATCAAAGATGGTCGTACGGCCATCACGTCCGCTGAAGCCTTCAGCGTCCATTCCTCTTTCGCCAAGTTCCTGACCGCTATAGATCATAACCGGATTCGTATTCATGGCAGCGGAGACAATCATGCCCGGAATACCCGGACGGGCATCCCCCGCGAAGAAATCAGAAGCGACACGCTGTTCATCGTGATTCTCCAAGAAATTCAACATATTTTTCTGGATTCCCTCCAACGATTGCCAACAATGCGATATATTACTAGCCGGAGCCTGTCCGCACATCACCGCACGAACCGTATCATAAAGACCAACCTTGTCATACAAATAATCAAAATGCCCTGTATAAATATAATTCCTATACTCATCCGGATTATACACCTCCGCTATAAAGATCACATCATGCTCCTTCTTCACCAGAGGAATCACCCAGTTCCAAAACTCGACCGGGACCATCTCAGCCATATCACAACGGAAACCGTCTACTCCCTTATCAGCCCAGAACAACAAGATCTCCAACATTTTCTCCCACGTATTGGGAATGATATTGAAATGGCCCCCCCCCCCGTGCATATAATCCACGCCATAGTTCAGCTTCACCGTCTCATACCAATCGTTCTGGCTTGGATAGGCATCGAAATGATTGTTACCAGTTACCTTCGCAGGAAACTCACTATAGGCAAAATCCTCCTCACGCTGCGGATCAAAACGAAGCGTTAAGGTCTGCCCCGGAAGATAATAAAAGTTATTATTCACATCAAAAGCCTTGGACACATTATCCGTTTGACCTAAGTCCTCCACGAAAGGTTCCCGTGCGTCCGAGAAATATTGACGTGCCACATGGTTGGGTACAAAATCGATAATAACCTTCATCCCAGCCTCATGCGTACGTTTCACCAAATCCTCGAACTCACTCATACGGTTCTGGATATTATCCGCCAAATCCGGATCTATATCATAGTAATCTTTTATAGCATATGGAGATCCGGCTTTACCTTTTACTACGACAGAATGGTCTTTCCGGATGCCAAACAGGGTATAATCGGTTTTTGTAGCGTGCTCTATCACCCCTGTATACCATACATGAGTAATACCTAGTTCTTTTATTTTTGATAAAGCCAAAGGAGTAAAAGCCGAAAACTTACCCACTCCATTCTCAGCTAAACTGCCATTCATTACTGGAGATGGTCGTAGATTCCCAAACCAACGCGGGAATACTTGATAAATTACCATCTTGTTTTTTTGTTCCATTGCGTTCATCTATACATAAAGTTTTTGTGGGAAAGCGCTTTGTCCAGACAGACGATTTGTCAAGGCATCAGGCCTTTCTTTCTTGCCGCAATCGCTTTCACCAAGGTTTCATATTTATTCTCGTTCAATACTTTCTCAAAACTTCGGGCAGCGGCATCGTAGCCAATATTACAAATCACTTCTACATTCTCAAGATCGAATGTCTTATATAAGCCAAACTCCTCCGCTTCAATTAAGACATCACACATCTCTCGATCCTCCAGCGTATTTGCCCGAAACATATAATGATAAGAGCGCTCGGCGATATGGAATAGGGTCTGCTTATATTTTTGCGGGATCAACGGGCTTACATTCACCCCGATAATACGCTCACATTCCTCACGGATGACGGAGACCGGAAAGTTGTGAAATAATCCTCCATCCACATAATGAACACCATTAATGACTACAGGGCTGAAAATAATCGGTATGCTACAAGAAGCCGTTACCGCCTCAACAATAGGACCACTCCTAAATTCATGGCTTTCGCCATTATCCAAATCAGTTGCGACAATCACCATCGGAATCTGCAAGTCCTCGATGTTCTTGGTCCGCAAGTGTCGCCTCAAGAAATAACGAAAGCGCTTACTATCGAACAAACCCGCCTTAGGAATCTGCAACTGGGCGAATTCAGAGAACTCACGTCCGGTAAAAAGCTCCTGGATCTCTGCCGCCGAATAGCCGTCGGCAAACAAGGTACCCATTAAGGATCCGACACTGGTACCGGCTATGATATCCGGCTTCAGCCCGCATTCCTCCATCATCCGGAATACTCCGATATGCGCAAAACCTTTCGCTCCGCCTCCGCTAAGCGCCAAGCCCAACCTATAGGGTTTATGGTTTGTCTCTTCTGCCATTTATTTCTTATCTCTTAATCAAGTGACAAATATGCTGTTTTTTTTATTAAAAACATTATTATTAGGAAAAAAGTTTCCATCCTCTTTTATTTTCGCTACATTTACACGGAAAGTAAAGGTGTTGTCACATTGTTTTCTTAAGTATAACATTAAATCTACCATGTTATGATTACGAGTATTTTTTGGATTATCCCGTTAGCGTCTGTCCTAGCGCTAACATTTGCCTGGTTCTTCTTCAGGCAAATGATGAAAGAGAGTGAAGGAACCGAGTTGATGATAAAGATCGCCTCCTTTGTGCGTGAAGGGGCGATGTCGTATCTGAAACAGCAATACAAAGTAGTCGCCTCGGTTTTCGTTGTCCTAGTAATCTTATTCTCTATTATGGCCTATGGCTTCCATGTTCAAAACGAATGGGTCCCGATCGCCTTCCTGACAGGAGGTTTCTTTTCCGGATTAGCGGGTTTCTTAGGCATGAAAACAGCGACTTATGCCTCGGCCCGTACGGCGAACGCAGCCCGCACTTCCTTGAACAAAGGCTTACAAGTCGCTTTTCGAAGCGGGGCAGTCATGGGCTTAGTAGTCGTAGGACTTGGATTGCTGGATATCTCATTCTGGTATATCCTGTTAAATGCTTTCATCCCAGACGAGGCTTTAGACCCGACCCATAAACTCACCATTATCACGACAACCATGCTTACATTCGGAATGGGTGCCTCCACGCAAGCCTTGTTCGCACGTGTGGGAGGAGGAATCTATACGAAAGCCGCCGATGTCGGAGCGGATTTAGTGGGTAAAGTAGAAGCTGGAATTCCGGAGGACGATCCTCGTAACCCGGCGACAATCGCCGATAACGTAGGCGACAATGTAGGTGATGTTGCCGGTATGGGAGCCGACCTATATGAATCTTATTGCGGTTCCATCCTAGCGACCGCCGCATTGGGAGCCGCCGCATTCGTTTCTTCCGGAAGCGTAGAATTACAATATAAGGCGGTTGTCGCCCCAATGCTTATCGCCGCTGTCGGTATCATTTTATCTATTATTGGTATTTTCGCCGTCCGTACGAATGAGAACGCGACGATCAAGCAACTATTGAAAGCCTTAGCCATAGGAACGAACTTGAGTTCCGTATTGATCGCTATCTCCACGTTCGGGATTCTTTATGTATTAGGCATGGAGAACTGGTTCTGGATCGGTTGTTCCGTGATCGTAGGTCTGCTAGTCGGAATCGTGATCGGGCAAGCGACGGAGTATTATACCTCCCAGTCCTATAAGCCGACCCAGTTCGTCTCCAAAGCGGGACTGACCGGCCCGGCAACGGTTATTATCTCCGGTCTCGGACTAGGGATGCTCTCTACGGCCATCCCGGTACTTGCCGTCGTGGTCGGTATTATTTGTTCCTTCTTGTTCGCCTCCGGATTCGACTTCACGAACGTGGGCATGGGATTATACGGAATCGGTATAGCGGCCGTAGGTATGCTATCGACCTTAGGCATTACATTGGCTACGGACGCTTACGGCCCTATAGCGGATAATGCCGGAGGCAACGCCGAGATGTGTAACCTAGGGAAAGAAGTCCGTAAGCGTACGGACGCATTGGATTCATTAGGAAATACGACAGCGGCTACGGGTAAAGGTTTCGCTATCGGTTCCGCCGCGTTAACCGGCTTGGCTCTATTGGCCTCTTATGTAGAAGAGATCAAGATCGGTTTGCTCCGCTTAGGAGAGACCGTCTTGAACTTTACCGATGGCAGGAGTATCGAAATATCTAAAGCCTCATTCTCGGACTTTATGGTATATTATGATGTTACCTTAATGAATCCGAAGGTGCTGGCCGGAATGTTCCTAGGTTCCATGATGGCATTCATGTTCTGTGGCCTTACGATGAACGCTGTAGGACGTGCGGCCGGGCACATGGTGGAGGAAGTTCGCCGTCAGTTCAAGGAAATCAAGGGTATTCTGACTGGAGAGGCACAACCGGATTATGCCCGTTGCGTTGAGATCTCGACGAAAGGAGCGCAACACGAAATGGTACTTCCCTCCGTTTTAGCTATTATCGCCCCCATCTTAACCGGACTCATATTTGGTGTGACAGGCGTTGTCGGACTATTGATCGGTGGATTAAGCACGGGCTTCGTTTTAGCCGTATTCATGGCGAACGCCGGAGGAGCATGGGATAACGCAAAGAAATTCATCGAGGAAGGAAACCACGGCGGTAAGGGTAGCGAGGCGCATAAGGCAACCGTTGTCGGCGATACGGTTGGCGATCCGTTCAAAGACACTTCCGGCCCGAGTTTGAATATCCTTATCAAGCTGATGAGCATGGTAGCGATCGTGATGGCGGGATTGACGGTGGCTTGGAGTTTGTTCTGAGATTTCACGCAGTACTACTGACTTTTCCGGAGAAGATATACTTACTTGGCAAAGTAATATATACTGTGTTGGCCAAGTAAGTATATCTTCTCTGAAAAGGCTTGATACTTCTCCTGAAAAACTTCACAGGGTTTGCGTTGGCCGCCCCTGCTCATTAGTTATTCATTTGATAAAAACTGTTGTTTATTTTTTTGTTTTTTATATTAATGCTTTTACTATATTTGCAAAAAGCCAAGTACAATGATACCTTACAATCGAAATACTGCGATTCTCCTTATCCTCTTCAACCGTCCAGATACCATTAGGAAGGTATTTGAGCGAATTCGGGAGGTGAAACCCAAAAAATTATATCTGGCTGCGGACGGTCCAAGAAACGAGAAGGAACGTGAGGAATGCGATGCGGCCAGAGCTATCGTTTCTTGCATAGATTGGGATTGCGATGCGATTAGACTGTACCAGGAGCGGAATCTGGGTTGTGACATACACTGTTACCAAGCGATTTCTTGGTTCTTTGAGCAAGAACCGGAAGGAATCATATTGGAAGATGATTGCGTGCCATCCTTATCCTTTTTCGGATTCTGCTCCACGCTATTGGAAAGATACAGAAATGATGAGCGTATCGGCCATATAGCCGGAAGCAACTATCAATTCGGCAAGAAGAGGGGCGATGGATCTTATTATTTCTCCAACTTGACCCATGTAGGAGGATGGGCCGGATGGAGAAGGGTATGGAAAAATGTTCGTTGTGATAAAAATTATCCACTTTTTGGACGGCTCAATTATCTATCCAGCTTGCCTTCGCATGCTCCATTCCAAACGCATTGGAACAAATATTTCGGCATGGCTAATCACAACCCAGATTTTTGCTGGGATTTCAGGTATGCCTACACCAACCTGGTCAATAACAGGTTATCAGTCATCCCAAACTATAATCTGATATCCAATATTGGCTGTTCGGACAAAGCGACTCATTATATCAAAGATTATCCATTCGCAGATATAAAAAATGAGGAGATCGATACCATCCTACATCCCTCCTTCATCTGCCCGGATGTAGAAGCCGATTTATATTCGCAGACCAAGGAATATAACTCATCCAGGGAATCTCTAATCAAGCAAGATGATGTTTTTTACTTGAAGGAGAGGCTTAACACCGTTACTGTAAACAATCATATAAAGCCGAAGATCCCTCGAATTATCCATCAAATCTATGAGGATATGTCAGGACCGACACCTTTATTACAGGGGATCTCCCAATCTTGGAAAGAGTTGAACCCGGATTGGGAATATCGTTTCTGGAATAAAAAGGATATTGACGCTTTTTTAGGAATGTATTACCCGGATCTTATACCGATCTATCAGGCTTTTCCCTACGATGTGCAGCGTTGGGACGCAGTCCGCTATTTGATTCTCTATAAGATAGGCGGACTCTATGTGGACATGGACTATGAATGCACGGAGAACATCTCTCCCCTATTGTGTGAGACGGAATGCGCGATGGGCATGGAGCCGAGAGGCAATGCGGTCTTACGGCGTATGCCTTACATCGTGGGCAACGCTTTTATGGCGACAGTCCCCGGGCATCCTTATTTCAAGGAATTGATAGATGCCGTATTCCATGATAATAAAGACAGGGGGGCTCTTTATCCGGAGCGATCTATTCTCGATACCACAGGCCCTTATATGACAACCAGAGTCTATGACAATAGCAAGTATAAGGAACAAGTCTCTTTAATACCTGCGGAGCTGGTCGCCCCATTAACCCGCGACGAGGTGTTGAAAGTGATGGACGATGAGATATCAGAAGGTTTAGCGAACAAGATCGAGAACTCATTCGCTATACATTACTTTCTAGGTAGTTGGTACGAACAAACAAAAAAGTAAGGATATGGCTATTCCAAGAATCATACATCAGGTCTGGGAAGGACGTACAGAGCCCAAGATGCCCACCCGCTTACAAATCTTGGCAAGAACTTGGCGAGAGCAGAACCCGGATTGGGAATATCACCTTTGGAACGGGGAAGAAATGGATGAGCTGGTGGAAAAACATTTTCCGGAGTATCTTTCCATATATAGAAGCTTTCCTTACAATGTACAACGTTGGGACACGATTCGTTACATGATATTATATATATATGGTGGCGTATATACGGATTTGGATACGGAGTGTTTTCGACCGATGACTCCCCTATTGGAAAATGTAACGATCGGGTTTGGAGAAGAGCCCCCCATTCCTGCCAAGCCCATACGTATAGGCAATGCTTTCTTGGTCTCTGAAAAAGGAAATCCGGGTTGGCTGACGATCTTGAATGAGATCTTGACTAATACGGAAGAAAAAGAGTCCGCGATCGAAACGGTCATGCATTCGACCGGTCCCAATAGGATCAATCGGTTGTTCAACCGCTTAAAAAAAGAGAACGGGGCTTATGGATTCCCCTATTCACAAGTAACACCCGTTTCTAAATATGATATGTACCGATACATCTTTCAAGGAGAAAAAGAGGTGTTCCTCGAGAAGATAAAACAGGCCTATTGCGCACATTACTTTTTTGGAAGTTGGGATACGAAGTTGGCTTTTTATTAAATAAGGTAAGATATGAGAGAATTGTTCATGAAGCATAAAGAGAACTTAAGAGACTTACTTCGTTTCGGGCTATTAAGAACGGAGGAACTGAAAAATCCCGGATTATACAATGGCAAACTGGGAATGATCATCCTGTTTTATGAATACAGCCGTTATAGCGAGGATATCCTGTATGAGCAATTCGCTGACGAGATGATGGATACTATCCTGGAATTACCGGATTCCCTACCTTTTCGATTTGCGGATGGCTTGACCGGTATCGGATGGGGCATCACCTATTTACTGCGAGAAAAGTTTATAGAAGGGGATATTGAGGAGATTCTCTCGGAGGTGGATGAAAAGCTATCAAATATAAAATCGTATAATGCGGCATATAAGGAGGACTATGGCCTTTATTCGGCCATGCGTATGAATTATAAAAAAGCTGTAGTTAAAAAGGATTTGGTACCTGATTCATCCTATGATGAAGGGAAAATACTAGGGCAGATCTGGAATAGTTGTCTTAGTCTGTCTAAATAATACATTGAATACATGAGAACGATAGGTAAATAACAT
The DNA here is from genome assembly GCF_004793765.1 of Parabacteroides distasonis. Taxonomy (GTDB): domain Bacteria; phylum Bacteroidota; class Bacteroidia; order Bacteroidales; family Tannerellaceae; genus Parabacteroides; species Parabacteroides distasonis_A. The sequence goes on along the minus strand of NZ_SRYM01000007.1, from coordinate 78,587 downwards.
GGAGATATATCGAATAAAAATAACAACACCTAAAAATAGTCTTAGACTATACCTGCCTAACGGTACATGGCAGGCTTTTTTAGGTAAAAATAGGTTTGTTTTAGATAGTTGCAACAAGAATAATTAAGAGGTCACACTTGTTGTAACTATAAATAATATTATTCTAGTTTGAATATAAGATGACACAAATATTTGTTTAACTGCTAAAACACTAAAAAAATGAAGCAAGTAAAGAAGCTAAAATTAAGCGAATTGTCTAAAAAAGAATTAAACGAAAGACAGTTGAAAGAGTTAAAGGGTGGGGATTATTGCAGGGATAAATGTGGTACATCATCTCCTACAATAGGAAGTGCCTATGGGGAATGGACGGCTTACTTCTAACCTCAATTAGAAATTGGCGATGTGTCAAATATAGTATTTACCGGTTCATAACAGATATTATTTTCACAATAAAATAAATCAGTGTACGGTAATATAATTTGACACATAGCCTTTCTAGTAATTATTTTCAAGATAGTTTATGAAAGCAAACATACATATATTCTTTTGGGTGTTTTTCTTGTTGGTAATCGGTATCAGTTGTAAACATCAAGCAGAGATTGGCAAAGACTTTATCATCGTGGATTTCGAGCGGTGCATGGATGAAGAACGTCTTATGAAAATATCCGAAATTGCCGATACGGTGGAATACTTAGAGCTGAAAACACCCAAGGATATCATCGTGACCCGGATCTCGGATGTATTGAAGGTGGATAATTATTGGATTGTCCGTTCATTGGCTGGCATCTGCCTGTTCACGGAAGAGGGAGAGTTTGTCCGGCTGATTGGCCGAAAAGGGCAAGGACCGGGAGAATATTTGGGAATCCGAGGGATTGATTATGACCCGAAAAGGAAAGAGATCCTTGTGGCGGATGCGCAACGAATCTTATTTTATGACCTGGAAGGGAACTATATCCGTAACGTGAAAATCACGGAGGATTTCTTTTACAACATCGGGATCTCCGATACGGTGTTATGGACTACGGCTTTGGGTATACACCAAGAGAAGCATTTGGTTTACGCATTCAATGAACAGGGAGATACGTTGCGCTTCATTCCCAATTCAAACTATGGGATGACGGTAAAGAATACGGACGGTGTCTATTTCGTTCATTCTCGTCACGAGAAGGAATTCTATCGGTATGACTCACAACTCTATTTGAAAAACAGGGCGGCGAACGATACGGTATTTCGCTTATCATCGTCCGATATATTCCCGCATATTGTTTTTGATATGGGCAAATATAAGTTGCCGATCCAATATGAGGCTTGGTTCTCCAATGTTGACTATGAGCAACATGCGAGTAACTATTGGGGCATTCCGAATGTCGTTGAGGGTGACCGCTTGCTCTTCTTGACATGCCAACGCAGGAATGGTGTAGGCAACAATCCTTATGAGCCGAATGAGGACGATTGGCGATACATGGTCTATGACAAAAAGATGGGATCGGGGTTTGTCGCCAAGGGACAGCTTCAAGACGACCTGCTTGGAGGGCCTGCCATTTGGCCTCGTTTCAGCACACAGGAGTATTACGTTGGCACAGTTGAGTGGTATGAGTTATATCCCGACGTGAAAGTGGGCGTTTACAACCTCTCGCCGGAATTAAAGAAACAATTCGACGGTTTCGGGCATAGTACCAATGAACTGTTAGTGATTTGTAAGAAAAAACAATAACTAAATACAAATGTCTCATGAAAAACAAACAAGTAAGAACAAGCCTGATTTTGAGAACAATCGTCCTTTTCGTATCGCTGGTTCTCTCATTCCCTGTTTTCGGTCATTCTAACGATGCCCAAGGAGATCCGTTACAACCGGAAGATAAAGTCTATAAGCGTGTCGATATCATGCCCTCCTATCCGGGTGGTACAGAGGCTATCCTGGCATTTATAGCGGAAAACATCCAATATCCTAAGGATGCGCTGGAAGCAGGCAAGCAAGGGACAGTGGTTTGCGAGTTCGTGATCAATAAGGACGGCAGTTTCTCGGATGTACGAGTCGTGCGAGGGCTTTCGCCTTCGTTAGATAAAGAGGCGATAAGAGTCATCAAGTCTTTCCCAAAATGGGAGCCGGGTAAGAACGAAGGCAAAGTTGTACGCGTTTTGTATACGCTTCCCATTAATTTTAGAATCCGGTGATCTATAAACGTAATCTTATTAGCTCGGGACAGGAAATCAATGGAACCCATTGTTAAATCCATTGATTTCTCGATCGAGCTCATTCAAATCGTTGTAATGAACAAGCAGACGGGAAAGTGTACGCTGTCTCCTTCTCTTCAGAAACAATTTGATGGTTGGGGAAAAGATACGAATCAGTTAATCATACTGTGTAAGAAAAAAAGTAAAACGAAAGCTATAATTATTTAAACAAAATGATAAACTATAGTTTAACTTATGCCGATAAGAATATTTCTGTTCAGATAGAAAAGGATTATAATCTACATGTAAAAAAGAAGGGCAAACAAATTTCAATCCAAAAAGAGAAGGGACAAGCTAAAGTAGCTAATATAAATAATGAGTGTGACTTTAATGACCCCTACTCTCTGAATGGACATATTTCAACATCTGATATTTTTATTGAATTGGCGAATATAAAGCATATCGGTTTTGAAATAACGGATTCTTGTAATCTTAAATGTACTTATTGTATATATGGTAAATTTTATGAGAATCATGATATCCGTCTAAATAAAAAGATGGATCCGTATAAGGCGAAGTTATTAATAGATTATCTTGTAGATAAACTGAACTCTCCAGCAAATACTTCTCCAATAAATGATGTGATCATTAGTTTTTATGGAGGTGAGCCTCTACTTAATGTAGAGTTTATCAAAGAAATAGTAAATTATACTCAGAAATTGCAGAATCATCATATCACATTCAAATATATGATGACGACAAATGCGATTTATTTAAAAAAGTATCTTGATTTAATTCTTAAATATAACTTTATTCTTACTGTTAGTCTAGATGGGACAGAAGAGAATGATGCACACCGGATTTTTCCTAATGGCAAAACCTCCTTTAAAATTGTTTATAATATATTAAAGTATATCCAGAACCATTATCCTGATTATTTCAGAGATTACATACGAATCAATTCCGTTATCCATAATTTGAATAATCAGCAAGAAATATTTTCTTTTATCTATCATGAATTTGGTAAAGTTCCTCATTTCTCTACCATAAATCGCACCGGTGTAAAATCAAGTATGAGAAAAGATTTTAACAATTTGGTTCAACCAAAACCTATAGATGAAAAGAATGGACTTACTAAAGAAATGAATGAAGTGCTAGATTTAGGTTCTGACGAAGCAAATATGTTACAGGCCTTCATTTTTCACTATAGTGGGAATGTATATGAAAGCTACAATGATTTATTGATCAAAAGCAGTGAGGTAGAGCACCTGCCTACGTCTACATGTATGCCTTTCTCTCGAAGAATTTTCATGACAGTCAACAATAAAATATTGCCTTGTGAACGAATAGGGCATCAATATGCGCTAGGAGAAATAAAAGGAAATGAAGTTGTGATTAATTGTGAAGATATCGCTAAAAAGTACAATGCATATTATGATTCATTGAGGAATTTATGTTCGCATTGCTTTTACAAGCGGCATTGCATATTATGTATGTTTGATATTGAGAATTTGGGAGAAAAACCTATTTGTAAGCAAATGGCTGATAGCCAAAAATTTGATGACTATTTGCGTCAGTGCATAAAGAAAATGGAGGATCAGCCTCTATTATATAAGCGAATTATGGAAGAGGTTATTCTTGTAAGATAATGGAAATGAACAATATAAATACACTTTGGCTTTACCTTCATCCTTATGTCATTATTAGTGAGGATCCAAATAACTATTTATTTTATAATGCAAGTACATTCAGATGTATATCTTTTGAAAAAAAGCCTATACTGTCTATTGTGGAACAATTGCAAGATATTGAACAATTATATAGTGTAAAGATTGATGTGAAAGATTTGGAGGATGAATCTCTATACAATTTTGTGAAAATTATCCAAGAACAAGGATATGGAGACATCATAGAAGGAGACTTGGAGAAACCTATCATTATGCCTCCTGTATTAAACCTACAATGGAGTGTAGAGCGGCTAACAGAAAATAATTCGCCAATTAGTAAAAATATCCTATCTTATTTGCATGAGGTAGAGATCTACATTAATGGCGAGTGTCCCTTTGATTGTCCCAATTGTCAAGCCCGGTATAAGCAATACCTTTGCTGCACGAAATCAACAAAGGTGCTTGATCCCACCTTGTTAAGAGACTTCTTATTCTCCATTTATTATACAGGAGCGGCGGTCACGCTCTCAGGCGGAAATATCTTTCAGTACAAAGAGTTGGAGGAGGTATTGGCCATTGTGGAAGGAATAGACGCTACGCATACATTGGTTTCAGACTGGCGCAACATACCGGAAGATCTAAGTGTCTTGAGCAAGCGAAAGAAAGAGGCGTTCCGTCTGAAAGTACTTGTGAACGAACCGGCAGATACGGCGGCAGTTATCGCTCTCGCTCAAAGAATCAAGGAGCTGCGAATCAAGCAATGCTGGGAAATCAGTATAACGTCCTTCCCGGAATATGAAAAAGCGGAAGCGTTAAGCGAATCTTTAAGTGAGTGGGCGGATGACGTGACCATCCGGCCGTTCTATACCAGAGAGAACATAGGCTTCTTTGAGGAATGTATCTTTATCGACCAAGAGGAACTGGATAACATTGAACTAGATAGGCAAGGAATATTCGCCCTTCAAGCGCTCAACACGAATCATTTCGGGAAAATAACCATCTTGTCTGATGGTAGCGTGTATGCGAATGTAAACGAAAAAACCTTGGGACATATTCAAGATTCGATCAAGGAAATGCTATGCGAAGAATTGGAAAAGGGAACATCTTGGCGACGTACACGCTACAATCTAAAGCCTTGTTCTCAATGCCGTTATAAACTAATTTGCCCGTCCCCCTCCAATTATGAGTTAGCGATCGGAAAAAACAATTTATGTCATATGAATCCTTTGTAAAAGTTGAACAAGCCCTTCCCTACATTCGGTTGTTTTGACAAGCAGCGTGTGTTTTTCGGCTAATATCATCAAAGAGATTACATTTAACAGATTGAATTTGTATGGAATTTTCGTGCTGTTTTTGCAGCAACAGCCATAAGGAAAAAACTTCTGCCCTTTTTATCCGGCTTTTCCTTTTTTACCGTACATTCGCGCCGTAAATACATAAAACAATTCAACAATGTCAATCTCACGCTTTAATGCTGTGGAGAAGGCATCCAACCGAAAGGCCGTGGAAGCCGTTACTCCCGAACACAAAGTATCTGAGTACTATGGCGAGAATGTCTTCAACCGGAAGGCGATGCAGAAATATCTCTCCAAGGAAACGTACAAAGCCTTGACCCACGCCATTGACAATGGTACACCTATCGACCGGGAAATCGCCAATCATGTGGCAGCCGGCATGCGTATGTGGGCACTGGAAAAAGGAGTCACTCATTACACCCACTGGTTTCAACCACTTACCGATGGCACCGCTGAGAAGCACGACGCCTTTGTAGAACACGATGGCAACGGCGGCATGATCGAGGAGTTCAGCGGCAAGTTGCTCGTCCAGCAAGAACCGGACGCCTCCAGTTTCCCGAACGGTGGACTTCGCAATACCTTCGAGGCCCGCGGCTACTCCGCTTGGGACCCTTCCTCTCCCGCTTTTATCGTAGATGACACACTTTGTATCCCAACCGTATTTATCGCTTATACCGGTGAAGCGCTGGATTATAAGACCCCGCTGATCCGCTCTATCGAAGTATTGGGGGAAGCCGCCAAGGACGTATATCGGTATTTCGATGAGGATGTCAATAAGATAATTACTTACCTAGGTTGGGAACAGGAATATTTTCTTGTTGACGAGGACTTGTATTCCGCCCGTCCGGACCTCTCACTCACCGAGCGTACCTTGCTCGGACATGAGAGCGCAAAGAACCAACAATTAGACGACCATTATTTTGGCGCTATCCCCTCTCGTGTACAAGAATTCATGAAAGACTTGGAAACCGAATGCTATAAACTAGGTATCCCGGTAAAGACCCGCCATAACGAGGTAGCCCCCAACCAATTCGAGCTAGCTCCTATTTACGAGGAATGTAATCTAGCCAACGACCATAACCAATTATTGATGTCGGTCATGAAACGTGTAGCCCGCCGTCATAATTTCCGTGTATTATTGCACGAGAAGCCATTTAACGGGGTAAACGGTTCCGGTAAACACTGTAACTGGTCTATGGGAACAGATAAGGGGGTAAATTTATTCTCTCCGGGTAAAGACCGTGAGGACAACCTGCGCTTCATCACCTTCGTGGTGAACACCATCATGGCCGTTTATAAATACAACGCTTTATTAAAAGCGAGTATCGCTTCCGCCACGAACGCACATCGCCTAGGCGCAAACGAGGCACCTCCCGCTATCATCTCCACTTTCCTTGGAACACAAATCAGCGATATCTTGGATAAGTTCGAGAATAGCTCTATCGAGGATGCGATCGAGGTAGACGATAAAAAGGGCTTGCATCTCGGATTCGGGCAGATCCCCGAACTGCTGTTGGACAATACAGATCGTAACCGTACCTCTCCTTTCGCTTTCACCGGAAACCGTTTTGAGTTCCGTGCCCCGGGTTCTTCCGTGAACTGCGGATCGGCCATGTTAGCGTTGAACTCCGCCGTAGCTTATCAATTGCAACAATTCAAGAAGGACGTAGAGGCTTTGCAAGCGGAAGGAAAAAGCAAGGAAGTAGCGATCTTCAAGGTGCTGAAAGCCTATATCAAGGAATCTAAGCCGATCCGTTTCGATGGAAACGGTTATTCGGACGAATGGAAAGAGGAAGCCGCCAAGCGAGGTCTGGATTGCCAAAATAGTGTTCCCTTGCAATATGACGCTTATCTTAAACCGGAGTCGATCGAGATGTTCACGTCTACCGGTGTACTTACCCAGAAAGAATTGGAAGCGCGTAATGAGGTAAAATGGGAAGTCTATATCAAAAAGGTACAGATCGAGGCTCGGGTATTAGGGGATTTATCCTTGAACCATATCATCCCGGTAGCCGTTCGCTACCAGAGCGTATTGCTGGATAATATAGCGAAGTTGAAAGAGACATTCGGCGACGACCCGGAATTCCGTGATATGTCGGAAGAGCCCCGTCGCTTGGTTCGTAAGATAGCCGGACATATCTGTGCCGTGACCAAGAAAGTGGATGAGATGGTAGAGGCTCGCAAGAAAGCGAACCGTTTGACCGATATGCGGGAAAAAGCGATCGCTTACCACGACTCGGTGGCCCCTTATTTGGATGAGATCCGTGACCATATCGATGATCTGGAGCTGATGGTGGACAACCAGATGTGGCCGTTGCCGAAGTATCGGGAACTCTTGTTTATCCGATAAAAAACACCGATACCGGCGTAGCCTTGCGCCAGTATCGGCATAGCCTCACACTGATATAGGCGCAGCCTTACACCGATACTGGCATAAGGCTACGCCTATACTCCCATTTACCACTTCACATAAGAAGCCTTCATCAAGAAGTCATAATCATGTTTCATCGCTTGCAGCGGTGTCATATTATAACGCTCTTGCTCAATGAAGTAATCCTCTAATCCGGCTTTCTCTGCCACGGCGAATAAGGACTTGAAGTCTACGATTCCGGCGCCCATCTCCGTGCTACCCTTTCCATCCGCATTTGCGTCTTTCAAGTGCCAGTTGGCGAAACGACCGGGATAACGGTTCACGTAATCATGACATTTAAAACCGCCATACACTAATTGAGCCGTATCGATCTGGAAAGTAACCAGCCCTTTGTCCGTATTCTCGATCATCACGTCGAACGGGATCTTCCCTTCCAACTCATGGAATTCATCCACATGGTTATGGAAAGCGAAACGCAACCCGTTCGCCTTTGCGATCTCACCACATTTATTAAATTGATCCGCTAAACGCTTCACGTCCGAAAGGCTCTTGATATCTTTGGAGGGATAACCCGCCTGAACAATCCATTTACAGCCTACCTCTGCCGTATCGGCGGCATTCTTTTTCCAGAAGTCCCATCCCTTGGTATCACCCTCCGCCAGCAAACCGCTTCCGGTATGGGAACCTACCATACGGGCACCCAGATCCGCCAGATATTTCTTCATCTCGGCCGGGGATTTCCCGTAGAATTTGCCATCCCGGTAACCGGCGGCTTCCATCCGTTTATAACCGATATCCACCAAAGCCTTCATCGTACCGTCAAAATCCGTCTTCAAGTCGTCCCGGACACTATACAACTGTACACCTATCGCTTTCTCTTTCTTAGCCAAGATAGAGGCAAAGCCGTTCGGTACTACACTCAGCGCAGCCACAGCGGCACCCGCTTTCAAAAAATTCCGTCTCGTTATCATCATACTATTCTTTAAGATTAACGTCGCTAAAGGTAGCAAAATTATTTCTACTTTTGCGCACATTTAAACAAACGATCATGCAAGGAACAAAAAATCTGACCGAAGGGGCCATCTCCCGGCAACTATTCAATCTGGCGATGCCGATCATGGGTACCTCATTTATCCAAATGGCCTATAGCATCACCGACATGGCTTGGGTAGGCCGATTGGGAAGCGAGGCCGTAGCCGCTATCGGCGCCGTTGGTATCCTTACTTGGATGACGAACTCGATCTCTTACTTGAATAAAGTAGGCTCGGAGGTGAGTGTCGGGCAAAGTATCGGAGCGCAAAACGTGGAAGATGCCCGAGGATTCGCCTCCCATAACCTAACGATCGCCTTGATCCTCTCGCTTTGTTGGGGATTCTTGCTATTCGTCCTCGCTCATCCGATTATCGGCTTCTACAAACTGGAGGAACCGATTGCGTTAAACGCCGTGGAATATTTGAGAATCGTCGCTTCCGCATTCCCATTTATCTTCCTCTCGGCGGCGTTTACCGGGATTCATAATGCCTCGGGATTGAGTAAGATTCCATTTTATATCAGCGGAACAGGTCTTTTACTGAATATGGTGCTAGATCCTTTATTTATACTCGGCTTCCATTTGGGTACGGCGGGCGCGGCTTGGGCTACGTGGATCTCCCAAGCGGTGGTTTGCGGACTATTCGTCTATCAGATAAAATGCCGCAATAAATTGTTCGGGGGATTCCCTTTCTTTGTCCGTTTAAAGGAACGCTACACCAAGCGGATCTTCCAATTGGGTCTACCGGTAGCGTTATTAAATACATTCTTCGCGATCATCAATCTTTTTATGGCTCGTACAGCTTCCACCTACGGAGGGCATATCGGTTTGATGACGCTTACGGCAGGCGGACAAATGGAGGCGATCGCATGGAACACCTCACAAGGCTTCATACGGCCCTCTCCGCTTTCACCGCCCAGAACTACGCCGCACGCAAGAAAGAACGTATCCTGACCGCTTATCATACGACGCTTAAAATGACTTCTATCATCGGTGTACTCTGCACGTTGTTATTCGTCTTTTACGGTAGCGAGGTCTTCTCGCTGATCGTGCCGGAGCAAGCCGCTTATGAGGCCGGTGGTATATTTCTCCGGATCGATGGCTATTCGATGATCTTCATGATGCTGGAGATTACCACGCAAGGCATGTTCTACGGTACCGGTCGAACGATTCCGCCGGCGATCATCAGCATCTCGTGCAACACCCTGCGCATACCTTTGGCCATCGGGCTAGCGGCAGCGGGACTGGGTATTACGGGTGTTTGGTGGGCGATCAGCCTTTCCAATATGCTGAAAGGTGTCGTCGCTTTCATCTGGTTCAGTATCTTACAGAAGAAGATCTTGTAAGCGGAACAATTCTTACCGATTTTCCGTACATTTGCGATTCAAATGACAATTAATTAAAAAACAACCGATATGGATAACAAATTCAAACCGGAAACCCTGTGCGTACAGGCCGGTTGGCAACCCAAGAAAGGAGAACCCCGTGTCCTCCCGATCTATCAAAGCACGACATTCAAGTATGAGACGAGCGAACAGATGGCTAAATTGTTCGATTTGGAGGAAAGCGGCTATTTCTATACCCGCCTGCAAAACCCGACAAACGAGGCTGTAGCAGCCAAGATCGCAGCATTGGAAGGTGGCGTGGCCGCCATGCTGACCTCATCCGGGCAGGCCGCTAGCTTTTTCGCTTTCTTCAATATTTGCGAGGCTGGCGACCATATCGTAAGCGCTACCAGCATTTATGGTGGTACTTACAATCTATTGGCCGTTACCTTGAAGAAACTGGGAGTCGAGTGTACATTCATCGATCAAGACGCAAGCGAGGAAGAGATCTCCAAGGCTTTCCGCCCGAATACGAAGGCGATGTTCGGCGAGATGATCTCCAATCCGGGCGTTATGGTATTGGACGTAGAGAAGTTTGCCCGCATCGCTCATAATCATGGCGTACCCTTGATCGTCGATAATACGTTCGCCACGCCGATCAATTGCCGTCCGTTCGAATGGGGAGCGGATATCGTTACGCACTCCACGACTAAATATATGGATGGCCATGCCACGAGCGTAGGCGGTTGTATCGTGGATAGCGGCAATTTCGACTGGGAGGCGCATGCCGAGAAGTTCCCGGGACTTTGCCAGCCGGACCCTTCTTACCACGGATTGACCTATACCAAGGCATTCGGGAAATTAGCGTTCATCACGAAAGCGACCAGCCAACTGATGCGTGACCTTGGAGCGATCCAATCCCCGCAAAACGCATTCCTATTGAATCTGGGATTGGAGACCTTGCATCTTCGTGTACCGCAGCATTGCAAAAACGCCTTGGCGGTAGCGCAGTGGCTACAGAAATGTGATAAGGTTGCTTGGGTTCATTATCCTGAATTGGAAAGCAATCCGTACCATGAACTCGCCAAGAAGTATCTACCGAATGGCTCTTGCGGCGTATTATCCTTCGGATTGAAAGGTGGACGTGAGGTGGCGATCAAGTTTATGGATAGCTTGAAACTCGCCGCTATCGTAACTCACGTAGCGGATGCCCGTACTTGCGTGCTTCACCCGGCCAGTCATACGCACCGCCAGTTGAGCGATGAACAATTGATAGAGGCTGGCGTGGCTCCGGACTTGATCCGCTTCTCTGTAGGTATCGAGAACGCCGATGATATTATTGCAGATATTGAGCAAGCGTTGAATAAATAAGACTTCAGTGCCACGCTGATGGCACACCCATGTCATCGGCATGGCACACCCGTGCCATCGGCGTGGCACACCTGTTCCATCAGCGTGGCACACCTGTTTCACCCAATGCCGGAAAACCGGATTCTCCACATGGCTTTCCGAAATGGATAATAACGCGTCCAGATCAAAACAATCAGCGACAACGCCTGCGCCAGACAAAGAGGCATCGTAAGCATTGCAAGCTTGCTCAATATGTGTAGGAACCATCAATACAGGTTTATTCAGATACATCGCCTCACATACGGATTCGAACCCGGCGGTCGTAGCATAAGCTTTCGCCCCCGACATATAACGTAGAAACAACGTATCATCCAGCTGATGGAAAGAAAGGCAATCGTCTATTATCACCTCGGCTCGCTGATCTTTCTTATCCCAAAAGAAATGCATCAGAACCGAAGGATGACGAGAATGCCAAGAACGGATCTCCTCACTAAACCCGCTATTCAACAAATAACCATGCAAATAACTGCCGCTTGATGAATATGGCCGCAAATAATCCTTTACGATCGATATATTGGAGAACTTAAAAGGAGCCAAGCTGTCGAGAAAATCATCATGGTTCCCCACGACATAGATAATCTCCGTACCCCTTTTCTCCATCATCTTCATCAATACCTTAAAGAAATCGGTATGCTTTTGTTTCCAGCGTTTACCGGATTTCTTCAATTGCCAGCCATCGATGATATCACCATTCAAAATCAATCGATCGCAATCTACGTGCTTGAGAAAACGGGTGACCTCCTCCGTCCGGAAATGTTCTGATCCCAATAACAAAAAGGCCAGCTCTTCACAAAGCCGGCCTTTTCTCGTTTAACTTTAAATATTAAAAAATTATGATGACATTTTACTTTACCTATTCTTCTGATTGGATAGCCTCGTAAGCCTTTAACAACTTCTCTTGTACATCGGCAGGAACTAACTCGTAACTAGCGAACTTCATCGTAAACGAAGCACGTCCGCCCGTAATGGAGCTTAATGAAGTAGAATAGTTAGACATTTCTTTCAAAGGAACTTTCGCCAATAGTTTCTCAAATCCCTTCTCGCTATTCATACCCATAATCAAGGCACGGCGTCCTTGCAAGTCACTCATCACATCCCCCAGATAATCGGCAGGAACGGAAACCTCGACATCGTAAACAGGCTCCAAGATCTTAGGACCCGCCTCTTTGAAAGCGGTACTGAACGCATTACGTCCGGCAAGCATGAAAGAGATCTCATTACTGTCTACGGGGTGCATCTTACCATCGTATACGCAAATACGCACGTCGCGAGCATACGAACCCGTCAACGGCCCTTGCTCCATACGAGCCATGATACCTTTCAGGATAGCCGGCAAGAAACGAGCGTCGATAGCACCACCAACGATACAGTTTACGAACACGACTTTACCACCCCAATCCAAATCGATTATCTGAGTATCACGAACATTCATCTTATATTCCTGTCCGCCGAAACGGTAGGTATCCGGAGTAGGCATACCCTCATAGTAAGGCTCGATAATCAAGTGGACCTCACCGAACTGGCCTGCGCCACCGGATTGTTTCTTATGACGGTAATCCGCACGGGCCGCTTTCGTGATTGTCTCACGATACGGGATCTTCGGCTCCAGATATTCGATCGGTAATTTATCATTATTCTCGATTCTCCATTTCAATGTACGAAGGTGGAACTCACCTTGGCCGGAAACGATTGTCTGTTTCAATTCCTTGGACTGTTCGATTACCCATGTCGGGTCTTCCTCACGCATACGTATCAAGATTTCCATCATCTTCTCGGCGTCAGCCTCATTCACAGGCTTGATAGCACGACGATATTTCGGATCCGGATATTTAATGAAGTCGAAACGATAATCACAACCCTTTCCGTTCAATGTATTACCACGACGAACATCCTTTAACTTAACAGTCGCTCCGATATCACCCGCCACCATTTCCGTAACCGGGATACGAGTTTGTCCGGCTACCGCAAATAACTGCGCAATACGCTCCTTGGAACCACGATCGGCATTCATCAAGTCGTCACCTTCTTTTACTTTTCCTGATATCACTTTAAAATAGGAAACCTGACCAATATGAGGTTCCACGGTAGTCTTGAAGAAGAACAAGCTAGCAGGACCATTCGAGTCCGGAGTCACCTCTACGCCTTCCGTAGTAATCAGACGAGGCATCTTGTCGGTACAAGGAACCACGTTACCCAAGAACTCCAACGTACGACGAACGCACATATCACGACCGGCACATACGCAGAATACCGGGAACATACCGCGAGTAACCAAGCCCGCACGGATACCGGCACGCATATCGTCCTCGCTCAACGCACCTTCCTCGAAGAATTTCTCCATTAACATATCGTCGTTCTCAGCAGCGGCTTCCACCAAGGCTTGATGTAACTCCATCGCCTTATCCATTTCCTCCTCAGGGATTTCCAATACATCAGGAACTCCACCTTCCGGCTTCCAACGATACATCTTCATTTTCAGTACATCCACCACAGCATTGAAAGAAGAGCCGCAGCTAATCGGATATTGGATCGGAACAATCTTACTGCCCCAACGGTCTTTCAACTGGGCGATGGTTCCCTCATAGTCGGCTTTATCATTATCAAGCTGATTGACAACGAAAATCACCGGTTTATGGAATTGTTCAGTATACCGGAACTGGTTAACGGTTCCAACCTCAACACCATACTGGGCATTCAATACCATCAGTGCCGTATCCGTGACATTCAGAGCGGAAACGGCTCCTCCCACGAAATCATCCGAACCCGGACAATCGATGAAATTCAGCTTCCGATCCTGCCATTCTACACTGAAAACGGTTGAGAACACTGAGTATCCATACTCTTTCTCAACCGGGAAATAGTCAGACACCGTATTTCCTGCTTCAACGGAGCCGCGACGTTTTATAACTCCACCCTCGTAAAGCATAGCTTCAGCGAGAGTGGTTTTCCCAGAGCCCGAACTTCCCAAGATAGAGATGTTCTTAATTTCATTTGTTTGGTATACTTTCATGATATCAGGATTTATTTGAGTTTAACAATACGTTTATTTGGCGTGAATCACTTTCACGAGGGCGCAAATTAGAGATTGTAAAGGAAAAAAGCAATTATCGCCCGGTGTTTGAGAACTATGTTGTGCAGCAGCAAGGCTTTTTGAAATTAAAATCATATCTTTGTGTAAAGATATAATTGTGTCCATACAGATGGCAGGCTTATACATACACGTTCCTTTTTGCGCCAAGCGGTGTTTATACTGTGACTTTTTTTCCAATACGGAGATGAAGTATAAAGAGCCGTATATAAACGCACTTATAAAAGAGATGGAATCGCGGAAGGGATATATAGGAAACGAAGCATTAGAAACCATTTATTTTGGGGGCGGCACCCCTTCCCAATTAGATGAGAAAGATTTCGGTAAGATATTCGAAGCTATCTATCGTCATTTTAATGTAGCTGAGCAAGCGGAGATTACCTTAGAGGCGAATCCTGATGACATGAAACGAGAATATGTATCGCTTCTCCGTAATTATCCTTTTAACCGGGTTAGCATGGGTGTACAGAGTTTTCATTCGGAAGATTTGCGTTTTCTGAATCGTCGTCATGACCGGGAACAAGCGATTAAAGCTGTAGAACTATGCAAGGAATATGGGATTACAAATATCAGTATCGATTTGATCTACGGACTCCCCAACCAAACGCAGCAAGCATGGGAAGAGAATTTGCAACAAGCGATCCGGTTGGATGTTCCCCATCTTTCCGCCTACCACCTCATTTACGAGGAAGGTACCGCACTTTACAAATTGCTGGAAGCGGGAAAAGTGCCCCCCATAAACGAGGAGTTAAGCGTCTCGTTCTTTTCCACATTAATAGATCGGTTGGCAGAAGCAGGCTATTTGCATTACGAGATATCTAATTTCGCCCGTCCCGGGTTCTTCTCCAAGCACAATAGCTCCTACTGGACCGGAAAGAAATATCTGGGGCTCGGTCCTTCCGCCCATTCTTATAACGAAATGGACCGGGAATGGAATCCATCTTCTCTACCTATATATATAGAAGGTATAGAAAATGGGCATCTGGCAATAGAATCCGAGAATTTAGACCTATACACCCGGTACAACGACTTCATCATTACCGGTCTTCGAACCATGTGGGGAGTCTCTTTCGCTGATATCCAAACAAAATTTGGCAGTAAGCTCCTTTCTTATTGTCAAAAGCAAGCTCAATCCCATATCAACCAAGGCCTCTTATTACAAACCGATGACAAATTGATTTTATCCAAGTCAGGAATCTTCGTTTCCGACGGCATCATGAGTGATCTACTTTGGGTATAAAAATTAACAAAACCACCACTTTCCCCAACAAACCTGTTAGTTAAAAGTACATTCCTTGCACATTTTTACGATTTTTGAGAAATAAAACGACGCATATTAAAAAACTATTACATATATTTGCAGCATCAAAAACAGCAAACAGTGCCATATTTGTATATAATATCAGGTTGCAACGGAGCAGGAAAAACAACAGCTTCCTTCACGATTTTACCAGAAATGCTAAAATGTAGGGAGTTTGTAAACTCAGACGAGATAGCCAAGGGACTTTCCCCTTTTAATGCAGACAGTATAGCCGTCGCCGTTGAAGCTAGTCGTATTATGTATAAGCGAATAAAGGAACTCATCAGTGCTGGTGAGACTTTTGCGATGGAAACTACGCTGGCCACCCGTTCAGTAGCAAACTTGATACGGGAAGCACAAAGGGAAGGTTATTATGTTACATTGCTTTACTTCTGGTTGAATACGCCAGATCTAGCCGTGGAACGTGTGAAAATGAGGGTAGCTGCTGGAGGTCACAATATTCCGGAAGCAACGATACGGCGTCGGTATGAGGCCGGTATCCACAATTTATTCGAGCTATACCTTCCTATTAGTGACTATTGGATGATAACAGATAATTCGATGTCTCCCATGGAAGTGATCGCCAAGGGATTCAAGAATGATAAAAGGGAAGTGTATAATCTAGATATTTTTACAAAACTTGAACATCATGAATGAGCAAGAAGTTAGAGAATTCGAAGAGAATATAGTAAAAGGTGCAAATATAGCTTTTCAGCGTTTGGTGAATCAAAAGAAGAAGGAAGACGGAGAGTTGGTATTCTCTCGTAATGGTCATATCTTCAGAGTCAAAGCTGCTGATCTTGATAAGATTTATTAAGTTATAGATATACATATACAAAAAGAGGAGACGTATCTTTCAGGGATATGTCTCCTCTTTTTGGCTTTATAGAAAAAGGAACTTAGGTTCATGGGCGAAGTATGTTAACATACTTCGCCCACGAAGTTAACTTACTTCTCTATCTTGAGAATTCCATCTCGTTCAATAGATAACCGGCTCCGGCATATTTATCGATTACGAATAGGACATAACGGATATCTACGATAATACTGCGTTGATAGTCGGGCAGATATTGGATATCTCCTCCTACTCCTTCCCAGTTACGGTCGAAATTGATACCTATTAACTCTCCTTGCCCATTCAATACCGGACTACCGGAGTTCCCTCCCGTTGTATGGGTCGTAGCACAGAAGGCAACCGGCATTTTACCGTTAGGCATCTTATAAGGGCCAAAGTCTCCTGCTTGATATAATTCCTTCAAACGAGCAGAAACCACAAATTCCCAATTCGTAGAATCCTCCTTCTCCATGACGCCGTCTAAAGTGGTTTGATGACCATAATAATCGCAATCACGAGGACTGTAACCTTTCACCTGCCCATAAGTCAGACGAAGCGTAGAGTTCGCGTCCGGAAAACTAGCCAAGTCTCCATACATCGCTAAAAGTCCTTTCACATACGCACGATGGGCGATCGCATATCCGGCATCAAAATCAGCCAAGGCCTTATCTAACGCCTTTTTCTCATCTTTTACGGATTGTGCGAACAGAATCATCGGATCTTCTCTCAATGCTTTGACAGAAGGATGCTCCTTAAACGCATTAAAGTTCTTCTCGCTACCATAGATCGATTTATCAAACAGATAATCAACGAATTTATCCACATCCCCCTTAAACTTGCTATCGATTACGGAGAAATAAGCCGGCTGTGACTTCGGAGCGACCAAGCGCCTATATTCCTTTAGCATGACTTTCGCTATCTTCTTATCAACCATCGGCGCATAATCCTTATTTGCGAAACGATGGAAAGCCCTCTCCAATTGAGTGACCTGTTTTTGCTGCTCGGCACGATCCTTCCCCTCCAAAGCCTCACAAACAGACTTGATATTGGTCGGTACTTTTGAGAACTCGATGCCACGGCTCAATGCCTCATCCAACATCCAACTACGGAAACGTAAATCTTTGCGGTCATGAACGATTTGCTCCAATGCCAGAAGCGCTTCCGGATAAGCAGGCTCACACATCTTCTTCGACCAAGCGATCAAACGATTCTGCTCATCGTTTTTCACCTGCTCAAAATTACGTTTGTTGATCGCCCAGTTACTACCGATCGCATTCTTATAAGCGTTCGTAGAACCCGCATACTTACTAGCGTATTGAATCCGGACTTGCGGATCTTTCAACATTTCTTCCAGCATCGCCTCTTGACGGAGATTACGGATATTAATACGTACCGCATTATCTATATCCCGACGTTCGGCTACCTCCCATGAGGTATAGTATTTATTGGTACGGCCGGGGAACCCCATGATCATGGCATAATCGTTCTCCTCCACACCTTTTATAGAAAGCTTTAACCAACGCTTCGGACGAAGCGGGACATTGGTTTCCGAATAAGGTGCCGGATTTCCGTTTGCATCGGCATATACACGGAAAAGAGAGAAGTCTCCGGTATGGCGAGGCCACATCCAGTTATCCGTATCCGCACCGAACTTACCGATAGAGGAAGGGGGAGCACCGACTAAACGGACATCCGAATAGATCTTCTTGGTAAACATATAGTATTTATTACCTCCATAAAAAGCCTTGATCTCGACTTCCGTACCGGGGTTATCCTGCAAGAACTTCTCACTCACTTTCGCTTTAGCGAGGCCGTTCAAGTACTTAGCGGACAAGAATTCCATGCTGTTCGGATCCGTTATCTTTTTCAGTTCCGCTATCACATAATCCGTCACGTCATCGATCTTATCGATAAAGGTAACCGTCAATCCCGGATTCGGAAGCTCCTTATCACGAGACATCGCCCAGAAGCCGTCCGTCAGATAATCATGTTCCAGGGTACTATGCCGTTGGATGCTACTATAACCACAATGATGATTCGTCAGCACCAACCCGTCCGGAGAGATTATCTCGCCCGTACAACCACCACCAAAACGAACCACGGCATCTTTCAAGGAAGGAGCCTCGGCGCTATACACTTCTTGATCGCTTAATCGCAGACCAAGGGCCTGCATCTCCGCAAACTTTTGTTGCTTCAATAAAGGAAGCAGCCACATGCCCTCATCGGCCAAGGCCGGAAACGCCAATATAGCGGCCGCTACAGATAAAAAGAGTTTCTTCATGTATTTGAACTATTAAATGGATGTTTTGTCAACATTGAATTATAATAACGGCGATCTCCACTCACCTCCTTACCCAGCCAAGCCGGTTTCTCGAAAGGCTCGTCTTCAGACGATAACTCGATCTCCGCAAGGATCAACCCTTCATTCGCCCCGTGGAAAACATCGACTTCCCACGTATGGCAACCTATGGGAACCAGATAACGAACCTTGTCGATCGCACCCGGCTCGCAAAGCTCCAACAACCGCTCGGCATCCACCAGAGGAATCTTTTGCTCAAACTCATAACGGCTCAAGCCTTTCTCATCCGAAGCGCCTTTGATCGTTAGGAATCCCTCCTCTCCCCGGATACGAATACGAACCGTACATCCGGGCTGTGAGCAAATATATCCCTGCACGATACGAGTGGAGCTAACAGCCTCCGATAAGAAATCACCGGAGACCAAGAATTTCCGTTCTATCTCGATGGCCATATATTCTGATATTTGGGCGTATGATTATTACTTAATCGTTACCATGGTCGCTCCAAAGCCATATTCACGGAAAGAAGCATCTTGATAATAATGTTGCTTATAGCGGGTCTTCAATTCTTTCTCGATCGCCTTGCGAAGTACGCCATCGCCTTTTCCGTGGATAAAGACAATCTTCTGTCCTTTCTTTGAAGCGTACTGAGCCAGCACCTCATGGAATTTCTCCAATTGGTAAGTTAGCATATCCGCATTACTCAATCCATTTGTATTATCCAGCAACTCGGTTATATGCAAATCTACCTCAAGGATAGCGCTATTCGTCGGCTTCTTTTTCACGATTTGTCGGGGAGTCCTACGTTCCTCGCGAACCTTTTGCTGCATAGCTTCCTTCAACTCCGCCGCAGAGACCAATAGCTCTCTCTCAGGCAAGTCGTTGCGGATAATCGGATAAATCAAGGCATCCTCCTCAAAGAAATCATTCTCCATAAAGCAGTGAAGCTTGTAGAACTTAACCGTATCCAAGCGCAACTCTACCGATACGGCGTTTTTCAACGAATAGGGTCTATCCTTCTTGAAAGCGATCAGTTGCACACAAATCCTTTCCAGATCATTCAACTCCGGCTTACCGAACTCCTCCAAGAATATTTTCGTATTCGGCTCAATAATCCCGTTATAACGGCTCGTCCAGCTATTATTCGTCCGGTTCATATAATTGAAGAACAAATAGTAATTACTATCATTCACGAAATACGTCTCATAGCCGCATTGCTGAAACGCCATCGGATCGACCGGGAGATAAGCCAGATACACATTCAGACGCTCTCCCTCCGGTGTCTCCTCGACCTTTTCCTCTTTGGGTTCAGGCTTCTTTGGGGAAGGAGTCTCTACCGGAGCCTGTACTTTCGGGCGATTCGAGCTATGCACTTGCATATCATTGCCCCCAACCACGACACATTCCTTGATCAAGGCAGGAACCTCAAACCCATCCTCATCCTCAACCAACACTTGGTCCTTTCCACGGAATCCGCGTACGACTCCACCTCCCACACTATTCAGGAAGCGAACTTTATCACCTACGTTCATTGTATATATCTCTATTTATTCGTTACAGCAGGCAAAGGTACGTAAGAGAGCTAGAATTACAAGATTTTCCGCACGGATTTTCAAGCTCTTTTGCTTGGAGTTTAAAACAAAAGGCACTATTTTTACGAGATCAAAAAATATAAATCTTCTTATAAATATGAAAAAACATTTTCTTTTATCCATGGTGCTATCAGGATGGCTTTGCATGTCTTGCGAAAGCCTAAATCATGAAGAGAATAACAGCACTTTCATGAACGAACAAGTAAGCGTGAATACAATCAGCGAACAAGAGGCAATCTCAAATGCCCTACAGTTCCTCGATGATCAGTCAACCGTTACGAAATCACAAACGGATAGTCTTATACCCGAAGTTCAAACGATTTTTCGTCCCATTTCAATCCAAGGCCAACAACAAGTTGCCTATTCAATCTCAAATGAAGGCTATGAGAATATTCCTGTTTATATCATTAACTTCAAGACAATAACTGGGGAAAAGAAAGGGTTCGTAGTTGAGGTTGGAGACAAAAGAGTATTAGGAAAAGTTTTAGCATTCTCAAGCATCGGTATGTGGGATATGTCTAACTTACCTGAATTTGAGCATATATTCTTTGAGCAAACAGATAAACTTATAAGCAAGTCGATCAATGAATATCAAACAAATTTCTCATCTGATGTTGACCCATGCGATACCGGTCTTTTTCAAGAAATCACAAAAACAACGACTAAAAAGTGTGCGATGAATCTTAATTGGGGACAAAGTCCATCTCCTTATAATGATAGTCTGCCAATATGCGTTAGTACATCACAAAAAGATCCAGCTGGATGTGTAGCTGTAGCCATCGCACAAATTATGGCACATCATCAAAAACCAACAAGTGGTAGTTATATACATCCTGTAAATATGAAATTGAGAAATACCACTTACAATTGGAGTGGAATGAAATCTGTTGCTGATGCAAAGAACCTAACAAATACCACATATAGGTCACAAGTAGCTAATTTATTAGCAGAAATAGGTGATAAATGCTCTATGTCATATGGATGTGATGGCAGTGGTTCCAACATATATTATGCTTATGACGCTTTCACCCTTATGGGATATAACATCAATATGTTAATAGGGTCTTATAATTTCTCAAAGGTGAAAGTAGATATAGACTCAAACCGACCTGTATATATGAGAGGCACACGCACAGGAGGCGTAGGACATACTTGGGTCGTAGAAGGATATCAGACAAAAGATTGGGCTGAAAAAATGGTCAGAGAATGCCCCAACAGCCCAATAGAAGAAAGTTATACAGGAGAAACGGGAACAAACTATTACCTTTATTTCAATCTAGGCTGGAACGGATCCAGTAACGGCTACTATTTAGTTACAACGACAAGCGCCTATACATCCGGATCATTCCTATATACATCAGATATGATGACAATAACTAACATTAAACCTAACTAATCATATAAGCCATGAGACAAGCATTCAATTTATTGCTAGTAATCTTCCTCGCCCAATTAATAGCTTGCGGCGACAAGGATGTAGACATAGTATCCGGCCATCCGGATCAAGAAGAACCCGGTCCTTCCAAAGAACCACAAGACACGTTGCCCGATATATTTGAGGTTGAGTGCGCAAATCATTCCCCACAACTGTATCTTTCGGTGGGCGACAAGGACGCAAACTCTATTTACGATTATGATTATAGCGACACTGGCATACTAAAAGAAGGGCATATCGCCATTCGAAAAGTGAATTTCACGGAAAACGGTATTGACCATGTCTTCACGCTCGCTGATAATGTGGACAAATCCTGTGTTTCGATCTATCCAGAGACGATCCATGCTTTTGAGGGTCAATTCAAAGAAACCGGCGATTCCATCCGATTTTACGGAAATCGCCCGATCAGCGGTATAGCAGATTCCGTAGTCATACCCGTCAAGGAGTTGTGGCTCCACCTCACCGTAGAATGGACAAATGCAGACATAGACACCTTCGCCCTATGTTATAGGAACACATGCGATATCCAGCTCACACAAGTCTGCCTGCATGGTGATAGTATCGGCTATAACAGTGCTACACTCGTAAAATCCCCGGTCAAATAATCCAGCTCCAATCCAAGGGGAGGTGTGTCAAAAGTCAGTATTACCGGACACAGACGAACTCAGACTTATTTTTTCTGATAACTAACAATATATACATTACACTGCGTTCGTCTGCGTCATTTGGTCAAGTCTCAGAATTCTGCGTCCGGCAAATACCCATCTTTGACCCATCTATACCCCCCGATACCTACATCCAAGTTTTTGCTTTAAGATAGATACCAATTCTAATAAAAGTTAAAGCCCAAAAATCCAGCAAAAAATCCAGCCTCGTTACCTATTTTTGTCTGCAAATTAGTTGCAAACAAGTAGCAAATGAACCCACGAGACATACGTATTGACCAATATGACTATTCACTCCCCAATGAGCGGATAGCCAAATTTCCACTGCCTAAAAGGGATGAGTCCAAACTTTTACTCTACCGTAACGGGGAAATAAGCGAAAGTATCTTTAAGCATATCACGGATTATCTTCCCCAGAACGCCTTGATGGTATTCAATAATACCCGGGTCATACAAGCCCGCCTACTTTTCCAGAAAGAGACCGGCGCACGCATCGAGATTTTCTGCTTGGAGCCTATCGAGCCTCATGATTACGCCTTGATTTTTCAAGAGACCCGACGCTGTAGCTGGACTTGCTTGGTTGGCAACCTTAAGAAATGGAAAGAAGGCACTTTATCCAAAACGATCTTCATTAAGGATGAACCGGTCGTGCTGACAGCGGATAAGAAAAAGTCTCATGATGACACACATTTGATCGAATTCACATGGGATAACGAGACTTATACATTCGCCGATATCTTGGATGCCGCCGGGGTCTTGCCAATTCCTCCTTATTTACACAGAGAAACAGAGAAGAGCGACCTACAGACCTATCAAACGGTTTATTCTAAGATAAAAGGCTCCGTCGCCGCACCGACCGCCGGACTTCATTTCACTCCGGAAGTACTTACCGATATAGATGCTCGGGGCATCGGGCGGGAAGAGGTCACCTTGCATGTCGGAGCGGGTACCTTTAAACCGGTAAAAAGCGACACGATCGAAGGGCACGAGATGCACACGGAATTTATCTCCGTCCGCCGCTGTTCCATCGAACGTATCAAAAGCAACCTTGGAAATATCATCGCCGTAGGAACGACTTCCGTACGGACCTTGGAAAGTCTCTATTACATGGGCGTGATCCTAGATAATAACCCGGAAGCGACTTCCGAAGATCTCGTCGTAAAACAATGGATGCCTTACGACACCAATAACAACCGGCTGACAGCGGAGCGATCCCTTCAAAACATCCTCGATTATCTGGATAAGCATGATGCGGATACGCTGGTAACGGCTACGCAAATCATCATCGCCCCGGGCTATGAGTTCAAGATCGTAAAAGGAATCGTCACCAATTTCCACCAGCCCAAAAGCACCTTGCTCTTGCTGATCTCCGCTTTCGTAAAAGGAAACTGGAAATCCATCTATGAGTATGCCTTAGAGCACGATTTCAGGTTCCTGAGTTATGGGGATAGTTCCTTGTTATTGTAACAGACATACAATAAGATCCCATACAATTCGTTATATTTGCACGAATATATTCCAGATTGAATGAAAGCGCATTTTACTATATATGTTTTATTTTTGCTTATCGTATCTTCCTTGTATTCCTGCAAATCGGCGAAGTTGAGCGATGCCGAGGAGAAGCAGCGTATCGGGGAATACTATGAGGCAGCCGCCATTTATCGTAAGGTTTACACGAAAACATCCCCGAAGAAAAGGGATTTGCGCGGCTATATCGCTTACCGTATGGCCGAATGTAACCGGTTGATCAATAATACGGCGAAAGCGACTAGCGCCTATATGAACGCCATCCGCTATGATTACCCCGATAGCACCGTCTACCTACGCATGGGACAGATGCTACAGAAGACCGGACGTTATCCGGAGGCGATCAAGAACTACGATATCTATATGGAGAACGATCCTAGCAATCCTTTAGCCATCAACGGCATACAAGGATGCGAGCTGGCTCCCGGATGGAAAAAGAACCCTACCCGCTACGAGGTAAGGCGTATGGATAAATTCAATTCCCGCCGAGGAGAATTCAGTCCGATGCTGGCCGGAGATAAATACGACCAACTATACTTCGCCTCCTCCCGCTCGAAAGACAAGGACGCGAAAGTCAGCGCCATCACCGGGCAAAACAACAATAACCTCTTCCTTGTCAAACAAGATGAGAAAGGGGCTTGGCTAGCCCCCGTAGAACTCGAAGACGAGGTGAATACGGAATACGACGAAGGAACCCCCTCTTTCTCCCCCGATGGAAACACGATGTATTATACCTATTGCGCCCAAGATCCGGAAGGTTCTCGTACCGCCGAGATTTACATATCTACCCGAAGCAGCGCCAAATGGGGAAAAGGAACCCGTGCGACGATCGTAAAAGACTCGGTTACCGCCCTCGGTCATCCTTCCATCTCGCCGGACGGCAAATACCTGTATTTCGTATCCGACGCCGTGGGCGGTTTCGGTGGCAAGGATATTTTCCGTGCCCGGGTAGCGGGAAACGATTTCGGCCCGATGGAGAACCTAGGAGAAGAGATCAACACCCCGGGAGACGAGATGTTCCCGTATGTCCGGGATTCCGTCACCCTTTATTTCGCGTCCAACGGACATCCGGGAATGGGCGGTCTCGATCTGTTCAAGGCCACGCAAGACAGTACAGGGAAGTGGAAGGTCGAGAACCTAGGCGCTCCCATCAACTCTATGGCAGACGATTTCGGTATCACCTTCGCCGGAAAAGAGGAACGGGGCTTCTTCTGCTCCAACCGCAACGACGCACGGGGCTATGACCATATATATTCCTTTGAACGGCCTACGATCACCATCTTCATCGAAGGAATCGTAAACGATGTGGATGAATATCCGATCGAGGACGCTACCGTACGCATCGTCGGAAAAGACGGACTGAACGTGAAAGTCCCGGTCAAGAAAGACGGAACCTATCGTGTCGAGTTGGAACGGGACATCCGTTATGTCATGATGGCCAGCGCCCGTGGTTACCTCAACCAGAATTACGAGTTGCATACCGGCCCCGAGGAGAAAAACGAGACGTATATCGTGGATTTCTTTCTCTCTCCGATCAGCAAGCCGGTTGTTATCGATAACATTTTCTACGATTTCGATAAAGCGACCCTTCGTCCAGAATCCAAGAAAGCTTTGGACGAGATGATCAAGATGCTGAACGATAACCCGAACGTAACGATCGAACTGGGTGCCCACACGGACCGGAAAGGTACGGACCAGTATAACGAGCGTTTGGCTCAACGCCGTGCACAATCGGTCGTGGATTACCTAATAGCGGGAGGTATCGAGGCGGCTCGCCTGGAAGCGAAAGGATATGGAGAAAGCGTTCCCAAGACGATCAATAAGAAGATGGCTAAACAATTCGATTTCTTGAAAGAAGGCGATGTGCTTACCGAGGAATTCATCCTTGCCCTGCCGCCGGAACAACAAGAGATCGCCGACCAGATCAACCGCAGGACGGAATTCAAGGTGTTGCGTACGAACTATAATTTGTTCTAGGTCGGCAGGCTGTCAATCAAAGAATCTTAAGTGTATCGGCTCACGAACGTAAGATACTTCGCCCATACACTTAAGATACTTCGCCCATACACTTAAGATACTTCGCCTACGAAGGTAAGATCATCTACTTAAGGAGAAAACGGATCAAGTCCGAAAAATGCAATATTTGAACTATTAGTTCTTAAATAGCTTGAGCCACAAAGTTCTATCTTAATGTTTTACAACGATATTCAATGTCTGCGCATCTTCATCCGCAGTCTTTACATGCAAAATATAAATACCGTTCAACAAAGAAGAGACATCAATATTCAAGTTAACGGCACTTTCTCCTTGGCCTTTCACTGTGTTTTGATAAACACAAGTTCCTGTACTACTATACAATCCAATACTATACGTCGAGGGTTTGCTCAATATGGGGCGCTGCTTCGTAACCTCCATAGCAAACGCACCGTCTTGTAAAGTTTGTGTTTCTGCATTTGGCGCAATCTGTACTTGCAATGTGGAGCTTACCGGATTCTGTAAAACAGAAAGGCTATAAGTGCTTGATGCATAAAGCCAGCCTATTACTTGCCATTCACCCCAACCGTAACTATTATGAGCACGAGCGGATAAATTGCAAGAACGAGGACTACTTGAACGATATACTTTCACACTGGACTTACTTGCATTTTGAGCTACAATAGACCAATCACTTGGATAATCACTCTTCCATTCATATTGATCAACATTGTAACGGGAATCACAAGACACAGCAGCGGTAAATGATTGATCATTATCTTTTCTGAAAGTTTTAACAGATGGTTTAGGAGGTACTGTATTATATGTAGGATCCGGATAAGTGTAATATTTTAATCCCGTATACGCAAAGGGACAATCTTCAGGTAAATGCTCAAAAAGTGGCAGATCTGCCCATTTGGAAATAAAATATCCATTACGAGAACTTGTTATAGCCGAATGATCACAACCTAAATAAGATACTTTACAATTTTCATCCGGTGTGTTAGTTAATACATAACTTCCATCATTCCAAAAGGTATCGTCTCCCGGGGTGTTAATCCAAACATAGCTATGCCCTTCCGAGCAATACCATGCATAGGCATGACAATTGTAAGCATAAGTAGCTTCTCCTTTAAATGTGATACGATTATTATAATAATTCAACCAATAGTTTTTTAATTCATTCTTCTCTGAACTATTATAATCCGTACCCACAAATTTTAAAGCCGAAACAGAAGTTCCTTTGGGTGTATAAATAGTTATCTGACTGTATCCCGATGTTTCACTTATCGCTAAAAATTGAGGTTTAATACTTGCTATTGATTGAAAAACAGTGTCTGCGCTCAAAAATAGATTTAACTCATCCAGCTTCTTTTCTAAAGGTTTCTTGGTTATCTTATTTACAAGATCCGACAACACAAAATAATCCTTAACGCAATATTCCGTTGAATTTCCTAATTTCAAATAATACTTTTTACGGATTTCTTTCAATAAATCAATAAGATTCGCCTCATCCATTTTATCGATAATTGCGTCTTGAGCTAATAACAATTCGAAATAAGACCTTTTAATTGACCAAAAAGATTGGTCTCTATGGCTTTATTTTTCAATGTCATCTTGAATGTGTCCATTTGTTTATAAATAGACAACAATTCATTTGGCGCATCCGTTCGCCTCATCAACTCTTGCAACCCGTTAAAATTGCGGATATTGATATCTATTCCTTCTTGCGGATCATTAAACGCAGTAAAATAGCCATAGGCTGGATAATTCATGCAAGTAATCAACAAGTCAATGGTACTCATGTGTTTTAATTGATCATCAGGAATCAGCATGGCAGAAAAACGATCTTTTTCTGTTCGTAACTTATCCCATTCCGTTGTACCGGGTCTTATCGGAAATTCGTAAACTTGTGCTTGAGATAAAACAGAAATCAAGAAAAAGGGTAAACAAAAAAACATTTCTCATGGCAATAAAATTTAATTATGCTTATAAACTGCGAACTCAATATCACCTTCTAAAAAAAATATAAATTTATCAAGATCCAACTTAGGGTAAGCCTTCCAAGTTATCGGATCACCCGAAAGACAAGATCGCAAATAAACAGAGTCTTTCTTGGTGGAATAATGATACGGAACTGTACATTCAGGATCAAAATTTTCATAAATCAAAAGACCGCTGTCTTTCCAAGATCTAGAATTGTAGAAATAGAGTTTTCCCTTAGGACCGACACCAACATCATCACTACAGCCGATGATACAAAAGATCGCCACTAGAGCGAACAATTTAACCAGTTTCTTTTCCATAAACTCTCTTTTTTAGGTTATTAATAATAGTAACAGTACTTCGATTAACGTCACGGAAATCTTTAATCAATAAAGAACTCTCCACTTAACTCATTCTCCCCATCCGTAATAGACAACAAAAACTCACCCTTTGTTTCCGGATCTAACTGAATATCCACAGATGTACTATTCGCACTCATATCACAAATAACAATCGCTATACTCACCGAAGACAAAGTTATTGAATTATTTTGCATGGCAGATGCTTTCTGCACGTTTTTTGATGCCATGATGGGAAATATACGCTGAGATCAGAAAAGAAAAAAGAGATGCACCTACATCGGCGCATCTCTTATCCTTATTTGTGTATAATCTTATAAATCCTTACTCCACCGTAAACTTATAAATACACTCACTCGTATATTTCTCGCCCGGACGAAGCACTACGCTCGGGAATGTCGGCTGGTTCGGGCTATCCGGGTAATGTTGAGTCTCCAGACATAGGGCGCCACGGTGTGGGTAAACCACACCCAACTTGCCTTTATCACCCGCTTTCGTCATTGAGTTACCGGCATAGAATTGAAGACCCGGCTCGTTGGTGTAAACTTCCATAACGATACCGCTTGTCGGAGATACAACTTTAGCGGCTACCTTATTGATATCGCCGGCGGCGTTCAAGATCCAGTTATGATCGTAACCACCACCATAAACCAATTGCGTAAACGGATTGTCGATATCAGCACCTACCACTACCAGTTTGCGGAGATCCATCGGCGTGCCTTCCACGGGTTCGATACCGGTCGGGATCAAAGTCTCATCCACCGGATTATACGTATCCGCATCGATCATGATCGTATGATCCGTGATTTGCGAGCCGGGAACACCGGAAAGGTTGAAATAACTATGATTAGTCAGGTTCACTATAGTAGCCTTATCGGTAGTCGCCTCGTACTTAATATCCACGGCGTTATCCTCCGTCAGCTTATAGATCACCTTGATATCCAAATTACCGGGGAAACCAGCCTCACCGTCCTTCGATAGATAGGTCAGCTCCAAGGTCTGGTCATCGATCTGTTTCGCGTCCCAAACTACCGCGTGATATCCCTTCGGACCTCCATGCAAGCAATGGCCGTTATTATTCTGCGGAAGTTGATACTCCGTTCCGTCCAACGTAAACTTACCATTCGCGATACGGTTGCCATAACGTCCGATCAAGGCACCATAATTCATGTCTGGGTTCGCCACGTATTGCGCGATATTATCGTAACCCAGCACCACGTCCGTCATCTTACCGTTCTTATCAGGCACCATCACGGAAACCAAGCGTCCGCCCCAATTCGTTACGCAAGCCTCAGCCCCTTTCTTATTCTTCAACACATACAAAGCAGTCGGCTTACCATCTACCTCAGATACAAAATCCGACTTCATCAAACCGGAGAGAGTAGCCTCTTCCGTAGCCGCCCCCTTCTCATTCTTACCTCCGCATGACAATAACATACACATTGCCATGACCGCAAAACAAAGTTTTTTCATCACTTTCCTTTAAAATTAATAAATGTTATTCTTCGGGCAAAGATACGCATTCTATCCACAAGAGGTCTAATATCCTTACGCATTTTCTCGGGAATCCTTACCGATTTCTACTCGAAGTACTACACCCTTCCTCTTGACATCTTAATCATCCACCAATTGGTAGATGATCATGCAACAGCCGTTGGAAGATCATGCAACAGCTGTTAGATGATCGTCCAACGATTGATAGACAAGCTAAATCTTTATACAAATCCCCTAATACCTCCCGAAGAAACCGCCAAGGATACATGAAGAAACCGTTTGAATCCTCAACCGATTTCATATTTTGACCCGTTATTCTAGTATAATACGATTCACTTTTGTACATTTGCACACTATTGTAATAAGTGAGTAATGAAACAATATTTAGAGCTGCTCAATAGAGTGCTTACCGAGGGAGTTAGAAAAGAAGACCGGACGGGTACGGGAACGATCAGCGTATTCGGTCATCAGATGCGGTTCAATCTGGAAGAGGGATTCCCGCTACTCACTACCAAGAAGCTGCATCTGAAGTCTATCATCTACGAATTGTTATGGTTCCTGAATGGAGATACCAACGTAAAATATCTGCAAGATCATGGCGTACGCATCTGGAACGAGTGGGCCGACGCGGATGGTAGCCTTGGGCATATATACGGTTACCAATGGCGGTCATGGCCGGATTATAAAGGAGGATCTATCGACCAGATCACCGAGGCCGTGGAGACGATCAAGCATAACCCGGATTCACGACGCATTATCGTAAGCGCATGGAACGTGGCGGACTTAGACAACATGAACCTGCCTCCTTGCCACGCTTTCTTCCAGTTTTACGTGGCGAACGGACGGTTGAGCCTACAATTGTATCAACGCAGCGCGGATATTTTCCTTGGCGTTCCGTTCAACATTGCCTCCTATGCCTTGTTATTACAAATGATGGCACAAGCTACCGGCCTTAAAGCGGGAGATTTTGTTCATACGTTGGGAGACGCCCATATCTACAGCAACCATTTGGAGCAAGTCAAATTACAATTGACACGTGAGCCACGCATGTTGCCCCGTATGGAGATCAACCCGGACGTAAAGAGCATCTTCGATTTTAAGTTCGAGGATTTCAATTTGACCGGATACGACCCTCATCCCCATATCAAGGGAGAAGTGGCCGTCTGAGAATTGGCAGTTGACGATGGACAGTTGACAGTTAATTCATAAATCATAAATTACAAATCATAAATCAATAAGTCTATGAGTACAATTTCTATCATCGCAGCAATCGCAGATAAAAGCGCGATCGGAAAGAATCAACAATTATTATGTCACATGCCTTCAGACATGAAGCGTTTCAAGGAATTAACCACGGGACATGCGGTAATCATGGGACGTAAGACATTCGAGTCTCTCCCTGTAGCGCCACTGCCCAATCGGAAGAATGTCGTATTGACGACTATGCCCGAGGCTGGTTTCGTGAATTGTTTCGCTTGCGAGTCTATGGGGGCCGCTCTGGATTTATGTGAGAAAGAGGACGAGATATTCATCATTGGCGGCGCGTTGGTCTACAGACAGGCTTTGAGAATAGCCGACAAAATGTATATTACCCGCATCCATCATGAGTTTCCCGACGCTACCTCGTTCTTCCCCGTCGTAAACTGGGACCTTTGGGAAGAGACTGAGCGTGAGGAACATCCCGCAGACGAGAAGAATCCTTACCCCTACACCTACATCACCTACGTGCGCAAAAAATAAACATTAACGTACGTTTTACAACTTTTTGCTCTTTCTTTGTATCTATATAGGAAAGGTTTATTGTTAAACTTATAAAACCCAAAAGATATGAAGATAAGAGCAATTATTTTATCTGCCCTGATACTTTGCGGCATCTCGGCGGTTATCATGTATAGCCGGGCCGCCCAGCCTCAACAAAAAAGTTCTGTTATCACGCAAGCTATAAACGATAAGAATACCCCTATGGTGATCAAGAATCTTATCCTTAAAATGAAAGAACAGATGGAGGTAAACGATGATCAGTTCCCGGAACTGATACGGAACGTGGAGAATTACACCAACAGCCTGGCCGACTCGGCTTCCGTGGCGGTATTACATTCCATGTTGGCGGAGATGTATCAGAACTACTACCAACGGAACCAGTGGACCATCAACCAACGCACCCAATTAAGCGGTTATATCCCGGAGGATATCCGGGAATGGACTTCCAACTTATTCACGGACAAGATCAAGGAAGAGATCGATTCATCCTTACGACCTACGGTCTTATTGCAAAATACGCCAGTCAGCAAGTTCAAGGATATTCTGGAGATCGGAAAGGACTCGCAAACCTTGCGTCCGACCCTCTATGAGTTCCTTGCTTTCCGGGCATTAGACATCCAACCGGCCGTACAGATCTATAAAGGCTTGATCGCCTTTCAAAATAAGGAGCCGAATATGAAATCGGTCCTCCTTACAGAATTGGATTACCTACGATTCCTTTACGGGGATAAAAGGGATAAAGAGTCTTTCGAGGCTTACATGAACACATTGGATGAGCTTTACAGGAACTTAGCTTCTCAAAACTATGCAGCCGAGATCTTGATCGCCAAACTGGATTTGGTTAGCGGCAGTATGTTTCGTTACGTCTCTACCCAATGGGACTCTATCAAAGCGGAAGAGGTGAAACTATGCGAGCAGGGTATCAAACGGTATTCCGGTTACCCTCGCACGGCTATCTTAAAGAATCGCTTGGCGCAATTGGAACAACCTACTTTATCCGTATCTACAAACAATACGGTTTATCCGGGACAGCAACTGGGGATCAAGCTGGAATATAAGAATGTACAAAAAGTCAGCGTACAAATCTATCGAAGCTCGAAAACACCTTTACAAGCGGCAGCCCATACATCCGCAAAAAAATCAAGTAGCAGCACCTTGGGACAACTCGTAAATGAGAAGACATTCTCTTTGCTACTGCCCAACAGCTATTCGCAGCAAGATACGACCTTACATATATTTATGGATCAACCGGGATTGTATGAATGTGTCGTAACCGTACCCGGACAACAGCTAAAGACGATCAATACGGTTAGCGTAACCCGATTGGCCGCGATCTATCGTAATCTTTCCGGTAATAAACAAGAGGTCATGGTTACCGACTATCTTAGCGGGAAGCCTGTTGATGGCGCTATCGTTACCTATTACGGCGGTCAGCGTCGTAGCCTGCAAGAACTGGGTACCGTCAAGACAGACCGGGAAGGCTTGGCCACGCTTCCGGCGAACAGTCAAGTATTGGCGTTCCAAGCCAGCAGACCGGGAGATACCAACGCTATGTTGACAAATATCTACCCGATGGGTTCCGGCCACAGACCGGAAAAGAACCCGGTAGAAGTCTCTATCTTTACGGATCGTGGGCTTTACCGTCCGGGACAAACCATTTTCTTCAAAGGCCTCGCCTATGTAAAAGATTCCAACGATCCGCATGCCGTGGCCGGACAGCCTTTTACAGTGGCCTTATACGACGCTAACGGGAAAGAGATAACCCAGAAGAAAGTCACGACCAATGAGTTCGGTTCTTTTAACGGAGAGTTCTCCCTCCCCAAACAGACCTTAAGCGGTGTCTTCCGGTTAAGTACCGGACAGATGAGCGTATATATTCATGTAGAGGAATACAAACGTCCGACTTTCCAAGCGTACTTCCTCCCGATCAAGGGCGATATCGCTTTTGGTGATTCCGTTACCATACAAGGCAAGGCGGCTACATTCTCCGGCGTGTCACTGCCCGGTGGCGATGTCACTTGGCGTATTACACGCAGGCCCTTCCTGTTGTGGAGGTATTTCCGTCCGAGCGCACCGACACAAGTTGCGGAAGGGAGTAGCACCCTTTCTGGCGATGGGGCATTCAGCGTATCTTTCCGTCCCCAAAAAGAGGAGGATACGAATCCATACGCTTCCGCATATCAGACCTACGAGGTATCGGCTACCGTGACCGATAGCAAAGGAGAGACCCAAGAGGCGAATTACACCTTCTCGGTAGGAGAATCCAGTATCGTCTTATTCACCAACCTACCGCCACAAATCGAGAAAGACTCGGTAAAAGCCGTAGTCGAAGCCCGGACGATCAATGGGGAGAAGGTTTCCACCTCCGGTACTTTCAAGATCGTAGAACTGATCGCAAACCGATCCGATAAGAATAGCGGAGAGAGCTATCAAGAAGGCAAGCAAGTAGCTTCCGGTAGCTTTACCAGTGGCAAGGAGATCAGTCCGGCTATTTTCAACCCATTGCCCTCCGGACGTTACCGCATTTTAGTAGAAGCCAAAGATAGCCAAGGGCGCCCCAGTAAAAACCAGTCCGATTTCATCCTATACGGAAAGAACGACAAGCGTCCTCCCGTATTTACCCATACTTGGCTGCTGAAAGAGAAGACAACTTGTTTACCCGGAGAGGAGGCGGAGATCGTATTCGGCACCTCCGACAAGGACGCCTATGTGCTCTATGAATGGTTTGCCGGAAATAACCGCATCCATCACGGGTTGATCAAGCTAAGCGACGCGAACCATCGGTTTAAGATCCCATTCAAGCCGGAATATGGAGACGGCATCATCGTATCCTTTACGTTCGTAAAAGAGGGTGAGCTATATATCACCCAAGTACCCGTAGAGCTTCAGCTACCCAACCGGCAGTTGACCATCAAGCCGATCACCTTCCGGGATCGTTTACTTCCGGGAAGTAAAGAGAGCTGGAAATTCCGTATCACCGACGCAGACTCCACGATCGTATCCGCCGAGGTACTGGCCAGCATGTACGACGCTTCGCTAGATAAAATCATACCTTTCAGTTGGTATTTCTCCCCGCAGCGAACAATCCTGCTACAAGCTCCCCGTTTCTCAACCGGAGCCGGGTTCCAGCGTAGTTATCAATATGACCAGACAGAGGCCAAGTATATAAAAGTACCTCAATATCAGTATGACCGTTTAAACTGGTTCGGTCTATTCCATACGAAGAATACCCGAAAAGGCGTTTTCTACAGCTTAGCTTCTGATGCGGGTGGTATCATGCTGAAATCCGCGGCAGCCCCAGTAGTGACGGAATCCATGAACATCATGGAAGACAGCGCCGTGTTAGAAGAGCCTAGTGTGGAATCTACGGAAGGGGAACCCGTGTTCAGCCTATCCGATCCTTTCGCCAAAGAGAGCAGCCAGCCGATAAGTCCGGAGCAAATCCGGCAGAACTTTGCGGAAACCGCCTTCTTCTACCCGACCTTGCAAACGAACGCGGAAGGAGACGTATTCGTGAATTTCACCCTGCCGGAAAGTAATACGACTTGGAAACTACAGCTATTGGCCAACACCCAAGACCTGAAATACGGTCTGCTAACGAAAGAGGTCATCAGCAGCAGGCCTTTGATGGTTTTACCGAATCTGCCTCGCTTCGTCCGCCAAGGGGATGAGGTCAGCATCAGCACGCAAGTCATCAACAATTCCAAGGAAGCGGTATCCGGCCGTGTACGCATTGAACTATTCGATCCCGCTACAGACCAACCGATTATCTGCTTGAGCAAGTCACAACGTCCGTTTGAGTTGCAACCGGATAGCATCGCTACTGTAAGCTGGATGATCCCGGTTCCCAAACAGATCAGCCTACTGGGCATACGTATCCTAGCCGACTCTGAAAAGGGAAGCGACGGGGAGCAGCAGATCGTACCGGTTCTTTCCAATCAATTGCTTATCACGGAAAGTACCTCGTTCTATTTGCTCAAGGAAGGAGAGAAACAAATCCGTATCTCCGGGAACTCGGAGGGAGCGACACCGTTCCGTCTCACGCTGGAGATGACCGGGAATCCGATTTGGTACGCGGTACAGGCATTACCAACGATCACACAGCCGAACAATGATAATATCTTATCTTGGTTTGCCGCTTATTACAGCAATACGTTGGCTTCCTATATCGCCCAAGCCCATCCCCGCATCCAGAAAGTGATCAACCAATGGACCGCCCAAGGAGGGAATGCCTCTACCCTCTATTCAAACTTGGAAAAGAACCAAGAGCTGAAGAACATACTCTTGGAAGAGACGCCTTGGGTACTGGCCGCCGATAACGAGACAGAGCAAAAACAACGCTTGTCTTTATTGTTCGACCTAAACCGTGCGGACGGATTACGGGAAGCGGCCTTGCAACAACTGATCCAACAACAGAACGAAGAGGGTGGATGGAGCTGGTTCAAAGGTTTCCCCGCAAGCCGTGCGATCACGCTTTCTATCCTGAAAGGTATGTCACAGCTTGTACAGCTAAACGCGATCCAATATGGGCAAGCGGAGAAAGAGATGCAAATGAAGGCCCTCAAGTTCTTGGACAAAAGTATGCAAACGGATTATGAGAACTTGCTGAAATACGATAAGAAATGGCAAAACGCATGGCCCTCGCCGGAGCAGGTAGAGTTCTTATTCGTCCGTAGTTCCTACCGGGATATCCCGGAACTGGAAGACGCCCGAGAAGCGATCCGTTTCTATACGAACCAAGCGGAGAAGCACTGGAATCAATATTCCTTAATCAGCAAGGGCGAAATCGCCTTGTTAATGCATCGAAACGGTAAAAAGGAGGTGACGACAGCGATCCTGACAGGACTAAAGAAGACCGCTACGATCTCCGAAGAGAAAGGTATGTATTGGGCAAACAACCGCAGGGGAAACGATTATTTCACCTCACCGATCGACACGCATTGCTTATTAATGTCCGTCTTTAACGAAATCGCACCGGATACCCAGAATACAAACCGGATGAAACAATGGTTGCTAAACCAGAAACGTACACAAAACTGGGAATCCGTACCCGCCACGGTAAACGCCATTTACGCCTTGCTACTCACGGGTAGTGATTGGCTGAACACGCAAAACACCTGTGTAGCGACATGGGACGGCAAGACCTATAGTACAGCGGAAGGGGAAATCGCTACCGGTTACCTCAAAACGATACTTCCGAACGAGCCGGCAAATAGTTCCGCCAACCCCGTGCTCTCGATCCGCAAGGAAGGAAACACGCCGGCATGGGGAGCTGTTTACGAGCAATACTTCCAAGAGATCGACAAGGTAAAAGGACAAAAAGGGGTGTTGAGTGTCGAGAAGAAATTATTCGTCGAGACCAATAACGGTACCAACCGCCAAATCCGTCCCGTAACACCGGAGCAGCCGCTCCGCATCGGAGATAAGGTAATCGTTCGGCTAACGATCCGGACAGACCGTGAAATGAATTACGTATTCTTGAAAGATCTACGTGCGAGCTGCTTCGAACCGGCCGATCAACTTTCCGGCCCGGAATCAAGAGACGGTATCTGGTATTACAGATCCCCGAAAGACGTATCCGAGAATTTCTTCATCAATCGTCTGCCGGAAGGTACGTTCGTCTTGGAATATCCGGTCTACGTATCCCGTAGCGGCGAATACGCCGGAGGTATCAGTACGATTCAATGTATGTACGCCCCGGAATTCGTGTCGCACACCGCCGGAGAAAGACTACAGGTAGAGCCTTAAATCCACCTTTTCTTACGATGGGCATTCTAAGTTCCTTATGATGCCCATCGTAAGCTCCTTTGAATGGGCATCATAAGGAGCTTAGAATGGGCATCAAGGTTTTATTCGCCCAGCACCTCTTTCACATAAGCGATCGCCTCCTCGTTAGAATAGAACACCTTATAGGGAAAATTCGGGCAAAGATTGGGAGAAAGTCCTTTGACTAAAGTATGCCGTAATCCAGACACATCGTGATATACCGGTCCAGCGAACTCACTTCGCATGACAAGTTCTTTATCTGAGATCTTCTCGACAAAATACAAATTTCCCTCCTTTTCCCCAACAAGGGATTGATTATCGGTAGAGAAACGGCCGGTGACTGAATCGTACTGATATTTCGATTTCACGAGCAATTCAAGTTCCTCCCCTCTCTCATGTAAATACCATCCCCATTTTGAGACCAGCTCATCCACTCCGGGAGCTTTCGTCGAAAGAACAGCCTGGGTAAGAACCGTATTTTCATCAAGGAACCAAAATGATCCAGTCATTACAGGTCCCAAACCATCAATTGTAATATCTAGCTCTTGAAACCCATTCTCTGTTTGCACAAGCCATACTCCTGTTTTTCCAACGAAATAGTTTCCTTTAACAATCGCTTGAAACTCCTCGCAACTAACAGGCTCATCCTCACTACAAGAAAAGGTGAACAAACTCAATAGAATTACACACGGCAATATTATAAAACGATATTTTCTCATCATATACAGCTAATTTATAGTTATTTCAAGAACTGTCTATTCGTATTGAATTTATAAGATGTATTCCACTCCGAATTATCTGACGCATTAAAATACACATTATCCCAGCTAGAAATACCCCATCCCCAATTCATTGTATAAGCATATGTAGATGTTTTATTCTCTCTATCATAAAAGAAAGAATAACCAACTATATTTCCGTTTTCATCATATTCATTTGAATCTTGACCTAAATTGTCTGTACCAACCCAACCAAAAGTACTTGTTGAAGACTCTGTAATAGATCTGTATCTATCAATGATAAATTGATGACCTCCTTCTCCACCTGTATTATCCGACCTTGCATATACCGCTCTGCCCGCAATCAGCTCACTTGTAATATAGCCATACTCCATAGAGCTAAGCTTATAATTATATCCATATCCATTTATAAAAGATATGATCTTCCCTATATTTACACCACTCTCGTATTCCCCATAACCCATACCGACACTATTTCCCACATAGCCTATCAATATTGCCGCATAATCAGTACCAGAATCGCTGGCAGTCTTAGCCATCTGATTCCAAATAGTAGAACTACTTCCTGTATAACTATATGTATTACTAGCGGATGAATAGGTTGCCGTGGTCACGGTACTCGCTGGTTTATTGTTTTTGTAACGCAAGTAATATAGATATTGTGCCGCCGCTACAGCAGCGCATCCAGCCAGACAATGTTTTGTCGCACTCCCGGCAACGAAGGGCACATAAACATTCCACGGATTTTCTTGCCCCCATCGGGTAGCAGTCAATCGATTTGAGATATGTGTACTCGTAACAGGCTTAGTCGTACTTATCAATTCCCAATATCCACTACCCGGTTGTGTACCAACCGCACGAGGAGTTATCTCTATTTTTCGCAAATCCACCTCATCATTTTGAATATATACGGCCTGCCAAAGCCCATACGTTTTTCCATCCTTTGTCCCTGACTGCTTTACTCGATATAATTCATCCGCAACACTATTTAGATAACTTTTAAAGGCAGGAGCCATCGAAGGATCATTTGGGTCAAAAGCACCTGTATCAGAAGACAGCATAACAAGAGGTGTCCGTTGATCGGCCGAGAAAAGATCCCAACCAGAAGCATAATTAGCGATGTACATCACTGTATCTCCTCTATATATGTATGGAGTAAGCGAGTAGGTTTGCAACGTACTTCTACGTGCG
The DNA here is from genome assembly GCF_004793765.1 of Parabacteroides distasonis. Classification (GTDB taxonomy): domain Bacteria; phylum Bacteroidota; class Bacteroidia; order Bacteroidales; family Tannerellaceae; genus Parabacteroides; species Parabacteroides distasonis_A. Next base: position 39,302 of record NZ_SRYM01000007.1, on the reverse strand, counting down.
TTTATATTTCCGAATTTCAAATGTGAAATATAATCCTTTATACCTCGCTCTACCTTCGTTTCCTTATCACTTACTGACAGGGAAATAGGTTCATCACTCATGGCCAAAGCCATACTTTGTGTCTCTTCCAACTCATTGGAGCAGGATAGTAATCCGCAAATGAGGATTAGCAAATAAAACAGTCGCTTCATACTAGTAATAGTTTAGTTGTAAACACCTTGTATTATCGTTTGCAAATATAAGCAAAAAAGTTCTGAACTTTCAATGTCCCGCACTTTTTTCAACCGAAATCACTACTTTTGTGTTATCTCATTAAATACACAGGGTGATATGAACCAGATTATTTATCCCATCGGCATACAGAACTTCGAGAAGATCCGCAGAGACAGCTATCTTTATATTGACAAGACAGCCTTGATTTACCAAATGGCGAACACCGAGACCGACACGGACGTATTGAACAGCATCGCCTCCGCATCTATAACGGTGGATAGTGCATAACACTGCGGCCTATCATCATAAAAACAATTTGGAAGCACATTCCGGAAGCGGCCTTTTTGTCCCTTTGGAAATAATACATTACCTTTGTAATTTGAATTAAAACTAAACGATAAGATGAAACAAATAGTTTTTATTTTTATGGCGATCCTGTTAGCGACAGGAATGGCTTCGGCTCAGAAGAAAGCAGTTATTTCCGCAGAAACAACCAGTTTCGATTTTGGAACCATCAAGGAAGCAGACGGAAAAGTATCCCATACGTTTGAAGTATCCAATACGGGCGATATGCCTCTGGTCATTACACGTGTAATCGCGTCTTGCGGATGTACGACCCCGGAATGGCCGAAAGAACCGGTAGCTCCGGGTAAGAAAGCCCAGATCAAGGTTACTTTCGATCCGGCAGGACGTCCGGGTCCTTTCACGAAGACCATTTCCGTATACAGTAACGGGAAAACCGGAAGCTTCATCATGAACATCCGGGGAGAGGTTGAATAAAAAACACGTAAAAACCCCCAATTGGAATGCTGAATATAAAAAGGTTGATCCTTGCTCTTACAGCAATTATATCTATAACGACAGCTTGGGCACAACAAGGTGCCCAAATATTGTCGGATGAGTTGACTTATAATTTCGGGACAATAGCCGAGGCCGATGGATTCGCCAGTCATACTTTCACGATAAAGAATACGGGAGACGCCCCTTTGGTCATCACCCGTGTTACCGCCTCTTGCGGTTGTACACGGCCGGAATGGACCAAGTCGCCGATCGCTCCCGGTAAGTCCGGTGAAGTTAAGATAACGTATAATCCGAAAGGACGCCCCGGCCCATTTTATAAAACCATATCAATATTCAGCAATGGGAAGAAAGGGAGTTACAGCCTAGCCATTAAGGGAAATGTCACCTCGAAACCTTCGCAGCCGGTCTTTACGTATCCTTATTCGATCGGTGATCTGAAGCTGCATACGAAGACTGTTCTATTCAGCAGTATCCGTCCGGAGGAAACGTTGGGCGAGAAGATCAACATTAAGAACGAGGGAAAGACCTCGGCTACGATTCATTTGGGTAAAGTACCTCACTATCTCAACATACAGGTGAACCCGGCTACCCTTCAACCGGACGAGGTCGGTGCCATTACGATCCTTATGGATGCCAAGGTCTTGAAGCGGAAAGGACGAGTCTCTACGCTTTTGCCGGTCATGGTACAGAACGCCGGAAAGGAGGAAGTATCCGGAGAGATCCAGATCTCCGCCAACGTGATCGATAATTTCAGCAAACTATCCGCTGCGGATAAAACCCAAGCCCCGATAGCGGAATTATCCGGTACTTTATTGGAATTCGGCAAGCTACCGAACAAGAAAAGCATCGTTCCGTTGATCGGTGGTAAGGTATCGGGTACATTTGAGATTACGAATGCCGGAAAGACTCCGCTCACGATCTACAGCGTCACTTGTGATGATGAGCGTGTCGATTTGTCCGGCGGCAAGAAAGAACTTAAACCGGGAGCGACCGCGACTTTCAAAGTAACCTTGCGACCGAAAGAGATAAAGACAAAACTTGAAGCACTTATTAATGTCGTATGCAACGACCCGAACGGGCCTATTCGCTTGATCAAGGTCACCGCATATAAATAATGAATTATTAATATGGAACATCCAGAAAACGATGATCAGTACAAGGGATTGAAAGTGAATAAGGGCATTGCGGATGTCCCTACCGTAAATCCTTATATAAAAAAGCGTGCCCAACGCAAGGTATATACGCCTTCCGAATTCGTGGAAGGTATCTTAAAAGGGAATATCACGATACTCAGTCAAGCGGTTACCTTGGTGGAAAGCTCTAAGCATGAGCACCAACAGGTGGCGCAGGAGATTATCGAGAAATGTTTGCCTTTCGCCGGGAAATCGGTTCGTATCGGTATTACGGGTGTTCCCGGAGCAGGAAAGAGTACCTCTATCGACTCTTTCGGCATGCACTTGATCAACCAAGGACATAAGCTTGCGGTACTAGCGATCGACCCGAGTAGCGAACGCTCGAAAGGTAGTATCCTAGGAGATAAGACCCGTATGGAAGCTCTGTCGAGAGAGAAAAACGCCTTTATCCGTCCTTCACCATCCGCTGGCTCCTTAGGTGGTGTCGCTCGTAAGACCCGTGAGACCATCGTATTATGCGAGGCCGCCGGTTTCGATACCGTATTCGTAGAGACCGTGGGTGTCGGACAAAGCGAGACTGCCGTACATTCTATGGTGGACTTCTTCCTGTTGATTCAATTGGCTGGTACCGGAGATGAGTTGCAGGGTATCAAACGAGGTATCATGGAGATGGCGGACGGTATTATTATCAATAAGGCGGATGGAGACAATATCGAAAAGGCGAATCTCGCCGCCGCTCAGTTCCGAAACGCCTTACATCTTTTCCCACCCTCGGAGTCGGGCTGGTTTCCGAAAGTATTGACTTATTCCGGTTATTACAACCTAGGTATCAAGGAAATATGGAATATGGTCGGAGAGTACATGGAGTTCACCAAAAAGAACGGCTACTTCGACTACAAACGTAACGAACAAGCTAAATACTGGATGTACGAAAGCATCAACGACACGCTACGGGATAAGTTCTACCATAACCCGGCGGTAGAAGGCATGCTGGAACAAACGGAGAAGCAAGTCTTGAACAACGAGATCAGCTCGTTCGTAGCAGCCAAGCGGATGATCGATCTGTTCTTGGATAATATCGCTACGAAATAGATATAAAAGCATAAGAGTGTCGCACGATTGGATCATGCGACACTCTTTTTTACTTGAACCTTACATCGATTCCTTTACCCTCTTTCGCTTTCACGGCCAACGTACGCCCTTGTCTCTTTACCTCTCCTGTGATGAATTCAGGTATATTGTAAGATTTCATAAAGCGAAAATAAAAATCTATATCCTTCTGGGGTAACAGAAAAGGTTTGCAAGCCTGTCCTTTCTCATCAATATAAGCGATGAACGGCCTTGTATACAAACCATCCATCCGACGGCTGCTAAACACGATCCAACGACTATCGCTACTCCATGAATGATAGCTTTCCACATCGTCGCTATTCGCCGCCTCCAATGCATAACTTTGCCGGGTCGATAAATCAATCATGTACAAATCGGCATCCTTATGCCAAATAGAGAAATTCCCATAACCGGACAAGGTATAGAGCAAATACTTTCCATCCGGGGAAACCCGGGGAAAAGAAACGCTTTTATCGATCTCCGATGCCTTATACAAAGTATCGACTACCGTCCCGAAACAGCGTGTAGCGGGATCGAACGAGACTGAGCATAGATCGTATCTCACTTGATCGTATTCCTTGGGCATCGTACGGGCTTTAGCCGAACAAAAATAGAGCGTATTTCCATCCGGGGAAAATGTAGGGAAAGTCTCGAACGCTCCCTCTGAAGACAGCAGCGGAGAAGTCACGATCTCATGCTTTTGCGTATCATAGACGACCACATCCGAGGCTGAGTCGAATACCTCCACCCGATTCCTATCGTTCATATGAAACGCTTGCTTGGTTTTATTCACGGAAAAAGCGACATATTTTCCGGAAGGATGCCAAGAAGGATAGACAAGCGGAGAAAGGGTCTGATCGGTCTTCGTATTCAGCTTCTCCACTTTATCTCCATCGATCAATAAGGTACAAGAGTAGGTCTCACGCATATGGAAAAGCATTTTCTCCGGATTCTGCATACAGAAAGAATGGCAGTTCATACAGTTATTGCCGCTCATCTTATTTTCGATGATCGCGTTCTCCGTATAATTTTCCAAGTTACGTTGATAGATACCCATACGGTTCCACAACTCATAACCCGGCTCGATTAAACGGTAAGCCAGCCAACCATCGACCGGCTCCTTCGCCACCTTAATGGTGAATGGGGCATACGCGATCCATTCATCATTCACGAAGGCTTGTACGGTTACATTCAGATGATTCCCGGAAGCGGCACGCAGCAGCCTTTTCCAACCGGAGGCCGGGATCACGAAACAAGCGTCTTTCCCAGTCTTGATCTCTAATTTCTCCGGGCCACATTCGAGAATGGCACGGGCCTCAGCGCAAGCATCTTTCAACTTAAAATTCAAGGGAGCTATATTCGGCGGGATTGTCACATCCGCATAATCCGGGAAGATATCCGGCTTGACTTCCAAATTCTTCTGTATGCGTACCGGACCGGAACAAGCCATCAAGCCCAGAATCATCCACATAAATATGCCTCTTATATACATTCTTCTCATCTCTTATTTAAACATATAATAATACCAATAGGTATCGCCATAAGAGCGATACATCAAACCGGGCAGCACATTACTATTATTCCGCCCGGCGAGCACTTGCCTCTTATAATCGGCGAATCTCCCTACGATAGATTCTGAGACACCGAAACGTTTCCAGTAATCCGGATCTTTCTCCGATAGGATGATGACCGCCTCTTGAAAAGAGACCGGTAAAGAAGGGAGTAAATCCGTGCCGTAATAGGTTTCCACCAACGTCTTAAAACGCGTCACATCTTTTGCTAAAAGATAGAATACGCCGACATAGTGGAAAGCGGCTTTATTGGAAGGATTCTGCTCCGCCAAGCGAATCAAGTCCATGTCGAATCCATCTATCTGACTCAGATGATTCTCGGATAGCAGGTTCCTGCGCATATTCCCCAATAGAGGATCTGTCTCGACCGCCTCATCATTATACAGGAATTTCCGCTGCGCTTTGGCCCAATCCTTATAATAGAAAGTATTCTCCAAGACAGCGATATATTTCTCTGCGACCGGATAGGCTCCATAAATCAAGTTCGTTTGCACCAAACGTTGCGTCATGCGGGGATTTCCATCACATAAGGCACCGATATTACTCTCAAAAGCCATCTCTTGAGCCGCGGCGACATTTCCCATCGTAAAATAAACATCACTCAACAAGGCGGACAGGGTGGTTGATTTATTCCATGCCACCATTAATCCACGAGGCCCGTGCTGCGTGTACTTAAACGCCTCATCCGCCAGAATACCTTTCCGGGCCAAAGCCATATTTTGGTAACATAAATAGAGTTGATTAGTGGTCGGTTCCTTGCATGATACCAAGATCCGGTCCCATTGCTCTGTCCGGGTAAAATAGTCCATCATCTTCAAACGGTATGATTTCTGCTCACCATATAGATCGAAGCCTTTCCAAAAGATAAGTCCTAAGATAACAAATTGGGAGATTCCCTGCGCCAAAGGCTTTTTACCAGCCCATGATTCCTTGTTTTTGCAAAGGCAGGTTACAACCAACGCCGCATAGAAAGCGATCCATGAGAAATAAATTACCTTACCCGGCACCAAACGGAAATAATAATAACCATCCGGTAAAAAGACAAAACGGTATTCTCCAATCACCGAGTAACGCACACATACCCCACCCAAGATCAACACGATCATCGGTAAAATCACAGCATAATACCAACGGAGTGTCCGGCTCATCGCCTCGTATCCCATCATGGACAAGGCAAACAACAAAGAGACCGGCCCGGCCAACCCAAAGAGTAACAGGGAAGCAAACAGACTTGCTATCAAACGAGATATGAAATTCCTTATCCCTAAAACGAGATATAAAGCAAACAACATCATACCAAAGGCAACCGTCCCTTGGAACATATAATTAAAATCCCATTGCACAAACAACAAAGATAGGACAGGAAGCCAGACCCATAAAATGCCATGGCTCCGTGGATCAATCCGTCTCAAGATCGCCCCAAGCAGGCCCCCCAGGCTTGTCAACAGGGCCGCCGTTATCATAGCTCCCACATTCGGGAGAATGAAGAACTGTACCAAACAGCCGGAAAGAACCATCGATAAACCTCCCGGTTGTATCAGCTTATCGATAATAAAAGAGGGAGTTAACTGGAATAACTGGTTCTGCTCAACACAATAAAAGTGGTACTCACTGAATATCCTCAAGAAGATAAACAGAAAAACAAATACGATTACATACAAGGCCACGCCGCTATACTTCTTCATGATATCAGGTTCTTCACATAAAAACCCGGATGTATACGATCGCTACATCCGGGTTTCTATTCATATTAAATATATCGCCTTATTTAGATGGAAGAAACACGGAGCGTGTTCAACAAATCCCGGTTAATGGGCTTATCATTCTTGATCGCTTTAGAGAACGGTACATAGACGATCTGGTCGTTCTGGATACCCATCATCACGTTACGCTGATCATCCAACAAGGCGTCGATCGCAGCCACGCCCATGCGCGTCGCCAAGATCCGATCTTGTGCCGTAGGAGAACCACCGCGCTGCAAGTGACCTAAGATAGAGACACGCACGTCGAACTGCGGATATTCCTTCTTCACACGCTCAGCGACCCCCATAGCACCACCGGTTACCTCACTCTCGGCAACTAATACGATACTACTGTTCTTGGACTTACGGAATCCATTCTCGATCATCTCAGCCAATTGATCTTTCTCCAAGGAGATTTCCGGGATAATAGCGGCTTCGGCACCAGAAGCGATCGCTCCGTTCAACGCCAAGAAACCGGCGTCGCGCCCCATAACCTCCACAAAGAACAGACGATCATGCGAGGTAGCCGTATCACGGATCTTATCCACGCATTCCATGATCGTGTTCAAGGCTGTATCATAGCCGATCGTCGTATCCGTGCCATACAAGTCATTATCAATCGTACCCGGCAATCCTACGACCGGGAAATTAAACTCCTGAGCGAAAATACGCGCTCCCGTCAACGTTCCGTCACCACCGATAGCGATCAAAGCATCGATCCCATGCTCTTGCAACTTATCATAGGCCTGTTTTCGTCCCTCGGGAGTCTTGAACTCCACGCAACGGGCGGTCTTAAGAATTGTTCCACCGCGTTGAATTATATTACTGACATTTTGTGTCTTAAACTCTTCAATCTCATCTAGGATCAACCCTTTGTAACCACGGTAAATACCTTTCACTCTCATTCCGTTATAAATAGCGGAACGTGTTACCGCACGAATAGCGGCGTTCATTCCCGGGGCATCACCTCCGGACGTTAAAATACCAACACACTTTACTATAGACATAGCGTCATTGATTTTAATGTTCTTCGGCAAAAGTAGTAAATATTTAGTTATTCTCCTGTCTTTCTCCCTGAAAGTTCACATAATCTTAATCAAAATATCATTCAGAAGCATTCAGTTCCTTGATCCGGACCGCCACTTCCTCCATCAACCATTTAGGAGTGGATGTAGCGCCGCAAACCCCAACCCGGCGCACGCCCTCGGGCAAAGGCTCGGTAATCTCCGATACCTCGGAAATAAAAAGCGTATTCGGGTTCGCTTTGCGGCACTCCTCGAACAGCATCTTTCCGTTGGAACTTTTACGACCGGCCACAAAATAGACCCAATCGTGGCTGGAGGCGAACGCTTTTATATTCGGAAGACGATTCGCCACCTGACGGCAAATCGTATCGTAATAGTTGAACTCCACCCCTTCCGCCATCCGCTGCTTGATCTCCGCCACTACTGCCTTGAATCCATCCAAGGACTTCGTGGTTTGGGAAAACAGGCTGATCGCACGGGTAAAGTCCAGGCGATCGAGGTCTTCTATTTTCTCGATAACAATCGCCGTACCTTCCGTCTGGCCCACCAAGCCATTCACCTCCGCATGGCCTTTCTTCCCATAGATAACCAACTGGGTGTTATTCGCCCGGGTCTCTTGATAACATTTATGGATCTTACGCTGCAAACGCAAGACGACCGGGCAAGTAGCGTCTATAATCGTGATATTGTTTCGCTTCGCCAAAGCATAGGTAGAAGGCGGCTCACCATGTGCCCGGAGCAACACCTTCCGGTCTCTCAACCTTGAAAGTCCCTCATGATCGATCGTATGCAGCCCCATATGCTCCAACCGCTCCACCTCTAAACTGTTATGAACGATATCGCCTAGGCAATACAGCGTATCCGTATTATCCAGCTCCCGCTCAGCGCTTTCTATGGCAGTGACAACCCCAAAACAGAATCCGGAATCTTTATCTATCTTGACTTCTATCATATCTATAATATCATTAATAAACAAGCACTTACAGTTTTCTCATTTTTCAATCACAAGAAACTAAAGTTTCTTCATAGCAAAACTTGAGTTTTCTGTAGGGGAAACTCAAGTTTTCCAGTAACGAAACTACAGTTTTCATCCGAAGAGACAAAAGTTTCCTTTATAAGATACTCCAAATACTTGTTTATGAACCGATCGCTTTATGATATTGTTGCAGCAACCAAGCCTTTTGCTCTTCCAAGGTCATATGGGAATTATCCAGCACCAAGGCATCATCCGCTTGTCTCAAAGGACTTTCCTCCCGGGTTGAATCTATATAATCCCGTTTCTTCACATTCTCCAGCACTTCCTCGTAAGAGGCGGGAATCCCTTTCGCCTCCAGCTCATCCATCCGGCGCTTGGCACGTACCTCCGGCGAGGCCGTCACGAAAAGCTTCAATTCCGCTTCCGGGAATACGACCGTACCGATATCACGACCATCCATCACGATACCTTTCGCCTTCCCCATCTCTTGTTGCTTAGCGACCAACGCACGGCGCACAAAACCCAGCGCAGCCACCGGGCTCACCTTATCCGCCACTTCCATACCACGGATCTCTTTCTCTACATTCACGCCGTTCAAATAAGTATCCGGCCGGCCGGTCTCCGCATTCAAACGAAATGAGAGATCGATATGATCAATCGCAGCTTTCAATTCGTCTTCCTTGATCTTCTCCCCCTCAAAAAATCCATGCTGAATGCAATACAAAGTCACGGCCCGATACATGGCACCCGTATCGATATACGTATATCCGATCTCCTTGGCAAGATCTTTAGCCATGGTACTTTTGCCACTGGAAGAGTGGCCGTCTATAGCGATAACTATTTTCTTCATATATATATATATTTAATGTATAAGTTTATTCTGTCACTTTCTTGAAATCGGCCAAAGTCGTAGATACGCTAACCATCATCGACATGGCAGACGGATGATATTTCGCCAGCGAGAAGCCCACGTCAAACATCTTGATCCTTACGCCTGCGCCAGCCGAGAAGCCAGAGAAACTTCCCCCACCTTTCAACTTCATATCCATATTAACCTTCGGATTGAATCCTACGCCCACCCAGAAGTTATCGGACGGGATAAAATCCACACCAATGATAAAATGCTTCGCTAACGTCTTAACGAAAGAATCCCCGCCATACTCTTTATCCGTATTATCGATATAATCAAACTTCCAACGGTTCAAGTACTGGGCCGTCAAAGAAAAACGAATCGGCGCATGCGCCATCTTCTGCGTGATACCCATCTGGATATCCCAAGGCATCTTTTGTCGCTCATCTTCATAAGCTTTCAGTTGCGCGCCGATATTCTTCAAGGCGAAACCAAAAGAAAAACCCTTATCCGAATTATAATAACTCAATCCCGCATCCACGCACAAGCCGATCGAGGTATAATCCGCCAGCCCCGAATACAAGAACTTCAGCGATAATCCACCTCGCCAACGCTCGTTCAAGTCACGAGAGTAGAAACCATTCACACTGATATCTTTCGCCGAAAGACTCGCTCCGGTCACTACATTATCCGGCAACACCTCCTTGATATCGCCATAGCTTATAAACGTAGCGCCTACACCCCAAGCTCCTTTCTCACCATGCGCTTTCGTGAACAAGGCACTTCCTACGTTGATATCCGAGAAGTAATTCATATAATTCAAATTGATCATCCCATCCATCTCCGCACCCAGCAACGCCGGATTATGGAAAATAAGCGAAGGGTCTCTTTCTACCAACGCCACGGTATGCCCACCCAAGGCGTTAGCCCGAACCGAGGTCGGAAAACGTAAGAAAGTGTACGCCTCGCTCCCGTTTTGCGCTGAGACAGACAGTGTAACAACGAATAAAATCAGTATAAATAGTTTATTTCTCATATTTTCATGCAAAAAATCGTTCAAAGATACATTAATTCGGAAAAATGTTTTTACTTTACGCCCGTAAATCTCAGAAATACAAATTTCGCATTAACAAAAACGGGAAAAATGCCAAAAAGGTATATTATCGCTCTCATTTTTGTTTGATATATGAAATAATTTGTATTTTTGCAGAAGTGAAAAACACTTATAAATTATTATAAACGTATGGAAATTAAAAAATCACCGAAAGCGGACCTTGAGAGAGGTAAGACCCTAAGCATCCTTATGGGATTTGTAGTGGGCTTAGCTGTCTTGTTCGTAGGCTTCGAATGGAGTACCCGCGATGTAATGGTCGTTCAGGCCAGCGAGGGTGTAGCAGACATCATCGCCGAGGAAGAAGTGGAAATCACGAGACCGGAGAACACGCCTCCTCCACCTCCCCCACCTCCAGCACCAGTTGTAACCGAGGTTTTGAACGTTGTTGAAGATGACGTTGAATTGGAACAGCAAGATATCTTATCATCAGAGGATGACCAAACCTCAGCGCAGGAGGCTGTTTATACTCCCCCCGCAGTTGTAGAAGAGGAAGAAGAGTCTGCACAACAGATTTTTACGGTTGTAGAGGAAATGCCGAAGTTCCCTGGTGGAGATGCAGAATTGCTGAAGTTTATCGCTAAATCAATCAAATATCCGGTAATCGCACAGGAAAACGGTATCCAAGGTCGTGTAATCTGCGCATTCGTGGTTAACCGAGACGGATCAGTAGTAGACGCTGAGGTATTACGTGGCGTAGACCCATCATTGGATAAAGAAGCTCTTCGTGTGATCGGTACCATGCCTAAATGGACCCCGGGTAAGCAGAGAGGTAAACCAGTACGTGTTAAGTATACTGTGCCTATCACGTTCAGATTGCAATAGTATAACATTAAACATATCAAAAAGGCTGCTTCATTCTCGCAGCCTTTTTTTATTTCATAACTCCATTAATTGATACAGCTATGTTAACATTCGAGAATATACTTCAAAGAATAGAAAGCGAGATCTCTCAACTACAATTCACAAATCCTCCCAAAAGTTTATACGAGCCGATAGAGTACATCTTGTCCCTCGGAGGAAAAAGAATACGTCCGGCGTTAACGTTGATGGCATGTAATATATATAATAATAATATAGAGAATGCAATCAAGCCAGCTTTAGGTCTGGAAGTTTTCCATAACTTCACCTTGCTACACGACGACCTAATGGATGAAGCTAATAAAAGAAGGAACAAACCTACCGTACACAAGGTATGGAATGCCAATACGGCAATTCTTTCCGGAGACGCGATGTTAATAGCGGCTTATCAATTAATCGGATCAACGGCCTCCAACTACCTCAAACAAGTGTTGGATTTATTTACACAAACAGCGGCGGAAATATGTGGCGGCCAACAATTCGACATGGAATTCGAGTCTCGCATGAATGTGAGTGAGGAAGAATACATCGAGATGATCCGGCTAAAGACAGCCGTATTACTGGCCTGCGCCCTTAAGATAGGTGCTTTACTTGGAGGTGCCTCACAAGAAGACGCAGACAATCTATATGCGTTTGGTATTAATATCGGTCTAGCGTTTCAACTGCAAGATGATTTACTAGATGTATATGGTGACACCGCCACTTTCGGGAAAAACATTGGTGGTGATATCCTTTGCAACAAGAAAACATTCTTATTGATCAACGCTCTCAGACTGGCCAATAAAGAACAAGCGGAAACTCTCCGTAGCTGGATGGATAAAAAAGCATTCGATCCGGCTCAAAAAATACAGGCATTCACCTCTATCTACAACGAATTACAGCTAAAACAATTAACAGAAAATAAAATCCAAACCTATTACGACGCATCCGTAGAGAACTTAAACGCTTTACAAGTCGCCCCCGAAAAATTAACGATCCTAAAAAAGGTTTGTGATCATTTAATGCATAGACAATCCTAATCCATGAGGTTAATAGACACACATTGCCATTTATATCTGGAGGATTTCGACCCAGAACAAGACGAACTGGCTCAAAAAGCAAAAGACTCTGGTATCGACACCCTGCTTCTGCCAAACGTAGACCTGACTACGATTGACAGAATGCACGATTTATGCGACCGATACCCAGAGTTTGTTTTCCCCATGATGGGATTGCACCCGACCAGTGTGGATAGTAATTATATCGATATCCTAAAACAAACGGAATCCTACCTATCGAAACGCACCTATTGCGGGATTGGTGAAATCGGGATCGATCTATATTGGGATAAGACCTATTTGAAGGAGCAGCAAATCGTTTTCGAGGAACAACTGCGTTGGAGCATTGATCTGAACTTACCCGTAGCCATACATACCCGTGACGCATATCCGGAAGTTTTGGAATGCATACATAAAGTCGGAGCGGAAAGACTTAAAGGCGTATTTCATAGTTTTACCGGCACAACGGAAGAACTGGAAGAAATAAAGAAACTGCCCACCTTCAAGATTGGGATAAACGGAGTTGTTACCTTTAAAAATTCAAAACTCTCCGAAGTCATCCGGCAAACGGATATTGAAAAGATACTATTGGAAACAGATGCTCCCTATCTTTCACCAGTCCCCTACAGAGGTAGACGGAATGAACCTACTTACATATGGAAGACGGCAGAGAAAGTGGCGAAAACTTTCGGTCTCACATTAGAGGAAACCGTAAACGCTACTCGAAAAAACACATTAGAATTGTTTAAAAGCGTAAATAAACCCATATAGACACTTTTTTTCGAATGAAGTCAAAATTTATTTCGTGGATATTGTGTATATGTCAAGCAAAAACTATAGATTTGTGCACTGAAAAGATTGCATATGGGAATTTTTTCGTATTTTGCGGTCGTTTTAGAAGAAGTTAGGCGAATAATTGGAGAGATGCTCGAGTGGTTGAAGAGGCACGCCTGGAAAGCGTGTAAACCCCTAAAGGGTTTCGCGGGTTCGAATCCCGCTCTCTCCGCAGTGGAGAATACCATGAATTAATTAACAATAAAATAAAAACAAATAAGAGAATTATTAATCTTAAAAATTAAACACACAATGAAAAAGTTATTTGCAAAAGCATTCTTGGGCTTATGTGCCCTTGGAACTTCTACCGTAGCATTCGCACAGGATGCGGCTCCAGCAATTGAAGGAGGTATGTATCAAGCATTAAAGACAAAGTTTATCGAAGGTGGTGCCGACTTCATGAGTTTGGTTGCGATCGCTTTGATTTTCGGTTTGGCTTTCTGCTTAGAGAGAATTATCTACTTGAACTTAGCTGAAACAAATTCCAGCAAATTATTGAAGGGTATCGAAGATGCTTTAGACAAAGGTGATGTTGAAGGTGCTAAAGCTATCGCTCGTGACACAAGAGGCCCTATCGCTTCTATCGCTTACCAAGGATTAATGAGAATTGACCAAGGTATTGACGTTGTAGAAAAATCTATCGTTTCTTACGGTGGTGTTCAAGGAGGTCTTTTGGAAAAGAATATGTCTTGGATCACATTGTTTATCGCAATGGCTCCGTCTTTAGGATTCTTGGGTACTGTAGTAGGTATGATCATGGCGTTCGATAAAATCGAGCAAGTTGGTGATATCAGCCCGACGGTTGTAGCAGGTGGTATGAAAGTGGCCTTGATTACTACAGTAGGTGGTTTGATCGTTGCTTTGATCCTTCAGGTATTCTATAATTATTTGTTAAGCAAATTAGAGGCAATCTTGAATCAAATGGAGGATGCTTCTATCACATTGCTTGATTTGGTTATCAAATACAACGTCAAATTCAAAAAATAAGAACGAATTATGGCAGTTACTAAAATAAGAAAAATATCCAGCTGGACATTATTGATAAGCGCAATTATCAGTATTGTCATCTTGGGTATGTTTTTCGCAGGTGGAGTCGTAGATCCCGCCGCAGAAATGAAAGAGCCGATTTACACAGGGCTCCTGATTAATTGGACATCAGCATTGTTCTTCGCAACAATCATCAGTACGGTCTTGTTTGCGATCTGGCAATTTATCGGTTTATTGAAAACAGACACGAAGTCGGCGATCACCTCCCTGATTACGTTAGTATGTTTCGCAGCTCTTTTGTTCATCACTTATACAATGGGTGATGCCACTCCATTGGAAGGTTTAAACGCAGACTCTCAAGAATACAATACGGCTGGTTGGTTGAAAATATCCGATATGTGGATTATGTCAACATTCGCCTTGATTGTAATGATTATCGCTTGTATCTTTTGGGGATCTATCAAGAGAATCTTAGGGAAATAATAGTAATAACGAACTGATAAAACAAGAAAGAAATGGGTAAGAAAAGAAAGACACCGGGTATTAATGGTTCTTCTTCGGCCGATATCGCTTTCATGTTGCTTATCTTCTTCCTTATTACTACATCAATGGATACAGATAAAGGTTTGGCAAGACGTTTGCCGCCTCCTGTACCTAAAGATCAGAAGAACGATACCGATGTTGACATCAAAAAGAGAAACTTGCTGGTTGTATTGATCAACAGTAACAACCAGATTCTTTGTGGTGATCAATTTGTCGATATCAAGCAATTGAAAGAAAGAATCAAAGAGTTCATTGATAATCCTTATAATGACGAGCATAAGCCTGAACGTGTTGAGGCTGATGTTCCATTCTTCGGAAAAATGATGGTAACGAAAAATCATGTGATTTCTTTACAGAATGACCGTGGTACCGAATACCAAGCATATATCGATGTACAAAACGAAATCGCAGCCGCTTATAATGAGTTGAGAAATAAAGTTTCTATGTCTAAGTTTGGAAAAAATTTCGCAGATTTGGACGATGAACAACAAAAAGCCGTGCAGCAGATTTATCCGCAAAAGATATCAGAAGCTGAACCTAAAAATTATGGAGGTAAATAGTAATGGGAAAGTTTAGTAAAGCGGGTGGTCGCGAAATGCCCGAATTGAATACATCATCATTACCTGACTTGGTGTTCGCTTTCTTGTTCTTCATCATGATGGTAACATCTATGCGTGAGGTAACATTGAAAGTAGAGTTCCATGCTCCACAAGCTACAGAGCTTCAAAAATTGGAGAAGAAATCTTTGGTTACATTTATCTATGTAGGTAAGCCAACTAGAGATTTGAGAGCGAAGATGGGTTCTGAGACTCGTATCCAGTTGAATGACGCTTTTGCAGAGACTTCGGAAATTCAGGATTATATCGCACAGGAAAAGTCCAGTATGAAAGAAGAGGATCAGCCGTTTATGACAGTTTCTATCAAGGCAGATAAAGAAACCAAGATGGGAACGATCACTGATATCAAGCAGGCTCTTCGTGAGGCATACGCATTGAAAATTAGTTATTCCGCAGCACAACGTGTAGAGTAATAATTATTCAGATGTAACGTTATAAAAAGGGTGGGATTTATTTCCCGCCCTTTTTTATTCCATTCCATAAACGTTTTGGTGAATAATAGTCTTAATTCGTTCAAAAGATCGCTCAAGATCAAGTTTCCCATGAGCCATCAAACGCATTTCTAAAAATACATCTCCCTTACGATAGGGAGGTTGGAAATATACATGATAATCCAAAACAAACCCTAGACGTTCATAAAAGCCGATTCTACGCTTACTCATCTTCTCTATCGGCATCTCTACCTCTAAGACAACCGGATCTTTGTGGAGGGCTAAAAAACTTGTCATTGCTTTCGCTCCGATTCCTCCGTTACGAACAGACTCGTCAATCGCAAAATGTTCCACATAAACAAAGCTCTCAAATTGCCATCCCGTAATGAAACCCACATAAATACCATCCCGTAGCAACGCATACATCTCGAAACGGCGATCTTCCTCCAAAAGCTTACGTACCAAAGAGAAATCACGACGTTCTTCTTTGGGGAAAGAACTAGTATATGTTTTCTCTACTAGATCCAATAAAGAATCGGTTATCTCCCGGACAGGCTTACTAATTATCACATGATCTGCGCTCATAAAATAAATACTTAATAATTGAATAAAGAATGCTTACAAAATCAAAATAATCTACCATAACCTTTAGGTGATTATAAGATTATCATTATATTTGTATTAAATTGAAAGATATAATCTAACAGTAATACAAATATAATGAATATATGGCACATCATCAACTAGATGAACTGGACGAGAAGATACTTAAACTAATCATCGGCAATGCGCGTATGCCATTTTTGGAAGTAGCTAGAGAATGTAATGTCTCTGGAGCAGCTATCCACCAACGCATACAAAAGTTGACTAATTTAGGGGTTATCAAAGGTTCAGAATTCATCGTGGATAACACAAAGGTTGGATATGAAACTTGCGCATATATGGGGCTATTCCTAAAGTCTCCCGGACAATTTCCAAGCGTTACCGAAGCGTTGTTGCAGATACCGGAAGTCGTGGAATGCCATTATACGACGGGACAATACGACCTGTTTATAAAAATATACGCCAAGAACAATCAACATTTGCTAAGCATTATCCACAACAAGCTTCAACCATTGGGCTTGGCTCGCACCGAATCGCTTATATCCTTTAAGGAGGCATTCAAAAGGCAAATTCCTATTGATCTAGACAACGATTAAACAAAGGAAGTTATATAAGAAAAGAGTCCGTAATCTGGTTTCAACCAATCACGGACTCTTTTTATCATGATCACTAAGCACTATTAGAACTCAGCGTTATTCGGTGTACGCGGGAAAGGTATCACATCACGTATATTTGCCATGCCTGTAACGAACAGCAAAAGACGCTCAAAGCCCAAACCGAAACCAGAGTGAGGTACCGTACCAAAACGGCGAGTATCTAAGTACCACCACATATCCTTCATCGGGATGCTCAATTCTTCAATACGAGTCATTAGCTTATCATAGTCAGCCTCACGCTCGGAACCACCGATAATCTCTCCTATCTTCGGGAATAATACGTCCATGGCACGTACCGTCTTTCCATCCTCGTTTTGCTTCATATAGAAAGCCTTGATCTCTTTCGGGTAATCCGTTAAAATTACTGGACGTTTGAAATGATCTTCCACCAAGAAACGTTCATGCTCGGAAGCCAAGTCTACACCCCAATAAACGGGGAACTCAAATTTATGTCCTTTAGCGACAGCCTCTTCCAATATCTTGATACCTTCAGTGTACGGCAAGCGAACAAATGAATCTTTCAAGACCCCTTCCAGACGAGCGATCAATTCCTTATCAAACATATCGTTCAAGAACTTGATATCTTCCATACAGTTATCCAACGCCCATTGTACGCAATATTTAATGAACTCCTCGGCCAACTCCATATTGTCCGTGATATCATTGAAAGCGACTTCCGGCTCAATCATCCAGAATTCTGCCAAATGACGAGGCGTATTTGAGTTCTCCGCACGGAACGTGGGACCAAACGTATAAATCTGTCCCAACGCTGTAGCTGCCAACTCACCCTCCAACTGTCCAGAAACCGTCAAGCTAGCCTGCTTGCCAAAGAAATCGTCCTCGTAAATGATAGAGCCGTTCTCATCCTTTTTCAAGTCGTACAAATTCTTGGTAGTAACTTGGAACATCTGTCCGGCACCCTCACAATCGGAAGCCGTGATGATCGGCGTATGGAAATAGAAAAAGCCTCTATCATGGAAAAACTTATGGATAGCGTAAGCCATATTGTGACGAATACGGAATACCGCACCAAATGTATTCGTACGGGGACGCAAATGAGCGATCTCACGTAAAAACTCCATGGAGTGTCCCTTTTTCTGCAATGGATAAGTAACTGGATCAGCCGTACCAAAGATCTCAATCTCGGTAGCCTGTATCTCCACATTTTGTCCCTTACCTTGGGATTGTGTCAAGATACCATTTACGCTGATACTAGCTCCCGTTGTAATCGGTTTCAAGAACTCATCACCCAATTTATCTACATCTACAACGATCTGAACATTATTGATTGTAGAACCGTCATTCAAGGCAATAAAACTCACCTGTTTGCTGCCACGACGGGTACGAACCCATCCTTTCACATTCACGGTAGTACCAAAAGCATCGCTTTTCAGCACATCTACAATTTTTGTTCGTTTAATTGTTTCCATCTGTATCGTTTTTTGTTATTCGAAAGCTCCCATCCTAAGAGCGTTCACTTCCCTTTCATTTAAGTAACGCCATTTACCGCGGCCCAAGTTCTTCTTTGTCAAACCTGCGAAATAAACACGGTCCAATTTCGTCACATGATATCCCAACGATTCGAAGATACGGCGCACGATACGGTTACGGCCGGAATGGATCTCGATACCCACTTGACTCTTATCGTCCTCGCTAGCATAGCTGATAGCGTCCGCATGGATCTCTCCATCCTCAAGCTCAAGTCCATTAGCAATTTTCTCCATATCCTCGATAGCCACGTTCTTATCCAACCACACGTGGTAGATCTTCTTCTTCTTGAAAGACGGATGAGTCAATTTAGAGGCTAGATCACCATCGTTCGTCAATAACAAGACACCTGTCGTATTACGGTCCAAACGGCCTACCGGATAGATACGTTCTTGGCAAGCGTTCTTCACCAAATCCATCACCGTCAGGCGTTCTTGAGGATCATCAGAAGTCGTTACGCAATTCTTCGGCTTGTTTAATACAATATACACCTTGCTCTCGATCTGAACTGGCTTCTCGTTAAATGTAACAATATCTTGACGAGTAATCTTAGTACCCAATTCCGTTACCACTACATCATTTACCTTAACAGCCCCTTTCTGGATAAACTCATCCGCCTCACGACGAGAGCAAACACCAGCGTTAGATAAGAATTTGTTCAAACGAATCGGTTCGTTTGGGTCTGCCAAGACTTCCTTATACTTGATTTGTTTCGGACGTACATTGTACCCCTGCGATCTTTGGAAACCACCACCTCCACCTGGACGGCGATTACTATTGTAAGAAGGACGGCGATTATTTCCATATCCACCACCTCCTTGACGATTACCACCATAGGAGTTATCGTTACCATATGAACGTCTGGGCGCATAACCGTTCCCTGCACCTGAACGCGACTCATTGTAATCCACACGGGTATCACCTACACGTGGTCTCCTTTTCTTCATTCCATCACCAGACATCCTCTCTCCGGAAAGAGAAGCGGAATAAGCCTTCGCCGGTCCATCATAATTCGGGCGAGACGGACGATTGTACTGTCCTCCGCCATTCCCGTATGACGGGCGATTATTTCCATAAGACGGACGGCCACTATTATAGCCCCCCACACGATTGTTAGCATAACCTCCACGATTGTTGTTACCATAAGACGAACGACTGTTGCCATATCCACCTTCACGGCTACTATAACCACCTTCGCGATTGTTATTATACCCACCTTCACGATTGTTATCGAAAGAGCGCGGACGGCTCGGACGATCCCCGTAGGAAGGGTGGTTATTATCTCCATAAGACCGGTACGGTCTACGTTCATAGCTACCCTCAGGTTTATTATAACCCTGATTGTAAGGTCTTCTTTCACCTTCTTGGTCTGTGTTTTCCCGTCTGATACTTGGTATCACTTTTTTTGGACGCAGTTGAGATTCATCTCTTTCTTCTGTACTCATTTGTTATAAATTAAACAATGGTTAAAAACTTGGTAGCCTCACGGCTACCCGTATTATCACTAAATTCCTGTATAATTATGAGGCGTTATCGCCCTTAATTCATCTTTAATCCGATCGTTCACATCCAAGGTCTCGATAAATTCCTTGATAGACTGCTCCGTAACTGTCTGGTTCGTACGAGTCAGGGCTTTCAGAGCCTCGTAAGGCCTCGGATATCCCTCACGACGCAATACCGTCTGAATACCTTCGGCAACCACAGCCCAGCAATTATCCAAATCCCGGGATAAGGCACTCTCGTTCAATAACAATTTACCCAATCCTTTTGTTAAGCTCTTGAGCGCAATTTCTATATGCGCCAAAGGCACACCCACGTTTCTCAACACGGTAGAATCCGTCAAATCTCTTTGCAAACGGGATACTGGCAACTTAGTCGCCAAATGCTCCAATATAGCGTTCGCAATACCTAGATTACCCTCTGCGTTCTCGAAGTCGATCGGGTTCACCTTATGTGGCATTGCCGACGAACCAATCTCTCCCGCCTTGATCTTCTGCTTGAAATACTCCATAGAAATATACTGCCAAAAATCACGGTTCAAGTCGATCAAGATTGTATTGATACGCTTCAAGCCATCAAAGATAGCGGCCAAATTATCATAGTTCGATATCTGTGTGGTCCACTCCTCGCGCTTCAGCCCCAAGACCTCGCTGACAAACTTATTACCGAAAGCCCGCCAGTCATATTCCGGATAAGCCACATGATGCGCATTGAAATTACCCGTAGCTCCACCAAACTTGGCGGAGATCGGAGTAGCCTTTAATAAAGACAATTGCTGCTCCAGACGATAAACAAATACCATCACCTCCTTACCAAGACGAGTAGGGGAAGCCGGCTGCCCATGTGTTTTAGCCAACATCGGGATATCCATCCATTCCTCGGCGTATTTCTTCAAGGAGCCGATCACCTCTTCCAAGCTGGGAAAATATACTTCCCGCAAAGCGTCTTTGATAGACAAGGGAACGGACGTATTATTGATATCCTGCGAGGTCAATCCGAAATGAATAAACTCGTGGTATTTCTCCGCAAGAAAATGATTTGTTTTTTCCTTTATAAAATATTCCACCGCTTTCACATCGTGGTTCGTCACGCTCTCGATCTCCTTTACTCGCAGAGCGTCCTCTTCCGTGAACTCCTGATAAATCCTACGGAGTCCCTCTTTCACTTCCGCTGTATTTAACTCGCCCAATTGCGGAAGAAACTCAGACAGAGTAATAAAATACTCGATCTCAACTCGCACTCTATACTTGATAAGTGCGTACTCTGAAAAATAAGCGGCCAGATTCTCAGCCTTATTCCTGTATCGCCCATCCACGGGCGAAATAGCAGTCAGTGTCGATAATACCATATACGTTAATTAATATAGAGCTACAAAGTTAAACCTTTTCCATTGAATAATAAGGTAGACAATCGTTATTTTTAACTAAATGCCCCTTTTTTAGGACAATCATCCTTCTTCTCAATTTCATCTGAGAGACTCTCTTTGAATTTTGGCTAACCAATTACCATCTATAGTAATTAGATTTTCTATCAATAAAAATCGTATTTCCTATGGATAGCAACTCCCGCAATATGATCAGCATGGGGTAGCGGCTAACGTAAACTTATTATTTTTTTCGCATTTTATTGTCAAAATATTTGGAGGTAATAAAAAAAGCCGTATCTTTGCAACGCTTTAGAGAGATAAAGCGAATGAAAAAGAAGCAAATTTAAGGGCGTTTAGCTCAGCTGGTTCAGAGCATCTGCCTTACAAGCAGAGGGTCGGCGGTTCGAATCCGTCAACGCCCACTTTTAAATTTATTCTTTTTACCGAAAGAATTTCGGGCGTTTAGCTCAGCTGGTTCAGAGCATCTGCCTTACAAGCAGAGGGTCGGCGGTTCGAATCCGTCAACGCCCACTTTTAAATTTATTCTTTTTACCGAAAGAATTTCGGGCGTTTAGCTCAGCTGGTTCAGAGCATCTGCCTTACAAGCAGAGGGTCGGCGGTTCGAATCCGTCAACGCCCACTTTTAAATTTATTCTTTTTACCGAAAGAATTTCGGGCGTTTAGCTCAGCTGGTTCAGAGCATCTGCCTTACAAGCAGAGGGTCGGCGGTTCGAATCCGTCAACGCCCACGAAACCTAACTTCTCTTGAAGACTTTTCCACAATATATTATTATGTAGCTAACTTACAAAATTCATTGTAAAATTATCAGTATCTAATGCAATCTAAGATGTTGAAAAAATGCGATAATCGTACTATTCAAGTTCTATTGCTGATGTTGGCGAACTTAATATCACATAGTACCGGATTAATAACATCCATAGTATTCAGTCATCTTATGCCACAAAATGAATATGGTACATACCGCCAAGTTATTTATGTTTATTCGATTTTACTTATTGTCTTTTCCCTTGGATTGCCCAAAGCTTATTCCTATTTCCTTGCTCGTGTCCCAATAGAGGAAGGTTTAAATATTATAAAAAGATTAAACTTGCTATTCCTTGGAATATCTGCTATCGTTTCTTGTATTTTACTGTTTGGCGCTTATCAAATAGCGGATTTATTAAAAAATCCGTCGCTAACTTACAACCTTATGTATTTCTCAATAACTCCCATGTTACTAATGCCAGTTATGGGGGTAGAGAGTATTCTTACAGTATATGGTATGTCAAGAATCGTAATTATATATGTTGCCATCAGCCGTACATTTATGATTGTATGTACCATACTACCCATTATACTTATAAACGCCAACGCATCTAGCGCCA
Organism: Parabacteroides distasonis; assembly: GCF_004793765.1. Taxonomy (GTDB): domain Bacteria; phylum Bacteroidota; class Bacteroidia; order Bacteroidales; family Tannerellaceae; genus Parabacteroides; species Parabacteroides distasonis_A. The sequence goes on along the minus strand of NZ_SRYM01000007.1, from coordinate 16,461 downwards.
TTATAGGCTTTGTCATATCAGCTATTATCACTTGCCTAACCGGGCTTATATTAATTACCATACCGTTCAGAGGCGTTAAGCCAAGAAAGTCTCAAATACCTATGAATGAAATATTTAGATTTATAAAACCTATATCCTCCGCTAATCTATATGGCTTTATAATCAGTTCCGCCAGCCTGTTTTTCATAAGCAGATATTTCGGGGTAAAAGACTTCGCTGCATTTAGCAACGGATACCGCGAATTACCATTTGCAGGAATGCTCATTAGCGCTACAGCGACTATCCTGCTTCCGGAATTCTCAAAGATGTCGAACCACGGTATCAACAAGCATGAATTTATAAAGTTATGGAAATCCGTAACCTACAAATCCTCAGCAATTATTTACCCATTATCAATATTTTGTTTCATTTTCGCAGAAGAGATCATAAACCTCTTATATGGAGAAAAATACCTGCAATCGATAACTTTATTCAGAATCGCTACCATTATTAATTTAATACGCATCGTCCCTTATTCTCCTATCATGCTAGCACTGGGAAAAAGCAAAGCATTTTCTGACACACATTTGATCACCGCAATACTGCTTGTCAGCTTAAATCTATTGTGTGTAAACTTTTTCCCTTCCACGATAGGTATCGCAATTATTACTACCTTCAGCACTCTTTTTTGCTTAATAATTCTTATCCTAATTATAGCCCGTTCGCTAGAAACTACAATCGTTAAATTCATGCCTTGGGTAAAGACGCTCAAAATGCTATTCGCTGCCATCTTCTCATGTATCGCAACAAAAATAGCTATTTCTTCAATAAACATGACACATATTTATACTCTTTTGGCTCTTGAATTCGGCATATATCTTCCGCTTTACATATTCATTTCCAATTTATTGGGTATTAATTATCAAAAGATATTAAAACCGATAATATCAAGAACCAAGAAAAAAGAACAATTCTGATAAACATCTATCGATAAATATTTATCAATCAGAGACATTATATATTCCTGCTTCATTAGCAAGATAATCAAGAAGTATCTTACATTGATTCTTCCGTGTATATCGACGAATCTTTTCCCAATCGCGTGGCAATACCTCCTTGTTTTTCCAGATAGAATAACATCGCAGTATCATTTTCTTTATACCCTCAATATCAGCATTGTCCACCGTAAAACCAGCTTTAGTCTCATTCAGTAACCGACCTACTACATCTTCGGGATCACAAAGTGCCAATATCGGTTTATTAGTAGCAAGATAATCAAACAGTTTGCCCGTATACACTCCTTTTCTTCCTGTAGAATGAATCACGACAAGCGTATCCACATCCAACGACATCTGAATGGCTTCTGAATGAGCCACGGATTCTATCTGCAAGACATTAGGAACGATATCCTCGGGAACATCCAGTTTCAAAAGATTTCCAATGATTTTTATCTGACAATCTGAAGGTAACTTTTCTTCATTTATAAGTTCAGAGAAAGCCTTAAACCAATTATCGGGACTTGCCCCTCCGTAAAAGCGACCGATAAATGCCATGGTAAATTGAGATTGGAAACGAACATCGTGTATCTCTTCATAATCATAACCATTCTTGATCTCCAAGAAATGATCATGATTACAATAACATTTAAAATCGCTAAGCAAAGGTTGGGATACCGATAATACCAAATTCGATGAATTCACGATCTTACGCTCATAGGCTATAAGAAGCCTAGCCTGATTACGGGGTATATAAATATGCTTTGACATCTCGTCACGCATATCAGCTATCCAATAAAACCTGTACCCGTTTCTTCGCAATCTAAATGCGATCATGTGAGGAGCCAATGGACCAAATGAGCTTAAGACCACATCAAAAGAGTTTGACTCACACAATGAAGCTGCTTTGTTATAAGCTTTAAAACGCCACATAAACTTACTATCAGCAGTAATACGACACAACAAACCATTCACAATTCGTCTCGGCACCCACCTCTTTCCCGCTTTTACACAACGGGCCATATAAGAATCTGTAATCAAAGGATTCTTGACATAATTAATCTCACAACCATGCCATAATTTAGTCTCGTCAACTTCTCCCTCTGTCACTACCGTAACCGAATGTCCTGCCAACTGAAAGTATTTAGCGAAAGCTTCTATTCGAAACGCCGCTATTACGTTATTTGGATAAAACCAATTACTAATAATAAGCACTCTCATTATTACAATATATTTAATAAAGTTCCCCCAGGACTACGTGTTTTTGTAACCATTCTTGTTATTACGTCACAAAAATACACAATTTTTTTTCACGTTCATTGCTGGAGATCAAGGTAAGCACACGAAAATTGTGTGGTTTGGCTGTTACAGATCTCTTTGTAGTCAGTTAAGGATGACAAGGTTAATGAATATAGCTGTTTTAGTTCTTACAAATGGACACACTTTTGAGAAAACGCAACCTAAAAATACGTAGTCCTGGGGGAACTTTATTAAACATATTGCATTATAATACAGAATAAAAAAGAGTCCTACTTCACTAACCAAGTGACAAAAACGGTGATCAGACAATCTAACGAGAACTTACCAGGTCTTACTATATATTAAGATAAAAACGACCAAGTAAACGAATGCCAACTCTTTCAAAGAAAACGGGTCATTCCCGTGAATCACGAAGAAAGCCATTCCCATGGCAAAAATCATCGGGATCATTGCCAACCGATAGAACACACCAAAAATAAAGCCAATCGAACAAAAAACTCCCAAAAAATGGCCAAACCGAGCGAAACAGAATGCCCAACTCCCAGTGGGTCCGGCAATGCGGCAGACATGCTCTCAAAATTCGTCCACTTCCGTATTCCATGCGAAAGCAAACCCACCGAATAACAAACGAAGCGCCAACAACAGCAACGATATAGCTATACCATCCGGCTTCATTGGAAAAAGAAATTTGTAAAATGCTGACATAACTCCTCTATTTTTTATCTTATCAATTCATCTTTCTGGTAATAAAACAAAAACGGAATAAGGTTAGTTCTGCAAAAGCGCCGGAAATCAGGTACCACACCGCAAGCACCAAACAGAATCCGTAAACGTATTTTTTAACTTGAGTTCCGAACTTTGAATGTAAAAGTTCCGAACCGTGCGGCTTCAAATAGTACTTACAATTATGATTAGAAAAATTAAAGTAATGGATTATACACGTTTGATGGAAATCTAGGAAAGTGTAGTATTGAATACACATGATTTTCTTAAAGAGGAAGATTTTCTATACTATAAGGAACAACTTCCAGTATATTTTCAACATGTCACTCTATTCGGATTTGAACAAGAGGGAATCTTAGCCGGATTTATGGGAATCGCGAAAGAAAATCTTGAAATGTTATTCATTGACAATAATTATCGAGGTATAGGAATAGGAAAAAAATTAATCACTTATGCCATAGATAATTTGCAAGTAACAAAAGTCGATGTAAATGAGCAAAATAGTCAAGCTGTCGGTTTTTATGAACATATAGGCTTTAACACATACAAAAGGTCAGATTTGGACTGAGAAGGTAAAGAATATCCTATTTTACACATGTAGTTATAGTTTTTAGGGCAAACAAGAACGAGTAGAGCAAGAATATATCCAGATGATAGCTTACCTTAAAATCACATAAACAAAAAATCCTCAATAATCTAGTGATTACCAAGGACTTTTTGTGACCCGGGTGGGACTCAAACCCACGACCTTCAGAACCGGAATCTGACGCTCTATTCAACTAAGCTACCGAGCCAAAAACTATGCAAAAGTACATATAATATCTTAGTTTAGCAAATACAGGAGAGAAATATTTTATTTTTGATATTTTGCATATAAGTATTCCGCTTATTCTGCCATTTTGCAAATAAAAGCGATCACATTCTTGTTATTTTGCCATTAATCATTATCTTTGCCGCACATATTTTACAAATACAAAGCACAACAAGTATATGAGCTATCTTATTAAACCCGCAGGATATAAAGCCTTACTTAACTTATCCCAGACTGAAATGGGAATCAAGAAGATCAAGGACTTTTTCCAGCAAAACCTCTCATCCGAGCTGCGCCTAAGACGCATAACCGCACCTTTATTCGTGCTTAAGGGCATGGGTATCAATGATGATCTTAACGGAACCGAGCGAGCCGTCACTTTTCCGATCAAGGATTTAAACGACTCTAAAGCAGAGATCGTACACTCACTCGCCAAATGGAAACGACTGACTCTCGCCGATTACCACATTGAAGAAGGTTACGGTATTTATACCGATATGAACGCTATCCGATCAGACGAGGAACTAGGTAATTTACACTCTTTATATGTGGATCAATGGGACTGGGAACGTGTGATGAGCGAAAGCGAACGTAATATCGATTTCCTTAAGGAAATCGTTCGCCGCATATATGCCGCTATGGTCCGTACCGAATATTTAGTTTACGAGATGTTTCCTCAAATCCGCCCGACGCTCCCCCAACAGATTCATTTCATCCATTCCGAGGATTTGTTACAAAAATATCCTACCTTTACACCGAAAGAGCGGGAAGACGCTATTACCAAGGAATACGGGGCCGTATTCATTATCGGTATCGGATGCTCGCTAAGCAATGGAGAGAAACATGACGGACGTGCTCCGGACTACGATGATTGGTCTACGATCGCCGAGAATGGACAAACCGGATTGAACGGGGATTTATTGGTTTGGGATGATATACTAAACCGTTCTTTGGAACTATCCTCTATGGGTATCCGCGTCAATAAAGAAGCCTTGTTACGCCAATTGGATATTTGCAAAGCCGAGGAGAAAAAGGAACTCTATTTCCACAAACGCCTCTTGAACAGTGAACTTCCGCAAAGTATCGGTGGAGGTATCGGACAAAGCCGGTTGTGTATGTTCTATCTTCGTAAGGCTCATATCGGAGAGATACAGGCAAGTATTTGGCCGGAGGAGATGCGCAAGGAAGCACGTGCGGCTGGAATGATACTTATTTAGTTAACAGCCAATTATTATATTATGGATGTAAAGATTGAAGAAAGCTGGAAAAAACGGTTAGCCGACGAGTTTGAAAAAGATTATTTCAAGCAATTGACCGATTTCGTTAAACAAGAATACCGCCAAGGTACTGTTTATCCTCCCGGTCCTTATATGTTCAACGCTTTTGAGCACTGCCCATTCGATAAAGTGAAGGTCGTTATCCTCGGCCAAGATCCTTATCACGAGCCGGGACAGGCGCATGGACTTTGTTTCTCCGTGCTGGATGGGGTACCTTTCCCCCCTTCCCTCATCAATATATTCAAAGAAATACAAGATGATCTAGGGCATTCAGTTCCAACAACTGGCAATTTGATTCGTTGGGCCGATCAAGGCGTATTATTACTGAACGCCACGCTCACGGTACGAGCGCATCAAGCCGGTTCCCATCAAAATAGAGGTTGGGAGACCTTTACCGATGCTGTTATTCATCGTCTGGCGGCTGAAAGAAACCATATCGTTTACATATTATGGGGTTCTTACGCACAAAAGAAAGGTGCTTTCATCGATCCATCCCGTAATCTGATTCTTAAATCAGCCCATCCGTCCCCACTTTCCGCTTACCGGGGATTCTTCGGAAACAAGCATTTCAGCAAAGCCAATGATTATTTAATCGCGACCGGGCAAACTCCCATCGAATGGTAATTGAGAATTAAAAATTGAGAATTGAAAATTATTGGATTGTATAACTTTAATTTTCAATTCTCAATTATCAATTTTCAATTATCAATACCATTGCTGTCCATCCCTATAATTACTTCTCTTATCATACTTCAAGTCTTTCAATAAAGCAGAGCTTACAGCGATACTGAATGTATAGGATTTATAAGGACCGACCGGAACGAAACTAGCCGTCATTTGCCAACAGTGCAAGTTACGAGTTACGTTACAAGTCATATAAGAAATCTTCTTAGCGTCAAAATCATAAGTAGCGTTAAAGTTAAAACGCCAGTTCTTTGTTGGCTGGATATTTCCGTTAAAGCTCAAAGAGTGGGTCAAGGCGTAATCATACTCCAGTTTAGAACGATTAAAATCACCATACCGTAAGCTCAAACCATAACTAAACGAGAGGCTCCAAGGAATCTTAGAAATCAGATAGCCATCGGAATCCGTCTCGCCGGTCTCTTTCTTTTTGCCCAACAGACGGCCACCACTTTCCTTATTCTCACCATCCCCTTCCCCATCCGGGTTCAAGCCATCCGGATCTGCGTTCGGATCCGTGGAAGCCGATTGATTCCCGGATTTATCCGATGAACCATCCCCTCCTCCAAACAACTTCTTAAACGTATCATTATTAAATGTATAAGAAAAACTGGTGCTAGTCCCTCGCAAACGACCAATACCCTTTCCTGCTTTCCAACGGGGAATATCGACACGCCGCCCATTCTCATCGTACGTATAGGTATCGAACTGACCATTCAAGTTCAACGTATAGCTCTTGGATAATTTCAAACGTAAACCTACACTCAAGTCACTCCACTTAAATGAATCCGCCGCCATATTATAGCTCATGCCTAACGATAACTTATCAATCAGACTAATCTTCTTAAATCCGGTAGAGTCCTTATCCGAACGCACCTTCATCTCAATATTGTTATTTACGTCAAAACTGATATTTCCTTGCTTTCCCGTTCCCGGAACGCCATACATATTATGAGCGAACGGAGAATACGTATATTCACGATCCTCACCATTCGCGTCTTGATATACATAAGTCTCATAAAAACCAAAACGAGAGGAAGCGAAGTCCGGCTGGGCGCTTACCGTAATAGACGGCTCGAAGCGGTGACGGATCATCTCAACCTTATTACCTAAGAATGGCAACGGTTTATAAAAACCATACAAGGTAGTAGACGCAGAGATAGAAGCGTTAAAATCGTAAATACGATAAAAACCATACGTAGTGTCGCGGGCTACCAAAGCCTGTTTCTGCGTATCATATTCCTGTTCGATCTTGTTGGTGTACCAACGTTCCTTATAATTGAAAGAGGGAGAAATATTCAAGTACTTGAGCACGGAGAATGTAGCGCTTACCGGAATCGAGTGCTGCATAGCATTCTGCCAATCTTTGATCAAATTCGATTTGAATAATAAGTTTTCTTTTGTCGTTATACTATTACTAAACGTACCGGAATAACTCATGGAGATCTTCTCGTACCAACGCTCCTTCCCGACCGGATGTTTCCGCTTGAAAGGGAAGATACGACTCATCGTAACCGTCATGCTAGGCAAGGTCACGGCAATAGAAGAATCACGGGTCGTCTGGTTTATACTCATCGTACCAGAGATCGTGAACGGGTTATTCGGGAAACGTTTCGTTACGTTAATGGATGAACTCTTCGTATTCTGGTTCACGTCGGCATACCCATTCGCATTCGGGTATAAACTGTTCTGATTATTGCGGTCATACGAAGAGGTCGAGAAGTTTACGCTCGCCGAGAAAGACAGATAAGGATTCGCCTTAGGGTCTTGCGTATGTGTCCAGTTAACCTTGAAGTCCTTGGATAAATTATAGTCTGGCAAGCCCTTATCTCCCAATTTCGTCACCAAATAAGAAGCATTAAAACTGCCCGAGAATTTATAACGTTTGCGGTAAGCCGACTTGGCCGACAATCCCCAAGATCCTTTCGTATAAATCTCTCCCAATAAAGCCAAGTCCATATAATCGCTCAAGGCGAAATAATATCCACCATCACGCAAGAAGAAACCTCTGGTAGACTCGTCTCCGAAAGTCGGCATAATAATACCGGATGAATATGTACTCGAGAACGGGAAGAAACAGAAAGGTAACCCGATCGGATACAACGGCACGTCCTCCAAGACCAGATAGACCGGACCCGTTACGATATTCTTTTTCGGGCGCACCTTCGCTTTCGTCATCTGGATGTAAAAGTGAGGATGCTCATGCTCATCGCAAGTCGTGTACTTACCACCCACCATGTTCAAGATATCCCCTTCCATCTTTTTCGTTCGCCCGGCGGTAACATACCCTTCGCCCTGCTGGGTAATCACGTCCGTGATATATCCTTTCTTGGTACCAAAATTATACCGCATCGTCTTCGACTCATACTGCTGATCGCCCTCCTTAAACAACGGATAGCCAAACTCCTGCCCGATAGAGTCGAGTCCAAACTTAGCGAACACGATGCTACTATCCATATTCATCTCAATCAATTCGGACTGCAGCTCGATATTCTGGTATTTGACATCGCCTTCCCCGTAAAGATATGCCCAGTTGCCAGCCGTCATCACGATAGAATCGGTCGCTTGATAACTGACCGGAGCATCTAGCCCGGTCTGCTTTTCTGGAATCGAATCTCCCGCTAACGTTGTACTATCCGTAGGAGCCACCAAGAGAGAATCAGTCTGCGCCAAGCTATCGGCAGGAGCGACAATCTCCTGCGCTTGCACGCCCAAGCCTCCCAAGAGGAAAACGAATAGAATGATTAGGACTCTATATATCAAAAACATTACTTCGTTCTTTGCAGTGTGTTACAGCGTGCAAATGTATAATAAATAAACGAGCCCTTATGCTTTTATTCCCCTAAAAAGAGTTTACACCAGTGTTCAAACTGCCCAACTGTCTCATTTCCATACTTGGATAAGCTCTGTTTTATCTTATCAGCCGGTTTCTCTTTCGTCAATTTAGTCTTACTAAAGAATTTATCGGCGAAACAGATCAATTGTTCTTCCAATGACACGGGACGCATATCCCGATATGGAACAGGCAGGTTCCGCTCCTCGATCATGGCAAGCGAAAGCCCCGTTCCCGTATGCCTCTCGCAAACTAAGGCGTGGCGAGGATACCCCTCTTTCCGCATTAAATCGGCTCCCAGATAGCCATGGCAGATATAATCGGCCTCCCCATGGCAATCGATATCCGGAGCGTTACACAAAAAGATCCCTATGTCATGCAACATCGCCGCTTCCTCAATAAAAGTCAGATCCAGATTCATCTCCGGATGCAAACGGGCCAATGCTAATGCCTTATCCGCCACGCTGCGGCTATGAGTCACCAAAATCCGGTAGGCATCCGAACTTTCCGGATAATATTTCTTTATTATATCAAGAGGTTTCATCCTATTTATTTTTTTGCGAGACAAAAATAAACAATCTCTCTCACATATACTACTTCTCATCACTGATACCCCTGAAACCAATTGCCCAGTTTCAAATCTTTTATATCCACACCTGTTTCCCGTTCGCCTCTCAAATACTCAGAGAAGTAATCGACCATCCGCCAGTAATAATACTCATTATAGTCATCAAAATGATGACGTTTTCCCGGTACGATCAACATATCAAAGCGCTTGCCCGCCTTGATCAACTCGTCCACGACAACAATGGTATTCGCCGGATGCACATTATTATCGATATCGCCATGGATTAATAACAGATGGCCTTTCAAGTTCCTCGCCAATTCCTGATTGGTCGGGATGCGAATATCGAACGAGATATTTCCCATATCATCCGTGATCTCCTTTACCCCATGATGTTTCTCTCCCCACCACCGGTTATAAATGTTATTGTCATGATTGCCGGCACAAGATACCGCCACCTTAAAGAAATCCGGATAAAGCAGCATAGCCGCTGTAGACATGAAACCGCCACCGGAGTGTCCGTGTATGCCGACCCGGTTGATATCCATGAATTTATAACGAGCGCACAACTGCTCGATAGCTACTTTATGATCCGCCATCGGATAATCACGCAAATTTCCATATCCATAATTATGATACCACTTGGAGCGACTGGGATGCCCTCCCCTGTGTCCCATGCAAACCACGACAAATCCGGCTTGCGCCAAACGATCCGTACGAGGATTCATCGGGATGTAGCGAAAGAAAGTTCCCTCCTGTTGCGGTCCGGGGTATACATAGTTAATGACCGGATATACTTTCGTGGAATCAAAATCAAAAGGCTTATACATGACACCATACAAATCGGTCACCCCGTCGGCCGCCTTTACCGAAAAAGGCTCAGGGAATTTATAACCTGCCATGAATAATTGGGAGAAGTCACTCTCCTCCAAGGTCATCAATCGGTTACCTTGGTTATCATACAATGCCGTAGCCGGGATCGTATTGACACGAGAATAGTTATCCACGATATATCGCATGGATTTATCCATAGAGACCAGATGGAAATAATCGCCCGGAGTAATCAGCTTTAAGCCCGAACCATCCAGATTCACCCGGTACAAATGCTCGTAATAAGGAGTCGTATCTCCCTTTTCCCGGGCATTCGCCTTAAAGTAAACGACACGATTCTTACTGTCCACGTCTACGATGGCGTCCACATGCCAAGGCCCTTTGGTGATACGGTTTTTCAAATTTCCTTGTGCGTCATATAGATACAAATGCGCCCAACCATCCCGTTCGCTCCAATGGATCAAGTCCTTACCATTATCGGTCATCGCTAGCGGGCGGGTTTCTATAGAGGTATTCAGACGTTCCTCAATGATCGCTTTTACCGAATCCTCCCCGATCGTATACGAACAGATATCCACCCGTTTCATATCCCGGCTGACACGGGTCAAATAGAAGGTCTGGTTATCTCCCAACCAGATCGAGTTCCGAGTGAGTCCCGTACGCTCCTTATCCGGTTTGGAGGCTAGATTGATTGTTTGATCTTTAAAACAATCCACCCGGATTTCTTTCCGCTTTCCGGCATTTTCCAAATCAAAGAGATATAAATGAACGATTGGAGAACCCGCCTCTCCCGGCATCTGATATTTATAGGTCTCAAGTGTAGGACGAGGTTTGGCGATCGAGTTAATCACCCATAAATCTTGTACCTCACGTTGATCCGACAAAGTCGCGGCGAAATAACGACCATCGGGAGACCAGTTCCCCATTACATATTTCCGCTTATGGTCACATAAAGTATCGGTATTCAAGAAGGTCCGGGGCATACCAAAGCCAAAATCTTTTTCGCCATCCGTAGTCAAGGCGATCTCGGATATCGTCTTATCCTCCGGGTCCTTCACGGCCTTCTCATAATCCTCATAACTCATGACATACAGGTTCAAATCTTTCGCAAAGACGACCCGCTTTTTATCCGGCGATACATTCGCCCAACGGATTTTAGCAGGAATCCCGTCTTTCGTAATCCGAGTCAACCGGGACGACGGATAATCATACGAGAAAAAATAGTTCCCGTTCGTACCCTTTATCGAGAAAGTAAACGTGCGATCATCTTCCTTTAAGCGTAAATCCTCGATAGGAAGTTGTTGTCCGGTAAAAGGCTCTCTCACGATCTCGCTTATCTGTGCCGCCAACTCATCCCGATCGAATAATAATCGTTTATTTCTCGAATCGGGGTCCACCAGATACCAGTTTGTCCCCTCACTCGTCTTATACTCATACCAGAACTTGTCACTATTATTAAAATAATTGGGGGTAAGGGTATAAGAGAAAAGTAGCTGTTCCGCATTCGACGGGGCGAAGCGGCGTGCTTGCGTATATTCCGGTAGGACATCTTGCGCATAGGTAAAAGGCACCCATGATAAACTCAAGAAGGCTACCGCATAAAAAAGTGTTTTTACATTCATAGATTCTTAGTATTGTCTGTTATTCGCCTCAAAAGTATAAACTTTCCGCAAGATACCAAGCAGATAGCGATCATTAGTTATGTGTAAGATACTTCTTCTACAAGCTACTAGAAAGATAAATAACAACTTTATTAGTAACAACTTTATTACAAACCTAATATTGATTATCTTTGCGATAGAATAATAGTTGAAAAATCATGGAGAATAAGCCTTTTATATTCGGAGTCGCGACATCGGGCGATAATTTTACCGATCGCGAGAAAGAGACAGAGCGTCTATTGTTGAACTTTCAGCATGGTGTAAATACGGTACTGATTTCACCTCGTCGTTGGGGCAAGACTTCTTTAGTGCAGAAAGCATGTCACTTGGCGCAATCCGACAAATTGAAAGTCGTGTATCTTGATATATTCTCATGCCGTAGCGACAGGGATTTTTATGATGCGTTCGCTGCAGCCATTCTCAAACAAACTTCCTCAAAGTTAGATGAATGGCTGGAGAATACCAAGCTATTCCTCTCACGTATCAGCCCTAAAATATCCATAGGCACCGATCCCATGACAGATTTTTCCATATCACTTGAGATGAATCCTCAAAGTAATGATGTTGATGAGATATTACAACTTCCCGAAAAAATAGCGCAAAAGAAGGGATATAATATTGTCGTATGTATCGATGAATTTCAACAGATTGCCGAATTTAAGGATTCGAAGACATTCCAAAAGCGATTACGTTCCGTGTGGCAATTACAAAAGTCGGTGTCTTATTGCTTGTTCGGTAGCAAGAAGCATTTGATGAATGAACTATTTGAAAAAAAGAGTCTTCCCTTTTATAAATTCGGCGATGCTATTTATCTGCCAAAAATCGGGACTTCTGATTGGATCAATTATATATGTGGTCGTTTTGAGGCTACAGGTAAGCAGATTTCAAAAGAACTGGCTGAAAAAATATGCCAAAGGGTAGACAATCATTCATCCTATGTGCAGCAATTAGCATGGTTGGTATGGATTCATACAGATAAGGTCGCTACGGAGCAGAACTTTGAGGAGGCATATCAGGATATCATCGATCAAAACACTCCGCTATTCGAGAAACAGACCGAAAGTCTGACGACTTATCAAATGAATTTTTTACGCGCCATCCTAGATGGAGTACATAGCGAGTTTACCACGCAAGAGATTCTACAGAAATATAAACTTGGCTCATCGGCAAATGTCAGTATCGTAAAGAGGGCATTAGTTAAAAAAGAGTTGATTGAAATAGAGAAACGCAAGGTCATCATTCCAGATCCGGTGATGAAAGTGTGGCTAAAAAAGGAATTGGGAGGCGTTTAAGACAACGCCCCCTAGCCTTCTGATATGAAAAAGGCTAGGGGGGGCATTTTCTATTCATCATTCATAGGTTCTATTAACTGCCAACCTGAAACAATTATCCATGATTCGTAATTCCTATCGTAATTTTAGAGAGCAATTTTTATATTTTCACTTCCGATACGTATAAAGTAAATGCCTTTATTTGGCAACTCTATCTTTTCTTCATTATTTTGAACCTCAGAACGGAATATCAAACGACCGCTTGTCTCATAAACATGAATTAAAGAGCCAACTTTAAATCCTTGTAGGATTAATTGATTCGAACCTATACTGTAAATATATCTATCTGCATTTACAGAGTCTATAGAGGTTACATCCTTTTTCTTAAACTTAACTGAGATGGAAGTATTTTCCAACAGATACGGTATTACAAATCCATTGTTGTCATTTAGCGACTCCGTAATATTTTCACCATTTAAGTAAACAGATTCGATAGAATACCCTTCCGAAGGACTGACAAAAAACTCAATACGAGAAGCCGAATCAAATGTCCCATAATAAGAAGAATTAAAATCTTGCCAATATTCATCCTTATTGACTCTGAACTTCATACTTCCCCCCTCTGAAAGAAAGATCTCCACAGGGTAAGTACTCGCTTGGCCTATAGGTTCTATAACAGAGAATTTTCCCCAGACAGGATGATTTTTATAGAAAGGTAAATAGTCCGCAGGTACAGCTAATTTCGTTAACTGATAATTCAAATCAGAGAAGCTATTGTTAAAAACTTCTGGTGTTTTGCTTACCGGGATATACAAATAATACAAAGAATTACAATCGCTAAAAGCATTTTCCGCTATATACTCTATATTTTCGCTCATATATACATAAGCCAAGGATGTGCAGCCTTCAAATATTCCTACAGGAATTTGCTTGACATTCTGAGGCAAAGTAATAGAAGTCAATTTAGAACAACCTTCAAAGCTAGGGAGTTCATTCAAATTCATATATGCCTTAAAATTGAAAGATTCATTTTGGCAACCCTTCAAAGCATTTTTCCCAATATATGATAATTGAGGATTTTCAAAGTAATAGCCATTATCATTTACCTCATGTACATTTTCAAAGGCATAATCGCCTATTCTCTCCAAACTACCATCCAAATAGAATGTTAGATTCTTACAATTTCTAAATGCAGACTCTTTTATTTCTATCACATTTTGAGAACTCATTTGTTTCAAATTTGAACAATTTTCGAATGTCCCCTTTTCTATCACCTTTATATCGTCACAATAATACATATCTGTCAAATATTTACAGTCCTTAAAAGCTTCCTCTCCTATTGATTTTAATTGCATACCAATACCAGTAGATGTAAATTCATTTAGAACAGATCCATAAAAAGCCTGAGCTCCTACCGACTCAATAGAAGCAGGAATAGCTATAGAACGAATTGTCTTATTATTATAAAAAGCTTTTTTGGGAATCTCATTTGCTGGATAATCTATATATTTATTTACAGTTGCAGTAATATCCAAATCCGATAATGATTCCATTTGATTCATAACCACAAAATCTCGCTGGTCAATATTTCCTTGCAGATGAAGATTTGTTACTAACTTTATATCTTCTTCAGACAAATAAGAAGACAAAGTCCCCGGTTCTTTCACATCTAAAGTCAGACTTCTTTCTTCTTCCAACTTTAATATGACAGTCAGTTCTTTATCCTTATCCATATCCATACTTATTATTTTCGCATAATAGATAGCATGTTCCGGATCTGCCTCATATACAGATTCTCCATCTAATAGCACCTTCAAGATTGAATAAAATTTATTTGAATAAATTGTTAATGGGAAACCTTTTCTTGCCGCTACTTGTATATTTTTTTGGACAGGCAATTCATCCCATTCAAGATATATTTTTTCTATATTTTGAATATCTGTTAATGACAATATATACTGCTTTGATTTCCACTTAAAATTTAACTTTGTATCAGATTCTATAGATTCTATTTTCAAAAATCCATTATTAATTTTGCTTGTAATATTTTTCTCATTCAAGAGAACCTCATCTATTTCAGAGTACTTACTATCCAAAATTTGAATAATAGTTGAACTTCCATCTTCCATATATGAATAATAATTAGACAGAACTATTTCATTGTCAATCTTTATCAATCCGGCTCCCCCTTCTATTTGAAAACTAAAAAATGGTATCTGCTCGAACTCTACATCTAATCTCAAATCAGATGTAGAAGAAAGAAGAGTGTAGCGATTATTCTTAATTTGTTCTGTTATATCTTGGTAAGAGACTTCCATAACTTGATAATATAATATTGCTTTCTTTAAGCGATACCCTTCGGCTGGAAGAAATATAAACTCTGTAGAAGATGCAGAAATTGGGATACCTTGACCATGTGAAGCCTCAACACCATTAACCTTTACAGTTCCAGCACGATCTTTATAAAAAATTGTAAGGAAATAGCTTGTTGGTACATCTTTCTCAAAAGCAACAGAGACCTCTAAATTTTCAGATATTGAATAAAAAAACAACTGATTTTCCTTCACTTCATTTGTTTTATCTACACTACCTACCATTATTTGCTTCAAATGATAGCCCTTATCTGGCACAACAGATAATTGGACGTCTGCAGGAACAGTAACAGTCGTGATGGTACCATTATCTACAAAGTTATTATTTACTTTTATCTTACCACCTTCATTATAAGAGACCTTTACAGTGTAGTTTATAGAAGCATCTTTCTCAAATAGTATAGAAATCTCCTGATTTTTTGATATGGAAGTAATCGTTAACTGGTTATTCCTCACTTCACTCGTTTTGTCTACACCTCCAACTGTCACACTCTTCAAATGATAACCTGAATTAGGGACTATGGATAATTGAACATTCGTAGAAGCGGTCACGGTAGTACTCGTACCATTATCGACTTTGTTATTGTTTACTTTTACCGTTCCACCTTCATTATATGAAACTTTCACTATATAACTAACTGGAGCATCTTTCTCAAACAGTATAGAAATCTCCTGATTTTTTGATATGGAAGTAATCGTTAACTGGTTGTTACTCACTTCACTCGTTTTGTCTACACCTCCAACTGTCACACTCTTCAAATGATAACCTGAATTAGGGACTATGGATAATTGAACATTCGTAGAAGCGGTCACGGTAGTACTCGTACCATTATCGACTTTGTTATTGTTTACTTTTACCGTTCCACCTTCATTATATGAAACTTTCACTATATAACTAACTGGAGCATCTTTCTCAAACAGTATAGAAATCTCCTGATTTTTTGATATGGAAGTAATCGTTAACTGGTTGTTACTCACTTCACTCGTTTTGTCTACACCTCCAACTGTCACACTCTTCAAATGATAACCTGAATTAGGGACTATGGATAATTGAACATTCGTAGAAGCGGTCACGGTAGTACTCGTACCATTATCGACTTTGTTATTGTTTACTTTTACTGTTCCTCCTTCATTATATGAAACTTTCCACTAGTGTCCCATAAAAATGGGAGCTAGTTAAAAATTAAATAAATTTGGTCCAC
>NZ_SRYM01000079.1 GCF_004793765.1 Parabacteroides distasonis | reverse complement strand
AACTAAATTTCAACAATTTCAAAGTACTCTTTCCGATTTTAATGGGACATCAATGATATCGGATAATATGTTGATGGGAGCCGTAAACGCTTTCAACGGGAAGACAAACTCTGTATTGAATCAACTGAACAATGAATATGAAGCAGTTTCTGCCGTAGCGAAACAATACAAGGCAAATAGTATTTCCTCGATCGTCGTAGCGGAAGAAAACTACGGTGAAGGCTCTTCCCGGGAACATGCAGCCATGGAGCCCCGCTTCCTAAATGTAAAAGTGATCCTAGCCAAGAGTTTCGCCCGTATCCACGAGACAAACTTGAAGAAACAAGGAATGTTAGCACTGACTTTCGCCAATAAGGAGGATTACAGCAAGATCCGCGAAAATGACCATATCTCGATCATCGGATTGAAAGATTTTCAGCCGGGCAAACCGTTGACGGCCGTTCTTCTTCATGCGGATGGTACGCAAGAATCATTCCCGGTTAACCATACGTATAATGATTTACAAATTAAATGGTTCAAGGCGGGTTCCGCTTTAAATACAGCTCACTAAGACAAACAAAAAAATCTTGATATCATGAGTAAGATAACAAAGAAAGGTAATCATATTTTCGTTCCGGATCACGTGACGATCCCTTATATTGAAGGAGATGGCGTAGGGCATGAGATCACTCCCGTTAGCCAAAAGATAGTAAACGCTGCCATCAAGCAAGCTTACAACGGAACCCGTTCCATTGAATGGAAAGAGGTCTTAGCCGGTGAAAAGGCGTTTAAGCAAACCGGAAGTTGGCTTCCCGATGAGACTATGGAAGCATTCCGTGAATACATCGTCGGTATTAAGGGACCGTTGACAACTCCGATTGGTGGAGGTATCCGTTCATTAAATGTGGCCCTCCGTCAGACGTTGGATTTATATGTTTGTCTCCGTCCGGTACGTTGGTTTAAAGGAGTCGTATCTCTGGTAAAGGAGCCGCAAAAAGTGAATATGTATATCTTCCGTGAGAATACGGAAGATATCTATGCCGGAATCGAATGGCAACAAGGGACTCCGGAGGCACAAAAGTTATTGAAGTTCCTCACCGAGGAAATGGGAGTGAAGAAAATACGTTTCCCGGAAACTTCCTCTTTCGGCATCAAGCCGGTTTCTGTGGAAGGTACAGAGCGTCTGGTGCGTGCCGCTATCGAATACGCAATATTGCATCAGTTACCGAGCGTGACTTTGGTACACAAAGGTAACATCATGAAATTCACGGAAGGTGGTTTCAAACTATGGGGATACGCTTTAGCGGAACGGGAGTTTGCGGATCTCACTTTCACATGGCCTCAATATGAGAAGATCAAGAAAGAGCAAGGCGAGGAAGCGGCCAATACCGCCTTAGTGGAAGCTTCAAAGGCCGGTAAAATCATTATCAAGGATGTCATAGCCGATGCTTTCTTGCAAAACACTCTATTAATTCCGGAAGAATATTCCGTGATCGCTACCTTGAACCTGAACGGCGATTATATCTCCGATCAATTAGCGGCGATGGTAGGTGGCATTGGCATTGCTCCCGGCGCTAATATCAACTATAACAGTGGTCATGCGATCTTCGAGGCAACACATGGAACCGCTCCGAATATCGCGGGAAAGAATCTCGTAAACCCCTCTTCCTTATTATTATCATCCGTGATGATGCTGGAATATATGGGATGGAGTGATGCGGCTAACCTGATTACATCTGCTATGGAGCAAGCTTTCTCCGCTGGAGAGGCCACTCATGACTTGGCTCGTTTTATGCCGAACGGCAAATCTCTCGGCACCAAAGAATTTGGTGATCGTATCATCTCTATTATCGAAACAATTAAATTAGTATAGTCATGTTGAAGAAAGAATATTTAATTTACAAATTGTCCGAGGCTGCCAGAGAGGCTTGCAAGATCGACAACGAACTTTTCCCGATGTATAATGTGAAACGTGGCCTTCGTAACGAGGATGGTAGCGGCGTGTTAGTAGGATTGACCCAAGTCGGTAATGTAGTAGGATACGAACGCTTGCCAGAGGGCGGTCTTAAAGCGATCCCCGGTAAGTTATTCTATAGAGGTTACGACGTAGAGGATTTAGCGCGTGATTTCATCAAGGAAAAACGGTTCGGTTTTGAGGAAGTGGCTTATTTATTACTTTCTGGTAAACTCCCCGATAAAGAGGAATTATCAGCCTTTAAAGAACTGTTGAACGATAATATGCCCTTGGAGCAAAAGACCAAGATGAATATTCTGGATCTGGAAGGACAGAACATCATGAATATATTGGCTCGTAGCGTATTGGAGATGTATACCTTCGACGCAAACCCGGACGACACCTCCCGAGATAACTTAATGCGCCAATCTATTGAATTGATCTCTAAGTTCCCGACGATTATCGCTTATGCCTACAATATTTATCGTCATAGCACACAGGGGCGTTCTTTACACATCCGTCATCCGCACGAGAACTTATCGATCGCAGAAAATTTCCTTCACATGCTGAAACGTGATTTCACGGATCTGGACGCACGTACGTTGGATTTGCTCTTGGTATTGCAAGCAGAACATGGTGGTGGTAATAACTCTACGTTCACGGTACGCGTCACTAGTTCTACGGGAACGGATACGTACTCATCTATCGCAGCTGGTATCGGCTCATTGAAAGGCCCGTTGCACGGAGGTGCCAATATTCAGGTAGTAGATATGTTCCATCATTTAAAAGAGAATATCGCGGATTGGAAGAACGTGGACGAGATCGATACTTATTTCATGCGAATGCTTAACAAAGAGGCTTATAACAAGACAGGCTTGATCTATGGTATCGGCCATGCGGTCTATACGATTTCCGATCCCCGTGCGGTTGTATTAAAGGAACTGGCTCGTGATCTGGCAAAAGAGAAAGGTCGCTCTGAGGAATTCGCCTTCCTTGAGTTATTAGAGGAAAGAGCGATCGAATGTTTCGCCAAGCATAAAGGAACTAAGAAACGGGTTTCCTCGAACGTGGACTTCTATTCCGGATTCGTTTATGAGATGATCGGTTTGCCACAGGAAATCTATACGCCTTTATTCGCCATGGCCCGAATCGTGGGTTGGACCGCTCACCGTATCGAGGAGTTGAACTTTGACGGAAAACGCATCATCCGTCCGGCTTACAAGAACGTTTTGGACGATAGGGAATATATCTCAATCAACGAGCGATAACACTAAAAAAATCATAGTTATGTTTTCTTTCATTCATAGTTATAAGTTGAAGGATTCATAACTATGATTTTTTAGCATGCTCAAGCTTATAATAATAAGCCTACATAAAACCCTTAAAATGTAAATTTCTCAAGTTTCATCGCGCCTAATCCTTGCAATTTAGGAACCAACGTTACGAAATGCTCAGCTTTTTCGTGAGCTGATAAGGATTCAGCGTCTTTCCACGTCTCACAAATCATCAATACATCACTACGAGTAGAGCTCTCGAAAATATCATAAGCTATACAGCCATTGTCTTTCAAAGACTTTTCAACCAATTCTTTCGCTGTCTCCAATGCGGCTGGACGATTCTCCTCACTTACTTGAATAAATACATTTAGTCTAATCATACTCATAATTGTTTTAAGAATGTTACATACTTGATCAAAAGTACAGCGCAAATATAGAAATAAACCCGTATATTTGTCATTCGAAACGTATAATTAACAGCATGAAGGAATCTGTTCGTATTCTTCGTTTCGCCATTGTAGGTTCTTCTAACGCTTTGATCACCGCATTGGTAATCTGGATATTAATGGATATTCTGGATTGTAATTACTTGTGGTCGAACATGGCTGGATATGTGGCCGCCTTGGTGAATAACTTCTTTTGTAGTAAATACTGGGTATTTTCTTCCGGGAAAGGTAATTTCTGGAAGGAGATTCCTTTATTCCTAATCGCTTTTGGCTGCGCTTACGTTACTCAATTCATGTTCTTGCTTTTAATGGTGGAGGTGATCGATCTAAATGAATATCTGGGGCAGTTCCTTGGACTTTTCGTTTATGGAGCCGTTAATTTTATGATGAATAAGAAGCTCACGTTTAAGAGCTAGAATCCATAAATCGTATCAAGGGAAGTATAGTACGCCAGTAGTGGTGAAGGTGACGCGACGACTCGCATAAACCTCCACCACTACTGGTGTTAATCATCAGGACTAGTCGCGTGAGCTAACGAGACTAATCGTGCTGAATCGCTAACGGGTAAGGCTCGTAAACTGCTTCCCGAGTCTGTAAAGATAGAAAGCTAGATGCGTGAAAGCGAATGCGAATGAGATAATCAATAAGACTTTGCTCTCGCCCCATCCCACGGTTTGCTGGTGCCAAAGTCCCGTAATCACGCAAAGCACGGATAGGATGATACCGATCATGTCCAATATGGTCTGTCCCGAGCGATGTTTTTGCATATGTTCCAGTTTGCTGTGTTTGATGCCATAGCAGACATATATATCCAGACCTATTAACATCCACAATACCAAACGAATCCAGGTATCAGCCGGGAGAAAAAGCATCATCACCAGACAAGTTATGATACCGGCGATAGGCACGAACGGAACCAACGGGGTCTTGAAAGACCGGGGAGCGTCCGGCATTGTCTTACGGACAATCAATACCCCGGCGCAAACTAGCGTGAAGGCGAACAAAGTCCCGATACTGCACATCTCACCCGCTACGCTCGCCGGGACGAAAGCGGCCAATGTGCCGACCAATAGCATAAACAGAAAATTACTTCGTGCCGGCGTGCGGAATTTCTCATGGATATGGGAAAAGAGGGGAGGAAGCAATCCATCCCGGCTCATACTCAAGAATACACGGCTCTGTCCTAATAACGTTACCATGATAACCGAGCAATATCCCAGTAAAATAGCTACTACAATCGCACGGTTCATCCAAGGGTAATCCGGACGGATCACACCGGAAGCGTCCATTTGCCCCATATGATCGATAGCGATCGCCACGGGAGCGATCCCATTTTGGCCGGCAAAAGCGGAGTAATGTACGACTCCGGTCATCACGTGGGCGAACAACATATATAATAGGGTACAAACCACCAATGACATCAAGATCCCGATCGGCATATCCCGTTTCGGGTTTTTGGTTTCCTGCGCCGCCGTACTTACAGCGTCGAAACCAAGGAAAGCAAAGAATACGATAGCCGCCCCGCGTAGGATACCGGAGAAACCGAATTCGCCTAGAGTCCCTGTATTAGCGGGGATATAAGGCGTATAATTCTCCATACGGATATATTTCCATCCCAAGACTACGAACACCAAGACTACGGAGACTTTCAAGAATACGATGATCCCATTGAAGATAGAACTGCCTTCCGTTCCTCGTATCAACAAAATACTCATTAACACCACGATCACGAAAGCCGGGATATTCACGATACCGCCATCCCAAGGGCAAGCTGTCAAGGCTTGCGGTAAATGTACTCCGAATCCTTCCAGAAAAACGACCAAATACCGGCTCCAACTTATGCTAACGGTCGTAGCGGCCACGCAGTACTCAAGCACCAAATCCCAACCGATAATCCAAGCGACCAACTCACCCATCGTGGCATACGAGTAGGTATATGCGCTACCTGCCACCGGGATCATGGATGCGAACTCGGCGTAACATAACCCGGCGAAACAACAGCCCAAGGCGGCGATAGCGAAAGATAAAGTAATGGCAGGCCCCGTATACCCGGCGGCCACCGCACCCGTAATGGAGAACAGTCCGGCGCCGATAATAACACCGACGCCTAGGGCGATCAAACTCCACGGGCCAAGGATACGCTTCAACGATTTACTGCCCGAATCATTTGCCTCGGCCATCAAATCCGTTAAAGGCTTCTTAATAAATAAACCCATCTGTATAGATTAAAAATTAGTAATTGGGCGCAAAGGTAGGAATTTTTCTTTTCTAATTTCGTATCGGTAGCCGTTCCCAAAGCCATTCAGGGATCAGTCGCCAGAAAAAGACAAGGATAGCGTATTTCCAATCGATGATCGCCCTTCTCTTTTTCCGGTCTATAGCGTTGGCGATACGCAGGGCGGCATATTGGGGAGACATCAGCATAGGATAATTCCTGCCGTCTTTCAATAAATCCGTACGGACAAATCCCGGACGGATATCCGTAAATGTAATAGGCTGTTTCTCCATACGGGAAAGTTGGGCTAAAGCGTCTATATAAATATTTTGGTATCGTTTGGTAGCCGAGTAGGAGGGAGCGGCACCTAATCCTTTGGTTCCGGCAATAGAGCTGATTACGGATATATGCCCGCCACCTCGACTGGAAAAATAACGATAGGCTGCTAGTACCATGCGTGTAAACCCCGTCACATTCGTCTGTATCGTAGCTTGTTCAATGGAAGTGTCCAAGTGTTTATTCTGGTTGCCGATCCCTGAACTGAGCAGGAAGATGTCCATTCCTCCCAAATCACGGATCAACTCTTCCAAACGATCGGCGGCATCCTCGGCGGTCACGTCCAACCGCTTTATCCGGATATGTTCCGGATCTTGCCTACGAAACTCTTCCAACCGATCCGCCCGACGGCCAGCCAATCCCAGTTGATATCCTCGTTTCCAATAGATCTTAGCGACCTCATAGCCAATACCGGAGGTAGCGCCGATAATGATAATTCGTTTGACCATAATACTTGATGCCATAAATTAACAATAAAGACAAATTAAATTCTCATGCCATGTCTACTGCAACCCGCCTTGCAGTGACGCGGGTTAAGTAACACACGGCTAAAATAGCATAAAATCCCTTGCAATCCCCATCTGTTTCGTTATATTTGCTACAATTTATAAACTTGATAAAATAAAAACGCTATGTCAGTAAAATCTTATATCGAATCCAATAAGGATCGCTTTCTTGACGAATTGTTCTCTTTAATCCGTATTCCGTCAATCAGTGCCAAGCATGAGAATAAACCGGACATGTTGGCATGTGCCCAACGTTGGACAGAGGTGCTACTGTCTTCCGGCGCAAATAAGGCCGAGGTAATGCCCACGAAAGGCAATCCTGTCGTATACGCCGAGAAAGTGGTATCTCCCAATGCTCCGACCGTATTGGTTTACGCTCATTATGATGTAATGCCCGCCGAACCTTTGGAATTGTGGAAGAGTGAACCTTTCGAGCCGGTGATCCGGGACGGACGCATTTGGGCCCGTGGAGCAGATGATGATAAAGGACAGGGCATGATTCAAGTAAAAGGTTTTGAGACAGCGATTAAAGAAGGCTTGTTACAGTGTAACGTGAAGTTCATTTTCGAAGGAGAGGAGGAGATAGGTTCTCCTAGCTTGGAAGATTTTTGCCGGAAACATAAAGAATTATTGAAAGCGGATGTAATCCTTGTTTCCGATACAAGCATGGTCAGCGCGGAGACACCGTCGCTCACGACAGGCCTACGTGGTTTGGCTTACTGGGAAATAGAAGTAACCGGACCGAACCGCGATTTGCATTCCGGTCATTTTGGCGGAGCCGTAGCGAATCCAATCAATGTACTTTGCAAATTGATGGCAGATATCACCGATGTGGATGGACGCATCACGATCCCAAGTTTCTATGACGACGTGGAGGATGTATCTCCCGCGGAACGGGAGATGATCGCCCAAATCCCATTCGACGAGGAAAAATATAAGAAAGCGATCGGGGTAGACGCTCTTTTCGGAGAGAAAGGCTATTCTACGCTAGAACGTAATAGTTGTCGGCCTTCTTTCGATATCTGTGGCATTTGGGGCGGATATACGGGGGAAGGAAGCAAAACTGTATTGCCTTCAAAGGCTTATGCCAAGGTTTCCACTCGTTTGGTTCCACATCAGGATCATGCCAAGATCTCCCAAATGTTTGAGGAGCATATAACTCGTGTGGCTCCGCCTTATGTTAAAGTGAAAGTTACGCCCAGCCATGGCGGGCAAGGATATGTTTGTCCGATCGACTTGCCGGCTTATCAAGCGGCGGAAAAGGCTGTCGGCATCGCATTCGGGAAGAAGCCGTTGGCGGTTCGTCGCGGAGGTAGCATTCCTATTATCTCTACATTCGAGCAGGTATTGGGTATCAAGACCGTACTGATGGGATTCGGCTTGGAGCAAAACGCGATCCATTCGCCCAACGAGAGTCAGGAGTTGGATATCTTCTTCAAGGGAATAGAGTCGGTAGCGGAATTCTACCGCTTATATAAATAAGAGGGAAGAAGATGAGTATATTAATAAAGAATGTCCTGTTTGACGATAAAACGATTGATATCTATATCGAAGGAAAAGAGATCAAGCAAATAGGAGCGGGGCTGTCTTTTCCTGCCGATAAGATACTGGATGGTAGCCGTAAAGCCGTCATTCCCGGTTTCGTGAACGCTCATACGCATGCTGCCATGACTTTGTTCCGCGGCTTCGGTGATGATATGCCGCTTATGCCGTGGCTTGAGCAAAAGATCTGGCCGAATGAGGCGAAAATGACCCGTGAGGATGTCTATTGGGGAGCGAGATTAGCGTGCTTGGAAATGATAAAGAGTGGCACGACCACTTTCTTCGACATGTATCAACGCCCTCGTGCCACGGCCGACGTGACGGAGGAGATGGGATTGCGAGGTATCATAGCCGGCGTTTGTTTCGACGGTTTTGATAAGGAAGAGGCGGAGAAATGCAAACGCCATAACGAGCGACTGATCCAAGACGTGGATAACTACAGCAAACGGGTTCGCTTCTCGATCGGGCCGCACGCCATCTATACCGTCTCCGGTGAGCTTCTGAAATGGGCGCATCAGTTCGCCATGGAACACCAAATCCCGATCCATCTGCATCTGGCAGAGACAGAGGGGGAAGTGAAAGACTCTCTCGATAGATTCGGACTCACTCCCGTACGTTATTTATATGAGTTAGGTGTGCTTTCTCCACGCTTGATCATCGCTCATGGAATTTACATCGATGATGACGAGCTTCGTATGTTGGCCGATCACGAGGTGAAAGTCGTACATAACCCGGCCTCAAACATGAAACTGGCTTCCGGTATTCATTTTAAGTTCAAGGAAATGCGCCAATTGGGTATTACCGTGGGATTGGGAACGGACGGTTGTTCCTCTTCCAATAACTTAGATATGATCGAGGCGATGAAGCTGGCTTCCCTATTAGGAAAAGCTTGGCGAAAGGATCCCGAAGCCTTGACCGCAAATGAGATGCTGCAAACCGCTACTGCGGAAGGAGCCGCTATGTTCGGTTTAAAAGCCGGGCAGATCAAGGAAGGGTATTTAGCCGATCTATGTTTGATAGATCTCAACACCCCCGCTTTTACTCCGAACTTCAATTTCGTCTCTAATCTGGTATACGCCGCCAACGGCAGTTGCGTGGATACCGTTATCTGTGATGGTAAAATATTGATGGAGAATAAGAAGGTACCGGGAGAGGACGAGATTATGGAGAAAGCGGCAGAGATAGCTTATAACTTAATGAAACGTTAATTTGATTAAATATGGAAATGATTAAAACCGAACAATATAGGGAAGCGACCGCCTATTTAGCTAGCCGGATCGAAGGTAACCCGGAGACTGCCATTATCCTTGGTAGTGGCTTAGGCTCTTTAGCCGATCAAATAACAGACCCTATAGTGATACCTTATGCGGAGATCCCACATTTCATGAGATCTACCGCTACCGGGCATAAGGGGAATTTTATTTGTGGCAAACTAGGGGATAAGCGAGTCTTGGCTATGCAAGGCCGTTTTCATTACTATGAGGGTTACACGATGCAACAGGTGACTTTTCCCATACGCGTAATGAAACTCTTAGGAATCAAGAACCTTTTGGTCTCAAACGCCGCCGGAGGTATCAATAATACGTTCAAGGTAGGCGATCTGATGATCATCCGGGATCATATCAATATGATGCCGAACCCATTGATCGGTCCGAACAATGAGGATTTCGGCACTCGTTTCCCGGATATGACCCGTGCTTATGATCGTGAATTTATCCGCTACGTGGAAGAAATAGCCGCCTACCGATCTGTCCCGTTAAAGAAAGGTGTATATGTAGGTTTGACAGGCCCTTCCTTCGAGACCCCTTCCGAGTATGCTTTCTATGGAAAAGTCGGGGGAGATGCGATCGGCATGAGTACGGTACCGGAAGTAATCGTGGCACGTCATGCGGGCTTGCGTGTATTCGGTATGTCTGTCATCACGAACGAAGGTTATCACTTCGCTGACGACTTTGTAAATGATGGTGCCGATGTTATCGTAGCGGCTAATAAAGCTGCAGCTGTTATGACACAACTATTTACGGAATTGGTCAAAAAAATCTAATAAAAAAGTAGCGCAAAGGCTTGGTGGTTTCAATGAAATCACTACCTTTGCACTCGCAATCGAGAACAAAACGGTTGCATATGCGGAAGTAGCTCAGTTGGTAGAGCATAACCTTGCCAAGGTTAGGGTCGCGGGTTCGAGTCCCGTCTTCCGCTCTTTCTCGTATTGATTGCCCAGGTGGCGGAATTGGTAGACGCGCTCGTTTCAGGTGCGAGTGGTTTTGCGATCGTGCAGGTTCGAGTCCTGTTCTGGGCACCCTTACAAAATGCGCAGGTGGTGGAATTGGTAGACACGCTACTTTGAGGGGGTAGTGCCGGTTACGGCGTGTGAGTTCAAGTCTCATCCTGCGTACGATACTTTTTAAAGTATTGATATTTAAATAGTTATTCATATAGAAATTCAAAAGTACACAGCTAAAGTACACAAAAAAAGGATTGCTATATGAATAATTTTACATTTAGTACACCGAGAATCTGCGACTGCGGAGGCGATTTAAGCAAGCAATGGTATATCTATTTCCGTGCTAAGGATGAGAGTACGGGAGACACCAAACAATTCCGCTATAAGCTAGGGATAAATAGGTTCAAGAAGAAACGTGAGCGGCAAGAGGCGGCTAAAGCTGCTTTGGCTACGGTTATATCCATGCTGGAGGATGAGGGTTGGAACCCTTTTGAGCAGAAATGCGAGACCGAGCGAAGGAATCTATTGGTCTCCTTGGAGGATATGCTAAATATAAAATCCTGCTCACTAAGGAAGAGAAGTGTCGAGATATACAGGAATGCCTTGAAATTTTTCGGTATATGGTGCAAGGATATGGGGTATGATACATTTGAACCTTCTGGATTTACGAAAATACATGCCCTAGAATATGTGGATTATCTCAAGATGAAGCGTAATTTCTCCGGGAAGACTTGCAATAATACGGTCAGCTACTTGAAAACGCTTTTCTTCATGTTGGTAGAGAGAGAGCAGATCGCCACAAACCCGTTCTGTGCCGTAAAGAAATCTAAGGAGGAAAAAGGCAAGAACGTCGCCTTTACCTCTCGTGAGGCAGAGCTGGTCATGGCATATATGCGTGCCCATGACATAAGGCTTTATTATGCCACTCAATTCGTTCGGTATGCTTTTATCCGGAGAACTGAGCTCATGTATCTCAAGGTAGGATGCGTGGATTTGCGGAACCATACGATTACCATACCATCCCACGTCTCTAAAACCGGTACCCAAGATTCCATTACCATACCAAAATCGCTTGAGAGTATTATAATGGAGATGGGCTTAGATAAGGCCAATCCTGATTTTTATATTTTTGGAAAAGATATGGAGACGTGTGCTAAAAGAATATCCCGGGTAGCTTATTTCTCTGATAGGCATAGGGATGTTATTTCTGCGTTAAACCTACGAAAAGAGTTGATTTTCTATGGATGGAAGCATACAGGCTGCGTTGAGCTGTATAATATAGTAAGGGATCCATATGTGGTATGCCGTCAATGTAGACATTCTGATATAAAAATGACTATGCGTTATCTTCGTAGTCTTGGCTTAGGTATTAATGAGGCAGTCCGAGAATGGTAGCAATTACGTAAAATTCGATAAAGTTCCCAAATAGACCAATAAAACACGCCCGTGTCAGAAAAAACACGGGCGTTATACTTTTAGTATGCGACAAATAGGACTATTACTTAAGTAGTACTTACCTTGCCAACGCAGTATATCTCCTATGCGACTTGCAGTATATATTAGATGACAAAGTAAGTAGTATTGACTATGCCTAAATTTACTTCACAGATTTTACTGTTATTTTCTAAGGTACTTCA
>NZ_SRYM01000078.1 GCF_004793765.1 Parabacteroides distasonis | reverse complement strand
CACGACTGAATATTAACTTTAGCCATTATGCTGCTTAATTTTGATTAGTTACTTATGTACTTGTAGTGTTTATCATCAACGGAATTTTTCCCATACTCATAAGCGAATTACGGGTTATTGCCTTGACTTCCGATCTAGAATATACCGAGTTGCCATCGTATACAAAAAGTTGGCACCCATTTACCCCGCTAATCTTAGACCAATCGTAATCTCCAAGATTGGCTTTGAGTTCTATATCTGTGTTTATAGGCAACGTACCGTGCCGTACAAACGTCTTTTTTATATTTGGCATTATTGGTACTGAAGCGTCGGTATTGTGCCCCCTGAAGCCCCCAAGACTAAAAATATATTTATTAGAGGAATCTCTTTTTAGCTCAAAGCGTACAGGCTTAGATGGGCTATCAACCAATTTCCACTGGCCCGGGGAATTATTGCACCATATATTCCAATACGGGTAAGAAGAAGGTAAACCTTCAGAATCAATAATATTTCTTCCATGGACTTGCGTGTAGCCATTTTCTACTATCTCAAAAGCATACCCGCCTTTACCACCAGATTTTGCCTTGGCGCATAGTGTACCAAGATCAGTGCTTGGGCAATTTATTGCATTTCGCACTAACATTATTGATATATCGTTATTCGGTAATGTAGCCATATTTACGCCGCCTTTAAATTGTTCAACTCCTCCCTTAACTCTCTCACCTCTTTCTCAAGGTCGGCTATGCGCTTGTCCTTGTCGGTCATCCATGACTTTGTAGATCCTATCCACTTATTAGTATCATCCATAAACGGAAGGAATGTCTGGATGGACTTGATCGACAACAGGCATCCAGTCTTCCCATAGTCATACCCATACCAATCATTATTAACGCCAGTACCTTTACCCGTAACCATTATAGGTAATATCCCGAGCATCTGCTGAGCGGACAGCCCGACTTGCCTTACCTTATCCTTATCGTCATTCATGAAATAATAAAATAATTTCACGGGTATCAGCGAATGGAGATCTATGTTAAAATCGCTCAGATATGTTTTTCTTCTCATGTCTGAGTTGCTTATCCAGCTACCACCATTGGCGGTAGCGTTACCACTATCGGCGAAGCTGAACCCCTTGGCCCAGTTTGTCCCGGATTGGGTGATGGATATAGTCATAGTATTCCCGCCATGATTCCAGTTGCAATAATATCCTCCATACGTAGACCTAAAGGCCAGCTGTACCCCATTGGACGTGAATCCGCCATTAAGATATCCAGAGAATGAAGGCCCGGCCGGGCCTTGCGGCCCAGTTGCCCCGGTAGCACCTTTAGGCCCTTGTGGCCCTGTAGCCCCGGTGGCTCCTTTCGCCCCCGTATCCCCTTTAGGGCCACGGATGTTCCTCGTGGTTGGAGTAGTCGTTGACGTGCTGTTCGTCCAGCTAATGTTTCCGTTTGCATCAACCGAAGGATACCAGAACTTGAACGGAGACGGAGCGTTGCCGGTGGAATATGCCACGACATCGCCACTCATACGCAGGCTTCCGGTTCCTTTCATGTCACCAGACGCTTGCATATAGAATTGTGCGTCGACTCCGTTAGCTGTCCGATCCTTATCGAACATAAAGAACCCGAAATAACTACTCGTATCTGTGCCCTGAAAAGCTCCTAAGTTGAATACCCTGCCTGTATATGATTTCCAACGGTATAAGGGGAAATAAGTAGATATCGAGTTAGTGTCCGAATCCACGTTTATAGCCGCGTTCGTCTTGCCGGTGACCCAAGTTCCGTTGACCCCGGACAAGAAAAACCTTCTCCACCTAGCGGAACTGGTACCTAGATCATAAGTGTTATTAGTCGTAGGGTATACGTGTTTGCCAACGATATTTGTTTTTATGTTAAAACTGCTATTAGTCCAGTATCCTATCTCCGATCCTACCGAGTCCCCTCCCTCAGTCCCGGCGTAAAAACTATACCCTGATGTCCCACGATAACCAAACAATATATTATGAGCATCATAGGCGTTTATATTAAGCTGGCCTGATTCTAGTGAGTTTATTATGTATTTGTCGCCTTTGAATATTATAAAAGTGCTATTAGTCGAATAGATATTACCAACATTATCTAAGTTACCGGAAATGTTGGCCGTCCCATTGAACGATCTTCCCCAAATAGTTCGAGCAGTCTGAAGCTTGGTGGCGCTTGAGGCGTTCCCGAGAACACCCATCCCGGAATGACCGTATACGATAGACAATCCGCTAACCGTTCCGTTGGAATCGGTAGCGTTCAATTGCGTTCCTATGCTAGTATTGGATATCCAAGCCAGGCCGGTCGCGTCAAATCCAGATCCTGTCAATCTTAGGGCAAGGTAATAGGCACCATTGTATAGGACAATAACAGGGTATATGTTGTGATCCCCATCGGCCTCTAACCTATAAAATGTACGGTTATATTGCACGACGGCGTTTATCTTGGTTATAAAACATCCGCTAATATTACCGGATCTATTTCCCCGGAATATGCCCTGGAAGTAAAATGATTGATTGCTACTGCCTGACGTCGTGTTATACCATGTCGTGACATTGGCAAGCAATATAAATGTAGGATATCCTCTATTATCGTTCTTGGCGAATGACACGTGCTGCCATGATCCTATGGCACTCACGTTTAAAGTCCTCGTAGAGCCTCCTATCGTAGCGCTTATATTCTTACCGCTCATAGCCAAATTGGTAAACAAACCGTTCGCATGGACGCCGTCCAACATATCAGCGTTAAGATTATTACATAGCGTGGTGGAAACAACGCTAATGGGCTTGGTTCCCGTCGCTATTGTGGAATGCAATTGTTTATCCGTATGAACGCCGGAAGTGTTAATCCATGCCGAATACGTATAACTTGTACCCTCGTTGTTACAACCAGTATAAAACTTTATGTCACCATCCGCCGTTATCCATACGCTTTCGTTACTATATATAGGCAACGTCTTGGCCAGCGTAGCCCCGCTTTCCCCTGCGGATATCCACGTGGCGCCGGTAGTAGACCCTATGCGCACGTCAAAGTTATAATCGTTTTCAGTAGCGTTGGTAACGATGCCAGATATAACAGGTATGGAATATGACAGGTTGTTGACTTTTTGCTTTATGGTAAGCATGGTCACTTGATTCCCGGCGGCAGTTTGGTTTGTCCCGGTCAAGTCTATTACCGGGGCCGCCTTGAACGTTTTCACGGCCGTTATGTTTTGCGCCGTATCCAACGTAACGTACTTTCCGTTAAGCGTAGCGGCGTAATTCGCCGTGGTCAATGCGGTCAAGCCCTTTGTAAACGTTATGGTCTTCTTATCCGAGCTTAACGTGGCGTTAGTAAGCACATTGCCGCTTCCGGTCACCGATATTCCCCCGATGGTTCCGGTACCGCTTACGGATATGGTCCCGTCAGCCGATATGGATATGCCAGACCCGATCTTTACCGCCCCAAGCGCATTTGCCCCGGCTATGGGTAGGACTATGTCTCCGGAACCCGTGGAGTACGCTACAACGTCTCCAGAGGCCCTAACATTACCTTCAGCCTTAACGGTGGAGGCGTTTAGTGTCATGCTGCTAAGACGCGAGTTGTTATAACCGCTTATATTAAGATTATATGTACTGTCCCCGGGCTTTCCGTATTGGAACCATAACGCTTTCTTATACGATGATTGCTCCATGATCCGGAAAGCTGTTCCCTTGTTGGCATTGGTGTAAATGATCAGATTGCTATCGGATGTGGCGGCCGTTGTGGACATGAGACCTAGCAGCGTATTGGGGCCGTAGATAGTAAGCTTTTCGCCGGGGGACGACGTCCCTATCCCCCAGTTGCCGTTGAATTTGCCATATAACCTGTTTTCTTTAGCCGCGCCCATCCAACCAAGCGACAGATAATTATTTGCGCTTCCGTCCCCGACATGATGGTATGCGAGCTCCAAGTTATTATTATTCGTTCTGGCACTGCCTATCCTGCCATATACGATCGACTTGGCACTAAACAGGTTAAAAGCGTCCTCCGCGGTGCCGCTGGATGTTATTACCCCTTTAACGTCCGCCGTGCCATTAAAAGACTTGCCCCATATGTTTCGTGCTGTCTGAAGCTTTGTGGCGGAAGCGACGTTGCTATCCGTGAAAGCGAACTCTCTCCACGCCGTCTTGTTCGCGTTGGATCCCGTACTCGAACTACTGCCACCGCCGCCACGGGCGAACCACCTGTTAGCGTAAAACGACCCGTATATCTGGTTTGCGGAACCGTACGCCGCCGTACAATAGATCAATGAGCCCGCCTCGGCTATCGGATAATGCCTCTCGGGGGTCGCATTCGCATTCGCGTTATTGCACATGATACCTATACCATTTACCGCGTTAAGGTCAACGGTTGGAGATTGGTCTTTTCGCGCAAAAGCGGACGAGTGTAATCCATCTAACAAATCGGCATTAAGATTGTTGCATAACGTAGTAGATACAACATCAATAGGTTTAGTTCCTGTGGCGACTCTGGATATATAGCGACCCGTGTTATATAGGAACATATTTGGGTCACTGCCTTCTAAAATACCCTCCTTACTTATAGCAAATCCATATCCAACCACGAACGTATCATAATACTCGTGTCTTAATATAACGTTTTGTGTTGCGTCTTGTGAGGCGGTAAATTTTATACCTGCGGCCTTACTTTTGTCATCACTAACAGTTGATTTAAGGATCAATTGGCTATTGATCGTATTAGAAGCTATGGTCAATGCTCCGGTCATGGTATCCCCGGCTTTCTTCACGTACTTGCCGTCGAGCGCGGATATGGGCAAATGGCTTATGTCTATCTTCTTGCCTGCGTCGGCTTTCGCCAGCTCCGTCCACATAGCGGCAACGTCCAAGCCTCCCACGCTACCGTCTACGCTTAACGTACCGTCCGTGGTTATGCTGAGACCGCTCCCGACCTTGACCATGCCTAATACCCCTGTACCGGCTATAGGGCTTACAATATCATAATTCCCGGTAGCGTAGGCCACGACATCGCCAGTAGCCATAATGTTATTATTGGCGTCGACCTTGACATAGTGGCTGGCGTCCTTATAATTGAGATACAGGTTGGACAGC
This sequence comes from Parabacteroides distasonis, assembly GCF_004793765.1. Lineage (GTDB taxonomy): Bacteria > Bacteroidota > Bacteroidia > Bacteroidales > Tannerellaceae > Parabacteroides > Parabacteroides distasonis_A. Next base: position 7,492 of record NZ_SRYM01000078.1, on the reverse strand, counting down.
ACGGCGTTCGTCCCGGTAACGCCGTTGATAGCGTTTCCCCCTGAGAAACGGATCCATTGCGCCGACTTATCCTTGGCCACATCAAACGTCTTGTCGCTGTTAAGGTGTATAAGGCCGTTGATGCTAGGCACGCCCGTCATCGCCCCTGTAGCTATCCCGTTGGAATTGAGTTTCTGCCCCCACCACGTAGCGGCGTATAGCTTGTCGCCCTCCAACGCAGTACCTTTAGCGTTGCCAAACTTCACGGCGAACTGGTTTTTCGTCTCCCCGGTGTCAGGCTGATCCAGCAATTGCAAGCCCGCTCCGGCGTAATAGGTCTTGCCCCTGCCGCCGGCGAAATCAGGATCCAACGACAATAGGCCGGTGGCGGAGTCGATCACGAGGCCCTTGCCTTGTTCGATCATCACGGCACCAACCATGTTGTAGCCGGCGTGGGGGAGTACGATGTTATGATCAGAGGTGGCGTAAGCCACGATGTCACCCTTGGACTTGGCGGGGTAGTCCGTAATGATGTACCACTTGTCCTCCGGGAGGGGGTTGCCGTCGCTGTCCTTGTCAACAAGTTTCCAATATAAAGGGGCTTTATTTCCGTTTCCCTCTCCGCTTATCTTTCTGATTTTACCATCCCTGCATAAGACGAATAAAGAAGGATCTTCCTCGTAATCGTTAAGGTAAAGCTCGCCTCTCGTTATACCGGACAGGTGCCATTCCTCCGTTCCGTCATCCACGGCTTTTGGAGGAGGAGCCGCTTGCAGCTTACCGTTCTCATTTACGGTATCAGATCCATACCATATATGTTTGGTTAATTTTTTCTTGCTCATAGAGAATCCAAATTTGACTGATTAACAAACGCTCCAACGGAATCATCATACACCAAGACCTGACCATCCTTGGCGTTATCGACATTAACACTTATCGTTCCTGTCACCCATGACCCATCATCCTGCTCCGTGAATCCATTATAAGATACGTTCTCGGCATTCTCTATATTCATAGTATAATTAAACAGCGGATATCTCTCAGCTATCACCTGTCTCTCGGGCACGCTAGACTCGCTACGGACATACCTAACGCCGTTTATTCTCACGTCCGAAAGGCAAAATATGTTATTGATCAATCGGGCCATCTCGAAAGGTACACCCTCGTTATCCCCTATCGTGAGCGTGTCCACCTGATACGGAACGGCGTAAAGTTCTACGATCTCTTGCCCCTGTGTCCTGAATTGCTCGTTGCTAACGTTTAGCGAATGTCCGTCTGACTTAAATCCCCCCTCTACCCACAGGCTGAATACCCTTTGGGAACTACCGACCTTGAACACGGCCCCGAACGATGTTATATTATCTCGGTTTGTGTATGACATCTTAACCATATCCGATAGCTCGTCTTGGCCGCAGAAACGGAATGGTACGCTGCTTGAATGATCGCCGCTTCCGGTAATTGTCGCACGATACACACTATTGCCGGGCGGGATGATAAACTCAAGCAATTTGTTAGAGTCATTGATATTATGCGACACCGGCGATAACGTAGATATCACGCCAGAACATAGGTTTTGCAGTTTCATTGACAAAGTGGTGGAAGGGGATACTACGCATTGCACGGTTATATTCTCGGCATTGGAGAATCGTTGCACATACTCGCACTCCATCTCGATGCCGTTATAGCCCACGTCAAAAAGCAATGGTGATATCTTGCTCACGTTTATCATACGCCTATAAACGCCAAAAGAGCCACACCCCACGGGATACGACTCCCGCCGGGTATGGCTCTTAGGCTCTAATTTCTTTTTTTTGTTATGTCCTACAAATATAGGGGATAAGGATCAATTGTCAAAACAAATTCATGTAATTTTAGACAATATCAGCGAATAGGTTGTAGTTTGGGGTTTGCCTATCTTCTCCGTTATCTCGCTAACCCATCCCTCGTACGATCTCCCGGCGTACGAGAACGATAATTTGCCCCTGTAATTACCCAGGAACGGGGATAAGCCCGGGGTCTCCAAGGACACCTTATCGATCCTTATCCTCCGGTCGTTAACCGGCAGGGATATAGGAAGGGTCTCCGATACTCCTCCTATCGATATCGAGGAGTTTCCGTCCGAGGCCGTGAAAGACAGGTAATCTGTGCATATCCCGAGTCTTTCCTTATTGACAAGAAGCATATTTCTTGGCGAGTAGGAGGCGTTAAAGATAGTGTCGGGGAACAATGCCCCCGTCACGGCATATATAGCTCCCCCATTCTCTTCTCTTATCAGGACTAACCTATCCCCATCTTCCCTAGCGTGGACAATGAATATGTCATTGTCCGAATCCGTATCCTTCGATTCCTCGTCACGCTCGTTAGCGAGGAACTCCAATCCGTAGCAATCTGCCCTGTACGGGCTTATCAATGACAATATGTTGTCCTTTATGTCCAATCCCGTGCTGAAACTGCTCTTGAAGTGAAACTCGTCACGCCCGTTTATCTCATCATAGTCCTGCTTGTCGAATCCAATTTCAACCCCAGAGTATATCAACGACTCATCCACGGATAGCTCCATATTGCTCACGTGATCCAATACTTTCGTCTCATTGACGAAGAAATCATTCATATGTCGGAAACGCACGCTATTATCCAGTATCTCGTAATCATACCCCATCAACGCCTTGGCGAAATCACAGAACTTGGAGAAGGACGTATGGACCTTCGCGTCCTTTATTCCTCTCACGCTCTCAGCGGCCATCATCCAAGGTATAGGCATGGAACCGGAGACGATATCGCCGGACAATGACACGCCCATCCTTGACAATAACGAGGATAATAGTTTTTTAGGAGAGAAAGTGTCTATTTCCACCGGTTTATTTCGGCCTATATAAGATACGGATATCTCTTTTACATCAAACACCTTGGCATGAAGTGTTTGGAGAGTCTTTGAGTCTATGAATAATGATATATAATCACCGGGTCTCATCAATACGGTATATTGATAATCGATATGTATATCATTATCCCCATCAAAATAGCCGATCTTAGTGCTTGTCTGTCTTACTCCGTTCTTGTCAAAAAGCCATAACAGCAGTTCAGGATATATAGCCTGTTGATCAACGCCAACCTCTACTTGCCTGATCTTGAAATCAAGCCTAAAAACAATTTTTATATCAGATATGGCCTTTATTAATGGAGTTACATCATTTGAGTTCTCGACATATCCATCGTTATCAAAAACCTCTATTTTGTTTTTAACAGGGAAATTCGTGTCCATGTAAATTAATGGGAACAAATAATTACCGGTATATTCAATCGGATATATATCCGGATCGGTTTGCTCATTCTTAGGGTCATTAGGATTTACTCCGAATTCAACCCTATTATTTAGGTTCATCCTATCATAGTATAGGGTATCCTCCTTTAGCTCCGACACCGGGATATCGTATACCTGCGACTTGTTTGCGTTGATGATGGACGCTACGCTATCGTCAATGGCGTTTATGGATATCGTATACCCGTCGCTCTGGTACGTGGAGAAATCTAGCTTGCAACGAAACTTCTCGTTATACCCCCAGCTATCGTTCAACACTCCTATCACCAATATGGCCGAGGCTTTCGTATAATTGGATAGGTACTCGGCCTCAAGAAGGTCGTATGCCCCCTTCACGAACTCGAACTTGTTGGAGAAGGAGCGAACGACACCGCCAAGATCCTTCCTCTTAGCCGATATCTCCACGTCCTCCCAGTTCTTGAGGTGATCCGTCACGTCGTACCTCTTCCCTCCTATCAATAATACAGCTTTTATCATATGCGTATAAATAATAAGAGCCGCCCGGGGACAAACACGTCTCCGGTACGGCTCTCAGGCTCTGTCACAAAGATAACTATTGTCGGCGTAATATCAAGCCCTTGATCTTGATTTCTCGATATCCCTCAAGAAGTCCCTCACGCAAGACATGGCTCTTATCTTGTCCATGGTCTCCTCGCTGCTGAAGAAATCATCATAGCTCAACTTTATGAGCGTGTCTATCATGTCTCCAATATCCTCCGAGAAGGTGTATTCCGATATGCCCCTTATCGATTCCATCATTTCCGGGGTTATGGTCAAGTTTCCTATTACCAACTCATGAGCGTGATCAACCTTGATCTCGTTACCGTCGGCTCTCACGACGATGCTTTTAATCTCATTATCTTTCATATTCAATCAATCTTTTAATATTTCACAATTATTTTAAAGTCACAAAATGGCCGTACGCCTTTATATCGTACCTCAATAATATATGTATATCAATTAGTTTTTGTCTGATCTCTCGATCAATGGAAGAATGCCGTTTCGTTTTAGCTCCTCATATAAGAACAAGCGTCCTTTCTGAGTCCATTCGGTATTAAGACTCACGTCCGGGCTGCCATTGGAATGAGTGTAGTTGTGAGTAGCACTATGGACATAGCCTTTACCTAAATACTCCCCGTACAATATCCATTGCCCGTTGACCTTTCGCTGTATGTGGAGATCACGCAACAAGGCGTTGAATCTTATGGCTGTCATTCCATAATCCTGCGCTATCTGGGTGACGAGAACGGTCTTCTTGCTCTGGAGGATAAAACGGGCATACTCGCTTTGATGCTGTAGTTCCACGTTCTCCGCTCTCAATTCCGTTATCTCCTCTTGCTTTTGTTTGTTTTCGGCTTCAAGCTGCTTCAGCCGTTCTTCCCGTTTTTCAAGGGTAGCCTGTGCGATGGTAAGAGCACGAGCCATGATTTCCTCCGGGGTATCGTCGGCCTTAGTAGCGATGTATCCGCCGGTAGTTCGTACTTCATGAAGGATTTGTTTCACGCCTTTCTTAAATTGTTTGGCGATAGGCTTTCGTGATTGCATGAGGACTTCGTATAAGCCATCTTCTGTTAAAAGCCAAACTTCCTGATTGCCACCAAGGGTAGTAATAATATTACGAACCTTTTCGTCTTTTTCTACAAGGTTAGTCAACTTGCAGGAATTTCTCTCGGAATATTCTAAGACTTCCGCTATTTCTTTGACTAAAAATAATGGATTTTCTGCGGTTCCATAAACCGTGAATTGGTGTCCAAGCAATTCTGTTTGTTTTAGGACGTAAATCGGATGCTTTAGCATAAAAACACAAAAATGCGCCTACTACGAGCTGCTAAAACATCCATAGGATTATTTTGGAGGCGTTTCCGTATCTCCACTCGGTAGGCGCAATATCTTTAATAAAATATCACTTTCACTTATATGTCTTGGCAAAAAAAATAACCCCAATGGAGACCATAGGAGTTTGCCGCCCCTATGAATGTTTTAGCACTACAAACATACGAACAATTTCCGGAATGGCAAAGGAAATTCGACTTTTTATTCTAAAAAAAGCCTCGAAACATTAGTTCCGAGGCTCGCTATGTCAGTCAAGCTGTCAAACAATAACTAAACAATAGCTATAAGCTCCTTGCCTATTTTATGAATCCCATCAATTATGCGCTGCCGCTGATTGGGACGTGGCTTTTTGACGCCATTCACATAATGGCTTAGTTGGCGTTGGTTGATGCCGGAAGCACGGCTTATCGCTGTCAGCGAAGAGTAAGACTCACACACTTTCAGAAGTGTGGCAATATCAAGATATTTATATTCAAACTCATAATCACCATCTAACAGCCATTGCGGCACATTATCACCATCTTCGATCATACCATCAACGTGGAAACGCAAGGTCTCTTCGATGGCTTTTTGTAAAGACTCGAACGTGTCGGCCGTAATCGCCAAAGCCCCCGGAACATTCTCGCCGAAAGACGCTCCAAAATTTTTATCACACCACTGAATATCAATTCTAATTTTCTCCATAAGATACAATATTTTAAGTTGCCGTTTATGGCAGGGTGATTATTTCCACCCTGCTTGTTTCCAAATGCTGTTTAAAAGGAACTGGCTCAAAACTTCGTTATCGTGACCTCTTATTGTCACCTTTCCCGTCTTTGAAGGATGTTTAAATTGTTTGTGATCAGTGCCTTTTGTTTTTAGCATGAACCATCCGTCAGCTTCAAGCATTTTAATAACATCCCTTACTTTGTAACGTTTCATATTATTACTGTTTGTTATTGTTTGACAATAACAAAGGTAGTAAAAATAATACTGTTTGCAAAAATAAAACAGTAATAATTTTATTGCTTAACAATATTTATGAAGACGGAGGGTTATCCCGCAAGCCTTACGCAAGTCATGTCGCTTATCACGCTCATAAACCTATCGTAGGTCTTTTTATTCCATTCCTTGTGATCCGGCATCCAGTCATTGAATATCTCCATGTAGACCACCTCGTGAGATCTATCCTGTACGGTGACGCATAAACCGCCCGTATCCGGCATTATGCCTACATTTATATGCACCGGTTTCCTTCCGATCATACACTCCAACGCAATCCTTTGTACGTTCTTCAATACTTCTATCGTTTCCATAAATTTTATCTTTTATCCAAGACCAAATAATGATCTCCAAGACATTTAACCCACTGTATTCTATATCTCTTAGATTTACACCCAAATTCTATGTCTTTGATCACTGATAGGATATCAAAAGGGCTTTCTTTATAATATTTTCCAAGTATTGCAAGAACATGATAGCTCTCACTCGGAGTAAAGTGCATTGAACTCCTATACCTTTTAGCTGTATCATAGAGTCTTTTTGAAAAAGATTCTACTGTTTCAAACTCTTCTAGTCTGTAATTAAATAAATCCGTTGCTTTCATATTTCACCCTCCTTATATTAATTAATCTCCAGAATAAACCCTGTTACCGTAAAGGCTAGCCATACCGACATGAGTAAGTCTACATTATGGGATCTCTCCGCAAGCTCCTTGGCAAAAGCCGCACGTTTTTCCGCAAGCTGCACCATTGCTTTTGCCGATCCCCAAGCCTGTTTAAGGCACGAGCCGAATGTACGTCTGTATATTTTGCACTCTCTATAGATCTTATGCGCTTCCTTCATGATCTCACTCTTGTTGTATTTCTGTGTTGCCATTGTACTGTTGTTTTATTTTGATGATGCAAATATAATGCAATACTTTATATGCAACAATAATCAAATAAAGAATCACATTACATTTAACACTATTTAGTAATGTTATTCTTTATACAATAGCTGCAAATAAAAAGAATCGCATTATATTTGCGGTGTAATCATATAAAGTATTGGCTTATGGAAAATAGAATTAAAGACATTCTTTCAGAAAAAGGATTGACAGCTAAAGAATTATCATCTGTTATAGGTTTGTCAAGTGTAAGTTTGTATAATATCATCAATGGAAAACAGGAAGCATCAGCAAATACACTGAATGCGATTGCCACAGCCTTAAACGTTCCTTTTTGGCAATTGTTTGTTTCCCCTTCCGAAGTGCAAAAAGAGATTGATGGTGGGTATAAGTGCCCTAACTGCGGTCATCCATTGAAGATAAAGGTGGAATGACAATATGACATGATACAGATTTACTTCACACGCAATTAACAATTAAAAGAACGTGTGTAA
>NZ_SRYM01000077.1 GCF_004793765.1 Parabacteroides distasonis | reverse complement strand
ACTAAATTTCAACAATTTCAAAGTACTCTTTCCGATTTTAATGGGACATCAATGTCTTTGGCTATTATCAGTTCCTATCACGCATTCGGTCAGAAGGATAGGAATGTCATATATAAGGTTGGCGTTGGAGAACTCATATACACCCCGCCGCACGAAGGAAATTCCGGCACCGCCGTAAAAGTCCTTAAAGATGTGGCGGAAGTCCTTCTCAACGGCCAAACCACAAAACAGCAGCCCCAATATGCCGAAGCAGTCAGGGCGAGTATTGTCAATGGCTTGAGAAAGTTATTCTTTTCCGACTGTCCGATGGTGTGATTCCTCAAGAAGAACTCTCAAATAATATTCCGACACTTTATGTTGATGGGACGATAGTCAATATCAGCACCGTCTCCAAGACAGAAACAAATAAGGACAGCAAAGGGAATAAAACCACCAACACATCTTACCGCAGGATTATAAGCGTGACCGTAAATTTGAAAGACTCTTACAATGGCACATTGATTAATAGCCAGACATTCAGCATATACGACAGTGATCTTTATTGGATGGCTTCCGGCGAAAAAGCGATCAACAATGCCCTTGAACGCCTGACGTCCAAGGTGGCTAACTTTTATAACCAGATGTTTCCACTACGTGCCTCTATCGTTGAAAAAGGTGAGGTTAAAAAGAACAAGCAAAAGGGGGTCTATATAGATCTTGGAGCACCCGACGGAGTGTATAAGGGCCAGCAGTTTGATGTTTTCCTCGTCAAGACAATCGCAGGCAAGGAAGCGAAGACAATAATCGGCAGACTTAAAATTGAAGAAGTAGAAGGCGACGAGATAAGTCTGTGTAAAGTCACCAAAGGGGCCGACATGATAAAGACCGCGCTCGATGAAAACCATGTACTTCTAATAACTAGCCGATAAGAGGTTATATAATAACTATTAAATTGTAACGAATAGAATCTTGATAAAGGAACTATGGGCAACCCAGAAAATCCTAAACTGAAACTAACATCAAAATAAAAAGAGTATGAGGCAATCTCTCCTTCGAAAAGTAACAGGTGGGATCTTGCTATTATTGGCAGGATTGACCCAAGTAGTCACGGCGCAACAAGCGCAAACAGAAGCGTGGGTTATCACAAAAGACGTAGACTATACGGATGTGATTCACGTAAAAGAACTAATCATCAATGGTACCTCCGAGAATCCAACGGATACAATTGATATTTCCTTACGGAATAACAGCACGATCGAGACCATCACGGTTGAAAGCGGAAAAGCAAAAATACACTTCACAGGAGATGAGAACATAACATACACGCTAGGGACTATCACTATCGCAAAAGACACAGAACTGACATTGTTAGGATCTCCCCAAAAACTAAGTATACAATCAGTCAGTAACGAGGGGCGGTTCACGGACGAGACAGGAAACGAAGGCATGATCTTAGGCCCAGCCGGATTATGGATACAGGAATTTAAGCCTAATGAAGATATTACCGTACCGGATGGTACTCAAATAAAAAGCGTTTCTCTCCAGTATGCGGTCAAGTCTTTCTACAAGAAAGTCATCGTGGAAACCTACCAAAACGGCCAATGGGTAAATTATGATGAGATCAAAGGCGGTGAATCCAAGAATGAGAGTCCGGAATTGAGATCCACCAAAGGAAGCGAGACCGAGAAGTGGACTTTACGTGCATCCTACATTTTTACGACAGCCGTAAAAGGAACCTATCGTTTCAAAATCGAAACGACCAAAGATAATTGCAAGACAACTTGGTATAGCAAACCCTATGAGCTGATCGCAAGCGAATACGAGATCAAGGATGATCAGCTGGAATTGGGAACAGAGACGACCACTATCCTACCAAGCCTATTAATCACAGCTGGTAAGGATGGAGTAGTAAAAGACGCAATATTGAATAACATTGAAATCCCTGAACATACCGTTGAAACGCCTTCCGTAAATGTAGAGCCGGGCGCAACGGTAAATCTTACATTGAAAGGAAAAAACGATCTCGGCTCGATTCTATTGGCGAAAGGTTCAACAATCACTTTGAAACCGGAAACGGCAGGTGAGGATATGAACGAGAAACTATCAATCTCTTCTGTCCGTAATGGAGGCTCTTTCACGGACGAGACCGCTACGGTCTCTTCTGTCAAAGATTTGAGTAATCATACGATGATCGAGTTCACGGATACGATTATCTACCAAATCGAAAATGCGATCAGCGTTAGCTTAAGAGCGGTAGGAAACTCTTTGGATGCTGGTTATTGGCTATTGGGAGACCATACGATAGAAAAGTTTGATGGCGAGTGGAAGGACGTACAATCGAAATCCCAATTGCGTGCGGATACCCCTGCAGAAAACCCGAATCGTTCCGCTGAAGTCGTAATCAATCTTACGACTACAGAGACAGGTACTTATCGTATGAAAGTGACCTCAACTCATATTGATAATGAAGCACATAACGCTACTTTATACTTCATGTTTGAAATCGCTAACTTAAAAGACAAGATAACCATCAAGACGATCGATGGAGCCACCGTATCCATTGATGGAACTAGCGAAGAATATAAGAATGCCAATATGTTGCTATTTGCCAATAATGAAAGTACGGAATCTCCGGTCAAAGTAACCTTAAACAATGTCCAATTGAAAGAGGTGGAAGAGTATGAGGAATACACGTCCAGCGTTGTCACCGCAAAACAGAATTATGAGCTTACACTAAATGGAGACAATAACTTGGCGGCCTTTATCGTTGAGGAGGACGCTACCGCTACCTTGAAAAAAGGAGATTCGTTCAAATCCTTGAACGCTACGGTTTATAACGGCGGTAAGTTCATCGATGAGACCGGTACGATCCAACAGGTAGTGGATCTCGATGGCTTGAATATGCTATCCATTACCGGATTTGAAATGACGGATTGGGATGGTTATAGCCTAGTGGCTCATTCCGACTTCTTCTTTGGCGATTACGAGGTGTCGGATAGAGAGTTGGAACATCAGGTAAACGGGGAATGGATACCTTATCATAACAGCGTAATGCGTTCCGTAGAAGGAACACCGGAAGGAGGTACTCCGGATAGTCACGAATGTGCCTATACATATACAGGCTTGGAGACAGGGCAATACCGCATTAAGGTTTATGCGGAGAAGTGGACTGAAGGAGCTGAGTTTGGAAAAGCGAATCATGCCGTAACCTTATACCATCACTTTACGATCACTGGACCTGCTCCTGAACCTGAACCTACTTATTACAGCATCACCTTGCCATCCGTAAAAGGTATCATCACCTCTCCGACAGCGGGTACGTACTGGGAAAGTGAGAGCTCCTCATTCAGCTTCTCCCTGAAACTAGATCCGGATTACGACCAGTCACAGCCCATCATAAAAGTGAACGATACAGAGGTAACCCCAGACGGAAACGGCACTTACACGATCTCAAGCATCTACGAGAATATCACGATCACGATCGAAGGTATCACGGAGAATACACCGACCGGAAACGCAGTGGTAGAGGAAAATGGCGTGAAGATATGGACCGCCGATCGGCAACTCCATCTGTCGGTTCCCTCCGCAGAGTGTGTATGGATCTACGCTTTCAATGGCAGCTTGATCCGTTCCTTGGATGAGGTAGCCGGAGATATTACCGTAAACTTAAACAAAGGCTCTTACATCATCATTATTGGAGAGAAACGATATAAGGTAGCTTTATAAACCATTTACCGGATGCGAGCGCATGTCGCATCCGGTAATACTTACTCATAGATAATCCCTTATGATAACCTGCTTGAATTGCGGACAATCTACACAAACACCCGCCCGAATCACGATAAGGACGTTTGGCAAAAACTTTATGATGAACTTCTCGGGAATCACCTCCGACTTCTGAGAGACCTTTGTCGGTTTGATACTACATCCATGGATCGTCATAAAAGAGTATCTCCATGGTAAATGGACGAAATACTCTTCTCCCATTGCCATGCTCATGCAGCTATTGATCGTCTTTACAGTAATATACTCCATACTGGGCGACATTTTCGGGATAGATCTTTTATTCCGCCAAAATATAACAATCACCAACAATTGGTTTACAAAGACCATCCTCTCATCAGACATCCTTTTCAAGATGACACTGTTGCTGCCAGTCGCTATTAGCTGCTATATCGTTTATTGAAAAGCAGGAAGCCATAAATATAATTTCGCCGAGTATTTCACGGCGTGCGTCTATATGGACTGCACCTTTTGCATTTACAATTACGTGCTTATAAAACCGATAGAGCTACTCAATACGAATGTAGTTTATGGCCTCAAGGTTGTCATGACGATCATCGTAGGAACAATAGCCTTGTTTAAGGCATTCCCGATACAGTCACCCTGGGAACGATATGCGACATAGCTGAAATTCATGACCTTAGATATAGGCTTGATAGCACTTATCTTTATGCTCATTTACTGGATCACAAGTCCCGAATAAAGATAAAAGTGATTTATACGGAGAACAGAAGTGATCTCCACATCATGATGCTCTCCATCGCAGTCGTCTATTATCGACGGAAACTGAATAAATGCAAGACCGCACTTGTGCGCTGTATCAACGAGAACATTGAAATGAGAGAAAAGCTTCCCGAATACGAACTTCCCCATTTTATCGGCAGGGACGACATCACACCTGAAGAATTTACCAACATCGTACATAATATACTGAAAAGACTACTCTACATATTCGTATTTTGCCTAATGATCTGATCGATATCAAACATGAATAAAATAAGACACTTTATAGTACCCCTATGGGTCATTTCTCTCGTTATCGGATGGAGCTGCGCCAACAAGCATACCCCCGGCATAACAACTGGGCAAGACAGTATCTATCATGTCGCCCGTATACAGGATATGACAATCACTCGGCCGCACGAGGTACTCGCGCTGCTTGATACCACCCATACATCCCTCAAAGAGGAGGATTGGCACTCCGTTTCAGCAACCTGAACCCAATCCGGCAATACAAACACTTTCGCTTCTCGCAATATTCCCGTTTCAGCTGGATGAGCGATTGTGTATCACCGGCGTTACGGACATGGATACTGGATCGAGCGAAAGCGGTTACGATATGGTTTCGTTCCGGTGGGATACTTTCCAACAAACGAGTCGCACGGGTACAATATTCCGGTAATTTATTCCGTCCCCCATAAGCGAAAAGTAAAGGGACAACCGTGTTTATCAGCAATATATTAAGAGCATTCTCCCCGATCTCCTTCTCTTTCTCCGGAGAGGCATAACGGAAATGATAATGATTCTTCCAATAATCCGAGGGTTGGATACGGAAATAATCCTTGATCTCTCTAGGAGAAGAAGCGGACAGAATCATTGAGAACAACGTATCATACCGATGCCAGATAGCGGCCAGTTGCGCCAACTTTACATGCGGGAAGTTGGTCGGACGGATGCGGAGGCTTTTGAACAAGGATTCATCCAAAGGCTTGAGATCGAACTTATGGCGGAGAAACTCATATTCTCGCCTCAGCAGACGGTAGTAATGGCAGGATCCCTCTTCCGAGAGCATACCCGCTTGTCCAAAAAGCATCGCCTCTACTTGCGACTCGCTAGCTCTTTGTTTTTGGATATATCGCAGGGGGAGGCTTTTGGCCAACCACTCGAAAGCGTCGCTATTCACACCAAAGCCGAAACTACGGGTCAATAGGATATAGAATACCTCGTTCCAATCCTCTTGGTACTGATCCAGCAGGCGGTATATATCCTCTGTCTTTCGTTCCAGCCGCTCACTGAGTAAGGTATCCATCCACGAGGCCAGATGCACGGAGTCTACTTCTTGAATCCGTTCCAGACAGGGAACTGGCACTTCTCTAGCCAATAACCAATCGATATTTTTCCGGATAGGTTCCGGAACGGGTAATATCAATTGAGGAATAAGCTCACCGTTCATCCGGCAGATGGACGCATCATTCACGCCCGTTACATGCAAGATAACGGAGTCATATGCCTTATCCGAATCATGATGATGCAGCAACCAATCGGAAGCTTTCTCATGGATCTCCACGCTTCCGGCCCATACCGTGCCGTCAATCTTTATCTTGGCGTTGAAGAAGTCGGGACCGGCGTCGGTGTTTTGTATTCCGGGATCGATAACAGCGATGGGAAGCCCCTCGGTGGTAGTCAATGAAGTACTTGCGTAGAGTTTGTATTTCCAAACATAGTGTAATAAACGTTCCATATTCTTTCAGAGTTAAGATTTTGGATTCAAATGTAATTCATTTTCTGTATATTTGCGACATTAATTGAATTAAAGTATGAAAATTGCACTTATAGGTTACGGGAAAATGGGCAAAACGATCGAGCAGATCGCCATCCAGAGAGGACATCAAATTGTTTCCATCGTAGATATCAATAATGCGGAGGATATATATTCGGAAGCATTCAAGAGCGCTGACGTGGCGATTGAGTTTACTACCCCGGCTACCGCTTTCAATAACTATATGAAATGTTTCGAGGTAGGCGTGCCGGTCGTATCGGGCACTACCGGATGGTTGGATCGTATCAGCGAGATCAAGGAGAAATGCGAGAAAGAGGGCAAGACCTTCTTCTATGCCTCTAACTTCAGCATCGGCGTAAATATCTTCTTCGCCATGAACAAGTATCTGGCGAAAATCATGAACAACTTCCCCTCCTACGACGTTAAGATGACGGAAGTTCACCATATCCACAAGCTGGACGCACCCAGTGGAACGGCTATCACGTTGGCCGAAGGTATCTTGGAAAACATCGATCGTAAAGACCGCTGGACCTTAGAGAACGCCGAGAACGCGACCGACCTGCCGATCCACGCCATCCGTGAGGGTGAGGTTCCGGGTATCCACGAGATCACGTATGAGTCGGACGTAGATACGATCAGTATCAAGCATGATGCCAAGAGCCGTGCCGGATTTGCGCTAGGCGCCGTAATAGCGGCAGAGTTTACCGCCGGAAAGAAAGGTTTCCTAGGCATGAATGACTTATTCAAATTCTAAACGTATTAGCTAAAAGATGAAGAAGTTCACGAAAAAACAATGGATCAAGTTTAGTATAGCGGCCGTATTATACACGTTGTTCGCTATCTGGATGCAAAACTTATGGTTACTGCTGGGATTAATCGTCCTAGTCGATATATTCTTGACGCACTACATCCCTTGGGGAGCTTGGAAACAGTCTAAGAACCCGGCGGTACGCAACGTATTGGAATGGGTGGACGATATCGTATTCGCGCTGGTAGCCGTTTATTTCATCAATTTGTTCGTCTTCCAGAACTATCAGATACCGAGTTCTTCCCTAGAGAAATCCTTGCTGGTAGGAGATTACCTGTTCGTCAGCAAATTAAGTTACGGCCCTCGCGTACCGAACACCCCGATCTCCTTCCCGTTGGTACAAAATACGTTGCCTATCTTAAACTGTAAATCGTATCTGGATTGGCCGGAATGGGGCTACAAACGGGTGAAAGGTTTGGGCCACGTGAAACGTAATGATATCGTAGTGTTCAACTTCCCCGCAGGCGACACGATCGCCGTGAAAGTGCAAAACCCGGATTACTACTCCTTGGTCGAGGAGTACGGACGGGAACGTATCTTATTGGATAAGGCCACGTTCGGCGAGGTAATGTACCGCCCGGTCGACAAACGGGAGAATTACGTGAAGCGTTGTATCGGTATGCCGGGTGATACGCTCCAACTCATAGACAACCAAGTGTACATAGACGGTAAACCCGCCGAGAACCCGAAAGATATGCAATTCAACTACTTCATCGAAACAGACGGCTCCCCGATCACAGAGGAGCAATTCCGTTTGATGGACGTAAGCAAGGATGACCGTATGCTGGCCTCCAGCGGCGGTTATTACCAGAACCTATTGTCATACCTAGGCTTTACGCCTAACGCAAACGGACAGTACAACCCGGTATATCGCCTGCCACTCACGAAAAAGGCCTTGGCGATAGCGGAGAAGTTACCTACCGTGAAGAAGGTTATCATCGAGCCGGAGACGTTGGGCGGCCCTACCTATCCGGTCGGATACAATACCGGCTGGACCCGTGATAACTTCGGGCCGCTTTGGATCCCGAAGAAAGGGGCTACCATCCCGTTGGACGAACGTAATCTGGCGTTGTACAGCCGATGTATCAAGAATTACGAGAACAACACCTTGGAAGCGAAGGACGGCAAGGTCTACATCAACGGCAAGCCCGAGACTTCCTATACGTTTAAATACGATTATTACTGGATGATGGGCGATAACCGCCATAATAGTGCGGATAGCCGCTCATGGGGTTTCGTACCCGAGGATCACATTGTCGGTAAGCCGATCTTGGTTTGGTTATCTTTGGATAAGGACCGCAGTCTGTTCGACGGTGGTATCCGTTGGAACCGCCTGTTCCGTTGGGTACATCCGGATTAAGAGGTGACAACTTCGTATTATGACAATCCAACGATTCTTGATAGTTCTCATGAAATGGCTGGTAGCTTTCGCGCTAGCCGCAGGGATCGTTATGCTCATACGCCTTTTTTGCATAGAGTCCTACCGCATTTCCACGGACTCTATGGAAGAGGCCCTGCATAAAGGGGATTATATCCTAGTCAATAAAATACTGGGGAAAGATAAGCCCGTCCGAGGTAAAGTCATACTTTTTACCAGCCCGCTCTCACGAGATTCAGCGGATGCTCCCTTATTTATCAGCCGCTGCATCGGTATGCCAGGCGATACGATCCGGGTCAGCATGGACGGATATACGATAAACGGGCAGAAAATCCCCCGCTCTCCCCGCTCCCTTAGTTCCTATTTCATCACACTGAGCGCTAAGGAGACGTTCTTGGAGACGTTAGAGAAATTAGATATCCCACTCAGGGATTTCAGGCAGGAGAATTTCGGCTGTATGCTCAGCCTCACGGCTTTTGAGGAATATCAATTGAGGGAGGAATTGCCCGATGCCATAAACCGTCATTTTATCGGGGAACAAATGCAAGAATACATGTTGATCGTCCCACGGAAAGACCGGGCTTACCCGCTGAACGCAGCCTCGCTCACCGCCTGCAAGGAGATCATCATGCGGGAGACGGATGGCAAGGCTTCCTTCCGTGACGGAAAGTTATATCTGGACGGGCGGGAGACTAATTTCTTCTTTTTCCGACAAGACTACTATTGGGTACTGTCCGATAATACCAACGAGGCGGTAGATTCCCGCCATCTCGGTTTCATACCGGCCGACCATATCGTCGGCAACGCTTGGCTCTGCTGGTACAGCCCCGACAAACAACGAATCTTTAAACCCGTTCATTAACATGCGACCTGTATATATAGCGACCGCCTATCTAGGCCCCATACAACAATATTGCAAGATGCTCCAATACCCGGAGGTCCATATCGAAACCGCCGAGAATTACGTGAAGCAAACCTACCGTAACCGCTGCGTCATCGCCGCAGCAAATGGCCCGCTCTCCTTATCCATCCCCATTGTCAAGCCAGATACCTTGAAATGCCAGACCAAGGATATCCGTATCTCCGACCACGGGAACTGGCGGCACCTACACTGGAACGCCTTGGTATCGGCCTACAATATGAGTCCGTTCTTCGAGTATTACGCCGATGACTTCGCTCCTTTCTACGAGAAGAAATACGAGTTTCTCCTCGACTTCAACGAGGAATTGCGCCGTCTGGTCTGTGACCTGTTGGATATGCAACCCTCTGTCGTCTACACCGACCATTATGAACCGGAGGTAGCCAACGATTTCCGGGAAACGATCCGCCCGAAACACGAAGGGGAGGATCCCACCTTCCGCCCGGAACCTTATTATCAAGTATTCCGGGAGAAATTCGGATTCCTCCCCAATCTGAGTATTGCTGATTTACTATTCAATATGGGTCCAGAAGGACTTGTTACTTTACGGGCGTCGGAGACGTGAAACGCCATTTGCCAGTCCCGCTATCGCCAGCAAGGTTTTACGGATCAAGATAACGATGCCCTCGTTATAATCCTTATCCCACATACATCCCAGCGAAAGCCTCGCCATCACCACGAACATCAAGATGAAAGAGATAGCCGGCTGGATTGATATGGCTCCCTGCGTATTATCCTCCCTATATACAACTGTATTGCCGAATTACTCCAAGGGAATCAAGAGCCACCCGCCGGACCCAGCGCTCGCCGAATCCTTCAGGAGATTTTATCAAGATGTGTACAGTCCCATCCCTGCAAATGAACGAAAGTGAGTTAGTCAAAGAAAAGAAAATGCAAACCCTAAACCAGTAGAGACGGGACATACCCCATCTCCCACCATCCCAATATAATACAGATTGATTATTCCTTCTGGAACTTCCTGCTCACTTTCAATAGGTTCCCCGTAAAGGAGACCACGTTCTGGGCTTCCTGTACCATCGTCAGGTAGAGCATGCTCACCTTCGTACTGCCAGACTGCCCTTGGATACGTTTCAACTCCCCTTTCTTCAAGGCGGTAAGTTGGTTCATCAAGGTTACAGACTCAGCGATCAGCTCCTCAAAACCGATATAGTCGTTTTTACGGATCATCGTAGCGCAATTCCGCAAGAAAGAAATAATTCGTACCGACACCTTTCCGAAATCATCTTTCTGTACCTCACTCAACGGGCTGAAATTATTATCAATATGATCTTTCATCGGTTCTGCCAAGCGACGGATACTGAATATGATCTCACTAGCGAAATCATTTCCTTGATAATAGTAAAGCCCCTTCTCCACGGCAATATCGTGATCCAATTGGGTTACTCCAAGCGTACCTACACGTTTCACCTGTTTCAGGTGAATCCTCTTCTCCTCCACGGCGGTCAAGACCTTGCGCAACTCACGAAGATTCTCATTCATGAACCCATTCACCGCCTTATCGAATACCTCCGCCGTAAAATCAATATCAGATTGTAATTCCTCGCGGCTATGCTCACGGAACAAGGCCAAAGCCTCACGAGTATCCGTAGCCTTACGAAGTTTAGACACCGTAGAATTCACCTCTTCCTTCAATACCTCTTTCCGTAATTTGGCCTTATAAGCGAAGTGGCTACGAACCAACGAATAGATCGCCAAACCGATCATAGCAACCAAAGCAGGGATACCTCCCCAATAAACCAAAAGAGCGACGATGAAGCAGATCGCAAAGGCGGCTCCCGCCGTAATAAACCAACCACCGATCACGGACAATACGCCTGTGATGCGATATACGGCGCTCTCACGCCCCCAAGCACGGTCTGCCAACGAAGTACCCATAGCGACCATGAAGGCCACGTACGTCGTAGATAAAGGCAATTTCAAGGAGGTTCCCAAAGCGATCAGCAATCCGGACAGGACCACGTTCACCGAGGCACGTACCAAGTCGAAGCTGGCCTTATCATCCATGATCATCTCGCTTTGGTCGAAACGGCTATCAATCCAATTCTTGACCGGAGTCGGCACGATACTTAATATCGTAACGGATATATTACTGCAATTCCGTACCAATACCCGTGCGACAGGCGATGTACCAAAAGACTCCTCTCCATCCGATTGACGAGACAGATCCAAGGAAGTCTTCACCACGTTTTGGGCCTTTTTAGAAGTAGCCAGGGCGATCACCATCACGACACCGGAACCCACCAAAAAATACCAAGGTGTCTGGGCCGTTCCCAACAAGGAGGTCATCAAAAATGTATCCGTGGTAGTAGTCCCTCCCTGCGCCATCAGATCCATATAAGAGGAATAGCCGGCCAAAGGTACTCCGATAAAGTTCACCAAATCATTTCCAGCAAAAGCCAAAGCCAAGGCAAACGTACCCATCAAAATGACCACCTTGAATACATTCACCTTCAACCAATGCAATACCTGCATCAAGAGCGTAAAAAATACCATACACCCCAAAACGATCATCCCCGTATTGGCATACACCATATCCTTAAACTCACCCGTCATAAAAGAACTTGCCTTCAGTCCTTTTATCAGCATAAAATAAATGATGGAAGTGGCAGCCAAACCTCCGAAAAGACCAATAAAATATTTAGAGCTTTTCTTATAATTAAACGAGAACAAGATTCGGGATAGATACTGCACGATCGTACCAAAGAAAAAAGCGATCGCCACAGAAAGGAAGATACCTAGAATCACGGTAAAAGCCTTCTCAGTATTCAGTAGATCCCCCAATTGCAAAGCACCCGAGGAATTAGCGATCTTTACCAAGGCGATCGCTACCGTTCCACCTACCAACTCAAATACCATGGAAACCGTTGTCGAGGTCGGCATACCTAACGAATTAAAAATATCCAGTAGCACCACATCCGTAAGCATAACGGCCGCAAGGATACACATGATCTCCGAGAAATAAAAATGCTGGGGTTGATAAATACCATGCCGGGCGATATCCATCATACCATTGGATAACGCCGCACCTACAAAGACCCCCACGGCAGCAATCGCAATAATAACTTTAAAGGATGCGGCTCTTGCGCCAATAGCTGAATTCAAGAAATTCACGGCGTCATTACTAACACCGACCGATAAATCTACGATGGCCAATACAAACAAAAATATGACCAAGAACAAATAAAATGTTTCCATTACTGATTGTTATAATTCTTGCACAAAATTCTGAAACAATTATTTCACACCGGTTACATACATATTACAATGATGTTACAACCTACGGATTAGATTCAAAAACAACCAAATATGGAATTAGGTTGAAATTAACATCAAGTATTTCTCTTTTAAGAAACACATATACTAAAGGTTTTTATATCATTTGCGATTACATATTTAGAAGGGAAATAAGTATACAAGATTCTAATTACTTGGAAAAACACTCCAAAGAAATAACGGCCGGTGTATATAACAAAAAAAGGAGCCACTCTTTCGACTGGCTCCTTCACCTAAGACGGCGGCT
>NZ_SRYM01000076.1 GCF_004793765.1 Parabacteroides distasonis | reverse complement strand
TTTTTAATTAGCTTTTTCAACTGATTTTATTTAGCTTTTTCATTTGGCGTCGACACTATTAGGGAGGGCGACTGGAGTTATTATGCGAAAGGATTATACTTACTGATCTTTTCACGGCTGTGAAAAGATCATATCACAAAGGTGAAACGATCGTATCACAACCGTGAAAAGAACGTTTCACCTCTGTGAAACGATTAGCATCACCCTACGTACGCATTACTAATGATGGACATTCTTATTAATACATACGATACAATGGCGAAGATATTATTAGTAGAAGACGAGATAAACATCGCCTCTTTTATAGAAAGAGGCTTGCGGGAGTTCGGGCATGAGGTATATGTCGCTTATGACGGTGCCGCTGGTTGGGAACTGACACAGAAGAACGATTTCCAATTGCTGATTCTGGATATTATAATGCCGAAGATGAATGGCCTGCAACTTTGCAAACAGTACCGGCAACGGTTCGGTTACCATGCCCCCGTGATCATGCTGACCGCCTTGGGGACCACCGAGGATATCGTTAGCGGGCTGGATGCCGGGGCGGATGATTATCTGGTAAAACCTTTCAGCTTCCAAGAGCTCGAGGCCCGCATAAAGGCGTTATTACGCCGATCGGGAAACGAATCCGTCCATACGGCTCTCCGGTGCGGGGATCTGGTCTTAGATCCTCCAAGCCATCGGGCTATACGGAATGGGCAGGTCATCGATTTGACCGTAAAGGAATATAGGCTCTTGGAATATTTCATACAGAACCAAGGAACGGCCTTGAGCCGGATGAACTTGCTAAAGAATGTCTGGGACAAGGATTTCGATACCAATACGAACGTGGTTGATGTCTACGTGAATTATTTGCGCACGAAGATAGACAAGGATTTCGATCCTAAACTAATCCGTACCGTAGTGGGTGTGGGCTATATGATGGAAGCATGAAGACAGGAAACAAGATCGCTCTCTTTTACTCGGCCATTACCATAGGCGTGATAGCCGTCGTGACGCTTGTCTTCTATTTGGTTTCCACGAGCTATATCTCTCGCCTGTACTATTCTTACCTGACGGAAAAAGCCTATGCCACGGCACAGAAGCATTGGGAGAAGGACGAGACCGACGACGAGAGCTATGCCCGTATCCAACAGCGTTACGAGGAAACCCTTCCCGTCGCTACCGAGATATTGCTGAATGCCGATAGCTTGGAGACCCGGCAAGTGCTGTCCCGTTATCTGGACGCCACGCAGGTGCGATCTCTATACCAAGAGGATATCGTTCACTTCAAGCACGATACGCAAATGGGAGCGGCTTTGTATTATCCGGACAACGAGGGGAATTTCATCGTGATTGTCCTTTCCGGAAATCAGTATGGGATGGATATCCAGCATCGGATCGGCTGGCTGTTGCTGGGATTGATATTGGTTAGCTCGGTATTGATCTATCTTGTCGGCAGGCTATATGCGACCCGGATGGTAGACCGGATCGACGCTGCTTACCAAAGCGAGAAAGCGTTTATCAGCAACGCCTCGCATGAATTGAACAATCCGCTGACAGCCATTCAAGGCGAATGCGAGATCAGCCTGCTGAAAGAGCGCTCCTCGGAGGAATACCAAGCGGCATTAAGACGTATCGCTACGGAGACAAGCCGTATCATACAATTGATCAAACACTTGCTGTTCTTGTCGCACGGGGATAAGGAGATCCAGAAAAGCGCGATGGAGACGATCTTCCTAGCGGACTTCTTGATGCAGTTCTCCTCGGCCCGGATCTCGTTCTCCCCGGATAATTTCTCTTATATGATCCGTGCCAATCCCTATTTATTGAAGATAGCGATCAAGAATATCTTGAGCAACGCCTGTAAGTATTCGGACGATAAACCGGTAGAGATGCGGCTTCGAGGCAGTGTCTTGACCATATCCGACCGAGGTATCGGCATTCCTCCCGAGGAGTTGAAACGAATCTTCCAACCCTTTTACAGGGCGAGCAATACCCGGGAATACGCCGGGCATGGTGTCGGGCTAAGCCTCTCGCTACGCATATTGAACACCTATGGGGCCAAGGTGAATATTACTTCTGATCTAGGGATTGGGACGAGCGTGGAAATCGACTTTGGATGAACAATCAAGGGTTTAATTTAGTTATATTAAAAAACTAAAGTTATATGGCATATAAGATCGCGTTTTTTGGTGCTAAACCCTATGACATCGATTCTTTCGATAAGATCAATGAGCGGTACGGATTCGATATTCGTTACTATAAAGGACATCTGAATGTCAATAATGTCGTTTTGACCCAAGGGGTAGACGCTGTATGTATTTTCGTGAACGACATGGCTGATGCCGCCGTAATAGACGCTTTGGTAGCCAATGGAGTGAAGCTGTTGGCGCTGCGTTGCGCCGGTTTTAATAATGTGGACTTGAATGCCGCCAGAGGGAAATTACCGGTCGTACGCGTACCGGCCTACTCACCCTATGCGGTCGCTGAATATACGTTGGCCTTGATGTTATCGTTAAACCGTAAGATACACCGGGCATACTGGCGTACGAGAGATGGCAACTTCTCCTTGAATGGCTTGATAGGATTTGATATGCATGGCAAGACCGCCGGTATTATCGGTACCGGCAAGATCGCCAAGATATTGATTCATATCTTAAAAGGATTGGGGATGCGTGTATTGGCAAACGACCTGTATCCGGATGAGAAATTCGCCAAGGAGGAAGGGATCACCTATGTCTCTTTAGACGAGTTATACAAAGAGTCCGATATCATTTCCTTGCATTGCCCGTTGACCGACCAGACCCGTTATCTGATCAACGACGATTCGATCGCCAGGATGAAAGACGGCGTAATGATTATCAATACGGGACGCGGGTTACTGATCCATACCAACGCCTTGATCGAGGGATTGAAGACCAAGAAAGTGTCCGCCGCCGGATTGGATGTCTACGAGGAAGAGGGAGACTATTTCTATGAGGACAAATCGGATAAGATTATCGATGATGATGTCTTGGCCCGTCTGCTTTCTTTCAACAATGTGATCGTTACTTCCCATCAAGCGTTTTTCACGAAAGAGGCGCTGCGTAATATCGCCGATACTACCTTGCGGAATATCAAGGATTTCGAGGAGGGCCGTCCCTTAGTGAACGAAGTGACCAAGTAAATTCTAAAAAGGAACTATTATTTATCGCTGATTTATTATATTTTTGTGGCCATTGCTTGGTGGGAACCCGGCAATGGCTTTTTTAATTCAGAGGTATATATGGAAATAGACAATCAGACAGGTTTGGTGTTGGAAGGTGGCGGAATGCGTGCCATATTTACGGTGGGAGTATTGGATTATTTCATGGATCATGACATTTGGTTTCCTTATACGATCGGAGTATCAGCGGGCGCGAGTAACGGTATCTCGTATGCTTCCCGCCAGCGGGGACGCTCTCGTTTTAGTAATATTGACCTATTGAAGAAATATAATTACATAGGTCTTCGTCATTTCTTACGGGGGAGGGGATATATCGATCTGAATTTCTTGTTTTATGTCTATCCGGATTTGTATTATCCGTTGGATTACGATACCTATTTCAAGTCCAAGGATCGGTTCGTTATGGTCACGAGCAATTGCTTGACGGGTAAAGCGGAATATTTCGAGGAGAAGAAAGATAAGAAACGTTTGGTGGATATCTGTAAGGCCTCTTGCACATTACCGGTCCTTTGCCCGATTACGTATGTAGACGGGATACCGATGGTCGACGGAGGCGTATGCGACGCCATCCCTATCCGACGGGCTATCGCCGACGGTTTCTCCAAGAACGTCATCATCCTTACCCGTAACAAAGGCTATCGGAAAGAAGAAAAAGATTTTTACCTTCCCGGCTTTATTTATAATAAATACCCGGCGATCCGGGAACAGTTGCGACTACGATACCGGCGGTACAACGAGATCTTGGATTACATAGACCAACTGGAGGCCGAAGGAAAAGCTTTCGTCATCCGTCCGCAAAACCCAATTAAGGTCGGCCGTACCGGAAGCGACACAAAGAAACTGGAAGAACTATATGAAGAAGGCTACGAATGCGGAAAACAAATCACCCAATTGTAGAGACGGGGCATGCCCCGTCTCATCCCCTCAAAACAGTATTTTATTTACAACCTTGCAAATCCTTACTCAACCGCATAGCGCAGAAATTAGGACCGCACATCGTACAGTACTCTCCATCCGTAACAGCACTCTCCTTATAATACTGTAAAGCCCTTTCCGGGTCCAAGGACAAATTGAACTGGTCTTTCCAGCGGAAATCAAAACGTGCCTTGCTCAACGCGTTATCACGTACTTGAGCGCCGGGATGCCCTTTCGCCAAGTCAGCGGCATGCGCCGCTATCTTATAAGCGACCACCCCATTACGCACGTCTTCCTTATTCGGTAATCCCAAATGTTCCTTCGGCGTGACGTAGCAGATCATAGCCGTCCCATGCCAAGCGATTTGCGCACCACCAATAGCCGACGTGATATGATCGTATCCGGGAGCGATATCGGTCGTCAACGGGCCCAACGTATAGAACGGCGCTCCATGGCAAGCATACTGTTGTTCCTTCATATTCTCATGGATCTTATTCATAGGAACATGTCCCGGGCCTTCGATAATCACTTGTACGAACTGCTCCCAAGCTATTTTCGTCAGTTCTCCCATCGTGTGAAGCTCAGCGAATTGCGCTGCGTCGTTCGCGTCATAGATAGAACCCGGACGAAGACCGTCTCCGATAGAGACAGCCACGTCATATGTCTTCAGTATCTCGCAGATTTCGGCGAAATGCGTGTACAGGAAGTTTTCCTCGTTATGAAGCTGCATCCATTTGGCCATGATCGATCCGCCTCTGGATACGATCCCCGTCAGGCGAGTCTCCGTCAGCTCCACATGTTTGCGCAACAAACCTGCGTGGATCGTGAAATAATCCACGCCCTGTTCCGCCTGCTCGACCAACGTATCCCGATAGATCTCCCAAGAAAGATCCTCTACCTTGCCATTCACCTTCTCCAAGGCTTGATAAATAGGAACCGTACCCATCGGAACCGGGCAGTTACGGATAATCCACTCGCGCGTCTCATGGATATTATCGCCGGTAGAGAGATCCATCAACGTGTCTCCGCCCCATTTACAACTCCATATCGCCTTCTCGATCTCCTCGTCGATACCGGAGGAAAGAGCGGAGTTGCCGATATTGGTATTGATCTTTACCAAGAACTTCTTACCGATAATCATCGGCTCGGCTTCCGGATGATTGATATTCGCCGGGATGATCGCGCGACCGGCGGCGATTTCCTTGCGGACGAACTCCGGCGTGATATAAGACTTCAGTCCCAAAGCCTCGATTTGCTGGTTCTCACGAATCGCCACGTACTCCATTTCCGGAGTGATAATACGCTTCTTCGCGTAATACATCTGGGTGATATTCTTACCCTCTTTAGCCCGGAAAGGCAAGTGTCGCTTGGGAAAACGGAGAGAATCCAGACTCGCGTCCGCCAATCGCTCACGACCATAAGCGGAAGTCAATTCCGGCAATTGAACCACATCTTTACGCTTACCGTACCACTCCTCCCGTATACGAGGAAGTCCTTTAGCGATATCAATCGATATCTTGGGATCGGAATACGGGCCGCTCGTATCATAAACGATTACCGGATTGTTCTTCTTGAAGATACGCTCTCCATGCTCATCCATGGTTACCGTATCCAACAATTTAATCTTACGCATACCTACCTTGATCTTATTGATCTCGCCCGGGACATAAATCTTTTCCGAGGACGGATAGGAAATACGCATACTCTTTTTAGTAGCCATATGTATTTAGTTTAATACTTATTGATTTCCTCTATAAACCGGCGGGTTTCCTCCACGGGATCGGAGGCATTGATAATCGCACCCGAAACAG
Organism: Parabacteroides distasonis; assembly: GCF_004793765.1. GTDB lineage: Bacteria > Bacteroidota > Bacteroidia > Bacteroidales > Tannerellaceae > Parabacteroides > Parabacteroides distasonis_A. The sequence goes on along the minus strand of NZ_SRYM01000076.1, from coordinate 7,358 downwards.
CGATTCCGGTTATACCCGTCTCCATCAAAGGGCCTACATCCTCCAGCGTAATACCACCTATCGCGAAGATAGGAATATCAATGCCAGCCTCCTTGCATTGAGCGATCATTTTACGATAACCGTCCAAGCCTAAGATGGGACTCAAATTCTTCTTGGTACCCGTAAAGCGATATGGCCCTAGTCCGATATATGAGGCGCCTCGTTCTACGGCCAGCCGGATATCCTCAAAGGTATTCGCCGTAGCCCCGATATAGAAGATGGCATTGGAATCTAACTTGTCTCTCAGTACTTCCCAAGCGATATCCAAGGGCATATCATTCTTACCCAGATGACAAGCCGTAGCGCCACATGTCACGGCAGCTTCCAGATCATCGTTTACGCATAGATCCACTATTCGCTCACATTCGTCCGCACAGATAATGGCACATTTACGTACGGTACCATCATAAATTCCATCCTTCATGCGCAACTGTATCCATGAGCACCCTCCTTGGATTGCCATGCGTACCTCGTCGCATTCTGTATATTTAGGCGTACGATGCGTTATAAACATCAAGCGGTTACTCTCACCAAAAGGAGGGCGTAATCCGGTTGTTCTCCGACCGACTCTTCCATTCTCGTCATATCCGAAATAATAATTTAAGGCCATACTTGTAATCGTTTGAATTGTTTTATGAGTTGATCCGCAACAAGAAGGGAGGGATCGTTTCCCCAAAGGGCCCCGAGAACGGCAACACCGCCGAAGGGGATATCTTTTAATTTCGTTATTGTCTGCGGGCAGATTCCTCCCAAGGCAATCACCTTATCATCGATGATGCCCTTCACGTTTCGCAATCCATCTAAGGAGAATCCGCTACCATATCCTTCTTTGGATATACTCTGAAAGATCGGGCTAAGGAATACATAGTCGCATACCGGTTTATACTCGATAATCTCTTCCAGACTATGGCAAGAACGACTTATACTACCTTTATATAAAGGTGGAGCTTCCGGGTTCCTCTTGTTCAAATGGACTCCTCCTAAAGCCCTTTCTTCTGCCAAGGTAAACCAATCATGAAGAACGATCCTGTCGTAATAAGCCGAAGAGATTTTATCCAATAACCCCTCCAATTCGTCACGCTTACAATCCGGTTTACGTAGATGTAAACGAGACATTCCTTCTGCGAATAGAAGTTCGATCAAAGAAGCTTCATCCGCGAAAAAATAAGGTGTAGTAATTACGACCAGCTTATTCATGATTCCATCGGATTTTATGAAGGGCAGAGGGTGAAAAGAAGTGGTTTACAGGTCCGTGTCCTTTTCCCATACATACATTTGCCCCGTGAATGAGCGCATTGTTCATATATTCCTTGGCTAATCGTACGGCTTCCACTAATGAATGGCCGAGTGCCGTATAAGCAGCGATGGCAGACGATAGCGTACAACCCGTTCCATGGGTATTAAAGGTATCCACCGTTGGCGAAACCAGACAAATCGGAGCATCTTCATTGATAAATAGCCGATCCACCGTTTCTACTCCGGGGATATGCCCCCCTTTGATCAATATGGCGTTACATCCTTTTTCCTGCAATTTCCGGGCAGCAAGTAAGATATCCGCCTCGTTATTGATTTTTATACCGGAAAGATATTCCGTCTCGGGAATATTCGGAGTAAACAGTGTTGCTTTAGGGAATAGCTCATCAATGATGGTTCGGATGGCGTCATCCTCCAATAATTTACTTCCACTCGTAGATATCATCACTGGATCTAAAATGATAGAAGTCCGTTGAAAGGAAGGTAAAGTCTCAGATACAACCTTTACGGCATTCTTGTTATGTAGCATCCCTATTTTTATGGCATCTACAATGAAATCCTCAAGAATGGCTTCGATTTGTCCTCTTAAAATCTCGGGAGAGACTGCTTGGATTCCTCGTACTTCCTGTGTGTTTTGAGCGGTTATAGCCGTTATCGCCGAGGCTCCAAAAACACCCAGCGAGGAAAAAGTCTTAATATCCGCTTGTATTCCGGCACCACCGCCACTATCAGAGCCAGCGATCGTTAAAGCTACCGGATAACGGTACGTTTCTTTTTTATTCATCTAACATTCGTTTTTCTTACGGCGGCATTACCCGCATCAAGTAGTAAGGGTATGATCTCAGCCCATATAGTATGGCACCCCTTCGACAACGCAAACTTAGTGAAAAAAATCGATATTAGGATATTTCCGGCTTTTAAACGATCATTTAATAGCCGTACACGTGGGCGGCACTGCTGAATATCGCTATCAGTAAGAGAGGATATCGATCTAAAACCAGCATAAGAAGCCTTCTGGTTTTAGAAGGCTTCCGTCATATTCATATAAACTGCCATTCCTTTTTGGTTCGGGTCTTTGCCTACGTCTAGGCGGAAGTTCTTGCCGGGTTGCATTTGGATACGTAAGCCTACGCCGTAGTTGAACTTCCATTTATTCCAGTCTACGATAGGAGCGTTTCCGATCGTACCCGTGCCGACCCAGCCAACAAAACCACACTTCGCCCAGAAATTACCGCTCTTATATTTCTCCACGCTGCCGAACATATGACGATACTCCAGAATCCCATACGCCATGGTCTTGTCACGGTACTTGCCCCAATAGTATCCGCGAAGATCGAAAGGAGAGCCAAACGAAGGAAGCTCCGTAAAAGGAACGTTTCCCACACCGATTTGTGTCTTGGCGATCCATGCCAAGGTGCTACGAGGACGAAATACTTGCTGGAACTGGCGGTATTCCAGCTCGAACATCTCATAATTATATGCACCGCCTAAATACTTTCCATATACTTTAGCGATCGCGCTTAGTAACATACCGGAACTTGGGGTCGCCACGTCATTTCGTGTATCGTATTGAATCAAGCCGCCTACACCGATATTGACATAATCTCGTTTGAACTTATTGAAATAAGGATCTTCGGCCATCACCGGGTTAATATCATCTGATTTGCTGAAATTAATATCAAAAAGAGGACCCGTATATAAATGAGGCCTAACTTCCCATACGAAACGGGGATATAGTTGGAAAGAACTCTTATGGAATTTCGTTGTCGAGTCGCTCTTCTCGATTTGCTCGATCGTCTCATAGCCTTTCCCGAAATAATGCGAAGGTTCGTTCCGATAACCGTAACTGATATAAATACGGAAGCGATTCTCGTTGAAGAATAAGGTACCGGCACCGGCAAAAACGAACGTCCCGTTTAAGGTAATGTTAAATCCCGCAGGGATAAACGATCGTTGGGATATCGTATCATTCTTGTTTAAGCGAAAGCTAGCCAAAACCGCGCCACCTACGCCAAAGGAGGCTTCCGGCGTGTAAGACGGTCCGCCAAGGATAGACCACCAGATCCTTTTGTTGGCCCGTATGGAGTCTTTATGTAATTGTTTATGATAACGTTGTATTTGCTTTTCGGTCATAGGCTTACCGTCCAGCATCAGCACTTCTTTCGGAATCGTGTCATTGGAAATACCTTGCGCCTTTACGGAAAAGGCGAATAGAAGGCAGGCCATATAAATTAAAAGATATCTAAACATTATTTTAATCAATATTTAGAGGGCAAAAGTACGAAATCCTCCTAATATGTATTCTTAAAGAATCCCTAATAAAAAAGAATAAACAGCTAAAAAGAAATGCTATTACAGTCTGGGGGGTGTAAAGACGTAGCATGCGTGCTGCGTCTCTACAGCTAAGATTGGTATAAGACCTTGCCCTCTTCGGATATTAACAGCAAGGTTAGTTCGCCGTCGGGAAGGATAGGAGCGCAATACGATTTACATTTTTGTAAAAGTAATGGGAAGAAACGATTTTGATCTTTTTCCGTAAGAAGCTCCCATAATTCACGGGCCAACGTAATCCGATTGATTGCATCTACGGTCGCCTCCTCGCATTTCGCTTCTTTCGCTACATCTTGAAGGAAGCCTTTGTTCATGACGACTTTTTTGCTGTGTGTATCTAGGAAACCTTCCGCAAGTTTCACCGCCTTGCCGATCATGATACCTAAGATAACCTGCTTGAAACCTAAATCGGCAGCGATCTTTAGCGTCTCTCCGATAAAGTTCCCGTAATGGACGAATGATTGTGGAGGCAAAGAAGCGTATAAGCTCCGAAGGTAGCGTTCACTCTTCGCCCCGGAATTAATAACCAACGTCTCGCAACCTATCGCTTTGGCGACACTGGCTTCTTTCCGTATCGAGGCGATAAAAGCATCCGATGAGAAAGGACGCACGATTCCGGATGTCCCGATAATAGAGATTCCCCCGATAATTCCAAGTTTCGGATTGAAGGTACGTTTCGCCAACTCCTCGCCACCGGGAACCGAGACCGTGACAATAGCGACGGAATCGGGTGAGGGCAGGAGTGGAATCAGCTCTTGCCGGATCATCTTACGGGGCGTGGCGTTTATAGCCGGGCCGCCGACTTTCAAGCCGAGTCCCGGAAGGCTCACGGTTCCGACTCCTTCACCTGCTTGGAAGATGACTCTTTCCGTATCGTCACAACCGGACGCTTCGGGAGATAATTGAACAGTAACCCGGATCCGGCTATGATTCGTCACGTCCGGATCATCCCCAGACTCCTTGATCACGGTACAGGTGGCGGAACACCCGGCCCATTCGGTATAGGCTACCGGTAACGTTATCTGTTCTCCCGAGGGTAATGTTATCTGGCTTTCTGTTTGTTCCTTCCTTGATAATAAGGCCAATAAAGCGGCTTTTGCGGCAGCGGTAGCACAAGCTCCGGTCGTATATCCGCTTTTCAAGGGAAAGAATTCGGGTAATAGGCGTTCGATTTGTTTGCGCAATCCGTCTTCACCATACACTCGGTAGAAAGTTTCCGGTAATGTGGGACGCTTCACGACAAATACTGGTATTCCGAATTGGCGGGCAGCGTTCACTTTATCCATAAAATAGCCGGAGAAACCACTTTCCTTTGTCAAGATGGCGTCCGGATGGAGTTGCTCCAACAACTTTAACTCATCCTCGCCTTCTCGATAGAAAACCAAACGTTCTTGGGGGAAGCCCTGCTTTTCGGCCAACGACAAAGATTCCTCCCGCTCCAATATACGGAACCAAGTGGTATGCGATCGCCAATAAGGGCGGAGCGGGGCAAGGGTGTTCACGCCACTGAGGGCAAGTAGCCGTTGGATACCTTTGTTTTCCATTTGGTGAATTGCGTCTGCATAACTATCGCACCAAATCAAGTCCTCATCACGAGGTGGATACCGACGTTCGTAACGGATCACCGGAATCTGTAAACATTTCGATACTTTTTCGATCGTTTGGTGCAACACTTGAGCGAAAGGGTGTGCCGCATCGATCAATAGCTTAATTGCGTGGTCACGACAAAAACACTCCATTTCCTCCGCATTCATGGCTCCGGTCAAACGGATTCCATGAGCGCATTCAATGGATTGCAAAGTTCCTTTCGTAGAATAGTAATAGGTAGCGGCTGCCTCGTCCGCTACCCGCACAGCCACACGGCCTTCTGTCGTTCCTCCAAGAATCAGTATCATTACTTACGGAAAAGATGTTTGAATTCATCCGCATATAAGCGAGATAGGCCCTTGCGGTTATCGATGGCATCCCCGACGACAAGTAATGTTGTCAGTGTAAGATGATTCTCTTTTACGATTTTCGCGAGATCTTTCAGTTGCCCACGGTAGATCCGCTCATCTTTCCATGTCAATTTATAGCAAGCGGCTACCGGAGTGGTTGGAGCGTAATGTCGCGATAATTCCTCTTGTACCTTCTCTACGACACCGGCGCTTAAGAAGATACACATCGTACTTTGGCTTTGAGCCAGTTTGTGCAGTTGCTCTTTCTCAGGCATGGGCGTACGTCCTTCGCCACGAGTGAGGATGATCGTTTGTACTTTCTCCGGAATCGTGAACTGGGAATAAAGAGCGGCGGCGGCGGCTTGGAAAGAGGAAATACCCGGAGTGATATGATAATCCATCCCGTATTGATCAAAGTAATTCATTTGCTCTTGAATAGCTCCATAGATGCAAGGATCGCCCGTGTGCAAACGAACGACAAACAATCCTTTATCATAAAACTCTTTCATCAACGCAAACTGTTCTTCCAGATTCATATCCGCCGAGCTTCGCACCGTAGCGCCTGCCTTCGCGCATAAGGTAAGTTCTTTCGGGACGAGGCTTCCTGCATACAGGATCAAATCCGCTTTCTCCAACATTTGCCGTCCGCGGATAGAGATTAAGTCCGGATCGCCGGGACCGGCTCCTACGATCTCGATATGTCCCTTGCGGCAGGCCGTCCGATCTAACGCTACGGCAAAGGTATATTCATTTCCTTTTCCTAAATCCGCTTTTTGCTTCTCGACCAAAAGCGGACCGCCATGAGCCGCATAAATGGCGGAAGCTTCCGATACACTTGGGGATTCGGTTACCTCCAGTACCTTCTCCGAGGGATTGGGTACCGGGATATCTTTCAGCTCCTCCGATGTATAGGTGTGGAAAGGGCATTCCATAACTCCATAAGCCAGTAATGTCAGCACCGGTTCGCATTTCTTCAAATCGATTGTATTTACATCCGCCAAGGCCTCCGGATACAGGCGTTTATCACGCAATACATCTTTAATATGTTCGTAAACGACCGTAGGATCGCCTTGCATATCCTTGCGGCAACCCATTCCTAGGTGGAGGACTTTCGGTATATAGGTGATCGTAGGGATGGATGTATCGTATTGTTGGGGACTGACGATCATCAATAACTCATAGTCTTGCTGCGGTATCGCCTCGAAGGAATAAAAGATAGAGACATGAGACGGGACCGTACGCTCCAAATAATCCGTTCCTTTATCTCGTATATCAAGGAGTAGCGCTGTCGGTTTTCCATTGACAAAAGTGGAGATGGCGGCATTGCTATCTTTGGCGATCAAGGTCCAATCGTATTTCTTCCCTAATGTATCGAGCGCCCATAGGTTTGCGTTGTCGCTTTGTGTCGTAATAATCGCTTCGGCTCCTAATAGGTTCGCTAACTCTTTGGAAAGATCGTTCGCTCCACCGATATGTCCGGATAAAACAGGAATCACGTATTTGCCGGTACTATCTATACAAACCACGGCCGGATCGGTATGTTTATCTTCCGCGAAGGGAGCGATACTGCGTACGCAAATTCCCATCGCTCCAATAAATACCAAACTACTGGATTCGTGAAAAACCTCTTTTGAGAAAGAGCCGAATGGTAAGATCTTCGCCTCAGGATAAGAAGCAAGAATTCGCTCAGCAAGCACCCGGCTGCTATCGGATATTGGAATAATTGATATTGTATTCATAACTAAGTAACTAATCAAAATTAAGCAGCATAATGGCTAAAGTTAATATTCAGTCGTG
>NZ_SRYM01000075.1 GCF_004793765.1 Parabacteroides distasonis | reverse complement strand
ACAATCAAGTCGTGAAAGAATTGCGCATTCATTTCTTGGAGAAAAAGGCGATGGCGTTGCTCTACAAGCTGGAGAAACATACCATCGACCTTGTGAAACTGAGCCGGGAGATCGTGGAGCTTTCAAGGGAGATGTATGCCAAGTGGGAACAACAGAAGGAATAATTCCATAACAGACCAAGCGCCCGCGTAAGTGAGCGAAGTTCGTCAGACAGCTTCATTGCCGGCCATGCCATCATCAGACGTCTAAGATTATATGCAAAATGAAAACTGATGGAAAAGAATAAAAATATAACTCTTAATTAAGTAGGTATTTGATACAAATGACTATAATTGGCGTTTAAATCCTACTTAATTTTATTCAACTCTTGCATCAGAAAAAACATTATTCTAATTCAACGAACACCTGTACTCATTCGGTGCAATGCCCGTAATCTTCTTGAACAACAGGCTGAAATATTGCACACTGTTATAGCCCAACTGCCTTGCAACGATGGCCGGAGTGTTTTCTGTTTTGAGCAACATCCTTTTAGCTGCTTCAAGCCGTTTCAGTTGGAAATATTCATCTAATGTTTTGCCGGTCTCGAATTTTAACAAATCGTTGAAATAAGGGACAGAAAGCCCCAGCCCTGTGGCGCAGTAGTCCGACGTCGGCAATATGGAGTCACGTAACCTGCCGGAAGCAATGTAGTTATCAAGCAGGTTTTCCAGCTCCTCAAGTACCGTTTTGTTCTTATTCTCGCGTGTTATGAACTGCCGCTCGTAGAAACGGGTGCAATAATCCAGCATCAACTCGATATGCTGCGAGAGAATGGTCGCAGTGTGCGTGTCGATGGCGTGGTGCAGCTCCTCTTCAATATTTTCAAGACAGCATGTAATGGTTGCCGTTTCCCGCCCGGACAAATGCAATGCCTCTTCTTTGTTGTAAGAAAAGAACGTGTAATTCTTGATATGATTTTTCAGTGAGGTGCGATACAGCAAATCGGGATGAAACGCCAACAGCCACCCCTTGTCCGGCAGCACGCCAGCTTCACTCATGCGGAAAACTTCTCCGGGCTTGAGAAATACCATCGTGGCATTGGAGTAGTCGTAATATTTGCGGCCGCAGCAACAACAGCCGTCCGTACATTCCTCGATGAGCAGCACGGCGTAAAACTCAAATTTCACAGCCTCCTGTTCCAAATCCGGATGTTCCAGATTGATGATGCTTGCCTGGGGATGCAGTGTCTTGCATCCCAAACGGCGGTTGCATTCGCATACGCTCTTTATGTCCAACGTATCTTTCATCTCCTCTTTCATCTGCCCTTTCAGCTAATCATCCTTGCGCGGTATTCATTCGGTGTGCATCCTTCCCGTTTCTTGAACAGACGGCACAGGTGCTGCGGATATTGAAATCCCAATGTATATGCTATTTGACTTACAGTATCTCGGGTGCCGACAATACGGTCTTTTGCTATTTCGATTACTTTCTCCTGAATATATTCCTGCGGCGTCTTACCGGTCTCTTTCTTTAGCATGTCTCCGAAATAGTTGGGAGAGAGACATAATTTGTCGGCGAAATATTTCACAGAGGGAAGCCCGTCACGCTCGGCGGCAGGTCCCTCGAAATATTCATCCAGCAGATATTCGAAACGGGTCAGTACATCTCGATTGCTTTTGCTGCGTGTGATAAACTGGCGTTCGTAGAAACGCATGCAGTAACCGAGCAGCAATTCGATATAAGTGGCAATCAGTTTTTTGCTGTGTTTGTCAATGCCATGCTCCAGTTCTTTCCGGATGATGTTCAGGCAGTCCAATATGATTGTCTGTTCCTCTTCGGATACGTGCAACGCTTCGTTGACCTCATACGAGAAAAATGTGTAGCTCTTTATCGTTTTACTCAATGATGTACCGCGAAGCAAGTCGGGGTGGAACAGGATTCCATAGGCATTTGTCTGAATGCTTGTGACCGTGGAAGTCGTTTCGGCCGTTTGTCCTGGGGCGAAACAGACAATGGTTCCTTCTTCGTAGTCGTACTTCTGGCGGCCGTACTTGATGTCGCAGGACTTTTCCAATTTCAGGAACAGGGCATATAGACCATAGTTCAAGCGTATAAAATCCACCCCGCGTGTCGCTTCATTGAGGTTGACCACGCTGACCAACGGGTGCAAGGTTTCGATACCATACAATTGATTGTACTGGTCCACATTATCTAAATTGAGTATTTTATCCATATCTCTGTATTTTCATTTTCTCTTTTCTTTCATTACACAAAATTAGAGGATTATACGGATTTTACCATAACCTCAATTACGGATAATATAACCTCAGATACAGATTTTACACATTCTCCCCGGAAATTATGTAATTGGGGTTATAATATCTGTAATTCATCTACCGTCCTGTCTTATGGTTCCCGCTATTTTTGCACTTAAAAAAACAAATGAACATATAAACCATGTCGAAAAATATTCTTATTTTATCGTCCAGCCCCCGTCGTGGCGGCAATTCGGACACGCTTTGCGATGAGTTCATGCGCGGAGCCATAGAGAGTGGAAATCATGTAGAGAAGATTTTCCTGCGAGACAAGGACATACATCCCTGCATGGGGTGCAGTGTATGCAGCCAGTACAAGAAACCCTGTCCGCAGAAAGACGATGCGGCGGAAGTAATTGAGAAGATGCTTGCTGCGGATATCATCGTAATGGGGACACCGGTCTATTTCTATGCCATGAGCGCACAGATGAAAATGATGATAGACCGTTGTTGCGGACCTTATACCGAGATGAGAAACAAGGAGTTTTATTTTATAGCCACAGCCGCCGAAGAAGATGAAACGATTATGGAACGTATTGTTGCCAATTTCATGGGATTCCTTGACTGTCTGGAAAATCCGATGGTGAAGGGGACCCTGTTTTGCGGCGGCGTATGGCATGTGGGAGAAATCAAAGGAAACCCGAAATTGCAGGAGGCATACGAAATGGGGAAACTGGTATAAGGAAAGGAGCGGATTATGACACTGGACGAATTTCTGAATCATATCGAGGCCGGCGGTGCGCTCAATACGCCGGAAATTTACCGGCTGATGGATGAAATGAGCGACGCAGCCCGGCGCATCACCTGCGAGATAAACAACTCGTATCATTCACAGGAGGAGTTGCATGTATTGATGTCACGCCTGCTCGGCAAACCCGTGGAGGAAACATTCAAGATGTTTCCTCCGTTCTACACCGATTTCGGCAAGAATATCACCATCGGGCGCAATGTCTTCATCAACGCCTGTTGCCATTTTCAGGATCATGGCGGCGTGACATTGGGCGACGGTTGTCTCATCGGGCATAATGTGGTGTTCGCCACGCTCAACCACGGCACAGCTCCCGAAGACCGGGGGGCGATGTATCCGGCCCCTATCCGTTTAGGCAAAAACGTGTGGGTCGGTTCCAACTCTACCATCCTGCGGGGTGTGACCGTGGGTGATAACGCCATTATCGCTGCCGGGTCGGTAGTGACGAAAGACGTGGCGGCCAACACGGTTGTAGGAGGCGTACCGGCAAAGTCTATCCGAAATATTGACAGGAATGAAAAGCAATAGTTTATGGAACCGGAATCAGTAACCAACCATACAGCCATCCCTATCAGTTCATCCGAGCGGTACGCCATACTGGACGTGCTGCGCGGATTGGCCCTGTTGGGTATCGCGCTGGCCAACTTCCCTGAGTTTTCGTTGTATTCCTTTCTTCCGGTTGAAGCTGCGGGTGCCATGCCTACGGCTGGAATCGACCGTATCGTGCGTTACCTGCAATACATCTTTATCGACGGCAAATTTTACACGATATTCTCGCTGCTGTTCGGTATCGGTTTCTCCATCATCATTACCAATGCGGCAAGAAAGGGTGCCAACGGTTTCCGCATCTTCTATAGGCGCATGTTTGTCTTGATGCTGATAGGATTTCTGCACCTGATGTTTCTTTGGAGCGGCGATATACTGATGTTGTACGCCTTGCTCGGTATGCTGCTGCCATTGTTCCGCAATCTTCCCAACCGGGCGTTGCTGGTGTGGGCATTCGTTTTGATGGCGATACCTGTAGTTGTGGATTTTGCCGTGGAATTGTCCGGTATATACCCGTCGGCATCAGTGGTGGAACTTCAACAATTCTATTGTAACAGATACGGCATTACGGACGAGAACTTCGCCTATTGGCTGCGCGATGCGAAACATTATAGCGGAACCTTCGAGTTTTTGATACAAGGGGCGCTGGTACGTGTCCAGGAATTTATCGACGGGAACCGTTACTTCAAAGTGATGGGACTGTTCCTGTTGGGCTTTTGCATCGGGCGTAATCGCCTCTATGCCAATTTGTCCGACCTCGTGCCGCAACTGAAACGCATCGCCTGTTACGGATTCATTGTCGGGTTGCCGCTGTCGTTCATCTATGCGTGGAGTGCTATGAACGGTCGCCCGTGGGGATGGGGCACGCACGCCGTACTCTATTTCACCAGCGTTTTTCCGCTGGGTTTCGCCTATGTGGCCGGTATATGCCTTTGTTACCTCCGGCGTCCGCAATGGAAAGGTTTCCGTTTCTCCGCCATGTCGGGACGCATGGCACTTACCAATTACATCGGTCAATCGGTATTCGGGATGTTGCTTTTCTACGGCATCGGTTTTGGTTTTGGTGCCGGTGTGGGATTAGTTTACGTAGTTCTGATTGCTGCCGGAGCATGGATTGTGCAGGCGCTGTTCAGCAGTGTCTGGTTGCACTTATGTCAATTCGGTCCGTTGGAATGGATTTGGCGGATGTTCACTTACGGAAAGGTGTTCAAACTCATCAAAGAACGGAACGGATGACGGCACAGGCTGACAAAACAAACGCCCTGCTTGCGTCAATCCGTGACGGTAAACCGATGACGTTGCGGCAACGGCTACGCCTGACCGTGCTGCTCAGCGTTCCTGCTGTCATCGTACAACTTTCTTCCATTGTCATGCAGTATATCGATGCGGCGATGGTGGGACACCTCGGAGCCGAGGCTTCGGCTTCCATCGGACTGGTATCGACGACCACATGGCTCTTTTGGGGGCTATGTGTGGCGGCTGCCACCGGATTCTCCGTACAAGTAGCGCACAGAATCGGAGCGGGCGACATGCAGGGAGCACGTGCCGTATTGCGGCAATCATTGACCGCCACACTTGTTTTCAGCCTGTTATTAGCCGTACTTGGTGCAGCAATCAGCGGTATGCTTCCCGGTTGGTTGGGAGGTGATATTTCCATTCGCCATGATGCGTCGCTCTACTTCTTTATCTTTTCGCTCTTCCTTCCTGCCTTGCAGATGAATTTCCTTGCAGGCGGCATGTTGCGTTGCAGCGGCAACATGTACGTGCCGAGTCTGGCAGGTGTGGCAATGTGCATACTGGATGTCGTTTTCAATTTTTTTCTGATTTTCCCTTCACGCGAATGGCACGTGGCAGGAGGCTCTTTCACGATGCCGGGTGCCGGATTGGGAGTGGAAGGTGCGGCGTTGGGTACGGCTGCTGCCGAAGCGGTGGTTGCCGGGATATTGCTGCGGTATCTTTGGATGCGTTCCGATGAATTGAAACTGACGGGAGAGCAAGGGAGTTTCCGGCCGAGAACAGCGACCTTGAAAAAGGCTATACATATCGGTCTTCCGATGGGTATAGAGCATATCGTCATTTGCGGTGCGCAAATCATGACGACGGTTATCGTGGCACCGTTAGGTGTCTTCGCCATCGCTGCCAACTCGTTTGCCATCACCGCCGAGAGCCTTTGCTATATGCCCGGTTACGGGATTGCGGATGCTGCCACGACGCTGATCGGGCAAAGTATCGGTGCCGGCCGCTGGAAGCTAACACGCAGTTTCGCCCGCATCACCGTATTTATGGGAATGGGTATTATGGGATTGATGGGCGTACTCATGTATCTGTTCGCGCCCCAGATTATCGGATTGATGACACCCGTTGGGGAAATCCGGGAATTGGGCGTGATGGCCTTGCGCATCGAGGCGTTCGCCGAGCCGATGTTCGCGGCTTCGATTGTCGCTTACGGGGTCTTTGTCGGGGCGGCTGACACGCTTGTTCCATGCCTGATGAATTTTTTCAGCATCTGGGCGGTGCGTCTGTCATTGGCCGCGATGCTCGCTCCTACGTTGGGTCTGAAAGGCGTATGGATTGCCATGTGCGTCGAGTTGTGTTTCCGGGGCATGATTTTCCTTGTCCGCCTAAAACGGGAACGGTGGATGAAAAAGGTATGAAACGACCGGCTTCTGTAATTGGGGTTATAACATCTGTAATCCATCTACCAAGCCTCTCTGTAATCTCCTGTAACTTTGCAAAGAAAAAAGAGAACAAGAAACAATAAACATCAAAATCACAGCGATTATGAAACGCATGACAATTTTAACTGCCGCTTTCCTCTGCCTTTTCGCTCTGACGGAAAGCACGGCACAGAACAATCAAAGTAGCAGAAATATGGAAGAACTGAATTTGACGCAGGAATGGGACAAGACATTCCCGAAGAGCGATAAGGTAAACCATAGCAAGGTGACCTTCGTCAACCGTTATGGCATCACGCTCGCCGCCGACCTGTATGTACCGAAAACGACCGCCAAAGGGAAACTGCCGGCTATCGCTGTCAGCGGTCCGTTCGGGGCAGTAAAGGAGCAGTCATCGGGGTTGTATGCCCAGACACTTGCCGAACGGGGATTCCTGACGATTGCTTTCGATCCATCGTTCACGGGCGAAAGCGGCGGACAGCCCCGCAGCGTGGCTTCACCGGACATCAACACTGAAGATTTCTCGGCTGCGGTGGATTACCTTGCGACACGTCCGGACGTGGATGCCGAACGTATCGGCATAGTAGGTATTTGCGGCTGGGGCGGATTTGCCATCAATGCGGCTGCCAATGACACACGCATCAAGGCAACGGTGGCTTCCACGATGTACGACATAAGCCGCTGTTCGGCAAACGGCTATTACGATGCAAATAACAATGCAGACGCCCGCTATGAGATGCGCCGTCAACTGAGTGCCCAACGCACGGAAGACTATCGGACCGGTACTTATCCCCGCACCGTGATGAACCCGGAACCTGCCGATGACGCGCCGAAGTTCATGAAGGATTATTACGACTATTACAAGACTGAACGAGGCTATCATCCCCGTTCCATCAACTCCGGACTGGGCTGGAACAAAACCTCCAATCTTGCGTTTCTCAACGCGCCTATCCTTGCCTATAGCAATGAAATCCGCAGTGCCGTACTGCTCATTCATGGAGAGAAAGCCCACTCCCGTTATTTCAGCGAGGATGCCTTCAAGAAACTGAAGAGTGATAACAAGGAACTGATGATTATCCCCGGTGCTGTGCATACGGACTTGTACGACCGGACGAATATCATTCCGTTCGACAAACTGGAGCAATTCTTCAAAGAATACTTGAAATAAAGATTGAATCCACTATAAAGCCGGAATAAAAGCGATAGCACCTGCCACTGTCATCAAGTTGGCAGGTGTTTTTTTATATAATCTGTAATTGGGGTTATCTTCTCTGTAATTCATCTACCGTGTCGCTTGCAGTTTCAATCTAATTTTGCAATATGAAAATCAGAAGAATAATTACTTGAAACAAGAATTGTCAGATATGGAAAGAAGAATATTTTTAAGAAATAGTTTGCTGACTGCTGGCGGCGTATTGCTTGGAGGGTCGGCTATCTTCCGTTTTCTGAAAGAGAGTAAACCGGAAGAAGATTTTCGTCCCACGACAGTCGAGACAATATGCCAAGGTAACGGGAAAAATGTCCTTGTACTGATGAGTGCTGGTACGCGACAAGGCAATACGGATCATCTGACCGATGCCTATATCAAAGGGCTGTCCGAGAAGGGACATAGCGTGACGAAAGTGTATCTGGGCAGTATGCGCATGGCGGGATGCCGGGGATGCGGAGCTTGCCAGCGTAACGGGAACCGTTGCGCCGTACAAGACGACATGCAACGACTTTATCCGCTTTTTGCTGCATGTGATACACTCGTGATGGCCTCGCCACTTTATTTTTGGACGATTACGGCGAGACTGAAATCCTTTATCGAACGTCTATATGCCATTTCCGTCGAGGATAAGTATCCTGAGAAAGAGACCGTGCTGCTTATGACCGCGGGAGACAATAGCGAGCATACTTTCGACCAGGCTTTGGGTTATTTTCATATCATCAGCGGCGTGTTGGGAGGAAAAGAGGTCGGAACTTATCTGGCGGGCGGTTGTACGGGATGTGAGAATATAGCTCGTCAAATAGCACCTGAGCATCTTGAAAATGCCTATAAAATGGGATTGGAATTATAAACCTTAAAATAGAACAAGATATGAACAGATGTATTATTGTCATGGTCTTGCTGCTTGTGACAGCCACATCCGCACTGACAGCTTGTAGTCCTGACGATGAACCTATAACAGAAAATCCGGTGACTCCCGTTCCTAATCCCGAAGAACCGGGAAATAACGACAATTCCGGAAACGGAAATGACGATAGCGGGAATGGCAATGAAAATAATGGAGGAGAAAACGAAATGAACAGAAACATTACAGTCCGGGCAGGCGGCCGCAGCTTCGCTGCCACCCTTGAAGACAATGCCACGGCACGTGCCTTTGCCGCTCTGCTGCCAATGACGGTAACGATGAACGAGATGAACGGCAACGAGAAATACCATTACCTGTCTGAAAATCTGCCTACAGACAGTAACCGGCCGGGGACAATCCGGAACGGGGATTTGATGCTCTACGGTTCCAATTGTCTCGTCCTTTTCTATGAAACGTTCTCTTCGTCTTACAGCTACACTCGTTTAGGGCGGCTCGATGATCCGTCAGGGCTGGCTTCTGCTCTCGGGCGAGGCAATGTGACCGTAACTTTTGAAACCAGTAATAACTAAAACAATATCTCAAATGAAACTTATTAAAGATACTGAGTTCGGGGGCGAACGTCCCTTGTTCGAATCCCATGACCTCCGTCTGGAGAATGTGATTATCCGTGCCGGAGAATCGGCCATCAAAGAGTGCAGCAACATCGAAGCGTTCGAATGCCGTTTCGAGGGTAATTATCCTTTCTGGCATGTACACGGCTTCAAAATCGACCATTGTTATTTCAATGTTGGAGGCCGCTCGGCCCTGTGGTATTGTGACCACCTGAAAATGACCGACACGATTATTGATGCGCCGAAGATGTTCCGCGAGATGGACGAAATAGACATCGAGAACGTAACGATGAACGATGCCGACGAGGTATTCTGGCGTTGCAACAACATCCGCATCAAGAACCTCAAACTGCATGGGGGCACTTATCCTTTCATGTTCAGCAACAACATTTATGTGGACGGACTGGAAAGTGACAGCAAATATGTATTCCAATACGTAAAGAATGTGGAAATTCATAATGCCAAGATTACGACGAAGGATGCGTTCTGGGAGGTGGAGAACGTGACCATCTACGATTCGGAACTCAACGGCGAGTATCTCGGCTGGCACTCGAAGAACCTGCGTCTGGTGAACTGCCACATTACGGGTGAACAACCGCTCTGCTATGCACACGACCTGATACTTGAAAACTGTACTTTCGGACCGGATTGTGACCGGGCATTCGAGTACAGCACTTTGCAGGCCGATATTCGCGGAGCCATCACGAATATCAAGAACCCGATGTCGGGACGCATCGTGGCCGACGAGTTCGGTTCAATAACCATAGACGAGAACATCAAGGCTCCCGCCGATTGCGAAATACAACTCCGGGACGAGCGTACTTGTTTTACCGATTAAGGCGAAGATATGAAGTACGACTTCGATGAACATATTTCGCGGCGGGGAACCGGTTCCTACAAATGGGACAGTGCCGAGAGCGAACATGTATTGCCGATGTGGGTGGCTGATATGGATTTCCATACAGCCCCCGCTATCGTCGATGCTTTGCGCCTACGGGTGGAACACGGTATTTTCGGTTATACCCGTGTGCCCGACAGCTACTATGACGCTGTTACGGGCTGGTTCGCGCGACGTCACGGTTGGAAGATGGACCGTGAATGGATAATTTACACATCGGGCGTAGTGCCGGCAGTATCGGCAATCATCAAGGCGTTGACCGTGCCGGGTGACAAGGTGCTGGTGCAGACTCCCGTCTATAACTGTTTCTTTTCGTCCATCCGTAACAATGGGTGCGAAATGGTCTCTTCTCCGTTGGTTTTTGCTGATAATACTTACACGATTGACTACGAAGATCTGGAGCGTAAGGCCGCCGACCCCAAAGTGAAGGTGATGCTGTTGTGCAATCCTCACAATCCTGCCGGAAGGGTCTGGAAACGTGAGGAACTGGTACATATCGGCAAAATCTGCATCCGTCACGGCGTTACGGTCGTTTCGGACGAAATTCACTGTGAACTGGTCTTCCCGGGACACCGTTACACCCCGTTTGCCTCTGTTTCGGAAGATTTCTTGCGACATTCCGTCACCTGCATATCTCCCAGCAAGGCGTTCAATATCGCCGGATTGCAGATTGCGAACATCGTCTGCGCCGATGCCGACCATCGGGCAAAAATTGACCGGGCTATCAACGACAATGAGGTATGCGATGTCAATCCGTTCGGGGTAATTGCTACTCAGGCGGCTTACAACGAAGGGGAAGAATGGCTAAACCAACTCATCGAATATCTGCACGGCAATTATCTCTATATGTGGGAGTTCTGTCGTGAGCATTTGCCGGAATTTCCTGTTACGGTATTGGAGGGGACATACCTCGTCTGGATGGATTGTCGCAAACTTTGTATATCCTCGGAGGAACTTGAACGACGATTGGTCGCTGAAGCCGGATTATGGCTCAATGCCGGAACGATGTACGGCGCAGAGGGTGAAGGGTTCATGCGCTGGAATATTGCCTGCCCGCGTGATACGCTGACAGACGGTTTGAAGTGTTTTGTGAATTTTGTAAAAAATCTTAAATGGTTACATACGTAATCTTGCCAATAGTATTTAGGGGTAATTCGATGATTTCCTTTTTGCAATTGTTATAATATTAAAAATATTTTATGATTATAAAAATTGAATCATGCTTGTAAAGCAACAAAATAAATGATATTAATTCGAAGAATAATAGCTTCCGGTTATTTGCTGATGACATTATTAATAGTGTGTATAGCATACACTTGGCATAAGGAATGGCAAGAAGTTGAAAATCTTGAATCCAATAATCGGCAAATAGACGAGTTCAGGAAAGAGATAAACGACATCCATATTCTACTGATAGAGTTTTCTTTATTGGGTGAAACGATATTGGAATGGGATAATGACGATTTGGAACATTACCATGCCCGGTGTATGGCAATAGACAGTATGCTGTGCCGTTTCAAAGTTACCTATCCGGCAGAGCGTATCGACAGTGTGCGCAATCTTCTTGATGATAAAGAACGACAGATGCGCCAAATTGTGCAGGTACTTGAACAGCAACAAGCCATCAACGATAAGATCACTCGTCAAGTACCCGTAATCGTACAGAAAAGTGTGCAGGAACAGCCGCAAAAACCGAAGCGGAAAGGATTTCTCGGCATATTCGGCAAGAAAGAAAAGCCAAAGCTAACCGTGACCACAACAATGCTCCGTTCCCTTAACCGGAATATCATAGCGGAACAACAGACGCAAAGCCGCCGTTTGTCGGAACATGCCGACAGTCTTACTACACGAAATGCGGAACTCAATAGACAACTGCAAGGACTGATTATTCAAATAGAGGAGAAAGTTCAAGCAGACCTGCAAAAGAGGGAAAGCGAGATAGCCGCCATGCGGGAACGGTCGTTCATTCAGATTGGCAGCTTGACAGGATTCGTTATACTGCTATTGGTCATTTCTTATATCATCATCCATCGAAATGCAAACCGCATCAAGCGATACAAACAAGATACGACGGATTTAATCGGACAATTGCAACAAGCGGTGGAGCAAAACGAGGCACTGATAACCTCCCGCAAGAAAGCCGTGCATACCATCACCCATGAGCTGCGCACACCGCTGACAGCAATCACAGGCTATGCCAGGTTGATGCAGAAAGATTGTAACACGGACAAAATCAAGGTGTATGTTCAAAATATCCGGCAATCCTCCGACCGTATGCGCGAAATGCTCAACACCCTGCTGAGTTTCTTCCGGCTGGACAATGGCAAGGAGCAGCCGAATTTCTCTCCTTGCCGGATTTCGGCAATCACGCACATTCTTGAAACGGAGTTTACGCCCATCGCCATGAACAAAGGACTATCGCTGACAGTGAAGAACGTATGTGATGCCGTTGTGCTAACTGACAAAGAGCGAATAATCCAAATCGGGAACAACCTGTTGTCAAACGCCATCAAATTCACTGATAGCGGTGGTGTATCTTTGACGGCTGATTATGATAACGGTATTCTGAAAATTATCGTCGAAGATACGGGCACAGGAATGACCAACGAGGAACAGCAACGCGTGTTCGGCGCGTTTGAACGTCTGTCAAACGCCGCCGCAAAAGACGGCTTCGGACTGGGACTGTCCATCGTTCAGCGTATCGTGACAATGCTTGGCGGTACGATACAGCTGGAGAGCGAGAAAGGCAAAGGCAGCCGTTTCACGGTGAAAATACCCATGCAGACAGCCGGGGAACTGCCGGAAAGGATAAATCAGACAAGGATTCATCATGACCGTGCATTCCATGATGTGATTGCCATCGACAATGACGAGGTACTTCTCCTGATGCTTAAAGAAATGTATGCACAGGAAGGCGTACACTGCGAAACCTGCACCGATGCTGCGGAATTGATGGAAATGATACGCCGGAAAGAATACAGCCTGCTTCTGACGGATCTGAACATGCCGGAAATCAACGGCTTCGAGCTGCTGGAACTGCTGCGCACCTCCAACGTTGGCAATTCAAGGGATATCCCGGTAGTCGTGATAACCGCTTCGGGCAGTTGCGGCAAAGAGGAACTTATAGAACATGGATTCACAGAATGCCTGTTCAAGCCGTTCTCCATATCTGAACTGATGGAGATTTCAAATAAATGTGCTATGAATGCGGCACAAAATGAAAAGCCGGATTTCACCTCCCTGCTATCCTACGGCAATGAATCCGTCATGCTGGAGAAACTAATTACGGAAACCGAGAAAGAAATGCAGGCGGTACGGGAGGCGAAACAACGCAAAGACCTTCAGGAGCTGAACGCACTTACACACCACCTGCGCAGCTCGTGGGAGATACTCCGTGCCGACCAACCGTTAAGGGAACTATACAAATTGCTTCATAGCGAAGGCACGCCTGACGATAAAACAATTGGCAATGCTGTAAAAGCTGTGCTGGATAAGGGTTCGGAAATCATCCGGTTGGCAAGAGAAGAAAGGAGAAAATACGAAAATGGATAAGACAAAAATCATCGTGGTGGAGGACAACATCGTGTATTGCGAGTTTGTCTGCAACCTGCTGGTGCGGGAGGGATTCCGCACCGTGCAGGCTTTCCACCTCTCAACTGCAAAGAAATATCTGCAACAGGTCGCAGACGGGGACATCGTGGTTTCCGACCTGCGCCTGCCCGACGGCAACGGTATCGACCTGCTGCGCTGGATGCGCAAGGAAGGTATGATGCAGCCGTTCATTATCATGACCGACTATGCCGAAGTGCATACGGCGGTTGAAAGCATGAAACTCGGCTCGCTGGACTACATACCCAAGCAGCTTGTGGAAGACAAGCTCGTCC
>NZ_SRYM01000074.1 GCF_004793765.1 Parabacteroides distasonis | reverse complement strand
CAAAGATAATGTAATTTCGACATAGGTGAAATAATTATGAATAACTACTTAATAAATAATATTATATATTGTAGAGACGGGGCGTGCCCCGTCTCTACAACATTCACGGTAATTGTATTAAAATCGTCAATCGTAATACGGGTTTGAGCGGATATCCGTAGGCCGGCTTGACGAACCGCCTCTTCGAAAAGCGCTTTACTTTCCTCGGATACGGAGTTGAACACAATGATGCCATTCGCTTTCATCTTCTGAGAAACCCGTAAAAGGATCTCGACTAGTTTTCCTCCGTGTCCTCCGATAAAGACGGCATCCGGAGCCTCCAGCGCTGATAAATCCACCGATAAGAAATCTCCGATTATAGCCTCGATACCCGGAGTCCCAAAACGACGACAATTCTCAGTCATTAACTTTCGTCCCTCTTCCCGGATCTCAAAACTCGTGATATGCAAATGCGGGAACAGCAATTTAGCCTCTATCGAGACAGAACCCGTGCAAAAGCCGATATCCCAAAAACGTTCCCGGTTTCTCAGATCCAGCATGCTTAAAGATAACAAACGGATCGGCATTTTGGTTATCATCTTCTCCCGTCCGTTCAAATGCTCGAAAGCGGAATCCGGCAGGCCGAACTTACGGGAATGCCCGTCACGCTCTTTCCGGAGAATCAAGCAATTCGGATGAACGAAATTATTCATTGCCGCGGCTTGTATACTGAATTGGCAGATGCTCTGCCGTTCGGTATTTCCTAACCGTTCTCCCACGAACATGGTATAATTATCATAGCCGTATTCCAGCATCCGGCGAGCGATAGTCGTA
Source organism: Parabacteroides distasonis (assembly GCF_004793765.1). Lineage (GTDB taxonomy): Bacteria > Bacteroidota > Bacteroidia > Bacteroidales > Tannerellaceae > Parabacteroides > Parabacteroides distasonis_A. The sequence continues at coordinate 13,382 of NZ_SRYM01000074.1, read as the reverse complement.
GGCGTATGTTCCCGATCCGTGAGCACGCCTATCTTAGACGCACTTTCGATCAAGGCACGATCGAACTCGTGCCAAGGCCGTCCGGTAAGGGAGACGATCCGCATATCGTGGTAAGGCATCAATAGATTTTGTGCCAAGAGTTGCAAGGAATTAAATGACGGGTACAGGCGGATTTGCGCATCCGGCAATCGGTTTTGAATCGTAACGGCGAATCCGAAAAACAAAGGGTCTCCGGAAGCGAATACAACGATGCTTTCCCGACCGTCGTACGAACGATAGCGATCGAAGACCTCGTCCAACGGGACTTTTATATCGATCCAGTCCGCTTTCTCGGGCAAGAGCGAACGTACGATCTCATGATGCCGCACGCCTCCGGAGAACACCCGGTGGGACGAGATTATCTCCAATACCTCCGGCGGAAAGTATTGCCGCATATTATCATCCAGCCCTATGACATAAAATCGGTTCATACGTCTCTTCCCGGCTTTAGTTGTTCTGCGTCATTAAAACAAAGGATGGCATTCACTAGCGTAGCCGCTAAATTACTACCTCCTTTACGACCTTCCACGATTAGTTTCGGTATACCGATAAAAGGTTTCACCATATGTTTGGATTCCTGCACATGTACGAAACCTACCGGAGCCGCGATAATGCCAGCTGGAGTGGCTTTACCTTTACGTATTAAATCGCATAATTCCATAAGGGCGGTCGGAGCGTTCCCGAAGACAAACAGGGCGGTCGGATGCTCTTCCACGGCCCGGCGAATACCGGCTTGGGTACGGGTAATTCCTTTGCTCGAAGCCATCTCAGCGACCCGCTCGTCTTGAAGGTAACATTTTACTTCGACACCCAGACGCTGCAAAGCTCCCTTACGAATGCCGGAAGCAGCCATCGTGACATCGGTGATGATCGTACGAACTTCCCCGCCGCTGATCTTATTATATAATGTAGAGACAGCATCCGGGTCGGTATAAAGGATGTTTTCCATATCGAAATCGGCTGTCGTATGAATGGCATGGAGTAACGCCCATTTCTTATCCAACGGGATCTCTTGGTTTTTCAATTCCTTCTCGATCGTACGGAAACTACGGATCATGATGTCCTGTCCGATACCCGTATCCGTTTTCTTTTGTTTGATCTCGCCATAATATCCCCGGGGAGTGATCATATGATTCCCGGAAAGATATGTTTGTGAGTTTCCGATCAAGACTACCGTGAACATATCGATCTGCTCGGGGTCCAGATCCGCAAGCGTAGTGACGAATACTTCTTGCTCCTCCCGTCCGGCCTGACGTACATAACCGACCGGAGTCTCCGGCTTGCGTTCTTGCAGGAACAATTCTTTTAAGCGATAGAGTTGCCAATAACGTCCCTCGCTTTTCGGATTATAGATCGCCGTAACAAAATCGGCCATGGCCGCCGCGTGAATCCGTTTCTCGATCAGTTCCCAAGGAGTCATCAAGTCTGAGAGGGAAATCACACAGAAATCATGTCCGATAGGAGCGCCAAGCAAGGACGCAGCTTTCTGGAAAGCGCTGATGCCCGGATACGACTCGATCTCGATCTCGCTTCCGGATTCTTTCTTCATCTCATAAATCAGAGGAGTCATGCCATAAATGCCGGCGTCACCGGAACTGATCACGCAAACCGTCTTTCCCTCGTTGGCATAAGCGAAAGCTTGCTCGGCACGAGCTTGCTCACGTTTCATACCTGTATCTATACATTCCGTTCCCTCACGAAGCAAGTGGGTGATAAAACGGAAATAATATTTATATCCTATGATGACATCCGAGCTTTGGATAGCGGCCAAAACCGCAGGCGTTATATCGGCCTCGCTACCGGGGCCGATTCCGGCGACTATAATCTTACCTTTGTTCATTGTCTGGTTGTTTCTAGATTGTTTCATTTTCGAATGCGCAAAGATATACCGTTTCTTGTCTCTTTCACCCTCGCGTGGGGTTAGAAACGATATTTCTTGTCTCTTTCACCCTCGCGTGGGGTTAGAAACGATATTTCTTGTCTTTTTCACCCTCGCGTGGGGTCAGAAACGATGTTTCTCGTCTTTTTCACCTTTGCGTGGGGTCAGAAACGATGTTCCTCGTCTCTTCCTTTGGAGGTATTTGATGGCAAGCCATACACCGGATAAGGAAACGAACGTGCCTCCCAACATGGTTCCCCACATCACGATATTCCATAAGGCCGGATGATCTACCAAGAATTTCAGATTCAAGCTATGCAATGCCGGATACATCCAATGGTTCCAACGAGACGGGGTATTTACATAACGGTATTGTCCATTACGGGGATTAATGTAATAACAACTATTATCCACGTCTTGAATGGATACTTTCCAGACCGGGAGTTCTAAATTCCTTTTTCGTGAGATATAATACGTATCATAAGCATCCAACAATTTGATATCAGCCGTGGTCCCGATACCATGTATCTGAGACAATACGGAACGGATTTCTTCCGGTCGCAGGTTCAATAAAGATATCCCGTCACTCTTATTTGCGTTCACGACAATATCCTTCGTGTCTGTTTGTACGATGTAAAAGGGTATATCACCAAAACTACTCCATTCCAATTGACGGATCTGGCCGGGATAGGCTTGTACGACCGCCCTGTAATCCAACGGATAATCAAGTGGGGAAGGAGCCATCTTCCGCAGTTCTTGAACCGGGTTTATATCGAGCTTGGCTTTCAACCCCCAATCTTGTACACGAGCCAAAGACATCATACCACTAAAGCAGAAGGTGAGGACAAATAAACCGAATAACACCCCAAGAATATGATGCCATTTATACCAGAACTTCTTATAAGGGGAAATCAAATGACGTCTCCTCGCTAACCGGAAATCCCGTATTCCTAAATAGATCCCAGCGATACACATAACGCACCCGATTCCGGATAACCAGACAACTACCTTTATCCATAATTCAGCGTCTTGCCGCAAGGAAGTGAAATAAACCCAATGAGGGATCGCCCCGAGCCAAGCCCAGAAACGACTGTTTTTATCCGTATATTGCAAAACCTCCCCGGATTTAGAGGATATGTATAATTCATGTCGTTCCGGATCGGCGAAATGGAATTTATAGATCGGAAATTCCTCTTTTAAACGACCGAATGGAATCCATTGGTCCAAGGTGTACAAGGAATCTACCTTCGCTATGGAAGAGGTATTCCATAGTGATGCCACACGTTGGATACGATTCCAGTCGATTACGGGTAATCTTTCCGTCGAGTCGGCAGGAATATCATAGCTCCCTTTCTCCGTCTGGAGATGAAAAACAGTTTGTCCCAAATAGCTGTTCAAGGTAACATGGCTTATCCGCTCGTTCTGCGGTAAACGTTTCTCTATCTGGTCTAACGAAGGAAGATTCTCCGGAGAGAGAATATCCATCTTCGCCCGTTTATCGGCCCGGTCCGCTCGCGGGAACGTATGGTAGATCATTACCAATCCCGATAGGAACCAAACGAGGAACAGGATACTGAGCGCCGTGCCCAGTATCCTGTGTATAAATTGCATGATCTTTGTCAATAGATTCATGAGCGTATGTTCTATATATTATAATGTATAGGAGACAGCCACTTGGAAATTACGAGGCATGCTTGGCACCATCTGTTGTCCGAGCGCTTGGTTATAATAATTGTTGTCAAACAAGTTATTCAAGTTGAATGTAAGGTGAATATTCTTGTTCAACAAATAAGACATACCGAAATCGGTTACCCAATACGGATCGAACCAAGAGTTGTTTGACGTATTACGGTATACTTTACCGGTATAACTGCTACTCAAGTGAAATTCCAGATTCTTCAAGACACCCCGAGGGATGGTATAACTGCCGTATGCGTAGAAAGTCTGGTTCGGTACGTTGCTCTGCCAGTTTCCTTCTTGGCTATTCAATTGTTGCTTTGTCTCATCCGGGTTATTGCCATAGATAGCCTCGATCAATTCCGGATCCTTTATTTCTTTCATCTCCCGGATCTTGGAGTCGTTCAATCCATAACCGATCGTCAGCGCTAAGGTGCTTACCGGAGAAAGAGTGACATCAAAATCAAAACCCTTGGAATCTTGTACACCCACCTGTCCGATTACGCTCATCGTGGTAGTCTCGCCGTTTACCTTCACTTGATAGTTGTTGGTCAACGTAGCCGTACTGTTCATCTTCCGAATATAGAACAAGCTGGCATTGGCGCTTAATATATTGTTCAATTGATATTTAAGCCCCACCTCGGCTTGGTATCCTTTCTCCGGCTTAAATACCTCCTCATTGCGAGCAGGCTCGAAACGATTTCCATCACCTCCTACATAAACGACATTATCTTGATAGAACGTACGGATCGGTTTGAAGAAAGAAGCGAAAGAAGCATAAATGGATGTATTCGGATGGGGCAGATAGACCGCTCCGAAACGATAAGTCAACGCCTTATTCTTTATTCTATTGAAGCCCGAATGTTCCTCATACTCACGTCGTCCGGTAGGAGTTGTAGCGCTGGCGGACATATAACGGAAAAAGTCGTAACGTAGAGCGGCTAATACCTTCCATTGCTCGTTGAACTCAACCATATCTTGAAGATAAAGACTGTTGGAATAATGATGCGTAACCGTTGCTTTAGAGAATTTGCTGGTCATATATCCCATACTGTGCGGATCATAGACAGATACATGCGAATAAAGACCGGGACCTTGAACATCATCCCCTAATTTATAACCCGAATAGCTGGTACGATTCAAGGCGACAAAAGAGTAACCTCCCATATACGTATGCTTTATCTCACCCGTCTTGAATTTACCGCTCAACTCGAGCGTATTGGCTACCGTCTTGGCTATATGGGAGAAGCGAAGCGGGAAAGAAAGATATACACTGTCCAAACAGATATATTTTTTCTGGCCGTTTTTCATATAATAATGATCATAGATCGGATCATCACTTTCGAGATAGTCGAGGGCTTCCGTCCCAAAATAGTTGATATCGTCGTTATTGTAAGAAAGGCGATCTGTTAGTTTTGCGCCGTTCCCGAAAGTATGTGTGTACTGCGTCGATACGTTCCATGCGTGATTCTTCATAAAGTCAGACTCGTTATTGTAGCGAGCCTCACGGTCAAGTCCCGGTAGCATATCATTTTTATGGAGATATAACTGTCCTGTTTGCGCATTATATACATCATTTGCCATTAAATCGGGAAGACCGATCTCCGTTCCATAGAAGTCGCGGTTAAAACCTCCACGAACATCTAATAGGTCACGTTCCGTCATTTTAGCCTGCAATGCCAGATAACCGGAAAAGCGACGGTTGCCATTATCACGCCAGCCCTCTTGATCGGAAAAGTTGACATTGGCGTAATAATTGACCGGACCGACCAATTTACCGCCCATGCCAAGCGTCGCCTCTTTATTCTCGTAACTACCGTAGGCCAATCGGGCGTTAACGCTCTGTTTCTCTGACGGGGATTTACGAACGATATTCAAGGTTCCACCTACGGCTGAATGTCCGTAAAGTACAGAAGCCGGTCCCTTTAATAATTCAATAGACTCGATACAGGATAGATCGGGTACGGGATAAGAGTTGTTTATTGCCGAACGTTCATCGCGGATACCGTCTATCATCATGATAGAATGATCGAAACCACGGATCGACAATTGTTGAAATGCGCCATAAGATGTCTGGAATCGTACGCCCGGCATAAAGCGTACCGCATCTTGGATATTACGGATACCTCGCAACTCCAAACTACTCGCCGTAATGCTATTAATTGAAATAGGAAGATATTTCATAGGTACGTCCAACTTCGTGATTTGTGGACGTGGCTTGCGTGCGGCGGTCGCTACGACTTCTTGAATATTGAATGTCGTATCGGCGAAATTCGTGTACTCATTCTTGTGTTGTGCCTGCATCGTACTGATACATAAGGCTGTCAACGGTAAGATTGTCAAAACTCTTTTCATATATTTAGCATTATAACTGTTTATTGTATGCATGTGAAATCCCTTTCGAAAGAAATTCCATTTTCCTTCGAATGAAAATTTAGTTTCTTTCGGAAGGAATTACTTTTTCTTCCGAAAGGAATAAAAAACATTGTGTAGTGAACTTTTTTAGTCCTTCTCTACCGCATAAGCTTTCTTCTTATCAACGATATCGATCATCTTATGTTTAGCCATGAAACGGGCATGTTCGATGAAGATCTTCTGGATATCCGGATTCTGTCCCAGACCTTCCATAAATACGCTTACCTCGTAGCCTTTCTTTTCCAATTCCTCTTTCCAATCACCAGCGATATCGTTTTTCGCATGGTCTCCGGCAACAAACATAAATGGCATTAACAGGACTTTCTTCGTACCATTGGCTTTTACTTGAGCTTCCATCGTATCAAAAGAAGGATAGCCCTCGATGGTTCCTACGGAATAATCCTTGAATCCCTTCTCCTTCAACATATAATCCAACATGGCATATTGAGCCGTCGCCGGTGTATAAGTGCCATGGCCTACCAATAAAGTAGCGCCTTCTTTCGCCCCATTTTTTGTGATAGCGACGATTACCGCCTCATAATCCTCCGGTGTATACAATAAAGGATTACCGATACGAATCTCCTTGAAAGAAGATTTCATGGTGGCAACATCCTTACGTAAGGATTCCATCTCGATACCTTCGATTATATTCGTGGATTGGATCAAGACATGTGTATAACCATCAGTCTTTAATTTTTCCAAGGCCTCGATCGGGTTCAGTTTCTCTACGCCACGAGCTTTTAAGCGGCGCATTACAATGCGAGAAGTCCATGCCTCACGCAACTCAACATCTTTGAAAGCTTCTTTCGCTTTTTGATTGATCGCGTCGATTGTCAAGGCACGGGTATCATCATGGGTTGTTCCAAAATGTACCATCAATAAAGCGGCCTTATCGCCCGGTTGTAAAGAGGCGAATAAATCGGATGCTACAAAATTCTCGCCATCGTGCGCACGACAAACTAGGCTGATGACCAGCAGGAAGAAAGATAGTAAGTGTTTCCTCATCATATGAATATATTAATAATTAGATTACATATCAATCCCACGGAGACAACGTATTATTCCGTCTCCAACATCTTTTAGATATAGGTGATATTTCTATCCTCTTAATTACTCCTAACCCCGGGAGGAATTAATCATTACTTCGCTTGGCAGGTTTCCTGACTGGCTCAGAAAGCAACCTTCCCATCTTTCTTAAGACAGTGGCATAGCAGAACGCTTTCCTTTTCAAGAGCTTCACAGTAGCGGGCACTGTTCCGGATTCTAACCGGATTCCCTTTTATAGAATTGTCGGTAGACAAACTCTATCACCTAAGCGGTCGCAAATTTATATAAATAATCCCGAAAAGTAACAACATCTTTCAAAGAATCCCTGTTTCAATAGCATCTTTTTTGTTTAACATCAAATAAATAGATATGGAATGGATAACTAATTTACTTCAACATTATCCGGAGCTAGCTATTTTCATAACCTTAGCTCTCGGTTTCTGGATTGGCAAGTTTAAGATAAAGAAGTTCACGCTGGGAACGGTTACCAGCGTATTATTGGTCGGTGTATTGATCGGGCAATTAAAAATCGATATAAGAGGACCGTTAAAGTCCGTCTTTTTCTTGATGTTCCTCTTCGCTGTAGGATATAGTGTTGGGCCACAGTTCTTCCGGGGATTGAAAAAGGAAGGTCTTCCTCAAATGCTTTTCGCCGCCGTCATGTGTGTGTTTTGCTTGATCGCTCCTTTTTTACTGGCGAAACTTATGGGATATAACGCAGGCGAGGCCGCAGGATTATTGGCGGGCTCCCAGAAGATGTCGGCAGTATTAGGAGTTGCCGAAGATACGATCGGACAGATGAATATTAGCGATACGGATAAAAGCGCTATGGTCAACGTGATGCCCGTGGCCTATGCGGTAACTTATATTTTCGGTACGGCAGGATCCGCATGGTTGGTGAGTGATATCGGGCCACGTCTTTTAGGAGGACTCGACTACGTGAAAAAAGCCTGTAAAGAGCTAGAGGCTAAAATGGGAAATAACGACGAGAGCGAGCAACCGGGCTTTATGCCTGCCGCCCGTCCGGTAACTTTCCGGGCCTATAAGATTAGTAATGAATGGTTCAAGGAGGGTAAAAGCGTAAAGCAGTTGGAGGAATATCTGGACCAATTAGGACGGCATTTGTTCGTGGAGCGTGTCCGTATTAATAATGTAGTAACCGATGTTAAACCGGATTTGGTTTTACATACCGGAAATGAGGTTGTCCTAAGCGGTCGCCGGGAATTCGTGATCGGAGAGGAGAACTGGATTGGCGACGAGGTCAATGACATTGAATTGCTCGATTTTCCGGCAGAGACGTTACCCGTACTAGTGATCCATAAGGAATACGTGGGGAAAAAGATCTGCTATTTACGCAATCAATCGTTCATGCACGGTGTTAGCGTCAAGTCCATAAGGCGTGCGGGTATCAATATCCCGGTCTTGGCCGCTACGGTGATAGATTCCGGTGATATGTTGGAATTGGTGGGTATGAAATCAGAGGTAAATAAAGCGGCTACGACTTTAGGATATCCCGATCGCCCAACCAATCAGACCGATTTGATTTTCGTGGGTATCGGTATTTTCTTAGGGGGAATTTTAGGTTCGCTCGCGATTCATTTCGGAGGTGTCCCGATCAGCCTGAGTACGAGTGGCGGCGCTTTGATAGCCGGACTCGTCTTTGGATGGCTTCGTTCCAAGCATCCGACCTTCGGGCGTATTCCAGAGCCTTCCGTCTGGATATTAAATAATTTGGGACTGAATATGTTTATCGCCGTAGTCGGTATCACGGCGGGTCCCAGTTTCGTGACCGGATTGAAGGAAGTCGGTATAAGTTTATTTATTATCGGTGCTTTAGCGACATCTATCCCGCTTATCATCGGTATTCTGATGGGACGTTACGTTTTTAAGTTCCACCCGGCTATCACTTTAGGTTGCACGGCAGGTTCACGTACGACAACTGCCGCATTAGGAGCAGTGGAAGATGCCGTAGGAAGTGAGACTCCAGCCTTAGGCTATACCGTTACCTATGCGGTGGGTAATACTTTATTAATCATCTGGGGTGTCGTTATTGGTTAGAAAGGAGCATCGTCAGATGCTATCTTTCGTCGTTAGATACTGATTTTATAGTTTCAAGAATATTGCCCGATACAATATTTTGAATACCACTGAATATATCACTGCCATAATAATAAACAAGATTGTCGTAATCAGCCCACACTTGTTCTTGTTCATCTAACCACACAATCAAATAGCCGGGATGAATGTCTGCTAAATAGATAACCTTATTGACCCCTAACTTCAAAGCCATTTTTTGCATAGCTTCCGGGCGGTATTTCTTTATTTTCTTGACATCAAAATAAAGAATATCAGATTGGTTCAGTTCTAATTTCATGTTATAGAATAGAGCAATCTTGCTTATAATACTTTCATTCAAAGGATAATCAAACTTAGAGTAGGATTGTCTTAACTTGTCTATGTAAGAATCCTGCATCATTTGAAAATTAAATTCGTCCCAATGGTTATGAACAAGTATTTCCTTTATTGCAGTAGGTATAATCATTTCTAATTGTATCTAATGTGCTAATCATGTAATATATATAATGTATGGACAAGAAGAAAATACATGTCACGAGAGAATATGAGAAAAAGATGTCGGAGATTAGCCCTTTCGAGCTAAAGAACATCTTGATAGAGTTAGCGGATGAGAGCGCTCGTAAAAGTACGCACATCATGCTGAACGCAGGAAGGGGAAATCCAAACTGGATCAGTACGGTTCCACGGGAGGCATTCTTCCTATTAGGGCAGTTCGCCTTGGAGGAATGCCTGCGGGAAACCGAATTGGCAGATGAGATGGCCGGAGCCGCAGGGGTTCCCAACCGCAAAAGGATCGCATCTCGCTTCGTACAGTTTCTAAAGAAACATGCGCAATCTCCCGGCGCTACTTTATTGAAGGGTACCTATAAATATCTGGTCACGGAAAAAGGTGTAGATGAGAATGAGCTTGTATATGAATGGGCGGAAGGTGTCATTGGTGATCAATATCCAGTTCCCGATCGTATCTTGAAATATACAGAAATGCTCGTGCGGGATTATTTAGACCAAGAATTATGTGATAACCAGCCCCCTGAGGGAATATTCGACCTTTTCGCTACCGAGGGCGGAACTGCCGCCATGTGTTATATCTTCGATTCCTTGCAGCAGAATTTCTTGTTGAATAAAGGAGATAAGATCGTTCTCTTCGCTCCGGTATTCACTCCTTATATAGAGATTCCGGAACAGGCTCGTTATCTTTTTAATGTCATAGAGATAAAAGCCTTGAAGATGACAAAAGACGGCTATCACACGTGGCAATATCAAGAAAAGGATTTAGATGTCCTGAAAGATCCTAGCGTGAAAGCCGCTTTCATAACAAACCCGAGCAACCCGCCTTCATACGGATTGACAAAAGCATTGATGAATAGGATCGTTGAGATCGTACGGAACGACAATCCCAACCTCATGATTATTACGGATGATGTGTATGCGACATTTATTCCGCATTTTCGCTCGATGATGGCCGAATTACCAAAGAATACGTTATGTGTCTACTCTTTCTCCAAATATTTCGGAGCAACCGGATGGAGATTGGCGGTAATCGCTTTACATCAAGATAATATTTACGACCGGATGATCCGTGAATTGCCAAGAGATAAACAGGAGCTTCTAAAAAAACGATATAGCAGTCTATCCTTACATCCCGAGGATATCCGCTTTATTGATCGTATGGTAGCCGATAGCCGTCAAGTAGCCTTGAATCATACGGCCGGTCTTTCCTTGCCACAGCAAACACAAATGTCTCTGTTTGCGTCTTTCGCTCTATTAGATGCGGAAAATACCTATAAGAAAAGGATGCAGGATATGATCCACGAGCGTTTACACACATTGTGGGAAAGCACCGGATTCACCTTATTAGACGACCCTTTGCGTGCGGGATATTATAGTGAGATCGATATGCTTGTCTGGGCTAAGAAATTCTATGGGGATGATTTCGTGGAATATCTAAAAAAGAATTACGAACCTCTGGATGTCGTTTTCCGTCTGGCACAGGAAACTTCCTTGGTTTTACTGAACGGAGGAGGTTTTGATGCTCCCGAGTGGTCTATCCGCGCATCTTTAGCCAACCTTAAACGGGAAGATTATGTCCGGATCGGAGAGGGTATCGCATCTATTTTGCATAGTTATGCCCAAAGATGGAAAGAAAGTATCGATAAGTAGAAAAAACAGCTCCAAGGCTTGAACAAAACGGGCTAATGGTACGTTTTATTAATAAACGTGCGATTAGCCCGTTTTTCTAAGTTATCCGGGAGATTATAAATAACCTCTATAACCTCATAGAAATTATCGAACAAATTGTATTTCATTATATTATATATTTGTTGATAATAAAAACAAAGACTCATTGGCAGATGTCTTATTTATTACATTTTAGCTGGTTATAGATAAATATATTTGCGAAAAGGCTTACAATAAAAAACGAATATGAATATGGTGTACGACATTGACATGCTTAGAAATTTCTATGCGAATTTCCCCAGAAGAGTGGACACAGCCCGCGAACGTATCGGTGGTCGCCCGATGACCTTGGCCGAGAAAATCTTATATGCGCATCTATACGATGAAAGCTCGACTCGCCTTTTCAAAAGAGGTGAGGATTATGTGAATTTCCGTCCCGACCGTGTGGCTATGCAAGATGCCACCGCTCAGATGGCGCTTTTACAATTCATGAACGCCGGAAAAGAAAAATCCGCAGTACCGGCTACCGTGCATTGCGACCATTTGATCCAAGCGAATATGGGAGCCAAGACGGATATCGATACGGCTACCAAAAGCAATAGCGAGGTCTATGATTTCTTGAAATCGGTCTCCGATAAATATGGAATCGGTTTTTGGAAACCCGGAGCAGGCATTATCCATCAAGTGGTATTGGAAAATTATGCGTTTCCCGGCGGTATGATGGTAGGAACTGATTCACATACCCCGAATGCCGGAGGACTTGGAATGGTCGCTATCGGAGTAGGAGGAGCCGATGCCGTGGATGTCATGACCGGAATGGAATGGGAACTGAAGATGCCGAAACTAATTGGTGTTAAGTTAACTGGTAGTTTGAATGGTTGGGCCTCGCCGAAGGACGTGATTCTTAAGCTAGCGGGCATCTTAACCGTAAAAGGTGGAACGAACGCTATCATCGAATATTTCGGTCCGGGCACCGCCTCAATCTCAGCGACCGGAAAAGCTACGATCTGTAATATGGGTGCCGAGGTAGGAGCGACTACTTCCTTATTCCCATTCGATAATACAATGGCTCAATATCTTCGTGCCACGGGACGTGACGAGGTAGCGAGCTGGGCCGAAGCTATCGGTGAATATCTGGAAGCGGATATGGACGTTCGTGCCGAGCCAGATAAGTTTTACGATCGTGTAATCGTTATTAACCTTTCCGAATTGGAGCCGCATATCAACGGTCCGTTCACGCCGGATGCAGCTACGCCTATCTCGGAGTTTGCCGCAAAAGTAAAAGCGAATGGCTATCCCCGAAAGATGGAGGTCGGATTAATCGGTTCCTGTACCAACTCTTCTTATCAAGATCTAAGCCGTGCGGCATCTATTGCTCGCCAAGCTTATGAGGATAAAATACCGGTAGCGGCACCCTTGATCATCAACCCGGGTTCCGAGCAAATCCGTTATACGGCAGAAAGAGATGGTATTATCGGTGATTTTGAACGGATTGGCGCAACCATTATGGCGAATGCTTGTGGTCCTTGTATCGGACAATGGAAACGTCATACGGATGATAATACCCGTAAGAATTCGATCGTTACTTCATTCAATCGTAACTTCGCTAAACGTGCGGACGGTAATCCGAATACACATGCTTTTGTCGCTTCTCCGGAACTGACACTGGCCTTGACCATCGCAGGTGATCTATGTTTCAATCCTTTGACCGATACCTTGAAGACAGAGGATGGTAAGGTTGTGAAACTGAAAGAACCGAAAGGCACGGATTTTCCGCCGAAAGGTTTCGAGGTAAAGGATAACGGCTATCTGGCACCTACGGGTAAGAACGTAGTGGTGAACATCGATCCGGAATCCAACCGCCTACAAGCATTAAAGCCTTTCGCTCCTTGGAATGGAGAGGATTTCACGGATATGCCCCTTCTTATCAAGGCTGAAGGTAAATGTACGACGGATCATATCTCGATGGCCGGTCCATGGTTACGTTTCCGTGGGCATTTGGAAAATATATCGGATCACTAGTGTCCCATAAAAATGGGAGCTAGTTAAAAATTAAATAAATTTGGTCCAC
>NZ_SRYM01000073.1 GCF_004793765.1 Parabacteroides distasonis | reverse complement strand
AACTATATTTCAATAATTTCAAAGAACTTTTTCAGATTTTAATGGGACAGTAGTGACCGCCATTATATACTAAACTTGCAAGGAAAGCCGTATCCCATTCATACGGGTCTTCTACTTCTTCATCGGAATCGTAATCACTGATAATACTGTTTGCATCTGAACCGGCATCATAGGCTGCATGAACAGCAACCTTGGCTGCAAACGAGGCTGTCATATCATCTTCGATGTAATCATCAGCAAACATGTCCAAATGGTCGGCATCGTTCAACAAATCCTTTTTACTCGTTTGTCCAAGCAGATATTTCTCCGTTTTTTCTATCAGTCCGATTATTTCCGTATCATTCCTGAAAAAGTCATTCCATATCGGATATACTTTCAATGCGCATAAGATACTTACTCTTCCAATGACAAGTGGTTCATTGATAGCTTGTAATATCGCACGTCTTGTGGGCAAAGATAAATGCCCTTTGTTTGAATGATTGACCTCATCCAAACCTTTGCTTATCAAAGAAGTTATTGTTTCTAATGATGTAATCCGTTGTTCCATATTTGATATATTATTTTTCCATCATGCGTTATTAAGTAACAGATAAAAAGTCGCCACTTGCATAACCGTAGAAACGACATAGATGCCGTAGTAGAGCAGATACCTTTTCTTTTTCTCAAACTCGGTGAAATATTTCCTGTATTTGTCCTTCTTGAATAAGAATATTTCATTGATATAATATCCGAGCACCCCGGTGACTATAAGAAATGAAATAAAAAGAACCTCGTTTCCAAAAATGATAGCCAAAATGTTTACCCTGAAAATCTTGGTGCAGGCAAAGCCGACAAGGCAGAGCATCCAAAGACTGATGATACATGGGGTATTAAGTGCCAACATGCTGATATAAACATCAGTACCTTTATCCATTCTGGCTGCCTCTTGTCTCTTATCAAACGAAATCAACCGTTTTATATAGCTGTTTTCCCATTTCGAGAGGCTTAGCCAATAGAGAGGATTTATCATCCTACGAAGAATGAAAAACAGCAACTTATAAGTGCAGTAATAATTTATATTGTAATATTTTGCCAATAATTTCCTCATAACTTTATTTATATTTTTCCTTGCCGATATAATGCCTCTATGAAAAAGACTATCAAGGTGATAATGATATACATGGCGAGTACCCATATTCCAACCTTACGTTGCATAGGATTCTCATCATCATACTTAGCTATAACCTTTTTATATCTATTCTTGATAAAGAACCGACCACTCAACCATGCGATTAAGCCACCCTCAATAATATAATATTGAACATCAAAAGGATATGCCACAATGTTGTATTGAGTTAATATTCCCCACACAATTAACACATTGGTACTTAGGATAACCGAGAATAGAAGCATAGCCATAAATGCGGCTCCCTCTGCTAAAGAGGAACAAAGCCACAATCTATAAAACCGATAAAATAAATAGTCTATCATGAAGCATCGCTATATTGTTGTTAATTAGAAAATTGTTCTCACTATCCATATCCCTGTCAGGAACAGGATTAAAGGAAGAAATAGTATCATCCATACCGGGATTAGCTTGTTCCAGCTGTTGCCCTTGTATTTCAAAAGTATGGCAGCAGTCCTTTTGCGGGTATATCGCAAATAGAATATGACAAAGCACAAGACAGAAACGCCTCCACCGATAACTGCTCCCTGAGAAGGGGTAAAGTTTTTCCTCGTAAAAATCCAATAGTCAGGTAGTACACTGGCAAAGAAGATACTGAAAAAGAACAATACAATTACAGAAACCATGCAAAGCACACCGCAAGCACTGAAACGTGCTGGTTCGTTATATTTTCGATATACCACATATAACCGATAATACAGATAATCAAAGAAATAATACCTATATTTTTTTCCCTCTCTTACCAAATGATTCCGTTCGAAGTGGCTTATTGTTTCTTTTCTATTTCTCATATTTACGAATGTTTTTATCGAGGCTAAATTATTGATACTTCATAACTTGCTCACTATCATTGAAACTGACTAAGAAAGAGCATTAAAAGAAGACCGACAGTAAGTACAATATACCTGATACTTAATACTGCCTTGTCTGAATATTTGGTATTATAAACATTGTCTTGAAATTTCTCTAATAAGATGCGAATCCGTTTCTTATTATAATATACGTACACAACAATCCAAGGAAGTATAAAACCGATTATCCATATAATAAGTATTGTTAGTTTAGACATATATGAAAAAAAGAAATCTCCAGTCAAAAAGAATGAAAATATGAAAGATGCGAACATATAAGTGATTGAAATAACTTCCGATAATATACAAGCTGCACCAAAACGTGGGAATTCCTCATTTTTCAAGCAAACCAAATAATATCTATAAAACAAATAGTCAATAATCTTTTTCATGCTTCTATTACTGCTAATGTCACGCTTTGTTAGAAACTCAATTTACTTTGCATGATTGGCTTTTATTTACCCACCATTCCTGTTCTTCCATTTCACGAGCCTTTTGTATCTCGTCCGTTGCCAGAGTCTCATTGTGATAGGCATTATATAGATTCTCCCAACCATTCTTACGATATTTCGGTGATACAATCCATTCGCCTGCATCATTAAACAGGCAGAAGTTTGCAGGAGTATTGGGTATAATCTCATCTGCCCAAGAACAGACTTTTGTCAGTCCATTTGCAGATTTCCATTTGCCCCGATATTCAGACAAGTTCAATTTCAGTTCTGCTATTTCATTCCGTCCATTCTCTATCTGCTGTCTGTTCATCCGATACCCCTGCTTGAAAGCCCCGGAGAATGTACCGCTATATCGTTTATCTCCGTATTCCACAAAGGAGTAATGCCCGTATATGAAACCGTCCACTTCCGTACATTCACTTTTCAGTTGAAAATCAGAAGAAATACTATCTATACAAACCTTTCCCTTAAACGGACAGATTATGGATAATCGGGTACGACTGACACCCTTTATCTCATATTCTCTACTATCCGTTTTCCGAGCTTCAGTAAAATGAATGTCAATGCGGCTACAATCTTCTCCCAATATACCAATCATGCTTAGATTGTCAAACAAGCCCGAAAGGTCTTGTCGCAAAATATTCACCTTAGGATTTTGTGGATAAGCTACTCCACAAATCCAAAAGAATAGAAATATACTAATACTCTGTTTCATATTTTATGAATGAAATTCAATTTATTACCATATACTGTCTGTCCATCCCAATTTTCCAAACAGCCATTGTTCCAGAACAAACAAAGCCAAAGGCGTAAACAGGAGCTTTATGATACCGATATGCTTCTTCCCGTCGTAATGTTTCATCAGGGCATCGCATCTCGCTTTGCGGTATCGTAAAAGACAGAAAACGATCGGGAACATTCCCCAGCCATATATGATTGCACGTTTCGCCTCGCTGTTCTCTATATATTCGAACAGAATCGTGAGAAAAGGATATAGGATTAATCCCCAATACCAAATCAGTACACCAAAACCTGACATACGCCAATTACTTTCACCCCATTTGTTTTCATGATAGATTTCACCCATATAATAGAGGTAGTCGAAAAAGTAAAACTTATACTTCTTCATCTGTCGGGGATTGACGAACTTAAAATGATAACTACTCTTTTTTATACCTTCACTCATGTCATTATCTATTAAAAACCACTTTCTATATCTTTTGTCATTGTATTCTCTTTTAATTATTGATAATAGTTGATTCGATCTCGTTATAAACTCAATTAAAAGGGTGCATCTTTAACTATTGGACAAACAATAAGTGTATCTTTAGTTACAATTTGCTCATCTTTATTTCGTTTCAAAATCACTTTTCCGGTAAATGTCATTTCATCAATCTTGAATTTTTCAATATCATATTCCAACTGGTTTAACTCATAGTATATACCAGAGCCGTAACAGTCGAAACACCCTATATATTTCTCTAAAATCCCACTTTTTTTATATATACTTTTTTGCTCATAATAATCACGCAATCCACCTTTATAGAAACGAATAATATACTGCTCATTTTCAGCAATAACATAGTCGAAATTGAACATCATCCACCATAATGGAGGAAATATAACGAATGGTAATATATATACTACACAATAAATGCGCATACAGACTTTACTCCATGTGGGCATTTTCTTCGGAACACAGAAAATCAGCACGAAAGGAGTAAGAAAAAACAATAAACGTAGCATATCACCAATACTCCAGCGTATTCGGTCATATACATCTATAAAACTTAATATTATCAATCCTAATATTCCACATAATACATGAATACCAAGAATGATATAAAAGAAATTAGATCTCGTCATATTCCAATCAATATGTTTATAATGGTTAGCAGGGAACGGTTTGTCCGTTATCCTGCGTTGTTAGCTATATTTTAGTCAAAAGCCATGTAGCACAAATAGACTTTTAACAAGATAATTTTCTACTGTCCATATGGCATAATATCCACCTGCACCGTCACTGTTCTGTGTGCTGATGAACAGTGAGTTCCCTTTTCCCAATGCCACGACAACATTGTTTTGGTTCGGTTCGTATAGATGTGTTATATATGCTGTTGGGAATTCCAATATTCCGGTAGGATGCTTGATAATGATAGAAGCATATTCTTTATGCGGAATATTACCATCTATGCCTATCAAGTCAGAACAACCGTCAATACTCCGAACAAAACCTGCTTCCAAATCATAAACAATGGCATGTTTTTGTAGATTAAAGTCTTGGAAGTTTATCTTTACAGTTAATGTGTCGTTGGCATATACAAGGCATTTATCCGTACTTTGTGGCTGTTTCTTCAACTGTGACAAATCTGGTAAATAATGGATGCGGCTTTTATGGATTTCTCCTGTATAGGTATTTCCACTTGGGCAAGTCTTGGTTATACCCGTTTCTGCCCCATATTCTACGCTATGCCATTCTTTATGACTCTTTTGTGCATCCCAATCAACAAACACATGATTATCCAATAATTTGCCTATTACTGCTCCACTTGTGCTACGTACATTTACATATCCGTCCGCATCCTGAATGACACCGAAGAAACGCTGTTGTGCTTGTATAGACAAACAAAACAGAAATGCTAATATGTGGAAAATAATCTTTTTCATGCGCTCAATTATTATTAATGGTTAGAAAAAACATCATTAGATGCTATCTTTCGTTGTTATAAACTCAATTGTTCTTGCTCACTTACATTCTCATTTATTAGCCTGTACATATATTCTTGCAGACAACAATTATATTTTTCAGTAGTAAGCAATGATTTTATATATTCCACATTTTCATATATGTATTTCATTTTATAAGCCAATATTTCAAAGGGCATATCTTCGTTATTATAAGTAGCTATTATCTGCCATAAATTTGAAATTGTTTGGCTTATATCATTATCTTGGAGCTGTTTATTGGCTTCCATATTCTGGTATTTATAAATGTAATACTCTGTGTATGCTGGTATGCGGTATGTTTCATGTGTAAAGCCGGTTCCACCTCCAGCAATACATCTCAACATATCATTTACACAATAGAATATTTTGTTTAACGTCTTACGTTCACTACGATAATGCTTCCCATTATTGGCATTAAACCGTGCATACCACATACAATATAAGTCAAATCCGGTTTCTCCATAGAAATAACTTTGCAATGAAGTATATTGTTGGTAGTATAATGTATCGGGATAAACCGTAGCCGAATTTATAAACAGCCTTTTCGCATCTTCTTCTATATAGTGGGACTCTTTCTGACTTTGCTTAACAAGTTTACCAACATAGAGTATCTCATCTTGTATGTTACGTTCACACAGAATTTTACTACAAGAACAACCTGTTACCACTAAAATGGCAAGAACAAATAATACTATGTTTGCAATGCGATACATATTGTTGATAATGGTTAGAAAGAAGCATCATTAGATGCTATCTTTCGTTGTTACTAACTTATTTAATAAATCCTCGTCCGATACATAAACACCCAATCCCGATAAGAGGATAGATTATGCCGCATAAGACTGCAAGTATATTCAATCCCCGTTCATCCCCTGTGAAACCATCTAAACTGACAGCTTGCAATATGAAGTTTGTAATTTGCCAGTCTAATAGACTTTGATCTATATAGATAAAGGCAAACCACAAAAGGATAGAGCAACATTCCAAACCCAACAATAACATTATGGCTTTAGGCTGCACTGCATATAGTTTATAGACCTTGTAAATTACCAGTATATCTATAAGTATAAGCATACCTAAAAGACAATATTCCATAATGCCATATATTCCAAACAGACGACCAAAGCCTAAGCCACCACAAAATAATGTTATGGCTATCAGCAAAACACTAAAAGTTGTCAATGATAGGATAGACCAAACTGTTTTATTCATCTTCATCGTACTATTGTTAATAATGGTTTGACAAGAAGCTGCGTTCAGTAGCTAACTTGGCTTGTTATTGATATATTAATATGTTACATAAACATTTTTCTTTTTGAGTATTTTTCCACTATTTCCGTCAATGACAAGCATTTTATCTTGCTTCTTTTTGTCTGTATAGTGATATTCCCAAACTTTCTTACCTTGCCATTTACCTCTATCCAAGATCCGTTTTGAATGTTCCTTACTTGCCTTTCGCTTACTATATCTGTCACCGATATACATTGCTTGTTCACAACAAATTGAATATCCTTCTTCGTGATTTATGATTTCGGTTATATCTCCTTGTGAATTAAATTTGTACTCTCTACCGATTGGTACACTGTTATAATCACTATCAGACATAAATTCAAAGTTACAATACAATAAATTCCTGTCATCATCGTAGGCATATACAGATTTAATGTGATGTTCCTTATCTGTAACTGTACGCAGATATTTTACACCCATTCCGTCCTCGAATTGCATCATTTCTTCAAAAGACCTATCAGAACAACAGATAGTATCTCTATTTCCAACTGCGACATTATAAGTTGCGGTAAGATGTAAATCACGCTGGCTTATTGTATCTGTCAAATGGCACGATACCTTTTTTATTCCATTGATTGTGGTGCAACTTGATAGAAGCAAGAACAGGGCAATATAAAATGCTGTATATCTAAGTACTTGTAACATAATATGCAATTATCAATAATGGTTAGTTAACATCATATTTTGTTTTCATTCCAGTGTACCATATCATATGGATAGTATGGTAGTCCTTTCAGGCTGCTATCATCCAGTCCCAAGATCTTAACTAATGCACCGCTTTCAAAACTCCAATAGCCGTCATGCCTGATGCCATATTTATGGTCGTCATGCCAAGCACAATCAGAATGACCTCGATACCATTCCTTTTTAAGATACTTCTCTAATTTCTGAATAGACAATTCCTTACTTTGATTGTTGCTGGAAATTATAGACAATGCACTTTGATAAGGAACTGGAAACAATACTGTGTTGGAGCATCTTTCCCAATCGGTTAATCTGTATTTTATTAAAAAATCATACAAGGCATCATTAACATTTTCATTGTCAATCATACCTGATAATATCCTTATATTTTGCTCATCTGTATCTAACATTATTCCAATAGACAACATCCATAACATCTGTACATACATACCGGTAATCGTCCAATGATTTGTTAGCGTTTCTAATAAATCATTGTAATCATATTTTAATACTTCCATATCTTCCCCAACTGAATACTTGGTTAGAAATGAATTCAATTTACATCCAAAAAGCGTAACTATTTTATTGTAAGCAACATTAGAATTTGGAGCAGAGTATAATTGAATATGTTCTTTCTCTGCATTGATAATTTCCATAATGCTACTTTCTAACTGTTTACACCTTTTGGAATATCCAGCAAGTTGTTTTCTATACTGTTCTTCTGTAAAAAGTTTATCTCTTGTTTCCATGTATAGTACACTGTTTTTGATAGTTTCGCAAGGAACGGTTTGCCCATTACCCACTTCATTAGTGATTTTTACCATAATTCTTCTGCGGAGAAATCACCTAAGAAGAAATATGATAACATAATCATACTGAACAAAATATACATACCTACCGAGAAGCATACTATCAGTGTTATTTTCTTTTCGGTGCTGCATTTTTTCTTTCTCAACAAGAATAGCGACAGCAAAATCGCTAAAAGTATAATAGTCATCGCACATACAATCATATATCTATATTTTGAATTTAGAATTATGCAATTATCACTAATGGGTTAGCTTATCCGTTATCCTGCTTCATCAATAACTTTCTTTCTGTCAATAGATGCGAAAAAACAATTGCCAAGAGCAGATAGGCAACCAACAAACCTTGATAAAACCAATACTCATGAAATTTGCCTATGTCTGCTAAAAAAATCTTTTCGTTTGAACCTTGATGAACCACGAATCTGTATTCATCACAAAACAAATAATATTCAAAACTCATTAGGTAGGTAAGAGCCAATATAGACAAGGCGATAAGGCGTGATATTTTATGATGTAGCCACAAGTCGCTTCCTACAAACAACACTGAAAAGACAGCCCAATACATAGATGCAAGCGAAAAATGCCACCCTGTTCCGTATAAGGGGCTTATAATAGCTGTACCTGCATAAAGGCTACTTGCCAATAGTAAGTAATACAATATTATTTTTATAATTCTCATGTTTCGCACTATTGTTACTAATGGGTCAGCAGAAAACAGCTCATCCATTATCCTGCGTTGTTAGCATTATTTTTATTGTTTCATCCCTTGTAAAAGTAAATTTTCAATCTCCTTTGCACCTGTTTCCTTTGCCAAAGCAAGAGGGGTGATTCCGTTACTATCCTTTACATTAAGATCTGCATGATACTCTAAGAGCAACCGTACCAGTTCTATGTTATTATTGGCAATGGCTTCCATAATCGGATATACCGTGTAGGTGTCGTATGGACTTTGATAACCATTTACGTGAATGCCATGCTCCAGCAAGATACGAGCTAACTTTACGTTAGACAATTTGCAAGCGTATGTCAGAAGCGTAAGTCCGTATTCATCACTATATACTCTATCGTTAAGATCCTTGTATCGGGTAAGAGCGTATTTTAGCACATCTTCTTTGTTAAAGTAGATTGCTGTATAGAGTATATCAAACTCATAAGAATCGTTACCCATTGCCATAGGTTCATCTTTTCCTGCAAGTAATCGTTTTATGGTTTCCAGATCATTATTACGGCAAGCAATCCCCAGCGGATAAAGCTGGTAAGCCTCATCCCGTATGGTGTCTTGTAACAATGGGGTTGCTTTCATGCTATCCAAATAACCAAACAACGTTGCAAGAAAAAGCAATATCCAATTAACCATCTGCATAATTTTCATTTGGAAAAACAAGGAAAGCCGCATAAACCGATAACAGGAGGTCGCATGTGGCTTTCCTTCCGATTAGGGGATTTTTACGAGAAACAATGCCGGTTGTCAGTCAGCATCATGATCGCACATATGTTGGATAAATACTTTGTTCTTTTCATATTCATCCCCGGTGAGGATAATGGGATCCGCAAGTCCGACAATCTTATATCCCGGAGTGTAAGTAACCAAGATACAATAGAATTCATGTCCTGTTTCATCCTTTTCCACTTGCAGCTGCACAGGTTGATCATTACCGCTGGGCAGATCGCACAGGTACTCAAAATCATGGCGGTTAAAAGCGTCGACAATATCCTCTTTGTCAGTCATGCTACTAATGAACTTTTTGGTCTTGTAACGCTTCACTTCACCACCGCTTTCACGGTTATAGATACTAAGGTCTGCGACCAATGCGGTTAAACCCAAATAGATAGCTCCGACAACACCAACTACCCGTATCAGCCACGAGGGGATAAATGGCAACCATTCGGGAAAAATGACAAGCAATACACATACAGCTGTCAGTACCCAATAAATAATTGGTTTGAACTTGTTCTTACGCTTTTCGAATTTCTCCGGCATGGCATCATAGACCTCTCCGAAATGACTGGGAAAATGTTTTTCCTGATCTATATTTTTTTCATTTTCTGATTTCATATTTGTTTCGTTTTTAAGTTTGTTCTTTATTTTGCTCTAAAACTTGACTGCTTCCACGGTGATTCATCATTCTCCAGCAAGAGTTCTACGATCTCGTATGCCGTTTCACTGTCAACGGGTTCACCATGCCATACACCACGTCCCATGATGAAACTCCGGCCATATTCCTCCCATGAAGAAAAGTGTTCGAGTGCGATGTCTGCCGCTACCTGCATGATCTGCCACATCTCATCCTCATTCACATAGCCGCAAAGATATGCCCAGCGTCCGAGGTTCACGACCCGCACCAGATCCCATGCAATGACACTGTCCGGCATTTGCCCTTTCGGACACCAGCCGTTTTCAAGCATACTCTCCATTATCAGGCATACATCTCCCATCTTGCTTTCCTCGTCACATCGTTCTTCTTGGGATATATTCTCAATCCTGCGTTTATGGATTTCCGCCAGAGCCTCATCGGCTTCGGCGTGATGTCCCTCTTCCAGTAACCATTTGACAATATCCAATGTGCTCTCCCTGTCTGTGACGTTCCACCAATCTTTAAGTGTGCATTTGATGGTTTCAACATCTTCATCATCGGCCAGCGAGTCTACCTTCTCATCATTGTAAACCAGCATGGGGGCACCGAACGCTAATAGACGTAGCTGTTCTGCATCCAGTTTCCCGGTTTCGGATCTGTTGATAGTCCACCCGTCATCCCCAAAGGCTTCCATCATTTGCGCCATAGCATCGGATGAAGACAACCCTTTACCAAGAGTACCGTCCATTGCTTCCTGCATCATTTGCTGGGCAAATGCCATATTCTGCATACCTGCCTGTGCAACCACTGCCGGATCAACACCGGCAGCTTTAAGCATAGCCTCCTGCTGTGCCTGAATTTCAGCCATATCAGGAACTCCGCTTCCCATCTGGGTCATAATTTGTTCCTGCATACCACCGGGCATCTGAAATCCCGGAATGTTTCCAAACATGGCTTGAGTTTGTTCCATTGCTGATTTTACAGCGGCTTCCTGAGCCATCTTTGCCATTTCCTCAGGACTTTGAGGATTTGATTTTTCTTTTGTCATACTGTCAATTATTTAACTATGTAAATATGTGTGATATATTATCCTTCTGCTCCTGCTGTCAAAAGCATTTCCACTATTTCGTTATAACCTCGCTCGCCGGCATAATACAATGCCGTCCGTTGAAGATTATCCGCAAGGTTCACGTTCGCCCCGTGTTCCACAAGCAGTGCGGCGAACTCGTTGTTTCCTTCTCTGGCTGCAAGGATAAGGGGTGTTTCCCCATTTTCATTCTGTGCATCCACTTGTGCATTGGTCGCTATCAATTTCCGGCCAATAAACTTGTTTTCCGACCAAACAGCAAAATGCAAGGGAGTATTCCCGTTCAAAAGGGCTTTATTCACTTCTGCACCGGCATCGATCAGTAAGTCTGCTATGATAAGGTTGCCTTTCATACAAGCAATAATCAGTGGCGTTTCTCCTGCATCGTTCGGCGCATTCAGCATATTGCCCGAAGTGGGAAGTAGCATACGGACTGTTTCTGATTGTCCGTTGAAAACTGCCTGATGCAGTGGCGTGTTTCCATGTCCGTCGGTTGTCTCTTTCACCGACAGACATGTCACCACTTCACGTAACCCGTGGGCTGTAGCGTAATCTATAGCTTTGTGACCTGTATTGTCTGCTATTTCCGTGTCTGCACCTTGTTCTATCAGAAACAGTGCTGCATCGGTGCGCTTGTTGTCAAGGAGACAAATTAAAGGAGTACGTCCTTCCTTGTCTGTAGCATCCAAATCAGCCCCATATTGGATCAGTTTTCCTATTATTTCCTTGTTCCCACTTTTGGCAGTTGCATGTAAAGGCATTTCCGAAGAGTTATTGGCAATGGAAACATCCGCATCGTTGTCCAGTAGAATAGTCACAATGTCCCTAAATCCTTTCAGGCAAGCATAATACAACGGAGTATTACCCTCCGCATCCCGTTTATTTACATTGATGCCTCCTTTTTTAAGGAATATCTGTACAATGCTTTTCTGTCCGTTGCGGCACGCATTCAAAAAAGTCATGTTATTGTCCATACGATTATCAACTATATTTCAATAAAAATTTTACAAGAGTTTCATTGTTCTTTTCCGCTGCAATGTCCAAAGCCATTTTTCCCTCGTTGTTCACGGCGTTCACATCCGGAGTACCGAAGTCTGTCACAAGGGCAGCAGCTTCTTTCGCCCCCCTTATCGAGCTGGCTGCGATATAATGCAACAGGGTATTACCCCATTTGTCCTTGGCGTTTATATCTGCCCCGGCTTCAAGCAGGATTTCAAGTATCTCCGCATCTTCTTCTGTGCAGCTGCGTCCACCATATGGATATGATCGTGGGAAACCTGCGATACGGGGAATATTCCCGTTCCAGAAGCATCCTCCATAGAGGTTCATTGCCGGAGTCTGGCCTTGCATATTGGCGGCATTGACATCAGCCCCGTTCTTCACGAGATAACGGATAGCCCAATTCCCTAATTCGCTCCCTGCTCTTCGGCAAGCAACGGATAATGCCGTGTTACCCTCTTTATCGGCTGGGGACTCTGGATTCCACCCGCACTCTGTCAAGCATTGGAGGAAATGCAAGCATTCCTCTTTATTTTCTGTGCAGCAGTTTTTTTCATTCATCCATACGGCAAAAGCAGTCCGCTCTTCCGAGTCCTTGAAATTCGGGTCAGCACCGCCCCTGAGCAACATTTCCGCTGCTGGGTAGTTGTTCCATGACAAAGCGCATCCCAAAGGAGATTTGCCCTGAAAGTCGGATAGTTTTTTATCCTCGCAGACGGTCTGAGTCTCTACGCCGGAACGTAGCAGGGCATCCCATGCCGCTTCGTCCTTGTACCACAATGCCTGAAAGATGTCCAACCCTCCGGCAAGAGCGGCAAGCTCGTCCGTCTTGGGAACTTGCCCCGACAACAATGCTCCGATTTTTCGGGCACCGTTTTCTGAGGCTATGTCAAAAGGCATCTTTCCGCTGTCGTTCTTTTCCTCCGGGTCTATCTGCCCGTTCTCCAGAATCAGTCTTGCCGTGTGGCAACACTGCCTGTCCGCCTCCCGCAGGTTTTCCAATTCATCAACTGTCTCCTGTTTGGATTCTTCCGAGTACCACCGTTCAGAAAAGTCTGCTATCCGTCTTTCTGCACGCCTGATGTCGTCTGCGATGAGTCCGGCAGATAGACAGAGGACGTGCAACACATTGTCACCGCCCGGAGCGGTAGAATCGATACGGTTTCCCGATTCCAAGAGAATATCAGCCATCAGGAAGTGGCGGTTGCGTACCGCTTCTATCAAGGCGGTTGTATCCTTGCCTGACCGTGGCACTCTTGCCCCCTTGGAAAGCAGCAGTCCGGCAATATCGGCAAAGACGGCATCGTTCAGACAAGGGTTGCATCTTGCCAGAACGCACAATGGTGTGTCGCCGTCATCATTTTTTACATTGACATCCATACCTCTGTCCAGCAGTATGCCTACTGCGGTTATGTCTGCAAAATAGCAGGCTATATGCAGAGAAGTATTGTTTTTGTGGGTTTCGTCCCGACTATCAAGCGGAACATCCCAATACGCATCGTGTAAATCGGACTCCTTAGCTCTGAATGCGTGCAGATTATATATCTCTTTACAAGTCATTGTTCCCAATTTTTAAGATTAGTTCTTCAATATGCCGGTACTTGCCCCCCAGACGCCCGGAAATAGCCTTGACTTCACTATACAAATGCAATTTGAATGCGGTTTCCGCTTTTAACCGCAGCAGTTGCCTGTATGCCACAGATACCGGAATACCTTGCGGCATGGGATAAAAAGGATGCCCTTCATCATAATCATAACGAAGGAATGCTTCGGGTAACTCTGCCATGCGGATAACATTCCCATCGGACATAAGCCGTTCCGCCTCACAAAGCAATCTGTAACATTCATCATGCCATTTTACCATGAAGCAACATAGTGCCTTGTTGTACAACAGCCTGAATTCCTTGTTCGGAATGCGGTTGAAACACAAATAAGCGGCAGGGAAAGCCTTGCAGGACAGAAGTGACATTCCGGCAGAGAACAGCTCTTCCGCTTCGCTGTCGGTTATCTTTGGTGTATTGACAAACAGTGTCATGGGCAAACAGGATTATTGTTCTATCTCAACTTCACCGGCTTCATTAGTTTCAAACGGCACGGTGTAATAGTTCGTCCAAACGTGTCTTCCCCTGACCTCCTTTTGTTCGTCCTTTTTGATAAAATTGAGTTCGAACATCTGGCGCAATTGCCGATACTCCTTTTTTTTGTCATCACCCCATTTCTTCCAGTGATCTTCGTAATCTTTGGGGACGGGACGCATATACAGCATATATTTTTCTACCGATTTGAACTCATATTGTTCGCCTTCTTCCTGAAGGATTACCAATTCACCGCCACTGGCAATATTGTGCCGTATTTCCTCGGCATTCATTCCGTCAATCTCAATGGCTGTAGTATATTTATAAGAGTTTGATGCGAATTTTCCTTTTCTCGGTTCTTCGGGTACAAATTCACCATCCGTATAATTAATGGTCAAATTATAGTCATTGTCCTTCTTGTCGATGTAATCTACGCTGATTTGGCTCAATACGTTTTCCAATTTGCGTTCTTGCCTATCTTCTTTCCATTCTATGCGGTAAATTTTACATTCGTTTATATCCACATGTTTTTTTACAAGTTCCTTTACTTTAGCTACACCTTCATCGGAAGCCATTGTACAATCATTTGCAGATGAACAGGAAGAGATAAAAATTGCTATGACCAATGTCATAAACAGGTTCTTCAATAATTTTGCATTCATAATTTTCAAATTGTTTTTATTAATAAATAAGTAACTAATCAAAATTAAGCAGCATAATGGCTAAAGTTAATATTCAGTCGTG
>NZ_SRYM01000072.1 GCF_004793765.1 Parabacteroides distasonis | reverse complement strand
ACTTGAACCAAGGACCCTCTGATTAACAGTCAGATGCTCTAACCAACTGAGCTAAAGAAGAATGTTTTCAGTCTTTCCCGATGTCTTTTCGCTCTTCCTCTTGGACTTGAACCAAGGACCCTCTGATTAACAGTCAGATGCTCTAACCAACTGAGCTAAGGAAGAATTTTCCGCTCTTTCAAAGGTCATTCTATAACCCCTTTCTGAAATTGCACTGCAAAAGTACGGGGTATTTTCGAAATATGCAATATCTTTGTGAAAAAAATTACGAAAAAATGAATACAATAGGTTTAGGAAACGCTTTGGTAGATGTTTTATTGAGGCTTGAAAACGATGATGTCCTATCGGAAATCGGTATACAGAAAGGAGCTATGGATATGATTAACAGGGAACAAATGATCGCTATCCGTACTTCTTTGGATGGATTACCACGTACACAGACTCCAGGAGGATCTGTCTGCAACACGATGCGTTCGATGTCTTCTTTAGGAGCGAATTCCGGCTTTATCGGTAAGATCGGGGATGATTCGATCGGCGAATTTTATGAGGATGCGTTGGAAAAAGCGGGTGTAACTTCCTATTTTATCAAGACGGGTGGACTTACAGGTAGCTGTACAGTGATGATTTCTCCGGATGGGGAACGTACGATGGGGACTTTCCTTGGCCCGGCCCCGACAATAACCCCGGATGAGATCACCGAGGAGATGTTAAGTAAATATCAATGTATTTATATAGAGGGTTATTTGCTCGTCAACGAGCCGTTAGTCCGCTCTACGATGGAGAAGGCTAAAAAGTTGGGCTTGAAAGTAGCGTTGGATTTGTCGAATTTCAATATCGTGAATGCTTTTAAAGGAATGCTGGAGGATATTATTCCTAAATATGTGGATGTTTTATTCTCTAATGAGAGTGAGGCGGAAGCTTATACCGGGCAAAAGGCTGCTGAGGCCGTACGTACCCTGTCTGAGCTAGTTGAGGTCTCATTGGTCACTTTGGGAAAGGAGGGTGCCTTGATCGGTAGTCATGGCCATTTTTATTCTGTCCCGGCTGAGGGGGGCAAGCCTGTTGATACGACTGGGGCTGGTGATAACTTCGCCGCCGGATTCTTATATGGTCAGTCCATAGGAGCGTCTTTGTTACAATCCGCACGCATCGGATCGATGTTGGCGGGCTATGTGATCGACGTAGTTGGCCCGGAGATTCCGTATGATAAATGGGAACAAATAAAGTTAAAAGTAAAAGGGATATTGGCTTAGACGGCGTATTATTCCTTACATTTATGCCGTTAATTAACTAAATATTGTATGTACAGATTGGTTCAACGAAGAGG
Organism: Parabacteroides distasonis; assembly: GCF_004793765.1. Taxonomy (GTDB): domain Bacteria; phylum Bacteroidota; class Bacteroidia; order Bacteroidales; family Tannerellaceae; genus Parabacteroides; species Parabacteroides distasonis_A. The sequence continues at coordinate 13,772 of NZ_SRYM01000072.1, read as the reverse complement.
AATTATAGGTTTATTTTGCTTGCTGTTCGTCGCAAGTAGCGTAGTGCCGGGATGGGCGCAGAAAGATAACCGCTTTGAGGTGAGTAAGAACCTAGACATTTTCAATTCTTTATTGAAAGAAGTAGAGATGTTCTACGTGGATTCGGTAGATGTGGATAAAACCGTTCAGCGGGGGATCGAGGCGATGTTGAGTGGCTTAGATCCTTATACGGAATATTATCCTGAGCAAAATATGGAGGAACTGAACCTGATGACTACCGGCGAATACGGAGGTATCGGTTCCTTGATCCGTCAGCGTAACAACGAGGGAGGCGTGATGATTGCCGAGCCTACCGAGGGAATGCCTGCCGATTTAGCGGGTCTGAAGCCGGGCGATCTGATCTTGGCGATCGATTCGATTGATGTTTCCAAGGCGACAAACTCCCGGGTCAGCGAGCTGCTGAAAGGTGTTCCCAATACGAAGATGGTTTTGACGATCCGGCGTCCGGGTGAGAAGAAACCCCGGAAGTTCGAGATTACCCGTAAGCAGATCACGACACCTCAAGTTACTTATTACGGGGTTAAGAATGACAGTATCGGTTATATTTATCTAAAGGCATTTACTATCAAGAGTGCTCAAGAGGTGAAAGAGGCATTCTTGGACTTAAAGAAAAATCATAATATTAAGTCTTTGGTATTGGATTTGCGCGGTAACGGTGGCGGTGTGCTGGAAGGTGCCGTACAAATCGTAGGTATGTTCGTTCCGAAAGGTAGCGAGGTGCTTTCAACGAAAGGAAAGATCAAGCAATGGGATCGTACGTACCGGACCTCTACGGAGCCTTTGGATACGGTAATGCCGTTGGCTATATTGATCAATGGAGGTACGGCTTCCGCCGCTGAGATCGTATCGGGGTCTTTGCAGGATATGGATCGTGCCGTGTTGGTGGGACAACGTTCGTTTGGTAAAGGGTTGGTGCAAGCTCCTCGTGACCTGCCTTATAATGGGAAAGTAAAAATCACGATGAGTAAATACTATATCCCGAGTGGTCGTTGCATCCAGCAAATCGATTATTCGCACCGGAAAGAGGATGGTAGCGTGGCTGCTATTCCGGACAGCTTGACTTCCGTATTCTATACGTCCAAGAAGCGTCCGGTTCGTGATGGTGGTGGCGTACGTCCGGAGTTTGAGGTGAAGGAGCCGAAAGTGCCTACCATGATGTATTATTTGGCGGCGGATACGGTCTTGTTCGACTTTGTTACGGATTGGGTACAAAAGCATAAGACAATCGCTGCCATCGAGGAATTTACGGTTTCCGATGAGGATTTCGAAGCTTTGAAGCAATACGCCAAGTCTAAGAACTTCACGTACGATCGCCAAAGCGAGAAAGTATTGAGGAACTTGAAAGAAGTGGCTGAGTTCGAGGGGTATCTGGAGGAGGATTCTACTGCGTTCAAGGAATTAGAGGCTAAACTGACTCCGAATCTGGAAAGAGATTTCGATCGTTTCAAGGATGAGGTGAAACGAGTAATGGCCGCCGAGATCGTAAAACGTTATTATTACCAACGAGGAGAGTTGCAAGAAAGCTTGAAAGGTGATCTTGTATTGGAGAAAGCGTTGGAGGTATTGGGCGATCCGGATTTATACAGGCGTACATTGAGCGTGCCGGTTGAGTTGGAAGCGGCCACCAAGGGTACCGAATAGGCGGGTTTCTGCCGATGCCCATTCAAAGGGCCTTACAATGCCCATTGTCAGCTCCCTTGAATGGGCATCGTGCTTTTCCCTCCTTCGCCAGTCTGTTTAGGGGCTTTGAAGCGGATATGCAATACCACCAATTCCGAGACGGTTCCCACCCGATAAGGAGGTCCTGCTATACCAATGCCGGAAGATACATAGAATTGCGTAGGTCCTTTCTTATAATATCCGTACGGGCATTCATACACAAGGTTCATCAGCAGGGGATAAGGCCATAACTGCCCGTTATGCGTATGTCCGTGCAGTCCTAAATCCACCCCATTCATATTCATCTCGGCGAACGACCAAGGTTGATGATCCAAAACGATAATCGGTTTGCCGGTATCCACCCCTTCCATTAACGAATGAAGCGGTTTTCGTTTCTTATGGATGAAATCATCCCTCCCTATCAAATAAAAAGTTGAATCCGGTTGGACTACCGAGTCTACTAGTAGCGTACCTCCGGTCTTTTGCAACCAACGATATTTCGCGTTCCGGTTTGCTCGGTATTCATGATTCCCGTAAACGATATATACGCCCAGTGGAGCTTTTAATTGTTTTAAATCGTCCTCGATGTGGGCGTTTTCCGCGAACCGGGATTCATAATCCATGATATCCCCCGCTAATACCACCATATCCGGATGCTGCGCGTTGCTGAGCGCCACATATTTTTGTACCAAGTCCTTCCCGATAACCTCTCCGATATGTAAGTCGCTCATCATGACAATAGTCAGACTATCCCGATCCCCCGCGGCTTTGGGCAACGTGATATATACGTTCTTAACAATCGGATTCATTACCGTATGGTATGCGTGAATCATTAAACCGGTAACACCGAATACGATAAGAAAAAACAGGGTTACCTTGGTTTGCTGCCAATGCCCTTCTATCCATTTGGGGAACCATGGCTTGATACGTTGGGAGAGCCTGATCAACTCAAGTACCAAGAGAGATAAAGTGATATAAATGGACGCTATATACCAAGTGTTACAGATGTATTGGATCGTGATTATCACGTTATCAGGTAGTTCATCACTAAAAATAAATCCGAAAAAATAAAGCGATAGTTCGAGTACGAAAAACAAGATAAAAGGAATCCGGCAACTTTTCTTAGGAGGAAGCGCTTGATATCCTCTCCAGAAAATATACGGATTTAGTAATAGCTGCGCTACGATCGATTGAATAAATACTTTCATCTTTACTCTTTGAATGTAATATTGAACACCACCATCTCGCTGTCCGTCCCGATACGGAAAGGCGGTCCCCACAAAGATAAGCCGGATGAGACATAAATCGTACTATTTCCGATTTTTTTAATCCCGTAACTTAATTCGAACAGATGATCCACGATCCAGTTCATCGGCCATACTTGTCCTCGATGTGTATGTCCGCTAAACTGTAAGTCTACGCCAGCCTCTTCCATTTTCTCTAAATCGTAGGGTTGATGGTCTAGTAAGATAACAGGTTTGCTTTTATCAAGGTTCGCGGTAAGCTGACCTAAAGTTTTCCGTCCTTTGTTATGCCGGTCGTCCCGTCCTATGAGTTGGATCTGATTGGGCAAGATAGCCACGGAATCCCTTAAAAGTACGATGGGCGTCTGTGCTATGAATTTCTCGCTCTCCTCTATGCCACTGATATACTCATGGTTACCCGGTACCATATAAACGCCTAATGGGGCGTAGATCTTGGACAGTTCCTCTTCCATATGCTCGTATCGCAGAGGTGCGACACTGTTGTCTATCAAGTCTCCACCGATAAGAACGATGTCCGGGCGTTGGGCGTTTATCATATCCACATATCCGGCAAGCATCGTCTTGTTGGTAGCGTATCCTAAGTGTATGTCGCTAATGGCTACGACCTTCAGCGACTGTCCATCGGTATCGGCCGGTTTGTTGATAATCATGTTGATAACTCGTGTATCAGGATGTTGGTAATTATAGTTCCCATATCCTAATAAGCTGAGTGTTAAGAATAAGGATAAATAGAATGAGTATTTGAAACGTAGGTGGAAAAGTCGTAAGATATCAAATACCAACAGAGCTAATACCATGTATAAAGTGAACACGAGCCATCCTGTTCCTACTTGGGAAACTGTTTGAGCGAAAGAAGCCGGCATATCTAGGTTCCTGAATAGAAAACTACTGAAGAATGATAAAACTCCTCCCCAAAAAACAATGGATAACAATACTTTAACTCCGGTAGACTGGCTTTTCAAAGCCTGTTTTCCCTTTAGATAAATATAAATATTCCCTGCAAGATACAGGATTGGAAGTATGATAAAGAACGTCCACATCTCAATTAATTTTCCGCGAAGATAATGAAAACTCTTTAGGTAGCAAACGCTGCACGCTACGTCCCTATAGGATCGATATAAATTCCAAACAATAAGTTTGGTAATGAAAAGAATTATATAATATACTGATTATTAGTATGTTAAAAATAGGATGATCTTTTACTCAAAACATGTACGTGTTTTTGGGAAAAGTCGTAGGTGTTTTTCAAAAAAGTCGTACGTGTTTTTCCCGAATCATGCGATAGGGAACAAGGGCGTATCTAGAAATCTACAATAAGCCCCCCTTAATTACGATGAGGAGAGTTGGTCTTTTTTTGATAATATATATCCAACTCCTTTTACGGCATCTATTGAAAGTGTGGTATCTTTTTCCAATAATTTGCGCAAACGCGAGATGCTGTTGTTTAGGCTATCATGAACTTCTTGCCCATCCCATATTTCATGAAAAAGCTTTTCTCTGCTTACTGGCTGATTTAATTGCTCGGATAACAGATAGAATAACTTGAAATCTTTAGGACTTAATGTTTTTGACAGTTCTTGTTTATAGAATAATTTATGAGTGGAGAGTTCCAGTTGGTAATCTCCAATAGATATACTATTTGATATCGGACTGGCCTTTTTACAAAACCTTTGGATTAGGAAATCTATTTCTTGTATATCATACGGTTTTTTGGTGTAATGATTAGCTCCGGCTTCATAGCAGCGTGTTATTTCCTCCCCTTCGTTGTGGGAAGAGGCTATCAGTATAGGCAATGAAGGATGCTTTGAGCGAATAAAAGGCAACTGATCCAATGTGTTTTGATTGCCTACTTCCAGATCGAGAAGCAGGATATTAGGGCATTCTTTTTCTATCATGTCTTGAATACCACTTAACATGTTGGCGTAACGAACCTCGTATCCTTTGCTTTGTAAGGCCATTGAGATGATCGATCCAAGGTTCAGGTCGTCTTCAATAAAGATCACTTTCAGCTTATCTTCCATATAATGTTATGAGTTTTCGGCCGGCAAGTTAATAAAAAACGTTGAACCTACATTTTTCTCGCTCTGAAAAGTTAGGGAGCCGCCCATTTCTTTAGCCATTAGCATTACGCTACTCAAACCTAATCCATATCCCGGTTGCGCTGGCTTGTCGGCTTGTTTCACCCGGAAGAATTGTTGTCCGAGTTTTTTCTGGGCTTTCTTGGGGATTCCCCAACCAGTGTCTTTTATGGCTATTCGGTAATGGTTGTTTTTCATAGTCAACGTTACGGTGATTCGTACATCGTTATCCGAATATTTCAATGCGTTCTCCAATAGATTTCGCAGGCAACGTTCCAAACGAATGGCATCAGCTTGGATACTGTCGGGGAAATTCTCGCTTTTCTCTAGTTTAAATAAGTTTTTTTTCTCCGGATAGAGTTTGGCTATCTCTTGGTACGTTTGCTCGATGAATGGCTCTATTTCTATAAGCGACTTTTTGGAAAGCTCTTTCCCATCCGCAGTCTTCAATAGTGATAGCATGGATTCGATGATCTCGATCAATTGCCGTATTTGCGTTTTTCCGATATGTAAGATGTTGGCTTTCATCGGCTCTTTCTCTTGGCTAGCGATAAAATCCATAGAGGTATAAGCCGTGTTTAGTGGGGCTTTCAGGTCGTGGATGGCGCTATGCACGGCTATTTCACGGTCTCGGAGTTGGCTATGTGCTTTACGGATGGTGCGTAATAGGTAATATAGACAGCCCGCAGAGGTAAGGATTATTAGGCAAGATACTATAAACGCCAAAAACATCCGTTGGAAAATACCGGAAAGAGGCAATTTAACGAAAGCCTGTACATATTGTAATCCTTGCGTTCCTATCGGGAGCCTTTCTGTTTGGAACTTATAAAATGAGCAGTTGAATTTTTTTCCTACCGTATATGCGGTTTGTCGTGTTGAGTCTGATACTTCTATATAAGATATTGCTTGTAAATTGTGATCAGTTAATGTTTTATTGAATAGGCTGTCTAATGCTTTTGGTTTTAAGGGTTTATTCGCATTACGTAGACCGTCTTGTATACGTTGCGTTAATAGGTCGGCATAGTTATCTTTTAGATTCCGATTTTTTATTTGCGGTATAGTTATAGTGTCCCCTTTTAGCTTAGCTCGTTCTTCTGGGGTCATATCACTAGCTCTTCTTATGATTCTTTTGGGGCTGTTGGGGTCTTTCGGTTTGTTGCTAACCATTCGCTTGGACATTTCTTGCTTGATAGCTTCTTCGAATAGCTCTTCAAGGACTTCTTGCGTTTTATATTTTTCAGTGTTATATATATTGTATAGCCAATATCCTTGGGAGAGTGTTAAGACTAGCAACATAATGGCCGCAATATATAAGGAGTGTTTCATGATAGATTCGTTATTTTGGATGTGAAGATAATGAATAATCTTAAAAAAGATGCGTTTTTCTCGTTTTGTTAGCTTTTTGTTAGATGAAAATTAGGTGTTTGTTAGATAGAGTACAAAATTTCACTTATATTTTTGTGACAGACTAAAAAGCATATAGACATGGAAACTGGTGATTTGTTGTCGAAGGAAGAGCTTTCCACCATTAAGGGTGGAGGATGGGTTTATGATGAAGAGACTGACGAATGGTATTGGATTGAGGATGGAAGGAATGCATTTCCCTATCCATTCGTTAGATAATCATTTGCGGCTTTTCTATTTGGGCGTATAAAAAGACTGATATTTAGAAATGTATCCTATTTTAATAGGAGAATTATTATTAATATAAATTTTAAAGTTATGGAGGCAAAACAATCCGAGAAAGAAATCCTTGTATTGAGAGAGGGTGATGACTTAGAGCAAAGGGAGCTGGCTAGAGTATTAGGTGGTGCAAGCGTAACGTCTTGCAAATGTAAATGTGCTTTATCTAATTGTTATGATGATAACGACGATAAAGAGCCCGGAAATTAAAGATGTACTCTTTTGAGGTTACATCTTAGAAAAGAAATGAGACGGAATTTGTGAGATCAAAGTTCTCGTCTCATTTCTAAATTTATTGGAGTTTAAATCTAAGTGCCATGAATGATTATTATATATCAAGATATGCTTACTTTTTTATTTCCTCCAAGGAGGAATTTTTAGGATATAGCTCTAGATCTAATGCCTTTTTGAAATTAGGATGTGATTTGTATGCTTATCTATCGGAAATACAAAAAACTAAATCCCCATTTGATTGGGAGGATGACAATATATTGGGGCTTCTTAAAAAGTATAAGTTTCTTGTGGAAGAAGGTGGTGATGATGATTTTTTGCTGAAACATCAGTTTGAACAAGATACAGTGACATATCATCCTATTTCTTTGGGCTTAATAATAGCTCCTACTTTATCTTGTAATTTTGATTGTCAATATTGCTTTGAGACAGGGAAGAGGGCAAGCCGTATGGAGGATGGTATTATTAATCAGCTGGTACCTTTTATTAAAAAACATAAATATGTTCAAAATCTGCATCTTACATGGTATGGTGGAGAACCTTTGCTGTGCCTGGATGTAATAAAAAAAATCTTATTGAAAATATCATCAGAGTTACCAAACTATCCGATAAAATATCATTCTATTGTAACAAATGGGTATTATTTTAATCAAGAGGTGATAGATCTTTTTAAGGAGTTTCCTCTAAATGCTATTCAAATTACGTTGGATGGTAAAAAGGAGAGGCATGATAGTATAAGAAAACTAAAGAAAACAGGGCAAGGTTCTTATGATAGAATAATTTCTAATATAGATAATATACTGAAAGAACTACCTGAAACGGAGGTACATATAAGGGTAAATATTGAAAAAACGAATTTGCGAGATTTTGATGAGTTATATCACGAACTTACTCATCGGTGGAACAATAAGAATCTTTCGGTATATCCGGGATTCTTACGGATCGATGATGAGACAGGTAAAGCTATGTCTTGTGATGCCATAGATCGTTGGCAAGCGATGAGATTGAATTTTGAATGGTCAAAAAAAGGAATGGTAGATACATCTATATATCCTAAGAGAACTACATCTATGGGATGTTGTGCGACAGTGATAAATTCTTATATAATAGGACCGAAAGGGGAGATTTATAAGTGCTGGAATGATGTAAGTGATGATAAACGGGTTATTGCATATATAAATGAAGATAGATTTGTAAATTCAAAATTGTTTTATCGGTATGTGGTAGGTAGTAAATGGTATCATAATACGGAATGTATAAAATGCTTCTTTTTACCTATTTGTCAAGGTACTTGTGCTTATTATCGTTTGAAAAATCGTTATGAGGGTGGAAAATATAATTTGTGTCAATGTTTACAGCGAGGACCTAATTTGTTGAATGAATGTCTTGAATATTGGTATGAAAGTCGTTCGGATAAATAATCATAGAGGGCTTATGGGCAAAATATACCTGTTTGTGCTCCTTATTGTATTTCCTATGCAAATGTTTGCGCAGGGAATTAGGGGAGTGGTCATTGATGACGAGGCCGCTACTCCTCTTTACTTAGCGAATGTTGTCTTGCTTCGTCTCTCGGATTCTGTGTTTGTCGAAGGGACGGTGACAAATGAGATCGGGGAGTTCTCTTTCTCGTCTGTAGATAAGGGGAAGTATAAATTGCAGGTAAGCTATTTGGGATATACGACCTTGTCGATACCGGTAGTAGCGGAAGATGTCGGAATATTGCGTTTGGCTGCTATGGAGAATGATCTGTCTGAGGTTGTAGTTGTTGGCATGCGTACTTTGGTGAAAGCGAAAAGTGACGGAGTCGCTGTTGAGGTAGAGAACAGTTATCTTGGAAATCTAGGCGTGGCGACTGATGTGTTGGAACAATTGCCTTTTGTTAGGCGAAATGAGGATCGGTTTATCGTGTTTGGGAAAGGTGCTCCTCTTATCTATATAGATAATCGAGAAGTTCGTGACCTTTCTGAATTGGAAGCTTTGAACTCAAACGAGATAAAGCGGGTGGAGGTTGTCACGAATCCGGGGATACGTTATAAGGCTTCGGCTAAATCGGTGATCCGGATCGAGACCGTAAGGAAAAAAGGAGAGGGGCTCAGCGGGAGTCTGTATGCTTATGGGGCGATGCGCCGACATCTTTTTGGGAGTGGACAAGGTTCGTTAAATTACAGGTGGAAGAATTTGGATCTGTTTGGTTCGTTGGATTATAGTGAGCAGAGACGTGAGCAGAATATAGATTGGAATCAAGGAATAGAGAATCCCGGATTGAAAAGTTCAGTGTTAGAGTCGATCAAACGGGATTTGAGACAACGGAATCTTAGTTTGAAATTAGGAACTAACTATACGTGGGGAGAAAGTAATTCACTGGGTATGCGGTACGAATACAATAAAGCTCCTAGAGGAACAACCCATATGCGGAACTTGACGCATGTTTTTGAGAATGAGGTTCTACTAGGGGAACAATCTTCCGAACAAGGGGTTAGAAACAAGAGCGATCAGCATTCAATCAATGCGTATTATAGGGGAAAACTTACTTCTTGGTTAGAGGTGGCTTTTGATATGGATTGGTCTGAAGGGAAATCGAACTCGACACAGGAGGTGAAGAAGGAGAATGTTAGGGATGAGCAAGAGCTTCGTACGGTATCAAAGCAAGATTATGATTTGTTTGCGATGCGTTTGCAATTGGAGACTTCTTTGGGTAAGTGGGGAAACTTATCGTATGGAGGTGAGTTATCATGTACAAATAACCAACAAGATTTTGTAGTAGATAGGAGTTTTACGGACGATTTTCAAACGGAATATAACTTGTCTGATCAAAAGTTGTTTGCTGTTTATGTCGCTTATATGGCAGAGGTGGGTTGCTTTTCTTTTGATGCGGGGGTACGGTTAGAAAATGCGGATTTCTCTTATTTTGAGAATGATGTGAAACAGAAGGAACAAAGCAAGGAGTATCTGAATTGGTTCCCGAATCTAGGTGTTTCCTTTTCAAAGAACGATTTTACTTCTGCTATTTCCTTTAGTCGCTCCATCAGTCGTCCTAGCTATTATCAATTACGTAACAGTATTCAATATAATAGTGCTTATTCTTATGAAGCGGGGAATCCCTATTTGAAGCCCTCTATAGATAACATGTTTTCCGGTTCGATAGGCTGGCGAGACCTGTTGTTCTCTATTAATTTTGATGTGTATAAAGATGCTATGTTATTAATATCCAAACCGTATAGTGAGCGAATCTTGTTATCGACCTTTGAAAATGTGAAGAACTATAAGAACCTATCGGCTTCATTTTTTTATTCATGGATAGTAAACATTTGGAAGCCATCGGTTAGTGTAGGTGTCTCTAAAGATATCTTTTCCTATGGTAGCTCGTCTGTTGATTATGACAAGCCCATTTATTCTTTTAGCTGGAAGAATAATTTCGTGTTGCCTAGGGGTTGGCAGTTTGGCTTAGACCTCTCGTATAGTACGGAAGGACATATGGAGATGGATTATATGGGAGATGTATTTTTGTGGAACGCCTACGTGTCCAAGCGATTTTTAGGTGATCGTCTGCGTGTAAATCTGCGAGCTACGGATTTACTCGCAACGGGAAGGGCTAAAACTTATATGCGTATTGATAATATATATCGTTCCCTTTATAATGATTTGGACTCTAGAAGAGTGTCTTTATCCATCTCTTATTACTTCAATACGGTTAAGAGCAAGTATAAAGGTAAGGAGGTTGGTAGTGATGAGAAGAGGCGATTGTTGAGTTTTTGACATTTCCTACCGTATGTACGGCTTGCCGTGTAGAGTCTAATATTTCTATATAGGATATCGCTTGTATACTACGCTCGGCTAACGCTTGGTTGAATAGACTGTCTAATACAACAACATAATGGTCGCAATATATAAGGAGTGTTTCATGATAGATTCGTTATTTTGGATGTGAAGATAGTGAATAATCTTAAAAAAGATACGTTTTTCTCGTTTTGTTAGCCTTTTGTTAGACAAAAATTAGGTGTTTGTTAGATATAGTACGAAATTTTACTTATATTTTTGTAACAGACTAAAAAGCATATAGATATGAACTGGTGATTTGTTGTCGAAGGAAGAACTTTCCGCCATTAAGGGTGGTGAATGGGTTTATGATGAAGAGACTGACGAATGGTATTGGGTTGAGAATGGAAGAGATCTACCATATTCACAAGGACATCTTTAAGAAATTATGTACGGAAAAGTGAAACAGATATAGATTAATAAGTATATTCTGTGTGTGGTAAATAAATTTCAGAATGTGTTTTATTAACAATTAAAAATTATTTGTATGAAAGGTGATTTTATTTCTTTAGAAGAAGGTAGTCTTCCTTTGGAAAAATTACTGAAGGAGGAAGAAGTGTTCATACTTATACTCAAATTGGTTGAGTATGAGCCTAAAGAAAAAATTATCTGTGATTTTTTTACAACGGAAAGATAATTTCATGAGACATTTATTGTTCATTGTTTTATTATTTTTTCTGAATATTCATTCATTATCAGCACAGTATCGGCTAAGCGGCCGGATAACCAATAAGGAAAAAAAAGTGATTATTGGAGCGAAAGTGATACTGACAACTGAGGATGAGTTGATTGGAATGACTTTGACCGATCTGAACGGATGGTATAGAATAGAAAATCTAAGTAATGGAGAATATCTGTTACGGGTAGAATATACGGGATACACTCCTATCTCGGAAAAAGTGTTTTTGCATAATGATATGAAGTTGGATTATGTCATGTTACGGGAGATGGTAGGGGGCTTGGATGAGGTGGTAGTGACTGCCGAACGGCAGAACGTGATCAAGGCTACCACGCAGGGTAATGTGTTTTATCTCTCGACTCGGGCGCAGAAGACCAGAGATGTATATTCTGCTTTGCAGGAAATCCCCCGTCTACAAATTGATGAATTAAACCGAAGTATATCTACCGTTAATGGAGGTAAGGTACTGATGTTGGTAAATGGAGTACCGCGTGGGAATGCGCTGGAAAGTATTGACCCCAAAGATATCTTGTCCGTGGAAGTCATGGAAACTCCTTCGGCCCGTTATCTGTCTGAGGGATTTACGAATGTGGTGAATATCAAAACGAGAAAGAATCCGGAGAAATACAGCCTGTTTAATTTTACTACCCAAAACCATATAGGACTTCATTATGGGACAGGTAGTGGAGCGTTTGAGATAGGTGACTCGAAGGCCTCTTTCTATGTCAATGTTAATGGCTTTTATTTTAATAACAATCATGCGAATGACTATAGGGAACAGCGTACGAGCCAATTGTACAAACAGAGTGCTAACCGTCATGAATCCGATTATTTCTCGTATAATGCCACGTTGGGAGGCGACTGGGTGGTAAACGCCAAAAATTACTTTTCTTATAATGTCTCCTTGAGAAGTATCCCTACAAACGCACGAAAAGAAGGGAAGGGCATATTGATACAGGAGGCGGATACGATCGATTATATATCAGTTAATAAGAGTAAGACCTTATCCTTGGTAAATGTGTATAATATCTATCATCATTTGATGTTCGAGGAGAATAGCTCGTTGGAAAATCAAATGAATTTCACGTATAACAAAAATGAGGATCGTGATCATACGAGTGAAACGGGGAATAATCATTTCTATGATAAAGCCACTCTCTACAAGATGGATTATTATAAGGGATATGTACAAAACATTTATGAAAAGAAAGGGGAAAGCTTTGAGCTATCTTTGGGAAATCGACTCTCTTATGAGAAAACAAGCTTGCGACTTCCTTTATCCGTTGAATTGCCTTTCCGTCATAACCGCTGGAAGGAATATATGTATGCGTCGTTCAGCCAAAGTGCTAAATGGGGAGCTTACTCTGCTTCCGTAGGCATGGATATGATATTCAACCAGATCGGGTATGAGAAGAATGATTATTATCGGTTGAAATATAGTGTATCAGGCATGCTCCATCCTCTTTCATGGCTTACTCTCAAGGCTTGGGTACGTGGTTATACCGAAGAGCCGGGTGTGGCTTATTTAAATCCTTACAATACATCGACAGATAGCTTGAGTATTGTGTGTGGAAATCCTCAATTAAAGCCTTCTTATCGAAATGATTTGGGATACAGCATGTCTTTTAATATAGGAAATTTCTATATCAGTCCGGAGCTTGGTTATACGCATCATTCAGATATAGTTTCCTCTGTTGGCTACACGAATGACCACGGTATTTATACTTCTACTTATGAGAATAAAGGTAGCCAAAAATATTTATATGTATTTGGTATCGTGCGTTACAATATCAAAAGAATAGGCAATATCAGTTTTTCCGGAACTTATCATCGTAATGCCTTTTATAATGGAAAGAGGGATTGGTTCTCGAAAGTGTTTCGTTGGAACTTGGCTTACAAAACTTTTTCCTTTAATGGGCATGTGGATTTTATGGGTATGACTTATACTCCGACTATAAAAGAGAAAAGTTCGATCGAGTCTTTGCTTACTATCGGTTGGAATATCAACTCATCTTGGAAGCTGATAGCCTCTATGCGTTATTTTTTAGGGGGGAAAATAGTCGAATCTTGGACTGACCAAGAGGATTATTATCGTTATACCTATCGTTCGTTCGATGAGAGAAAGAATATGCTCCTTATTGGTTTTCGTTATAATTGGACAAGCGGTCGGCATAAGGCGAGAAAGAATAGTAAGTTGAAAGTAGATAATAATCGTGTGGAATTATTGAGTGAATAAGGTGTTAAAATATGGAATTCCCCCACATCAAACAACCCGACTCCATGGAATGCGGTGCCACCTGCCTCCGCATGATCGCCAAGTT
>NZ_SRYM01000071.1 GCF_004793765.1 Parabacteroides distasonis | reverse complement strand
TGGGCCAAATTTATTTAATGTTTAACTAGTCCCTATTTTTTATGGGACACTAATGAATGGCGGTATTGTCGATTTAGATTTTATTGATGACGAGCGTAATAAAGAGTTTTGGAGCTGGTATCTTACCGATTGTATCAAAACTGCTTGTTCAGATGACAGGCTGCCATATCCCGCTTCAACAAGCAAAGTAACACCGTCTGCCAAATACATTCCTTATCGTACACAACTAAATCTTTGGAAAGATGATGAAAAATGCTGTGCTTATGTAAACAGCATCAAGGAAATTTTGGCTAAAATGGTGGCTTATGCCCAGTGGAGTAAATGTGATTTTTACTGTTATACCGTTGAAAACACATCTTATACTAAGATTTACTATTACAGGGGAAACGAGCCAGTTCAATTTCGTCTTGGTATTAATGTTACAATACACCTTTCAGGAAAAATAGAAAAACTCAAAGACCTGATGTATTCCTTATGCCCGCAAGAGGGGGCTTTCTATCTATGTAAAATAACAATAGACAAAGGCAATAATATGGATATAAGATTTGGTTACGATACGAGATATGAAGAACTGAAAAAGGTATTCCGCGATAGTGATTTTAGCGAAGATTTCAGTAAATATCCACGGGCGGAAAAGTTCATTCCTGATTGGTTGGCGGATATACTGAAAAGGAAAAGAATAAGTTTCTAACCAACTTGGTAGCTTTAAAAGAATATTTTATACATAATAATATTGTAAATATGGCAACAGGATTTAGACCTAAAAGTGAACGAATAATAGAGTTAGCCGGATATTCTTCCGAAGAACTGATGCTTCTTGCTATTGAAGCATCCAAACATCTCGGTTGGCAAGCGGGTAATATAAAAAGTGAAGAAGCTGAATTTTATACATCTGCAAGTTTGAGATCGTGGCAAGAAAAGGTAGTTCTTTCTGTAATAGACGGGAAAGACGGACAGCTTCTCGCTACAAGTGTATGTACATCCATGCAGCTCTTTGACTGGGGAAAGAACAAGCAGAACTTTGACAAACTCATAGCAGCCATGCAACAGGTGCAAAACAGTCACAATATGCCTTCAAATGTATCCAAGGCCGTAGACAACACCGCATGTGCATATACCTTAGAAGAGCAGAATACCGTACTTTCTCATATCCGTCATTTCTATGGTGGTATTAAAGGTATCACCAAAAGCATTGTCTCACCGTCTGGAGTGGAAATTCTCATCATCGAACCAACAAGCAGATTCGACTGCTATACACTGGTCACCTGTGGAGTAGGAGCTTCTGTTATACCAGTGCCGGATAAGGAAATTCCTTCGAGGTGTGAGTTTTGTATGTGTATGCCTCCAACATGGAATACGGAAGATACGTGGCCAACTGATTGGCTTCTGCGATGCGCATCATGGCTTCAGCAGGGAAATACATGGATCACGTGTGGACACTCACTATCCGATGGTACACCGTTACATGATGATACCTCCATGACATCCCTCCTGCTCACCATTCCTAAAGAACGGGATAGCGGGGCGGAAAACTGCCAACTACCCAATGGAGATTCGGTAGCCATTTATCAACTGATTCCCGTATATACAGAAGAAGTGTTATTCAAACAGGTCAATGGTATCATGCCTCTTTTGGATAAGATGAAAGACGTATCATACATTGTTGATACAGACAGAGAAAACACATGTAGAGATTTCTCTGCTTTTGAAGAAAATAAGGAGGCTTCTATGAGTATGGACGAAAAAGCGAATGCATCCTTGCGATCGCTTTTGACAATCCGTAAAGGGAATATAGCAACGCCTCTGCTTACCTATATCAATGTCGCCTTATTTGTAATCATGGCAATATGTGGAGTAAGCCTGATAGCCCCTACGGGAATATCCATCATAAAATGGGGTGCAGATTTCGGTCCTCTTACACTTACCGGTGATTGGTGGAGAACCGTTACTTGCAATTTCATCCATATAGGAGTAATTCATATACTTATGAATATGTACGCATTACTGTATATCGGGGTATTTCTGGAACAGCTTATCGGTGGAAGAAGGCTTATAAGTGCTTATCTTCTGACAGGATTGTTTTCGGCTCTTGCCAGCCTGACCATACATCCGGAAATCATAAGTGCCGGGGCTTCCGGTTCAATATTCGGACTTTATGGCATATTTCTTTCCTATCTGATATTTCATCACAAGATAGAAAAAGGACAACGTAAATCCCTGTTGTACAGTATCGGTTTCTTTGTTTTCTATAACCTTACATCCGGTATAAGGGTGGAAAACATAGACAATGCCGCCCATATTGGTGGACTTATATCCGGAGTCGTATTAGGTATCCTATATCTGCTGACCGACCGATATGCGGTGAAAAAGTCTTCACCCCTTTGTATCTCACTCACAGAAATTTCTTTTGTGTTAATCTTCGCTTTTCTTTTTGCGGGACAGACATCCAATCTGCCAGCAGATTTTGTGGAAATCAGAAAGATGTGGGATAATGGTACACTCGAACAATATGCGCAAAACGCTTTTTTCGAAAGAGATGCCATTGAGGCAGAATCCAATGCTTCCTTCCAGATTCCACAAAATACAACGGATGTTTCTACTTTTACCGGGAGTGAAACCGATTTAGTCAACGGAATGAAAGAATATGTCAATAGCAGTTGTGGCTTCAGTTGCCAATATCCATCAACTTGGAAAACAATAAAAAAGTCTGATACGAAGCAGATACTTCAACTTCAAGGAGATGGTGTCAATAGTTTAACCGTCAGCTACCTTAAAGCACCTTCAGAAAAAGCGATGGAACATATGCATGATCTGTTGACCAAGTCTATGGAGGAATTTCGAGTAGAAAATATAAATATTCATGGAAAAGTATTTGAAAAGGTTTCGGGGAAGATGGAATGTGCAGTAGCAGGTGGTGGAAACATCTATATAAATCAGAATATTGTTATTCATATGAATAAGAAAACATTGGAAAGTTTTATCATTGCTACTACAACGTCTGATGATAGTTCTGAATCTGAAATTTTGAAAATTGTAGAGTCTATAAAAATAAATTAGACAGCCGTAGACGTCCATGAATAGATACTTCAAAACACATACTATCTGGTATATTATTCCTTTATAAAGGATAAGGTAAAAATTTAATTCTATTTCCAGACACGGAAATATTTCCGGCGAAAAGCGGAAGTCGTTACCATATCATGGCGGTTATCTTTGTGAAATTTCAGATGGGATACATCATGGATTTATAATAAACACATTATTATGGAAACAAAATTTATCGAACAACTGGTGACAACCGCACCGGAATCACTGAGAGAAATAACCCATACGCTCCGTGTGGATGTGGAGGCGCTGTTAAAGGCAAAAAGTACAAAAAAATTTCTTGTGCTGGAACCTTACTCCCATAACACGGAGCTGTGCCGCCATATCCTGCGGCAGATGGAACAACTGCCCGAACTTCCTTCGGTATCATGCAGGGAGTATCAGCCACTGTTGATGTTGCTCTCCCTCTCCAAAGAGGTGGAGATACAGAACGACCTGCTGCACCATTTCGTCGAGCCTTACCGGAAAGCGTACCGCACGCCGGAGATGCTGTATCTATGTGAGGTGCTGTATCGTACCGGTACGCCGCAACCCCTGTACAATATGTGCAACGAGGTGTGTGACTATTTCTTTGTGGAACGGCGCAAACAGATCAGCCGACAGTACACGCCCCTCACCGAGCTGGACTTCCAGTTTGCCGAGAAACGGTTGAAGCCATTGTTTACCGCCGTCTTCCGAATGAAGGTGAACCGCTACAGTTACCGAACGCACAGCGTAGAGGAACTTGCCGGAATGTTCTGCATGAGTGTTTCGACTTTCCGTGAGAGGTTCCGCAAGATTTATCATCGCTCCGCCAACAAGTGGCTCAAAGAGCAACGCATTGAACAGATACGGAGGGACTTGAAGTATTATTACGACCGTCCGCTGATGGAGATAGCCGAGAAGAACGGGTTCGTATCTGCCAACCGTTTCTGGGAGTTCTGCATGGAGCAGATGAAGCAAAGTCCGAGCGAGCTGCATAAAGACTTGTACGATGAATTGTGCAAGGAACGCCGTTAGTTCTATCTGGGCGAATAACCATCGGTATTTTCGGCGAAAAGCGGAACAAGCATGTCAGGTAAAGCCCCTACATTGAAGCCATTTTCATACTTAAACGAAAAACATTATGAGATTATTCAATGTTACCCCTTATCTCCTGTTGCTGGGACAAGAGAACAGCAACGAGGAAACACTCTCGAAAGCCAATACAGAGTTTGTAAAGGAAGTGTATGAGCTGCAACGTGCGGAGAGCGACATCAGTATTGTCCTTTTCCAGCTGCAATACCTGAGTTGCAGGCTGGTCATCCTGCGTGAACATTACCGCACGACACAGAAGGAACATTTGATCTGTTACTCCTATATTATCGGCACGCTGACCTATCTGGAAGGGATGCAAGCCTACTGCAAGTTCGCCTATGAGATACACCCGGTCGGTCTGGTGAAAACAGCCGCACCGACGGGTGCCCCGCCGGTTATCTGGACTTCAGACGTTATCAACCTGATAGAGTTACTGTACGCCTGCCATGAACTGAAGCTGTTCAACGACGGCGATGTCACGCTGAAACGTGTAGTGGAACACGTGTGTGGGCTGCTGGGCATAGACGTGAAGAACGCCTCGAGCTACTACGCACGGATACGCAGGCGAAAGGCGGACGAACGAACCTACTTCATTGACCGCCTGCGTGAAGTGCTGCTCAAACGGATGGAAGAAGATGACGAGAAACATTACCGTAGCAGGTAAGCTGATTTCCGAAACAGACAAAATCCCCTGTAAATCATAGTCGTTTACAGGGGATTTTGTCATTTATTCAGTTCCAAGAGATGCTTGAGGGCGGGATCGTTGGCGATGCGCTCCAATTCATCGGTCACGATCCGTTTGACATCCTCCTTGATCCGGTTGTAGTTCTCCTGTACCATTTCCTTCATGTGATCCACCCCGTCATCATCCACGAAGTTGGTGATAACGGGTATCTTTTGGTATGTCTTTTCCTCTTCGGCAATTTTCTTGGCATCGACAACAATCTCACAATGGAAGATTTTTTGCTCAATCCTCTCTCCGAAGTTGTCGGCAACGGAGCCGACGAACATTCCCTGTGTCAGCCCGCTGATCTTGCTGGGTGGAATGAGACTGTCCATCTGGGTGGATATGGAGGTGGAAACGTCCTGCCGGTTGATAGAGATAGAGTGGCGTTTCTGGAGTATCTTGCCGAACCTTTCGCTGAGGGTTTTGGCTGTTTCCCCCACGACCTGCCCCGAAAAGAGGTTACCCACCGTGTTGATAATCACTTGTGCCTCCTTGTCGGTATAGTCACGGATAAGCTGGCTGAAATCCTGAAAGCCGAGTAGTACGGCGACCTTGTTACTGCGTGCGGTGGCTATCAGGTTGTCCAGTCCCTTGATGAAAATGGTAGGTAGTTCATCAATGATGATGGAGCTTTTCAGCTTACCTTTCTTATTGACAATCTTCACTATACGACTGTTGTACAGGCCGAGCGCAGCACCGTAGATTGCCTGCCGGTCGGGATTGTTGCCTATGCAGAGGATTTTCGGCTCGTCGGGGTTGTTGATGTCCAAAGAGAACTCGTCGGCGGACATCACCCAATAGAGTGCCGGTGAGATCATGCGGGACAAGGGTATCTTTGCACTGGCGATCTGACCCATGAGCTGGTCAGCGGCTCCCGCCAACCACGCATCGAGAAAGGGACTGAGGTAGTTCTCCAATTCGGGATAAGAGGACATGATGGGGAAAATCTGCTCGTAAGGCTTGTTGAGGAACTCGACGGCATGGGGGAAGGTGCAATACCTGCCGTCCTTGTACACCCGCAAGAACCAGATGATGGCGGCAAAGAGAATGGTGGGTGACTCGACAAAGAAATCACCCTGTTTCGCCGCCCACGACCGGTTGAGGTTGAGCATGATGCTGTACGAACTCTCGTAAGCATCGGAGATGTCGGTCATGAACTTCGGGTTGAGGGGGTTGCAGCGATGGCTGCGTGAGGGATCGTCGAAGTTGATGACGTAGAACTTCGGCGGCACTTTATACCCCTCCAAATGGCTGATCAGGTGATTGTAAGCAATGGTAGAGAGGTCAGGAAACTTGAAATCGTAGATATAGGCGGCATAGCCTTTCTCTATCTGCTGTTTGATATAGGAATTTACCACTGCAAAAGACTTTCCCGAACCGGGCGTTCCCAATACGATGGAGGCACGGAACGGGTTCACGACATTGATCCAGCCGTCATTCCATTTCTTGTTATAATAGAACCGTGTCGGCAGATTTACAGAATATTCATTTTCAATCAAACGGGTTTCTTGCATGAAACTTTCGTTCTCGTTATTGAATACATCGTCCATGAGATTCTGTTTGAGCAGACGGGAGATCCATACACCGGCAGCGAGTAGGCAGAGGTAACCGACGGTAAGAGTGAATATATAAAAGGCGGTGCGTGCCATTAACGGTATGGGCAGTCCGAGCAACCACCAGTTGAAAAAGAAGAGGACGAAACCAGCGAAAAGGGCTGTCCAGACATGCACCCATTTGATTTTTTCCTCCTTTACGCCTTTCGTCCCCAGACACGAGAGAGCAAGGAAGGTAACGGAGAAGAGTTTTGTCCAAAGGATGGAGCCGAACAACCCGGTCGTGCGCTGGAAGTTCAGCAGAATCCTGTCCACCACTCCGATATTGACGTTCCACTCCCGGATGGAGGGATAGCAGAACCAATAGATATTGACCACTACGAATAATACGCTGAGGGCACGCATAAAGTCCATGACTTTTGCCAGTCCACGAAGATCATCTTCTTGTGACATAATGTTGAATTTTTAAAAGTTATCGAATGAATGATTCTGTAATACGGGATCAGTCCTGACGACCGTAACGATGCTGGCGTTTCTTCTTGTCGGGTTTCAGGAGCTTGGGATGCCGGGGTACATAATTCAGTTCCGGCTCCATGCCGGAAAGCAACCCTCCCAAAACTTTCTCCCCGTTTTCGAGATCCACAACAGGAGGAACGGGTGACTGAAGTGGCGGCATGAGGTTTTGTGGCTGTTCCTGAAAGCATCCGTTGAGCATGTTTGCCGAGAACTCCTTACCCAGACGTGAGCCGTTGAGCACGGTTCGGCTGCGATGATCTATAAAGGTAACGCCGTAAATCCTGCCGGTTTCGTTGCGGCGGAGAACCAAGTCTATCTGTTCTTTTGCCAAGCGGTCACGAAAATCCCGTTCGTCCACGGACCGGCGCAGAGCGTCAACCACTAACGGTCGAATCCGTTCACGGCACGGATCGGACTTGGCTTTTGCGGTGGCTTCCCGCATCTTCTTGTCCAGTTGCTCCGCTCCTGTCATTTTGCCCAGCCAGGAGGACTTGATGGGAGTGGCTACCGTTTCGCCGTTGTTGTCCAGAGCGGTATAGAGTATGCCGTGATAGGTGCGTCCGCCCATTTCCCCCTTTACTTCTTCCATACCTATATTATACAGGGAAAGCAAGGCACGGAACTCGCCCATTGTGTGGAAGCTGTAAAGTTTGAGCAGAGGTTTGACCGTGCGGGCAATCTGTCTTTTGATGTCCCCTTTGGCTGCATCTACCGGCTTCAGCTGCCACTCTTCACCTTTCTTTTGACCTTCCGCCGGATGAAGGCCGTATTTCTGCTCCAGAAATTCGGTAATCTCTTTGCTACGGCGATGCTCGAACTTGTCAGAAACTTTCCTGCCTTCACTATCGACACGCAGGGAAACGATGTGGATATGGTGCCGGTCGATCTCCTCGTGCTTGAAAACAAGATAGGGCTGGTTGCCATAACCGAGCCGTTGCATGTATTCCCTGCCGATTTCCGCCAGTTGCTCGTCGGTCAGTATGTCGTCGGGATGCGGATTGAGGGAGATATGTATGACCGGCTTCTCGGTACGGTAATGGCTCGGCATCCATTCGAGAAGCTGCCGCATGGATTCATCCGGGCGAAAACGCCCGTCTTCGGGATAGCGAAGTAGATGCGTGGAAAGGATTTTCGCTCCGCCTTCATCGACCTTGTTCTGGTTGTAGGCCAATGCGCCGTATAGATTCTTACCCACGCTGATCTTGGCTACCATGTGAGGCGAGTTTTTGGGAAAGTTCAACAATCCGGCGGTTCAACTCCACGAGTTCAAGGGTGAGCTTTTCAAGTTTGTAGAGCAGTGCCAACGCTTTCTTCTCGGTGAAATGGATGTGTAACTCCTTGACGGCTTGGTTGTAATTTACTCCTATGGCACGGAACTGCTGAAACAGTTCCGTGAGCTTGGCTACATACTCCATTGTGGCACGGTCTGTTCGGATCACCCTGAACTCTTCGTTAAAGATCCGTGCGGCGATGAACTTGGATTTGGACAACAGGCCGGACTGCTCAAACATGGTGAGAAACCGTGCATGGCTGGCTTCGTCCAGATTGACGGTTTCACGGCGGACAGCCGGGTTCGACTTGGGTAATCTGCCCCCTTTCCCCCGTGTGTGGGAATGCTTTTTCTCGTTGTTCATATATACATTTTTTATGTGGTACAATTCCACCCGGAGGAATTGCCGCCGTTAGCTTCCCTCCCACAATTTGCGACTTCGGAGCAAATTGCAGCCCCCTGCAAGGGCAAGCGTTTTTTGCTGCAAAACGGAGTGGTGCTGCAAAAAACACAGCTTGCTATGTTCTGGTGAACATAAATCTTTCCTCTCCGAAGAGGAAAGAACGCTTTCGGGGAAAGCGGGAGTTAACGACCGGCGGGAAGCAAACGACCCATTCCCCGGTTGGATGGCGCAAAGTTAGATTGTTGTGTAATTTGTTGTATATCAACAATATTAGCCAAATTGCGCCAAATGATAGCCACTTGTACACATGGGGTGGAACAAAGGAGAAACGGGCAGTCGATGATGGCGAGATGATCGATTGGTTACCTGAACGACCAATCGGTCAGGTAACCAATCAGACGGTTAGTCATTGCAACGTTGGTGCGGTTGTCCGGCTAATCAGCCAACCAAGCGGATAACCTTTTGTTCGGACAGTTTATTTATTGTTCGGCTGTTTCCTTGGCTGGTTATCCGATAAGCAATACAATCCAGTAATATCATGTGTGGTCGAACAAGTATCCGATTGGCTAATCAGACGGATAATCTTTCGGTCGGTTGGCTGTTCATCCAGCCATTCTATGTCAGGAGCCGGCCACTCGAACCTCGCCATTTCCCAACTATGAATTTTCCCTCTTTTTCCTTTTTTATTTGCGGCGTTGATTCAAAAGTATCACTTGTAAACAAACTGCATCATGAAAAAAGAAACACTCTTTATCGCCTTTTCCACTCAAAAAGGCGGAGCAGGAAAAACAACGTTGACCGTACTGGTGGCAAGTTACTTGCACTATGTGAAAGGAATGAATGTGGCGGTAGTGGATTGCGATTACCCGCAACACAGTATTGCCGAGATGAGAAAACGTGACCTGAGAACGGTCATGGAGGACGAACATTATAAACTGATGGCGTACAAGCAACTGCAACGGATACGGAAGAAAGCCTATCCGATAGCGGAGAGTACGGCCGAGGACGCCATCACGAAAGCGGACGAACTGTTGGAAAAGATGCCGGAAACGGACATCGTGTTCTTTGACCTCCCGGGTACGGTAAACAGCACGGGCGTGCTGAACACGCTGGCGAACATGGACTATATCTTTTCCCCCATTGCTGCCGATAGGGTGGTGATGGAAAGTACACTCCGCTTTGCGAGCCGGCTGAATGATACGCTGATCGCTACGGGCAAGACGAATATCAAAGGGTTGTACCTGCTGTGGAACATGGTGGACGGTCGGGAGAAATCGGAACTGTACACGGTGTATGAACAAGTGATCAGCGAGCTGGGATTGAAAGTGCTGAATACCTTCTTGCCGGACAGCAAACGGTTCCGCCGTGAGCTGACGGGAGAACATAAGGCATTGTTCCGTTCCACGCTGTTCCCTGCGGACAGTACGCTGGTCAAAGGCAGTAATCTGAAAGAGATTACGGAAGAATTGTTGTCCATTATCAAAAAGTAGGCTATGGGAAACGAACGGAAAAAAATAAACCTGACGGACATCGACGAGAACTCCATAGTCGCCTCGTTCAAAGAAGAACGACCGGCAGACAGACAGGTGCAAGTGGCCGGAAATAAAAGACAGGCCGATGAAGAGAACGAATATGTCCGTCTGTTCATCCATGAGTCACCGGTCTGCGCACGGCTTGGCAAGACCATCTACTTGCGTAAAGAGTTCCACGAACGGATTCAGAAGATTGTCCAGACAATCGGGAACAACGAGATGTCCATATTCAGCTATGTGGACAATGTACTGGAACAACACTTTGCTACCTACCAAGACGAGATCACGAAGGAATATAAAAAACGAAGTACCGAACTGTTTTAACCCCCAGAAACCATGTCAGCAACCTTATTCTTACTTATCGGCGGCTATCTGCTGTGGATAGTCGCCTACCTCTGTTACGAGCGGAACAACCGAAGGAAAAGAGCGGAAAAAGCCGAGCAGATTCTTACCCGAATGGCGGTGGACGTAAGTGATATTTTAGGCAAAAGTACATTTTCTCTTAGCCACTCCACGCCACAAATACCCGGAAAAAATGAAAATGAAAAACCTGTAAATGAAGCCGATACTTTTGCACCGGAGAAGGAAAAGTACCCGAAAATAGTTTCCGCCGAGGAACTGGACAAACTGTTTGCCGAAGGGGATTCGATGCCGGAAGAACTGGAACTGATGGAAGATATGGATGTCCCTTTGGAGTTCCGGGAAGAACCGACTGATGATGATCCTCCGATAGACGATGACGAGCAGGACAAACGTCTGCCAGGATACACACCGCAAGCTACGGGCATCCGCTTCGAGGACATGGGACTGGCGGTACGTGTAGCGGTCAGTGGTGAAGCAGCCAGTGAAGAGGAAAGGCTTCAGGCCGGAAAGACGCTGGCAGAGCTTCGTAACACCCCGATGTTCGACCAGTTGACCTCCGGTGATGCAGAACGTGAGGAACGGATCGGCTCGCTGATAGAGTTACACCTTACGGCATACCGCAGACGGAGCTGCCCGGACAGCGAATCGGCGACAGAAACCATACCGGATACTTTTTCCCTCAGTGATATTGTCTAACGAATAAAGTAAAATGTACATGAAGGAAAGAGATTACGGATAGCCCACCTATTTATTTCCCACGAGAAAACCCCAAACAAATTTAATTAACAACAGGACACGGCGGGTTCTTCTACCGTCGTGCTCCACATTTCAAATCCAATTATTTTATGAATACGAAAAGACTTGTATTCGTGGCGGTTATACTGATCGCTACAGGCTCGCTCTATGCGCAAGGGAATGGTTCAGCCGGTATCACAGAAGCGACCAAGATGGTCACGAGCTATTTCGATCCGGGTACGAAATTGTGTTATGCCATCGGAGCCGTGATTGGCTTGGTCGGCGGGATTAAAGTATACAATAAGTTTAGTTCCGGCGATCCGGATGTGAGCAAGGTGGCATCCTCTTGGTTCGGTGCGTGCATCTTTTTGATTGTCGCCGCCACTATCCTGCGTTCGTTCTTCCTCTAAGGGATAGATTCACCTATATATAATAATGTATATGGATTATGAACTGAACAAGGGGATCGGCGAGAGTGCGGAGTTCAAGGGACTCAAGGCACAATACCTTTTTATTTTTGCCGGCGGGCTGCTGGCCCTGTTCGTGCTGTTTGTCATTCTCTATATGGCCGGAATCGGTCAATGGCTCTGCATCGCTTTCGGTGTAACGTCCGCCTCCGCATTGGTCTGGCTGACATTTCACTTGAACGGCAAGTTCGGAGAACATGGGCTGATGAAGCTGTTGGCCAAGAAACAGCATCCCCGCTACCTGATCAACCGAATCAGTCCCCGAAAGTTATTCACGATTAAAAAGAAGAATGTATGCGGAACACACTAAAAGCTGCCACATTGGAAAGCAAGTTTCCGCTTCTCGCTGTCGAAGCGGACTGTATCATTTCCAAAGATGCGGACATCACCGCCGTCTTTGAGGTGGAGCTGCCCGAACTCTTCACGGTGACGGCGGCAGAGTATGAGGCTATCCATGCGGCATGGGCAAAGGCTATCAAGGTACTGCCCAATTATACGGTGGTACATAAGCAGGATTGGTTTATCCGGGAGGATTACCGCAGCCAGACAGACAAGGAGAATTTAAGTTTCCTTTCCCGAAGTTACGAGCTGCACTTCAATGAGCGACCTTTCCTGAACCATAAATGCTATCTGTACCTGACCAAGACAACGAAAGAGCGCATGAGGATGCAGAGCAATTTCTCTTCGCTGTGCAGAGGATTCATCATCCCCAAAGAGGTGGACAAAGATACTACCGCCCATTTTCTGGATACGGTGGGGCAATTCGCCCGGATCGTAAACGATACGGGACTGGTGCGTCTAAGACGGCTCGGCGGTGATGAGATTACCGGTACGGAGGATAAGACCGGACTGGTGGAGAAGTATTTCTGTCTGTCAATGGCAGATACCACTACGCTGGAAGACATCGAACTCGGAGATGATGGCCTGCGTGTCGGTGACAAGCACGTTTCGGTGCATACGCTCTCGGAACTGGATGCGTTGCCTAACAAGGTGGGTACGGACTGCCGGTATGAGCGATTATCAACGGACAAAAGCGACTGCAAGCTGTCATTCGCCAGTCCGGTAGGTCTGCTACTCTCGTGCAATCATCTATACAACCAGTACGTTTTTCTGGATGACAGCGGCGAGAACCTGCAACGTTTTGAGAAGAGCGCACGCAACATGCAGTCGCTCTCGAAGTACTCACGGAGCAACCAGATTAATAAAGAGTGGATTGACCTGTACCTGAATGACGCACATTCGTTCGGGCTTACCTCGGTACGTGCCCACTGCAACATTATCGCATGGACGGACAACCCGATGGAGGTGAAGAACATGCGCAATGACGTGGGCAGTCAGATCGCCATGATGGAATGCAAGCCACGCCATAACACGGTGGACGCCGCTACGCTGTATTGGGCGGCGATGCCGGGAAATGGTGCGGACTTCCCGGCGGAGGAGAGTTTCTACACGTTCATCGAACAGGCTCTCTGTTTCTGGGTGGAAGAAACGAACTACCGCAGCTCAGTGTCACCTTTCGGGCTGAAGATGTCAGACCGCATCAGCGGGAAACCGCTGCACGTGGACATTTCCGACCTGCCGATGAAACGTGGCGTAACTACCAACCGTAATAATACCCTATATTTTTACCATTTTTATATTGTTTGAGTTTGTATATAAATAACTGATATTTAGAGATTATTAGGAAAATGATTTGGCTTTTGATTTGCTGTTTTTTCCGATAATCTCTATTTTTGTATGCAAATCGTATGTACAAAATAGACGTATAACAATAAACAAGGCAGCCTATGTTCAAGTATTCAAAAGATGGAATATCCGTACTATCGGTACTGGATGCACGTAGGGCGAAGAAAAGCGGTCTGTTCCCTGTCAAGATACAAGTGATACACAACCGCAAGCAGAAATATTATTCCACCGGAAAGGAATTGTCCAAAGAGGACTGGGAAATCCTTGCCGAAAGCAAGAGCCGCAGACTGATTGAGATACGGGCAAGCGTGGAAAACAGTTTCTCCATCATAAAAAGCCAAGTGGAAGCCCTTGCGGAACGTGGGGACTTCTGTTTCGATGCGCTCAGCATGAGGTTGGGCAGGTGTACGGGTACAACCCTTAACACAGCCATACAGGGGAAAATAGACGCATTCAAACTCAACGGGCAGGTAAATTCCTATTATAACTACCGCAGCACGTTGAAAAGCATAGAACGGTTCGCAGGCGGCAGCGTGCCGTTCTCTGCGGTTTCTGCGGACTGGCTGTCACGCCTTGACAAGTTCCTGCGGAACGAGGGCAAGACCGTCACCACCATAAATTTCTATATGAAAGCCCTTAAATGCGTGGTGAATGACGCAAGACGCAACGGGATTTTAAAAGAAGCCCAATACCCGTTCGGCAGGGGGAAGTACGAGATTCCGAGCGGCAACAGCCGAAAGTTAGCCTTGACGATGGAACAGATAAAAAAAGTCGTGACATACAAGGGCAGCAAGACCGTTGAGAAGTACCGGGATTTTTGGTTTTTCTCCTACCTGTGCAACGGTATCAATTTCAGGGATATGCTTTTCTTGCGGTATGGAAACATCGTGGACGGTGAAATCTGCTTTGTACGCTCCAAGACATCGCACACGTCCAACCATATACGGGAAATAAGGGCGGTACTCACTCCCGAAATGCGGGATATTATAAAACGGTGGGGAAACCCTGACGATGGGAAACCCGATACTTTCCTGTTCAAGTACGCCAGAGAAACGGAGGACGAATTTGTCATTTCCAATATTGTCAGACGGGTAACGCACCGTTGCAACATCGCTTTGGCTAAAATAGCCCAAGCTGTCGGTGTCCCCCGTTTCACGACCTATTCCGCCCGGCATTCCTATGCGACTGTCTTAAAACGCAGCGGAACGAACATCGCTTACATATCCGAGAGTTTGGGGCATTCAAGCCTTGCCATCACGGAGAACTACCTCGCCAGTTTCGAGCAGGAGGAGCGGATAAGGAATGCGCAGTTATTAACCAAATTCGATTGAGCCATGCCGAACAAGAAAACCAAGACAGTGAAGATTAGACACCTTGAATGTTTCAGTGCCATTTACGGGGAACTGGCGCAGAATCCCGAATACGCAGGCTACGAAATAGAAGAAGCCGTACTGCAAGTGAAATCATATATTCCCCCTACTGTTAAAGACGTGGACAAGGCGATAGAGAAAATAAGGTTCAGCCATGCCACCCGTAAATACAAGTACCCCGTATTCGAGGGCAGGGAACTGATAGACCAAAAGACATTGGCGAAAATGGCGGGCGTGAGCAGGCAGACCGTAGCCCGGTGGGAGGAACTCGGTTTCATATCCCGTTCGAACATAGGGCTGTCGGGAAACAAATATTTCGTAATAAAAGAAGTCGTTTCCCAACTTGAAAGGTTAAAGGATGTGAAATAGCGGCATTCGCATAATCACTTAACATACATAGGACAAACGGTGTGTTGGAAGGACAAAATCACCAATACATCGTTTGTCCCTTTTTTTATCCCGCTCCAATCTTGCCGGATGTCCTGCATTGTCCCAAGTTGTCCGGTCTGTGTCAAGTGATTAGTAATTGAATAATCGGTTTCTTTTATTCTTCCTTTGCGGCATCAACCGGTTGCAACGGCTATGACGGTAGCCAAGTAATAACTAAAAAAGGAAGAAAATATGACGAACATTATTCTGACAACGCCCGAAGAACTCCGGGCTATCGTGAGCGAAACCGTTTCCCAGTCATTGGCAGGATTCACCCAGCCGAGGAACGAACCCGACAACCTCACGCCCGATGTGGCGGTAGAGGTGCTGGAACGACACGGTTTTCTGATTTCAAAGGCACGGCTCTACAAGCTGACCGCAAAAAAGGAAGTGCCGTTCCGCAAATACGGGAACAAATTGCTTTTCTCACGGAAAGAGCTTCTCACGTGGGCGGAAAACCTTGCAAAAAGGGTGAACGACAAGGACGAGGCGGCACTCGCCATCGCCAAGAGCGCAAACCGGAAAATCCGTAACTATGGAAAATAAGAGGAAAGAAGAAGCCGGGCAGGGTGTTACCATGCAGAAAGAGGATTTCGCAGCCCTTTGGAAAACCATTCATTTAAAGGTGACGGACACTTACGAAGTGCCGCCCGAAATACTCTGGGTGAACGGCTCTACCATTGGCACGCTGGGTAATTTCAGCGCATCCACAGGCAAAGCCAAGAGCAAAAAGACATTCAATATTTCCGCCATTGTTGCGGCAGCGTTGAAGAATGACGAGGTACTGAAGTATTCGGCATACCTGCCAC